>NVXG01000050.1 GCA_002733805.1 Robiginitomaculum sp. | reverse complement strand
CTTTCTCAGCATGGCGGCGGTTGATCACATCATGAAACACCAGCCCGCCATAAGCATGGACCGCGTCGACCAGATCAGGCACAGCGCCCAGCGAGGTAATAACCAGCGGCACTTTGTGACGCACAACTTCTTCCAAATCAGCCTGCAGTCGCGGGTTGGTTTTGTGGGCGATGAGATTGACGCCAAATGGCGCATCACCCGGCCCAAGCCGGCCCTCAATCGCGTCCAACCATTGAGAAAAAGCCTCTGTGCTGCGCAGGTTAAGCGCCGGAAATGTTCCAACCACACCGCCGCGGCATGTTTCAACCACCAAGTCGGGGCCCGATGCCAGAAACATAGGTGCCGCAATTGCTGGCACTTTCAAGCCTTCGAATATCTTCGGTATTGCCATTTATTCTTCTACCCTATTCGCGCGGCACAAGCCCATCAGTGAGCATCGCCATCATGCCATCTGCTATGTCTTCAGGGGTCATTGATCCGCTTGGATCATACCACCGGGTGATCCAGTTCAACGACCCGGCTATGGTAAACGCGTACAGACGCGCATCGCCTTTAGCGATAGAGCCATCGGCCATGCCTTCAGAAACGACACCTTGCAAAATATCGTTGATTTCCCGCTTCATCGCGCGGAATTTGGCGCGGCTTTCGGGGCGCAGCTGATCGTCAGATGTGCGGCCAACACATATGCCGAAATCACGGGTTTTGATCAATGCATAGGCATGGATCAAAATTTGCAATCGCTCCAGACCGACACCGCCATGTGTCGCCGCCTCAGCGGCCGCATCACGAATACCATTGAGCCCGCGACGCACGCATTCAAACAAAATCTCATCTTTGCTGGAATAATAGTGATAAATCGTCGGCTTGGTGACCCGCAAAACTTTGGCAACATCATCAAGAGATGTTGCATGAAACCCATTGAGGTTAAACAGGCGAACGGCGGCTGTAATAACGGCATCACGCTTGTCATTGCGCTCCCGGGCGCGGTCTTCCTTGCTGCCCCAGGGCGAAACAATCTGAACAGGTTGAGGCAAGGCAAGGCTCCGAAAATCATCTATTGCGTAAAGACTATACTCATGAGTAACATTGAGTCAATCGCATGAGGAACTTCCATGACAGACCCGACCCAAGTCATCATCGCTGCCGCGGCGCGCACCCCTATGGGCAGCTTTATGGGCTGCCTGTCAGGCGTCTCTGCGCCCGCACTTGGCAGTGCCGCCATCGCCGCCACACTGGCGCGCGCAGGCATTGGCGCTGCGCTGATCGATGAGGTGATTATGGGCTGCGTCCTCCCGGCGGGTCTCGGCCAGGCCCCGGCCCGCCAAGCTGCGCTCGGCGCTGGTTTGCCTGACGCGGTGCCGTGCTCATCTATCAGCAAAGTCTGCGGATCAGGGATGAAAGCGGTCATGCTCGCGCATGATGTAATCGCTGCGGGCAGTGCCAAAGTGGTGATCGCTGGGGGCATGGAAAGCATGTCTAACGCCCCGTATTTGCTAGAGAAAGCCCGTACAGGCTACCGGGCGGGGCATGGCCAAATTCTCGATCATATGTTCCTTGATGGGTTGGAAGATGCCTATGATAAGGGCCGCTCTATGGGCATGTTTGCAGAGGAATGCGCTGATACTTATGGGTTCAGCCGCGAAGAACAAGATGCGTTTGCACTCGCGTCTCTAGCCCGCGCAAATGCGGCCATTGCCGCGGGCCGTTTCGCTGCAGAAATTACGCCTGTCGGAGATGTGGCGCAGGATGAGCAACCAAGCCGCGCCTGCCCAGAGAAAATTCCAAAACTGCGCCCGGCTTTTCGGGAAGGCGGCACAGTTACGGCGGCCAATTCGTCGTCAATATCGGATGGTGGGGCGGCGCTGTTGGTCACAACATTTGGTCAGGCGCAAGCACAAGGCATGACCCCGCTGGCGGCAATCTGCGGCCATACAAGCCACGCCCAAGCCCCAAATCTGTTCACAACAGCACCGGTATTTGCCATTCGAAAGCTGCTGGAAAAGACCGGCTGGAGCGATAAAGATGTTGATCTTTACGAGATCAATGAAGCCTTCGCTGTGGTGACAATGGCGGCAATGCGGGACCTCAAATTGGACCATGCTAAAGTCAATGTAAATGGCGGCGCCTGTGCGCTGGGGCATCCGATCGGCTGTTCGGGCGCACGCATAATTGTGACGCTTCTGGCCGCACTGCAAGATCGCGGACTTAAGCGCGGCATCGCTTCGCTTTGTATTGGCGGCGGCGAAGCGACAGCAATGGCATTTGAGCTGATGTGAGGATTTGCGATGATATTAACCGATGAACAGGTGATGGTGCGCGATATGGCGCGCCGCTTTGCGGCCGAAAAACTCGCCCCAAAAGCCGCCGAATGGGACCGGACCCACGTTTTCCCAAAGGCCGAAATAGCCGAAATGGGCGCGTTGGGCCTGATGGGTATGCTGGTGCCAGAAGAATGGGACGGCGCCATGTCTGACCATGTGGCCTATGCTTTGGCGATCGAAGAAATCGCGGGCGGTGACGGTGCCGTGTCAACGATAATGTCAGTGCATAACTCGGTAGGCTGTGTGCCAATTCTGCGCTACGGCACCGACGCACAGCGTGACAAATTCTTGCGGCCCTTGGCCCGAGGCGACATGCTCGGCGCGTTTTGCCTGACCGAGCCTCAGGCGGGATCAGACGCCGCGGCGCTGACCACCCGCGCCACCAAATCCAGCGCAGGCTGGACGCTAACGGGCACCAAACAGTTCATAACCTCAGGCAAGAACGCCGATATCGCCATTGTCTTTGCCATCACCGATCCTGAGGCAGGAAAAAAGGGTATATCGGCGTTTATCGTGCCGACAAATACCAAAGGCTACCGTGTCGCAGCACTCGAAAAAAAGCTCGGCCAGCACCTATCAGATACGGCGCAAATCTCCCTTGATAACGTCGAAATTCCCGCAGAAAACCTCCTCGGGGCCGAGGGCGAAGGTTACCGAATAGCCCTGTCAAATCTCGAAGGCGGGCGGATCGGCATTGCCGCGCAATCAGTGGGCATGGCCCGCGCCGCGCTGAACGCAGCCCTCGCCTATGCGCAAGACCGCACCAGCATGGGCAAGAAAATCATTCAACATCAGGCGGTTGGCTTTAGGTTAGCTGATATGGCAACCAAGGTAGAGGTCGCGCATCACATGGTCTTGCACGCCGCCGCAATGCGCGATGCTGGCCGCCCGGCCCTCAAAGAAGCCTGTATGGCCAAATTGTTCGCCTCCGAGATGGCCGAAAAAGTTTGCTCGGATGCGATCCAAACTTTTGGCGGCTACGGTTACTCACAAGAGTTTCCGGTCGAGCGCATTTACCGCGATGTCCGTGTGTGCCAAATCTACGAAGGAACAAGCGACATTCAGCGCTTGGTCATCGCCCGCGCCCTCTCGTCCTAAAGGAAAAATAGCCCATGGATATCAAATCTCACGCCGTCTTGATCACTGGCGCTGGCTCGGGTCTCGGCGCGGCCACAGCCCGCGCATTGGCACAGCACGGCGCAAAAGTAGCCCTGCTTGATTTCAACCTCGAGGCCGCACAAAGCGTGGCCAATGAAATTGGCGGTCTCGCCTTTGCCTGTGATGTGGCCGACGCGGCCTCCGCCGAAGCAGCGGTAGCAGCAGCGCAAGACGCCCACGGGCCTGCGCGGATCTTGATCAATTGTGCCGGGATCGCACCGGCGCAAAAGGTTGTTGGCCGCAAAGGCACCATGCCGCTTGATGATTTTCGCCGCGCTGTTGAGGTGAACCTGATCGGTACGTTTAATCTGATGCGGCTGTTTGTCGAACAGGCAGCCCTGCTTGAGCCGCTCGATACCGAAGAGCGCGGCGTGGTGATAAACACCGCCTCTGTTGCCGCTTGGGACGGGCAGATTGGCCAAACGGCCTATGCGGCGTCAAAGGCGGGTGTTATCGGACTTACCCTGCCTGCCGCGCGCGAATTTGCCTCTTTGGGCATTCGGGTATGTGCCATAGCGCCCGGTATTTTCGAGACAGCCATGCTTGCGGGCCTACCCCAAGCCGCACAAGACAGTTTGGGCGGCTCGGTGCCGTTTCCGTCGCGCTTGGGCAGGCCCAGTGAATACGCCGATCTGGTCATGGCCATAATTCGCAATCCAATGCTCAATGGCGAAGCGATCCGCCTCGACGGGGCGTTGCGCATGGCGCCAAGATGAGCGGCGCACTTGCGGGCGTCAAAATCATCGAGCTTGTCGGGCTGGGCCCTGCCCCTTTTGCCGCCATGATGCTGGCTGATCACGGCGCAGATGTGCTGCGCATTCATCCAAAAACCGCCCGCGCAAGTGTCGCCACTATGAACACGCCCGCCGATGTTCTGGCCCGGAGCAGGCCCTCAATTGCGCTTGATCTCAAATCACCCAAAGGCTGCGAGGCGTTGCTTGAGCTTGTGGCCGGCGCTGATGGCTTCATCGAAGGGTTTCGTCCCGGTGTGGCCGAACGGCTCGGCGTTGGGCCTGATATTTGCCTTGCCCGCAACCCCGCCCTTGCTTACGGTCGCATGACCGGATGGGGCCAGCACGGCCCGTTGGCCAGCAGCGCCGGGCACGACATCAACTATATCGCTCTCACCGGCGTTTTGGCGGCGATAGGGCCAGCTGAGCGGCCAATCCCACCGCTGAATTTACTCGGTGATTTTGGCGGTGGCGGCATGGTTCTGGCCTTTGGCATGCTGGCAGCGATCCTGTCCGCACGCCGCACAGGGCATGGCCAAGTGATAGATGCAGCCATGACCGATGGCACGTCAATATTGGCGGCAATGACCCACGGTTTTCGCGCGGGCGGTGTTTGGCCTGCTGCGCGCGAAGGCAACTTCCTTGATGGTGGCGCATTTTACTACGGCACCTATGCCTGCGCCGATGGCGGTTTTGTAGCCGTCGGCAGTATAGAGCCGCAATTCCTCGCGACCCTCCTCGCCGGGCTGGGTTTGAACCCCGCCGATTTTGAGCCGCAAGATGATCCCTCACATTGGCCAAACCAGCGCGCCAAAGTCGCCGCCGCATTTGCAACCAAACCGCGCGACTACTGGGCCGCGTTGTTTGAAAATGAGGATGCCTGCGTCACGCCTGTGCTCAACTGGGATGAGGCACAGTGCCACCCTCACAATGTGGCCCGCGAGATGTTTGTGACCGTGGGAGATGTGCCGCAACCCGCCCCCGCGCCGCGCTTTAGTGCCACGCCTGCCGCAAAACCCCAGGCCCCAACGCCGCCCGACGGCGACGCCGCGGCAGCTTTGCGAAAGTGGGGATTGCAGACCGACAAAATAGCCCGGTTACAAGCGGCAGGCGCGCTCTAGCTGCTCAAGATTTGCGCCGCATCGATCTCTTCTTTGATGATCGTCTTCCAGTCGCGAATTCTGGACGTATCAACATCGGGGGCATAGACGGCGATCGAGACAGCAAGGTCTGGTTCTTTTGTTTGTGCATCTATGGCGTAGCCGAGCCCGTAGATTGAGCTGTAAACACGGCTTTGGCTTTCAGCAAATCCAGTTTTATGAGCGGCAGCCACCGCGTCGCGGATACTGAAAATCGTCAGATCATTGAACTGTTGCAAATTGGGTTCTATCGATTTGAGAACCCGCTCAACCGCCCCGTCGCTTAACCCCGCAAGCAGCGCCGTGGCACCGGCGCCAACCCCCAAAAACCGCCGCTGTCCAACCTCAACAGGAATGACGCGAATAACAGACCGCCCCTCGGCTTTGTGCACGCACACAGCCTCAACGCCGGAGCGCCGCATAAGATAGGTTGTTACATTCGCCCGTTGCGCGATCTTGTCTACCGCCGCAATATAGGGTGCCATATTGAGTGCGCGATCAGTTACCGCAAGGCCCAACTCATAGCCCAACATGCCAATTTCATAACGGCGCGATTTTGCATCATAACTGGCCAGCCGGGTTTCAATAAGGCATTTCAGAATACGGTGCGTGGTTGAGCGCGGCAGGTCGAGCGACGCCGAAATATCGCGAATTGTTACCGGTTTTCCATCCGAAACATGGGCGATACGCTTAAGTATCGCGGCCGCGCGCCGAATAGCCTGAGTGCCTTCTTGGCTCACAATTCTCTCATCTCTCAAATCTTTGTCAAAACGCTGGTCGCAGAAACAAACCCACTGGGCAACCTCCCATTTTTTACCGCTCAGGGCCGCACTGCGTCAGATGCCAGCCGCAAAGCCATTTCGCGCAGCTTCGGTTTTTGCACTTTGCCTACCGCGTTCATTGGCAAGTCATCAATGATTTCTAGCGCTTCCGGCGTTTTCTGACGCGCCAGCCCAAGCTTTTCAAAATGCCGGGTCATGGTTTCAAAATCAAATGACGCATCCGTTTCTAACACGACAAACGCGACCACCATCTCACCGCGCGCCATGTCCGGGCGCCCAACCACGCTACAATGACGAATGGCGCCGTGGCGCATCAGTGCATTCTCAATCTCCAAGGGGCTGATATTTTCACCTTTGCGGATAATGGTATCCTTGGTCCGGCCGGTTACAACGACATATTTTCCGTCCACAATGCGCCCCAAGTCGCCCATGAGAAAATACCCGTCATCCGTAAAACAACCGGTCTCATCCGCTTTGTTCAAATAGCCGAGGAACATCTGCGGCGCGCGCACCGCAATTTCACCCTCAGTGCCAATTGGAACTTCAACATTATCGGCGTCCAACACCCGGATATCTGCCGTGCCTTCGCCGTCAGTTGATGCATAAATTTCGGCCGCGCTGCGTGTGCGCACGCCGGGGCAAACAAGCGCCACTTCTGACGAACCAAAGGCCCGTGACACCACGCAATTGGGAAAGGCATCTAAGCCTCGGATAATCAATTCGGGCGGCACACTGGCGCCACCACAAACAAACCGGCGCAGGCTTGGCAACCGACGACCGGCATGTTGTGCTGCGTCGAGCAAGCCCGAAAGGAACGGCGTCGCGCCCGCCATAAATGTGATATTCTCTGCCTCTATGCGTGCGACTGCCTGCGCGGGCTGCCAGCTTTCTTCGAGGAATATTTGGCATTCGGTTATCCACGGAAATTCAAACGCATAGATAGCACCGCCGACATGGCCGATCGGCGAGGCGACATAAAGAACATCGTCGCGGCCCGTGCCCCAGAAGGCAGCCGTCTGGCTGATAAGCGCGTCCATAGTATCATGGCTGTGAATGACCCCCTTTGGCTGCCCCGTGCTGCCCGATGTAAAGATTATGAGCTTGGCGTCGTCACTATTTGCGAGATCAGGGGCGGCAGGGGCGGCCTCTATAAGGCGCTCAAAACAATCGGCCGAATTATTTGCGCCGCGCACCGTAAGAACATGCCGAGGAGGTTCAGTAAGGCTCTCAACCAGCGCGACAAAATCCGTGTTTCGGTAGGTTTGCGGCACGAAAATTGCCTCAATGCCACAGGCGGTCACAATCTCATTTAGCTCTGCCCGGCGGTAAATGGTGAGCATGGGTACAATGCGAAAGCCAAATAATGAGGCCGCGAGATTGATCACACAAGCCTCCCACCAATTGGGCAGCTGAAACGCAATGACAGCGCCGCGCGCAAGGCCGCGTGCACGCAAACCGCCACCAAGACGCAGCGCATGGTCCAGCATGCAGCGCCGCGTAAGGCTGCGTTCCCCGTCGCGCATTACAATGCGCTGCGGCTCTATTTTGGTTAGTTCCAGCGCAATCGCGCCCAATACCCGGCCTTTGGGCCGCAGGCTGCGCGCGGTTGTCGCCAGTTCAGCCAGGCGCGCATCAATCATGGTCATGGCTTGTTCTTGGCCGATACTTTGGCGCGCAGCTCTGTCACAAGTCTGCGGTGCGCGGTTGTGCGCACAGAGCGGGCTTCATAGGCCATTCCCGGCTCCATCATCGCATGGGCAAGGCGCTTAAGCTCAATGTTTACGGTGGCTTTGGTCCAGCGGATCGCCTCAACCGCCCCCATCAGCAGCTTGTCGCAAAAACTATCAACCCGCGCATCCAGCTCTTCGAACGGGACTGCATGATTTATCAGCCCAATTTCGGCCGCTTGCACAGCGCTCAGCAGCGCGCCGGTCAGCAAATATTCTTTGGCACGGGCAAAGCCGATGAGCTGCGGCCAGATGATTGCGCCGCCATCGCCAGCAACGAGGCCAATCGCAACATGCGGGTCGCCGATCTTAGCGCGTTCAGCGGCAAAGATGACATCGCAAAACAGCGCAATCGTTGCACCAAGCCCAACCGCATGGCCGTTGATCCGCGCGATAATCGGCTTTTCAATATCAAGCAATGTGAATATCAGCCGCTTGGCATTCTCAGCCTCCTTGTCAAACAAGTCTGGGTTTTCAATCACATGCGCCATCTGATCCAGATCACCACCGGCTGAAAATGCCCGGCCCGCGCCGGTCAGCAATATCACGTCAGAGCCTTGGTCATTTTGCGCAAACACCAGCGCCTCAATGAACTCGACATGCATCACGGTGTTGAACGCATTCAATACATCGGGCCGGTTCAGCATGATCGTCAACCGCCGGTCTTGGCGGCTTAGCAATATGGTTTCAAAATCTGGCACGTCGTTCATGCTGGCCCCCATCGCGCATCGGCATAGTGCCCAAAGGCAGATGATGCACCCCCCAGCGCAGAGCGCAATAGCCGGGCGCGATAGGTCCAACGGTGTAACGGATGTTCGAGCGTCAACCCCATTGCCCCCATAAATTGGTGCAAATCATAGCCAATGCGGGTCGCCATATTTTGAGTATGCGCCAATGCGAGCGCGGCATCGGCTGGGTCTTGCGATTGGGCGGCTTTTAGGATCAACCAGCGGGCACTGTCAATTTCAATCACCCCTTGCGCAAGCCGGTGTTGAACCGCCTGAAAGCTGCCAAGCGGGCGGCCAAACTGGTGGCGCTCTTTGACATGTTCCAGCACAGAATTAAGCCCGCCTTTCAGGGCACCTGCCAATTCGGCCGCGACCCCGATGCGCCATAAATCTAAGGCTTTTGCCGCATCCGTATCAACGTCATCCCATGTCAGTGCGGCCATATTGAGCACCCCCATAGGGTAGGCAAACAATGTGTCCGCCTTTTGCACATCGCCGTCTTTCAAGATCGCGGTTCTTACCTTAGACTGCGACAGCCAAATGACCGAACGCGCCATTGGCAAAAAGCGAATTGGATGATGAGGCTCAGCCTCGATCACTGCGATCGGCCGAGGGAGTTTAGACGCGAAATTAGGGCGCAACAGTGCCGATGCGGCACATTCCACCGCCACAGGCAGCTGAGCTATTTTGAAAATCATTTCCGCGGCCATAACAGGCCCAAGCGTCTCCTCGGCGGCGGCGTCAAAAAACCCGTTTTCAGCAAGCTGCACATCTATTGCATCGCCATATTCCAAGCGTTCCCATTCTGGTGCAGGCCGGAAGCCACAGACATCTGATGCCAGCATTTGCTCCAAAAATGTTGAAAACGTTGTTTGATCTTCGTTAAACGCAAGCCGCATTTATCACGCCTCCCTTGGAAGGTTGAGATAGCGCTGTGCCACGATATTGAGCTGAATTTCGGCCGCCCCCGCCGCAATGCCTGTCACGATCGCCCGCTCGTGATGCGACATAAACGAAACATGCCCCGCTCCCGAATAACAATCGGCCAGAAAATCCATACCGAAATCGCTTACCGCATGATCAGCGCCAATGACCGCAAGCCGCGCAACATTGGCGTCGGCTCCGAGTATCTGCCCGCGAGATTTAGCATCAACCACATGGTAGACTAAAATGCGCGCGGCCTCGCATGATGCGGCGGCTTGCGCGGCCCGCAGCCGAATAACCGGGTCGCCGAATTGACCACGAGTTTTCAAAAGCCCAACCATTTCATCCAGAATAATTGTGGCCAGTTGGTAGCGTGGAATACCGACCCGCTCATTCGCCAAAGCCGCTGAGATAATCTTCCACCCCTGCCCAACCTCGCCAAGACGGGCGGAAACAGGAATGTGCACATCGGTGAAGAATACCTCATGGATATCGCCGTGGCCGATGAGGCTCGGAATTGAGCGTACCTCAATGCCCGGTGTTGTCATTGGCACGATAAAAATAGCTATCGCCGACTTGCCCTCGCCGGCGCCGCTAACGCGCGCGAGCAAGAAACACTGGTCTGCCATCCCGGCATAAGACGTCCAAATCTTCTGGCCATTGATGACATATTCATCGCCCTCCCGGTCGGCACGGGTTTTTAGACTGGCAAGGTCGGATCCGGCATTCGGCTCCGAGAAACCCTGACACCAGATCGCTTTGCCTGCCGCCATTTGTGGTATGTAGCGCTGTTTCTGTGCGTCTGAACCAAATTGCATCAGCACCGGGCCGATCCAATTCACATTCATATATTGCGCGCCGCGCGGCTCACCGGCGGCCCACATCTCTTCGCCCAGAATGAAATGCTCCCAAACCGGGCGCTCAGCACCGCCCCATTCGCGCGGCCAGTGCGGCACCAACAAGCCCGCTTCAGCAAGCTTTGGGCAAAATTCGAGGCAAAACTCTGTTTGCTGACGCGAGCCTGGGCCATGGCGTGCTAAAGTTGGCCAATTGGTCGGCAATTCGCGGCTAAGAACCCCACGGACACGAGAGCGAAACTCTGTATCTTCGCGCGACCATGTAAAATCCATCTTTCCTCCATGTCCCATATATTGGGATTTCTTACATAAGAAACGTGTTGAAAAGCGCATGTCTCGGCGCTAGTGTCAACCGCAGTGTTTTGGGTTATTTCTTATATTAATTGGAAGGTGAGTGCTTTTTGACTGCGTTTGTGGAGCTTGTGAGTTGCTCTATCTTGTCCCATATTATGGGTGACTAATTGTGATTGAGATTTCCATCGAAACACTCTTCGGTCGATAGGGATGAATGTCGACCAACACTGAAGAACTAGGCTGATAGGCGATGAACTTGGACATTGAGATTGATGACAATAGCTTTCGACTGCGTGCCCGCGCCTGGCTGAGGGCCAATTTGGGCGTAACCTCGAGTGACAATATCCGCCATGGCGGCCAAACAGCGCGCAAAACCGCAACCCAATGGCTGGCAAAATGCCATGCAGCTGGCTGGTCGGGTGTTGCATGGCCCCGAGAGTTTGGCGGTCAAGGTCTATCCCCTGCACGCCTGATCATTTGGTATGAAGAATATACCCGCGCCCGCGCGCCGTCCGCGCTTGATTGTACGTTTGTCGGGCTGAACCATGCCGGCCCAACGCTCATTGCCTGCGGTAGTGACACACAAAAATCATTTCATCTGCCGCGCATTTTGTCTGGCAAATCAATCTGGTGCCAAGGGTTCTCTGAGCCCGGTTCCGGTTCAGATTTGGCCTCGCTCAAGACCACTGGCAAGGTTGAGGATGATATGCTGGTGGTGAACGGCCAGAAAATTTGGAGCACATGCGCTGATCTGGCCGATTATCAGGAACTGCTTATCCGCACCGAACCCGGCTCAAAACGGCATCGCGGCCTGTCTTGGGTGATTTGCGATATGACATTACCCGGCATCACAGTGCGCCCAATCGAGAATATGGCCGGCGTTAGTCACTTTGCCGAAGTGTTCTATGATGATGTTCGCATTCCGCTGTCAAACGTGGTCGGCGCGCTGCATGACGGCTGGAATGTGGCCATGACGACGCTTGGGTTTGAGCGCAAAACCGCAGCTATCGCACTTCAGCTGGAGCTGTCTGTCACTGTTGAAGACCTGATCACATCGGCTCAAGCACAGCCCGGCACAGCGCTATCTGAGCAGTTGGCAGACCTACGGGCCGAGGCGGCGGCACTGCGCGCTATGACTTATCGCGCCGTACTGCGCGACGGCGGCACGCCGTTTGACGGCTCGCTTATACGGCTGACATTTGCAGAGCTGGCACAGCGCATTCACCGAACTGCGATTGACACTTTAGGGGCAGAGGCGCTGCTCGATGGGCCGATGGTGCATGATTACCTCGAATCTTACAGCGAGACCATTGCCGGTGGCACAGCAGAAATTCAACGCAACATCATTGCTGAGCGCATTCTCGGCCTGCCAAGGGAGCCGCGGGCTTGAGCTTTGATCTGAACCAAACCGAAGACCAACGCCAAATCCATGATGCTTGCCGCGCCATGTTGGCCGAGCATTATCCACTCAGCCGGTTGCGCGGCCCTGCAACCGCTGAATCGCTGGCGCCTTTGGTCGCATTTGGCGCATTTGCTTTCGCCCTGCCTGAAGCGCATGGCGGCGCTGGTTTCACCCTGTTGGATGAAGCACTATTGCATGTTCAGCTGGGCAGACATCTGATCTCACCCGCGGCGCTGGCCGCCCCTATCGCCGCGCGGATAGCGTTGGACAATGGACAATTGGAACAAGCCGTCAAGATTACTGAGGGCCAAACCAGTGTTTCAGCAATGGTCAAAACAAAAAATGGGATCTTGCTGCTTGGCAATGGCGCGGCGGTGCTCGGCATCATTCGTCAGCATGATACGATGCAATTGATCGATATTTCACAGGTTAACCGCGACCGCAAAGCCGCGATGGCGCAGGGGCAGCCTATCTTTGCAATAGCCTCCTTGCCCGCCCCAAAAAGCAACAATGTTGCTAAAGCGCAGACATCCCAAACCGCGCAAATATTGGTCTCGGCGCAGCTGCTCGGTGTGGCCGAGGGCGCGCGTGATCTGGCGGTGGAATATGCAAAAATCCGCGAGCAATTTGGCAGGCCAATCGGGTCATTTCAGGCCATAAAGCACCATTGTGCGAATATGGCGCTCGGCGTGGAGAAACTGTCAGCGCAACTTGATATGGCGGCAATAGCCGTGGGCAAGCAAAGCGAAGACGCCGCTTTTCAAACCGCCGCGCTGGCGCGCATTGCCCCCAATGTTGCGTTGGAAAACGCGCGTATTTGCATCCAAATCCATGGTGGTATTGGCTTTTCTGCCGAGGCCGACGCGCATTTGTTTCTCAAACAAGCGCATGTGTTACGCCAGCTCATCGGCCAAACCGATTTTCTGGCACTGCCGGCGCCAATGGCACCAACCCGAGAGGATACTTGATGCGTGTCGCCCTGATCACAGGCGTTTCCAGCGGCATTGGGCTGGCCACGGCACAAGCCTTTCTAAACGCTGGCATAGCGGTGGTTGGCGTGGCGCGAGACAAGGCCAAGCTGGCTAAGGCCGCAAAAATTTGTGCCGATCTACCCGCCCCGATCGCCACCATTTCATGTGATATCACCGCGGATGACGCACCCCAACGGGCCGTTGCTTTTGCGCTTGAGCGCTTTGGTCGGTTAGACCATTTGGTCAATAATGCGGGCATCGGCAGCCCGCAGCCTGTGCACACAACCGATGATGAAACACTTGATATATTTCTCAACGTCATGCTGCGTGCCCCGTTCCGTATGGCCCGCGAAGCCCTCACTGCTTTTGGTGATGAGGCGACGATCGTAAATGTCTCATCGACCTACGCGCTGACTGGCGGGCTGCGCGGCGGCGCATATTCGGCGGCAAAGGCGGGTCTCAACGGGCTAACTTTGCATATGGCCTGTCAATACGGCTCTGCCGGTATTCGCTCCAATGCTGTGGCGCCGGGTGTCATCCCCACACCGATGACAATGCACCGCTTGGATGATCAGGGCTTTCGGCGGATGAATGATGATATGACGCCCAGCCCAAGGCATGGCAGAGTTGAAGATGTTGCCCAAGCTATCTTGTTCTTGTCGTCTCCAGCCTCAGGCTGGATAAACGGGCAAATCCTCGCCGTCGACGGTGGCTGGTCGTCGACCAAGTTCCTATCCGAAGAAGCGCTTACCGCACCACGCGACGCTATTTCGCCGAACTGGACGCATTCTGGACGAGAACCCAAGCAACAGTAAGCGCCCTATCCAATTCGGCAGTAGCCCCATGAACCCGACGATTGGCGTGGGGTCGGATATGAGAAACAATGCCCACATCAGCACAATAATCACCAAAAATATGTGCTGAAATAGACCCCTTCAGAGCTGATGCAAAATCGAGCACGCAATTCGTCGGTTTGGCCATTTCCGACCCCACCATTTGCTCACATTTATGGACACATTGTTCATCGTCCAGCATAATCGTTAGGCATATAATTGTTCTTGTGGATCAAGCCATATGTGGAAATTAGCACCGCAAACAGCGCCGATGAAAAGCAATGACAAGAGCTTTTGGGAAAGATAAAAAACATGAACTGCTCTAACAATTTGATCACGGATGTTCCGGGCTTGCGCGTTGGCAATGCAGCGGATCAAGATTTAAATTCTGGCGTCACTGTTGTTGTTTGCGACACACCAATGACAGCGTCAGTTCACATTATGGGCGGCGCACCTGGCACCCGCGACACCGAACTGCTCGCACCTGATAAAACTGTTCAAAAAATAGATGCGTTGGTTTTGTCGGGCGGCTCTGCATTTGGCCTTGATGCATGCTCCGGGGTCGTCGACGCATTGGCTCAGAACAACCGTGGATACCCAGTGGGCAATGTAAGAGTGCCCATTGTCCCCGGTGCCATCTTGTTTGATCTGCTAAATGGCGGGGATAAAAACTGGAAGGCAAACCCTTATTCTGTCTTAGGCAAAATGGCTTTTGAAGCCGCTTCCGACACATTCGCGCTTGGTACGGCCGGCGCCGGATATGGCGCGCTCACAGCTGATTTTAAAGGTGGATTAGGATCTGCTTCAGCGACCTTGGGTAAGTTCACAGTGGCTGCGTTGGTTGCTGTCAATCCGGTCGGCTCAGCTGTTTCATCGGCCAAAGGAAGTTTTTGGGCCGCGCCGTTTGAGCAGAACAATGAGTTTGGCGGTCGGCCCGCCAGCCAACAAAGCGGCCATAACGGCTTAGCGCCACAGACCAAGGCCACCCTATTGGGCACGGGTGATGGCAACACGACAATCGCAATCGTGGCGACAGATGCAGACCTAACAAAGGCCGAGTGCTACAGGTTGGCGATTGCCGCCCATGATGGGATAGCGCGGGCAATAGTGCCCGCCCACACGCCCCAAGATGGCGACCTCATTTTTGCCCTGTCATCGGGGCAAAAACCGCTAGACCGACAAAGCCCGGCGCAGCTGTCTCAACTTGGTTCCGTCGCCGCCGTTTGCCTTTCGCGGGCCATAGCCCGAGGCGTTTACGCTGCCCAACCTCACTCTGCAGACATATTACCAACTTGGGCCGCAACTTTCGGCTAACAATAGGACGAGGCCATTTCCGCCAATCTTTGCGTTCGCTCTACAAAATTTTCCGCAATTGTCCTTCGGCTTGATACGCGCGGCAGCTTGATTTATTGTCTACAATCAACACGGTCAATAACTGGCCGATGCCAGCCCAACAGGAGCCAGCTCATGGCAAAGAAAATTGAGGCAAAATCTCTTGTCGATGCCGTGACGGAGCGACTTGAAGCCGCAATTTTTGGGGGCGAGTTAGCGCCCGGTGAATGGCTGAGAGAGCAAGCCCTTGCGACCGAATTTGGCATTAGCCGGGGCCCCTTGCGAGAAGCTATTAGGCAACTCGAAGGCAGGCGTCTATTGGAGCGCAAAACCAATATTGGCGTCAGCGTTGTTGAACTGACCCCCCAGCGGCTGGACGAGTTATTGACCGTGCGCGAAGCATTAGAAGGCATGGCCTGCCGTCTCGCCGCTGAGCGCATTTCGCCAGAAGGCGTAGACCAGCTGCGCAGCCTTTTGGCCGATCATGCCTCGCATAGTGAAGTGGTTTTGGGCGAAGGCTATTACCAACAATCCGGCGACTTTGATTTTCACTTCCGCATCGCCAAAGAATCAAGGAACGACTACCTCGTGTCGGTGATTTCGGGGGATTTGTATGACTTGCTGCGGCTTTACCGCTATAAATCATCAACGATGTCCGGGCGGGCCGCGCAGGCGCTCAAAGAGCATCATGCAATTCTTGATGCCCTATCAACCGGCGACCCTGACCAAGCCGAAAAGGCCATGCGGACCCATATTTGTAATGCCCGTATTCACGCCAAGCTGGCCATGGACCGGCAGGCCGAGCTGGCCGCATCGGGCACCGAAGCCTAGTGCCGCAAGAGCGCCATCAACTCGCCAACCAACCTGTTGGCGAGGTTTACCACCGCATCTCGGACCCGCATCGCCTTGCTCTCGCTGATAGCAAGGCAGGCATTTTGCAGAAACTTTTCGGTGGTTTGATCCAAGGTCATCAGCTTTTCGCCTGCGCCGCTATTAACCGCGACATGGCGTGAGATTTGCCTGCCATCAGCCATTGTCACCGTAACCCCACCAGAGAAATAGTCGGGAAAACGGGTGTCTGGATCAGGGGAGCAGGTGCAGCGGCCCGCAAGATCTTGAACAGCTTGGTCAGCGATCGCCGACTCTGTTAGGTCAGCCAAACCAAACCGCCCCTTTAACAAGGTTGAGGCCACGACGAACGGCGCGCTGAATTTGGCCTCATATTCATTCTTGGCCTTGCGTTTATGCTCAATCGGCTCTGCCACAATTTTAAGCGTGTCCGGTGGCAAGAATATTTCAACCGCTGCGATCGCAGAGCCTTCGCATTCACTGCGCAGTTCCAGCGCCGCATCTGCCGCACCGTGGATAAAGTGACAAACCGGATAGGGCTTGAGCGCCGTATCCGCCATCATCCACTCATCGCCTAGGCCCGCGCTCAAATACCCCATCTCAACATCGGCAATATGGGTATGCAGATGGGTTTCAAACAGACCAAACCGCCCCTCCAAGGCCCGCGTTGGCCCGACAAATCCGTGGCGCGCCAATGTCGCCGCAGTAATGCCGCCCGCCGCCGCCCAGCCCGGATGCAGCCGCTTGGTCCATGCACCTTCTTCCAAAAAGACCTGAACCCCCGACGCCGTGCTCGCAGCAATGCCAAGTGCGTTTACATGGTTGTCTTGGCTTGCCCCCATGAGCCGCCCAGCGGCCAAAGCAGAGCTGAAATGGGCCACCACGCCGGTGGCGTGAAACCCAGTATGATGGAAACCGCCGTTAACCGCAGCCCCGATGCGGATAGCCGCTTCCATGCCGATGCAAAAGGCGGTCAGCGCCGCAGCGCCAGATAGATCTTTGTCTTCGGCCACCGCCAAAACAGCGGGCAAAACGGCCGCCGTTGGGTGAACAATGGCGCGCAAATGGGTGTCGTCATAGTCGAGCCCATGCACCAAAATGCCATTGGCCATTGCCGCATCGCGCGGCGGCGCACGTAGATTGCTGCCAATAATTGAGCAGCCGCCCGCACCACCAGCCAACTCGGCCACTGCCGCCAGCGTCGGCGGCGCAAAGGGAAATGCCGTGGCCGCCAAAGCCAGCCCGATCCCGTCGAGTATGTGAATACGCGCCCGCTCAAGAACCTCGGCCGGGATGGTGGCAAAACTTGTACTGGCGGCAAAGCGAGCCAGACTTGCGGATGGCCCGCCTTCTACTTTTTCTGTCATCTTGTGCTCCTGTTGCGCGCGCATTAGCTTTGTGTTTCAAGCCAGCGCACCAGCCGCCCGATCCCATCCTCGATGGATATTTCGGGCTTCCAGCCGATCAATCGGTCGATTTTGCCAATGTCAAAATCCAGCGCGCTGGAGGTCGTCACCCTGACCGCCTCGCTGCTTGCCCCGTAGATCGGCTTGAGGTCAGACCCAACCAACCCCGCAACGATTTCAAACAAGCGGTTGAGGTTTGTCGCTGTGCCGGTAGCCACATTCACCGCTTCGCCGGTTACATCACTTTGCATGGCCATCAAGTTGGCCCGCGCCACATCGGCAACATGGATATAGTCATGCACCTCGCTGCCATCGCCCGGCATAGACGGTCGCTCGCCCTTGACCAATTTGTCATATGTATCAATAATATAGAGCGCATTGACGCCTCTATAATGCTGCCTTTCGCCGTAAACCGTCGAATAACGCAAGGACACAGATTGTATGCCGTAGCGCTCAGAATAAAGCCTGCCAAGTTGTTCGCCAATGATCTTGGTGCTGCCATAAAGCACGCCCGGCGGCGTCATCGAATGAAAATTAAACGGCATCGTTTCGTCGATAACACCAGGGCCAGGGTCGCCATATGTGGCAACTGATGATGAAAAAATGACCTTTTTGACACCACGATACCGCGCCGCTTCGAGCACATTTACATGGCCAAGTGCGTTGACCGTGATCCCCAATGCCGGGTTTTGGCTGAACGGCAGGGTCAAGAAACCGGCAATGGCAAAAATACCGTCAACACCCTCGAGCGTATCGTACAACTCGTTGATCCGGGTAATATCGCCCCGCACAAGCTTAACCCGGCTGTCATCAAGGATATGCCCAATCATATCCGTGGTGCCGAGCGAGTAATTGTCGAACAGGACCACTTCAGCCGCACCCGCCGCGAGCAAATGCTCTGCCACATGCGAGCCAATCAGGCTGACGCCACCGGTGATCATGAATTTTCCGCCGTCGATTTTCATTTTGTCCCTTTCAGCGCCTACGCTCTAAATTTTTATTGCAAACGGGTCGCGAATTTCGCCCGAATAGTCGATCATTACATTCTTGGTCGTGGTAAATTCATAGATGCCCTGCTCACCGCGTTCGCGGCCATAGCCACTTTGCTTAACGCCGCCAAAGGGCGCTTGCGCCGTAACCATACGGTAGGTGTTGACCCAGACCACGCCCGATTTCATCTGCGGCACCAACCGCATTGCGCGCGATATGTCTTGGGTCCAAATGCCCGATGCCAGCCCAAATTCGGTGTCATTTGCTATTGCCACCGCCTCGGCTTCGGTCTCAAACGGGATCACTGCCAGAACTGGGCCAAATATCTCCGACCGGGCGAGTTCCATGTCATTGCGAGCCTCGGCAAAAATCGTCGGCTCGACAAATAATCCGTTGCCCAGCCCCGCGCCCTGCGCCCGGCCACCGCCTGCGACTAACTGCGCGCCATCTTGCTTGGCCAAGGCGATCGCCGCCATGATCCGGTCAAATTGCGTCTGGTTGGCCACCGTGCCCATCTCTGATGCCGGATCAAGCGGGTCGCCAAGCCGAATTATGCGCGCGCGCTTAGACAAACGGTCGACAATTTCGTGGTACAGGCCCTTTTGCACCAAAAGCCGCGAACCCGCGACACAGGTTTGCCCGGTCGCGCCAAAGATACCTGCCAAAGCGCCAACGGTTGCGGCCTCAACATTGGCGTCATCAAAAATGATATTTGGCGATTTGCCGCCAAGCTCTAAGGCCATGGGCTTAAGCAAGCTACCAGCTGCGGCGGCAATTTTTCGGCCAACATCAGCGCTGCCCGTGAAGCTGACTTTGGCAATTTTGTCATGCGCGACAATCGCAGCCCCTGTCGCCCCAGCGCCCGTAACCACGTTGACAACACCGGCGGGCATGCCCGCTTCGTCCAGCAATTTGCACAATTCCAGCGTAGAGACAGAGGCATGTTCAGAGGGTTTGATAACCACGGTATTGCCCGCAGCCAAAGCGGCAGGCAGCTTGTTGCACAATAGTGTAATCGGCGAGTTCCAAGCAGTGATCAGGCCAACAACGCCAAGCGGCTCGCGGATCGTGTAATCTAATATTGACGGCTGATCGAGCGGGATGGTCGTGCCGTAAAGCTTGTCAGCATAGCCTGCAAAAAACCGAAAAAGCCGGGCAGCATAGAGCATCTGCGAGCGGGTTTCGCGGATGATTTTGCCATTGTCAGTCGACTCGACCACCGACATATTATCAGCATTGGCGGCCAATATATCCGCCGCTCGGTTCAATATTTGCGCACGATCAACGCCGCTGGTCGCCGCCCAAGCCGGCTGCGCCTGTGCGGCGGCCTCGGCGGCGCAGCCAACCTCGGCCTCGCTCGCTTCGCGCAGTTCAGCCCAAGCCTTGCCAGTATAGGGATTGAAGGACTGGAATGTTGCACCCTGACCAGGCTGCGTCCAACCCCCATCGATGAAAAGCCCAAATTTTTTCACAAAATCCCCCTCGCCTAAAGACGGCAGCTTGGCCGCTTTGCCTCCTCTAACTGCACCCTTTGATCTTGACTGTCAACTGTCTACAATCTAACAAAAGCCAAGCTGGTGCGGTGGAAACATCCGCAATCCAGCACAATTATAGGAGTGAAAACGTGAGTGGATTTGATGTCATTGTAGTCGGCGCAGGGAATGCCGCTCTTTGTGCTGCCCTATCAGCCAGCGAAAACGGCGCTAAGGTTTTGGTGCTCGAGCGGGCGCCCGAAGATGAGCGTGGCGGCAACTCGTATTTCACTGCTGGTGGCTTTAGGTTCGCTCATGAGGGTCTCGAAGATGTGTCGCAAGATATTTTGACCGACCTGTCAAACGCTGAGCGCGAGATGATCGTTTTACCCACGCATAGCCGCGAATTTTTCATGGACCAAATGCGAGAAGTGACGCGTTATCAATGCGATGAAGAGCTGGCAAACCTACTTGTCGATAATTCGCGGGCAACAATGGCGTGGCTGCGCAGCCACTCTATCCGCTTTGTGCCAATGTTCGGCCGTCAGTCATTTTTGGTCGATGGCAAGCATCACTTTTACGGTGGCGTGAATATTGAGGCTGTCGGCGGCGGTGCCGGGCTTGTCGAGGCCGAGATTATGCGGGCCGAGAAGATGGGCGTCGAAATACGCTATGGCACAGCCGCTATTGGGCTGATCCAGTCGTCCGATCGGGTGGTGACGGGCGTAAAAACCCGCACCAAAGAAGGCTACGGCGAGATTACCGCCAAATCGGTGATCCTTGCCTGTGGTGGCTTCGAGTCAAACCCCGAAATGCGGGCGCGCTACCTCGGCCCCGGCTGGGACCTTTGCCGGGTGCGCGGCACCCGTCACAATATGGGCGAAGGCATTAACATGGCGCTTGATATCGGGGCCAAACCTTTCGGTAATTGGTCATCCTGCCACGCCTGCGAATGGGATATCTCGGCGCCGCCATATGGTGACCGCTGGGTGCTCGATAATTTCCAAAAACACTCCTATCCGCTGGGCATAATGGTCAACATCAACTGCGAACGCTTTGTCGATGAAGGAGCGGATTACCGCAACCTGACTTACGCCAAATACGGCCGCGAGATCATGGACCAACCAAACCGGACCGCTATTCAAATTTTTGATCAGCAGACGATCCACAGGCTGCGTGAAGAATACCGCATTCGCGAAGTAACCAAGGCTGTGTCAGACACGATTGAAGGGCTGGCCGAACAGCTGGAGATCGACCCGCAAAAGCTGGTTGAGACCATAGATGCCTATAATGCCGCCTGCCAAGACGGCAGCGATTATAACCCGGCCATTCTGGACAAGGTTGGCACAGACGGGATTGAGCCGCCCAAATCAAATTGGGCATTGCCGATCAACCAACCCCCCTATGAGGCCTATGTTTGCACCACCGGTATTACATTCACCTTCGGCGGATTGCAGATCAATACCGATGGCGAAGTGCAGGACATGACCGACCAGTCTATTCCCGGCCTCTATGCAGCGGGCGAGCTGGTTGGTGGGCTGTTTTATGAAAACTACCCCGGCGGCACCGGCCTGATGTCTGGCTCGGTCTTTGGCAAGCTCGCTGGCGAAAGTGCCGCCAAATACTGCGGCGTGGCGGCCTAACAGCCCTGCGTCAGGCCAGTCGGTAATGGACCTGGCCCGAAAACAGCATCCGCGCCGTTCGGAACACAGTACCGCTAATCGCGTGTATCTGGCCGGCGCGGGTCTCGACCGCTGCATCAACAAGGATCGTGCCCGATGGGTGGGCAATGACCATTGCGCCTGTACCCTTCCGGCAAAGCTGATGCGGGATTGTCCCCGGCACACGCGCCGCCAGCGCCAAGCAGATTGCCCCCGTGATCGGCACCGCGCGGTGCGGCAGCTCCATCGACAGCATGCGCACGGTCAACGACATATCGGCACGGCCAACGGTGCTGCCCGACAAGGTGCTTGCCTGCGCTGGTGGCCCGACAATGGCAACTTTAGGGACGCTAGGCATCTGCGCCGCGGCGGTCAAACTTTTGGCCATCCCCATTCGAACAGCGCCTGCCTGCCGTATCGCCTCCATTTTCTGCAAAAACACTGCATGCGCACCCAGCTCATCTGGATGCTCGGTGGCGGTCAGAGCCAAATCTGAGGCCGCCACAAAAACACAAGGATTAGCCGCGTCAATCAGGCTGGCGCGTATTTGTGACCCACCAAAGTCAAGCATGTCTATCGCCGATCCGGTGGGCAAAAGAGCGCCAGTCCGCGCCCCGCCCGGCTCCAAAAAGTCGAGCTTAATCGGCGCCGCACCGCCAGACACACCGTCAATGTGCAAATCGCCCTGCGGCTTCAGCTTCCCGTCGCATACAGGAAAACTGCTGACGATAATCTTGGCGGTGTTGGTGTTGTGAATGCGTATCGACGCATCGCTGCCATTTGGCACGGTAACCAGCCCCAACTCAAGCGCCGCCGGGCCCACGGCTGAAATCATATTGCCGCAATTGCCAGCATAATCTACCCGCGCCTCGCCCACCGCTATTTGGGCAAATGTAAAGTCAACATCAGCGTCCGCCCGGCTTGGCGGGCTGAGCACGCAGACCTTTGACAAAGATGAAACCCCGCCGCCCATACCGTCAAGCTGCCGCCCAAACCCGTCTGGCGAGCCCATAGCCGCCAAAAAGATTGCGTCCCAATCAGCCCGGCTGTCAGGTAGGTCGGCTTGCGCAAAAACCAGCGCGTTGGATGTTCCGCCGCGCATGAAAAACGCAGGAATACTGAGCAAAGCCATGTCTAAGCCTTTGGATTTATGAAATATTTGCCTTCATACTTGGCCGATAGCGCATCAAATTCTGGCTTACCGACAAGCCTTTGTCGCTCTGAGAAACTTGCCATTCGGTCGGTCACTGCCGCCAGCGAACCTGTCTGATACAGCGACCCAAGAACCTCTTGCATTGCCAAGACCGCCGCTTGCAGCCCAGCATTGGCAAACAACACAAACGAGAAACCAGCCGCATGCAACACATCGCGCTCAATCATTGGGGTTTGCCCACCAACGACAAGGTTAATAATTTGCGGCGCTGCAAGCCCGCCAATTTGCTGCACTTCGCCTAGCGATTTTGGAGCCTCGACAAACACCATATCAGCGCCGACCTCAGCCATCCGCTGCGCCCGTTCCAATGCCGCTGGCATGCCCTCGATCGCGCGGGCATCTGTGCGCGCAACAATCACGGTGTTCTCATCTTGGCGCGCATCGAGGCAGGCCTTGATCTTGCCCAGCATCTCGTCAATAGGCACCACCGCTTTGCCAGAAAAATGGCCGCATTTTTTGGGAAATACCTGATCTTCGATCTGGATCGCGGCGGCGCCAACTTGCTCTAACCGGCGCATAGTCTGGTAAGCGTTCAGCGCGTTGCCAAAGCCTGTATCCATGTCCACGAGCAGTGGGATTTGGCAAACATCCGATATGCGGGCCGTTGTTTCCACAAGTTCTGATGCAGTCACCAGCCCAAGATCGGGCTGACCAAGATGCATATTGGTCAGCCCTGCCCCGGTCAGATAAACAGCGCCAAAGCCCAGATCTTCAATAATCCGCGCTGATAGCGCATTGGCCGCACCCGGCAGTAAAACCGCAGAGCGCGCTTCTACCATTGCCCTGAAAATGCGCCTGCGCTCGGCAGGATCGTGGCTGCGTTTAACGTCGCTTTGTGGCTTATGCGGCATGCCTGTACTCTCATTAGGTGATCTTTGGTGTACAAAATTCGATGCCAATTTGTCAACTGTCTACAATCTACGATTACCGATAGGTGCGCATAAATAAGGCCGCCGCAGCTATTCAGCCTTTCTCGGCGGCGCCCAAAGTGGCGCATCATGATCAGAGGCAATTGCTGCGCCTGATTGCACAAGTATCTCAATATCGCTGTCAGAATAGCCAAATTCAGCCAGAAGCTCTTTGGTATGTTCGCCCAATAATGGCGGCGGCAAGGTCTCAGCCGCCTCACTAAGCAGCGGCCCCAAAGGGAGGTTTGGCGTTTCAAACGCGTAATCGCCAAACGCAAATTCAGATAGCTTGTCAGGCGCTTGTGCTTGCGCGCTCTGCAATACCCGGTCGAGCGGCAAAACTTCAGTAAAGCCGACCCCCTGCGCATCAAGCCGCTTCGTCAGCGCATCAAAAGTATGTGCCGCCACAGCGGTTGAAACGATTGCTTCTACAGCCTCACGGTTGCGCCGCCTCTGCCGCAGATTCGCATATTCATCCGATGCTTCAATATCTGTTGCCCGGCAGAATCGACGCCAATGTTCATCGTTTAACATCACCAAATACAGCCACCGGCCATCACCAGTCTCATAGGCCCCGTAGCCCGGAATGCTAAACTCAGCCGATGGCTCTTGCTCGGCACGCCCAAGCAATTGCGTTTTGAGTTGAACACCCAAAAGATCGCGCGCGGCAATATGCAGGCCAGTCTCATAGAGACCGATATCAATGTTGCGCTTGGCTTTTGATCGGTCTGACATCAGCGCCGAAAGCACGGCAATTGCCGCATAACACCCGGCAAACTGGTCGTGATATGATGGGCCAAGTCGTGCTGGGCGGCCTTCTGGCCTATTATGATACATTATGCCAGTCGCGGCTTCGGCGATAGGATTTGAGGCTACTTTTTCGGCCAGAGGGCCGGCGCCATAGCCTTTTATATGACAATATATGATATTGGGGTTGAGTGCATTGCAGTCCTCAAATGTTACCCCCAACTTGCGCGCGGCACTGGGTGATAAGTTCTGCACAACAATATCAGCTTGCTTGATCAACCTGCCAAAAACCGAACGTCCTGCCTCGTTCGACAGATCAAGACATAGACTGCGCTTGCCATAGTTAAATGCCAAATAGCTGCCGCTCGGGCCGCCTCTGACCAGTTTGCGCGTGGTTTCGCCGCCAGGGGGTTCAATCTTGATGACCTCAGCGCCAAGCTGATTGAGCAGATGCGTCCCATATGGTGCCGCAATCATGCTGCCAAGTTCGACCACCATCTTGCCGCTAAGTATACCAGTTTCCATTAAGTTTTTCTCCTAACCATGAGTTGAGATCATTTGTTTGACCCGGTTTGCAAATATTTTCCTTGCCAACAGTATAATGCATCATGCATTCTTTGGTGGCAATGTTAAGAGAAGCCACCATGTTGATTCATCAATTTCTCAGTTTATGAGCTATTGTTTAATGTAGATTGTTGACATTACAGCTCTACAATGCATCATGCACATGTCGGCTAGAACGCCGATCAGAAGATCGAACGATTAACGACACTGTCACAGGGAGGAGTTTCGATGCTTATCGGAAATTGGAAGAAAGTGGCTGCAAGCGCCATAATGGTTAGTGCCTTTACGGCCATGCCGGCGTTGGCCGACGAGGTTGGCGTAGACACGGAAAATAAGATTGTCACGATTGGGGCGTTTACCCCGATCACCGGGCCGGTACCGTTTTATGCAACACTGACTCACGCGTCAGAAGCATATTTCATGCGCCTAAACGAAACAGGCGAAGTAGACGGCTGGACCTTTAACTTCATCACCCGCGATGATGGCTATGATCCGGCGCGCAGCGTCGCGGTTGCCCGCTCATTGGTTGAGGATGACGAGATCTTTGCGCTTGCAGCCCCGCTTGGCACTGCAACCAATGTTGCCGTCATCCCCTATGCCAATGAGGCTGGCATTCCCATCATCGGCCCGGTTGGCGGCGCCAGCGTGTTCTTCGTTGAGCCCTCAGTATTTCCGCTGCTGCCTGACTATGGCTGGTCGGCAGCTTCCAGCCTCGACTATGCTGTAAACGGGCTTGATTTGACCAAGGTGGCTCTTCTTTGGGAGAATGACGAGCTGGGACGGTCGGCCAAGCGCGGTTTTGATCTTTATATGGAAGATCTGGGCATGGAGGCTGTTGAGTCCATCCCGTTTGATGTTTCAACAACCAGCTTCAGCGCTCATATCCGCCGCGTGGCCAATTCGGGAGCCGAGGCTGTTATCCTCTTTGGTTCCAATGCCAACCTTGCCGGTGCCCTGCGGGCCGCCGATCTGCAAGCACTAGATGTTGAATGGTTTGCGCCGTTCTTTACCGCCGACCCGTCGACGCTAAACTTGGCCGGTGATCTGCTTGAAGGCGTCCACTTTTCGTCTTGGCTATTGCCAGTTTCTAGCGATGAGCCCGAAGTTGTGGCGTACCGTGCCGCCGTCGAAGAGTTCTTCCCCGGCGACCCACTTGGCGTGCTTGGCCTGAACGGCTGGAGCAATGCGGCATTGTTCCATCATGGCTTCCAGCTGCTGCTCGATAGCGGCATGGACATCACCCGTGAGAACCTTATCACTGTGATGAATACCATGGAAAATGCGGCAATTGGCGGCGCGCGTGGCGTTACGTTTGAGCCGGATGACCACCGCGGCACGCGGCAAGAAGGTATCATTCAGTACAAGGATGGCGACTTTGTCCTCGTGCGGGAATTTCAGCCCTACCCTGCGGTCGTGTTTGACACAGCAGCAGCGGAATAAACCTTCACCGCGCTCGCCGGCAGCAATGCTGGCGAGCGCTTTCTACAACATTTAGTTCGGAAAATTAGAATGCCATCCATTCCAGTAAGCGGACCTGCGCGGCTTGACGGTAAAGTCGCCCTTGTCACCGGGGCATCCGGGGGCATTGGCCGAGCCACAGTATTGGCTCTGGCAGAGGCCGGTGCAACAGTTGTGGCCACCGACCTTGCAGACCACGCTGAGTTCGACGCCGCCAATGTCAGCTACCTACGCTATGATGTAACCTCGGCTAAGGATACCAAATCGGTCATTGCCGATACTCAAAAGCAGCATGGCAGGATTGATATTCTTGTGCTTTGCGCTGGCACAATTTCTCACAAACATCTGGTCGATTCGACCGATGATGAATGGCAGTCGATGCTCGATGTAAACCTGATGGGCGTTGTGAACCCTTTGCGCGCAATTTTCCCTATCATGGCCGAACAGCGCATGGGCAAGATTGTCGCCGTGGGTTCAATCGCCGCAAAAATTGGCGGCGTGGCTTCTGGCCCGTCTTATGTGGCCGCAAAGTCAGCCGTGCATGGGCTGATGAAATGGGTCGCCAAAGCCGGTGCAGATAAAGGCATCTATGCTAGCACGATCGCCCCAGGCCCGGTTGAAACCCCAATGTGGGAAACCGTAACCCAGCGCGCAGCCCCCACCCCGCATGGCAATGTGCCCCTTGGCCGTTTTGGCCAACCCGAAGATATTGCACAGGCAATTTTGTTTCTCTGTTCGCCTGCATCAAATTGGATCACCGGCACCGTTCTCGACGTGAACGGCGGGATGTTAATGGACTGATATGATGCAAAATTATGAAACGATAGGCTTCATTGGACTGGGCGTTATGGGCGGCCCCATGTGCCGCAACATTGCCCAAAAACACGGCGGCCGCGTTTTGGTACATGATCTGTCGTCAGACGCTCTGGCCGCTCTCGCTGACACCAAGACCGAAGCCTGCGCCACAGTTGAACAGCTGGCGGGTGAGGCTGATATCATCTGCTTGTCATTACCCGGTGGGCCGCAAGTGCAGGCCGTGGCCAAAATGCTCGTCGGCGCAGCTCGGCCCGGCACAGCGGTGGTTGATCTGTCCACAACAACCGTCGCCTCAGCCCGTGAAACCCAAGCAATATTGGCCGCCAACGACATCGCATTTGCCGATGCGCCAGTGGCCCGCACCAGAGAAGCCGCGCAACAGGGCAAGCTGAGCATTATGGTCGGCGCGCCCGACCCGCTTTATGCCCGCATTCGCCCGCTGTTCGACTATATTGCCTCTGACGTGACCCATGGCGGGGCGGTCGGCGCCGGGCAGGTGCTCAAGCTGGCCAATAACATGTTGGTCTTTGCCAACACCGTGGCGCTGGCGGAAATGATCGTGCTTGGTGAAAGAGCCGGCGTTGACGCAAACACCCTGCTTGATGCGGTCTCAAAAGGTTCTGGTGACAGTTTTGTGCTGCGCAATCACGGGCGCAAAGCAATGGCCCCGCGCCATTTCCCAGATAAGTCATTTCCGCCGGAATATGTGCTTAAAGATATTGACTACGTCTTTCATCTTGCCGCCGAAACTGGCGTCGCCCTGCCCGCTGCGGCCAAGATCAAAGAATACTATCAGGCTGCGGTCGAAAATGGCCTCGGTGGGCGGTATTTCCCGGGCGTGATTCAACTGGTTGAAAACGGCACAATGCCGGAGGAGGAGCAATGAGCGCGTTCTTAAACACACTTGCCCGGGATCTGTTCCCGCTGGTCTGGTCGGGCATGATTGTCGGCTGTCTCTATGCGCTCGGCGCGCTTGGTCTGGTGATGATTTTCAAATGCTCAAAGGTCGTGAACTTTTCGCATGGCAACGTTGCGGGCTTTACCGCTTTTCTCGTCTATGGCCTGTCGAGCGGTGTGCTCATGAGCCTTTCATGGGGGGCAGCCACGTTGCTGGCCATGCTCTGCGCTGTGGCAATCGCCTTTCTGATATATTCCATAATCTCGCCCTTAGTGTTCGAGTCTGATCTGACCTCAACCATTGCCACACTCGGTTTTGGCCTGATCACCCAAGGCGCCACACTGCTGATCTTTGGCCCTGATATCGTCAGTCTAGATCTGCCTATCCCGCGCTTTGCGGTCTCTGTCCTCGGGCTGTTTGTTACCGGCTATGACCTCACCGTGCTTGCGGTGACTGTCATCACCATCGGCGCGCTGTTTTTCGTGATCGACTTTACCAAACTCGGCATCGCCTTTCGCGCGATCTCCGAAAACCCCTTCGCGGCAGAAGTATGCGGCCTAAACCTGCGCTCCGTGCATTACTTCGCTTGGATCACCGCCGCCATCCTAGGCGTTATCGGTGCGCTGCTGATCGTGCCAACCACATTTCTCAGCGTGACCACGGTTTCAACCTTCATGTTGCAGGCTTTTGCTGCGGCGGTCATTGGCGGGTTTGCCAGCCTGCCCGGCAGCCTTGTCGGCGGGGTCCTCATTGGCGTGTTGATGAACCTCTTCGCCTTCTATGTCTCGCCTGAATATAGCAGCACATTCTTGCTTGGCATTATCCTCGTCGCCCTCAACATCTTCCCCAATGGGATCCTTGAAAAAGTAGGAGGTAGCCGTGTCTGATACCTTTGGGCAGCGTCCCGCAAACGCCTCTGAGACCAGCATGTTGAAACAGCTCACCAGCGGCAGTTTGCCGACCTTGGCGCTGATCATCGCGCTGGCCTTCTTACCGGCCATGCTCGGCGGGTCATGGACCTTCACTATGGGGCTGTGTTTTGCCAATAGTATCGGCGTGCTCGCGGTCAGCCTGCTGGTCCGCTACGGTGGCGAAGTTTCCATTGGCCATACGTTTTTCACCGCACTGGGCGCTTATTCCGTCGGCGTGCTTGATGCAAAATACGGGCTATCGCTCTTTGCCAGCCTGCCCTTGGCCCTGCTGCTCGGTGTCGCCTTTGGCGTTATCTTCGCTTGGCCCTCGCGCAACCTTTCGGGCATCTACTTGGCGGTGACAACACTCGCCCTTGCCCTGGCTGTGCCTGAGATAATCAACAACCTTGGCGGCATAACCGGCGGCTATGAGGGGCTCTACGTCTCCACGCCCATTGTCTCGTTTCTTGAGATGTCGATGCAACGCTACTATTTTGCACTCCTCATGCTGGTGGTCGCGACCTATCTGGTGGCGCGTCTACGAAAGTCACGCCAAGGCATGTTGCTCCTCTTGGCCAAAACCCACTCCGCAGCCGCTGATGCATTTGGCACAAGACGGGTCTGGGCCCGCATCTCGATCATGGGCATCAGCGGTGGCATTGGCGCGCTTTGTGGCGCGACGCTCGCCTTTTCCGGCTCTACGGTTTCGCCCGGCGGGTTTACCTTCTCACAGGCAATCTTCCTGCTCGTCGGCTCTGTTGTTGGCTTTTACGGGCTGTCGCTGCCGCGGGTGCTGCTTGGCGGTGCCTTCGTCACGCTGGTGCCGCATCTTCTCTCCGCCTCAGGCGCATGGATCCCGGTTTTCTACGGCATCGCTCTTTTGAGTATGATCCTGATCGGCCACCACCTGCCACGTATCCGCAAGGCCATGAAATTGCGAAAGGAAGCCGGATGACCGAGCCGCAAACAAACACGCTGCGTGGCGAGGGTATTTCTCTTTCCTTCGGCGGTATCAAAGTACTGAAAGACCTTGATGTTGAATTTCGTGCTGGCGAAATCACAGGGCTAATCGGGCCAAATGGCGCGGGCAAGACCAGCCTGTTTAACTGCCTGACTGGCGCATACACGCCGCAAAAGGGCAATATCGGTTATGCGGGCAATTCGCTCAACGGGTTGCCGCCATCAATGCGCGCGGCCAAAGGTATTGTGCGCAGCTTTCAACATGTTGCCCTTTGCCCAGACCTAACCGTCAGAGAGAATGTGATGATCGGCGTGGCCAGAAACCATCATTCTGGCTGGCTCAATGCGTTTCTGCCTTTGCCGCGCGGCCAGCGAGAATGGGCCGCCATGGCGCAAGACGCCAACCGGGCACTGGCCGATCTTGGCTTGGCCGAGATGGGTGACCTGATGCCTGACGCTTTGCCGCCGGGCATGCAGCGGCTCGTCGAGATTGCGCGTGCGATCGTTGGCAATCCTTCTGTGCTCCTGCTCGATGAGCCCGCCGCAGGCCTCAACAATTCAGAAACCAGTGATCTAATGGCCGTGTTGCGAGAGCTTGCGTCAAACGATCTTGTTTTGGTTGTCGTCGAGCATGACATGGACCTCGTCATGTCCATTTGCGACCGCATCTATGTTTTGAATTTTGGTGAATTAGTGGCCGATGGCACACCAAAAGAAGTGCGGGAAAACCCCAATGTCGTTCGTATTTACCTAGGGAGCGACGATGACTGATCTTTTGAAAATAACCAACCTATCGGTTGCCTATGGCGCAGGCTCACCGGCTGTCAGTGATGTTAACTTCACGGTTAAAACCGGCGAGGTCATCGCCCTGCTTGGGGCAAATGGCGCTGGCAAATCTTCAATCATGAAGGCGATTGCGGGGCTGATCCCCGCCCGCGGCAATGTCGAATTCAAAGGTGAAAACCTCAGCGCCCTACCGACCCGCACCCGCGTGGCGCGCGGTATTGTCTATGTGCCAGAGGGCCGCGAAATTGTCGGCAATATGACAGTACGTGAAAACCTGATCCTTGGTGGCTACCAAAAAAGCGGGCCCGACCGCAAACAGCGTATCGAAATGGTGCTCGATCTGTTTCCCGAAATAGCCGAAAAAGTTGACCGCTCAGCATGGCGTCTCAGCGGTGGCGAGCAACAGATGCTGGCGATTGGCCGTGGCCTTGTTGCCGACCCTGAGCTGCTATTGCTCGACGAGCCGTCGCTCGGCCTTGCGCCACTTTTGGTGCGGCGTGTGTTCGACAGGCTCGACACTATTCGCAGTGAAACAAACCTCGCTATTGTGCTTGTCGAGCAGAACCT
>NVXG01000049.1 GCA_002733805.1 Robiginitomaculum sp. | reverse complement strand
AGACACTTTTTTGCAGTGATGAGTTTAAACTCACGACTATATTTGGACATAAAAAAGACCCTCAATAATTGGTTGTCCAACTATTGGGGGTCACTTCAAGATAGCAGGCTTTTTTGGTTTTAGGGATTAATAACAAAATTATTATTTGGTCGAAACCAGATGTCGCGTAGACATTGAAGAATGTAGATACAGGTATAACCCACTCATAAGCTTACAAACCTCTCTTACGACAACCATTTTATATACTTACCCCAATCAATATTTTTAGTATATAGAAGGTTGTTATGTCTACTACCTATAATGTTAACGCTGATTTCTTAGCCTTACTCAATGCCAATAACGATGTGCTGACAGTTGCCGAAGAAACGGTCAGTCGCGCTCACTTCGACCATTTCATTAAGTTAGTAGGCCGGCAGTTTCTTAAAACCCCACGTGAATGTGTTTTAGCCTTGAGCGGTGACAAAAAAGAAGCCCTGATGCGCAAATTGTGGGATAACACATGTAAAGAACTGGGTATTGAACGCAGGATCAAATCACTATCGACCTTGGTTGAAGTTGAAGTCATACAGGTCGCGAACAATACTTTGGTGTACTTATCTTTGCCAAGCAGTAGTGATGCGGGTCGTAATATTTCCGCAGTGATGATCCTGGATACGCTTAATATCGCCATCGTACAAGGTGAAATGTTCCATCCTCGTTATTTCATATTACAGCCATCTGAGATTGTATTAAGTGATGCCATTTTGATCGAACTCGATCACTACCATGAATACCAGTTAGATGATCAGGTTTTCGGTAGCGGTATATTATCAATGAAATCAGTGGTTAATAGTTTTGTTTTCTCCGCATTTATCGAACACAAATTCATACCAGTTAGTTTAGCTAAAATACAGCTGTTTGAGTTAAACGAGCAAAACAGCCTATTCTCTCAAGTTTACATATTCACCGCCCAGATGAGTAATATCAGCGTATCTATGCTGCAACGACAATTCATTATCGGTTACAACCAAGCTGTTTGGTTTGTTGAGTTGATGGAGTCTTTAGGGTTGGTTGTAAAAACCGAAAACTACATGCGAAAAGTATTGATGAAACGAGTGCCTTTGCTGGGTTGAGTGTATCGTTAAGCTATCTATACGTATAATTTTAAACGGTGACGTCATAAGCTTATGACCTCAACAGATTGAAATACATGATGTATTGTTTAGTTAATCGGCTAATAATTAATTTTATTTTAGCTAGTGTGATTATTTATGCGAGTTACATCTCTGCTTGATACCAATAAACTGTTATTTGGTTGTTAGCTTGCTAAATTGACTGTCTGCTCTAATGGATGGTCATGTTTTTTAAAGATTTAAAGGACGTGAACATGCCAATTCAACCATTTAATAAATCAAATTTAGCATGTGCTAAATGTGGCTATATATTAACGACATGGGAAGCAAGAATTGTGAATTTATTTTGCCGTGATCTAACCAAAATGCAGTGTCCTCATTGTAAACATAACGGACTACGTTTCGTTGTTTTTTAAGCATGTATAGAGTGCGGTTAAATTTAAAGTATATCGGATTAAGCTGAGTTCCAAAGGACTGTTATGTTAAATAATGAATTGAAATCACGAAGTATAAATGAGTTAAACTGGAGTTATTTAGATTTTTCTAACCTATCCCAAGAAATAAAAATAAATCAAAAAAATACATATCGATTTTTCAAAATAAATGAAATTAGTGAAGATAAATCGGCGGCGTATCGCTTATCAATGGCCAATGTAATTGCAACACTTAGAGGGTTGAATTGTTCGCTTGTTTATCTTTTTTCAGGAGATGAACAGGGTGTTTCATTATATCTAGGCGTGTCGAGTTGCAACGAGGATGCCGATATTTTTGAATTTGGTGAAATGATTAAAACTTCCTTTGAGGGGAATTTTTTAGGCGCTCAAATTAACCCTCTTAAAAATGAAAATAATGAGATTGAACAACTGTTAAATCAACCTAATCATCTTGGTTTAATTACTGGTATTCCTTCTTTTAATGAAAATGATCAAACAATCGCTGAACATAACTTACAGGGCATTGAACGTATTGCGAATTCATTAGTAAATGAAAAATGGCAATTAACAGTGGTTGTTGAAGCAATATCTGTTGACTCTATTTTGGCTAATTTAGATGATATTTATAGTCTTTCTAGTGAACTATCTTCACAAATAAAGTATTCAATTCAGGCATCAGAAAATAAAGGTCAGCAACAAAGTGTTACAGACGGGTCGTCAGAGTCAACGACAAATGGCACTTCAAAAAGTATCAGCGAGGGTAGCGATAAAAGTAAAAGTACAAGCGGAAATGAAACGACCAATTCGAGTGCTAAAAGCATCGCTAAAGGTGGTGGTACGAATGAAGGAACAAATAAATCTGAGACAGAAGGCTCTTCAGACTCAACGACGGATGGTAAAAATAAGTCTGAGAGCGATTCTTCATCTACGGGCGAGAGTGTTTCTGTTACCAAAGAGCGAATAGACAAGCGTAAAGAAGATCAGCAGAAACACCTTTGTGAAGTGCAAGTTTCTCGATATCGAAAAGGACTTAGCAAAGGACTTTTTAAAACAGCGGTCTATGTCAGTGCTGAAAATAAAGCGACATTCGAGCGATTGAGCAGTGCTGTGTTATCTATTTATCAAGGTAACGAGTCGACAATGACACCGCTTCAGTTAAATAAATTAGCAGCGGGTAAGCGTGCTTGCTTAAAAGATTATATCACTATTCGCTCATTTTCAACTGACCAGCATTCCAGCCTAGCATGTACTCAAGAACATGCCTTGTTACATAGTATCCCTAAAGTGAAAAATACCTTATGGGGCGCAACTTTATTAACCAGTGAAGAATTAAGCATCGTCACTAGTTTACCAAGTAAAGAGTTGCCAGGTTTTAAAATACGAAAAAGTGTCGACTTTGGTTTGAATACACCTGTTGATACGGCCTGTAATCAAGTTAAGCTTGGTAATATCATTCAAAATGGCCGTTTTTTAGAAAATAAACAAGTGAGTTTACCCGTTGAACATTTAAGTAAACATATCTTTATTACCGGTGTGACGGGTTCTGGTAAAACAACCACATGCATGAAATTATTATTAGAATCGAAATTACCTTTTTTGGTTATCGAGCCAGCAAAAACAGAATATCGCGCGTTGCAGCAGCAAACTAAAGATGTGGAATATTACTGTATTGGTAATGAAAAGCTAACGCCTTTCCGCTTAAATCCTTTTCAATTATCAAATCCATCATCGAGCTTGATGGGGCATATCTCCGTGCTTAAAGCGACATTGACCGCCACATTCCCTATGGAAGCAGCAATGCCATCGATTGTTGAAGAAGCCATTATTCAAGCTTATAACAGCAGAGGGTGGGATATTTATTCTAATGATAATTACTTGTTTGATGATCCCTTTGCAGCAAATAGCCAAGCATGGCCAACCTTTACCGATATGATCGCGGCGCTTGATGAGATCATTAAATCAAAAGGGATGGGCAAAGAGTTTGAAGAAAAATATCAAGGCTCATTAGTTGCAAGACTGACAAACCTAACACTGGGTATCAAAGGTAGAATGCTTAATACTCGTTACTCAATTGATTTCGATGCATTACTCGATAAAAAGGTAGTTATTGAACTCGAAGAGCTTAAAGATGAGCAGGATAAGTCTTTATTTATGGGGCTTATTATTTCTCGCTTGGCAGAGTGTATGAAAATAAGACATAAAAAGGACAAAAAATTCCAACATGTAACCTTAATCGAAGAAGCGCATCGTCTACTCAGTAAAGTTGAGCAAGGCGATACTGAATCTAAAAAAATGGGGGTCACGATGTTTACGGATTTACTCTCTGAAGTGCGTAAATACGGTGAAGGATTGATTATTGCCGATCAATCGCCAACCAAATTGGTTGCTGACATTGTTAAGAATACCAATATCAAAATAGTACATCGCTTATTAGATGCTGCAGACCGTAATGTTATCGGTGATGCGATGAGTTTGGATGATGATCAAAAAGGATTCTTGCAACACTTACAGCCGGGTGAAACGATTATTTACAGTGGTGGCTGGCATGCCCCCGTGCGTGTTCAAGTTAATCAATTAGCAGATACCCAAGGTGAAGCAATACAAGAAAAAGATATTGCGAAGCAGGGGGCGAAACAATTATGGCAGCAGCAAGCACACCTATTACCCAATACCGCAGAGCATCAAGCATTGTTTCACCATGATGAAGCTAATTTTGGTCGATGGATCACCTCTGGTATGTATTTATTAAATATCTTTTTACGTGTTAATAATGCACTTGGTGCTGATTATAAAAAGTTCAAAAACATGCTGTTAATTAATAAAATGCAGCAAAACTATCAGAAAAAATACAATGAAGTTACCGATGAGCTGGCTATATCATCATCTCAGCTTGATGTGTTGTTAGTTGCCTTGTTTATGGATAACGCCGTGATCCAATGGGATGATGACTCTTACTCTTTAGCTAACGAATGTATGGGGCCTGCTTTTTCTGCACTTGCTGATTCTGCTACTGCCTTTAATCAATGCAAACAAAGTCAAGACAGAGGGCTCACGAGTTGCATGACAAACAAGGTCTTAGCCGCAATGAACTCAATTTAATAAAATAAACAATAAGGGATAAAACATGGGGTTATTTTCAAGTTTCTGTAGCGTAGTATCATCAGGCTTTTCTGCTGTGTGTTCTGCTGCTGCATCCGTTGCAAGCAGTATCGGTTCTGCGGTGAGTCATTTTGCGACCACTGTAGCACCTAAGTTAATGACTGTTATTGGTGGAGTTGCGAGTAAATTAAATGCAGTCGTATCAGTAATACAAACGATCGCTGTGATTTGGGATGTTTTAGGGAAAGACGAAAAAATTGAAGACATTGGTGATCGTGCGATTCAAGCCGGTGAAAATGGGATCTCAATGGATCAATTTAAAGATTTTGATACCTATATGGCGGCTATCCGCAACTTTGATCTTGATGAGAGTAAATCAGCTAAAAGCGATCTTATCACCAAACAACTAACGGGGATGGCCGTGGTAAACACGGGGCTAGCCGAAAAGTTGTCTGTTGACAGTCGTGATTTAGGTAATCTGTGGTTATTACCAGCGACAAATGAAAGCTATTTTACAGCAGAACGTATTGCGAGTTTATTAGAAAAAACCGCGGATATTGGTGATGTGATTAAGTATTTTGAAAATGATCTTACACCAATGGAAACATTCACTATTGAAAGAGAGATCGTTGACAGTGAAAAGTCACTCGAGCCAGCAAAGCAGGATGCAGACATCTATCGCGACCTTGCAGACATACAACAGTCTTTGGCTAAAGTTGCACAACAAATAGAATCTTGAATTTGAATAATAAATGATGAACACAATCAGATATAAAAAGTGTTAAAAGGGATAACAATGCAAAAGTCAGTATACAGCTTGGTATTAATCAATAGCCAAGCTGCGTTTTTTAAGCAAAATGTTGCTTGCTGGGTTATCGAACCGATAAGCGGTGAAGTATGGAATGATGTCGAGAATGAGTCTCAGCTGCAAAATATTATTAAAAAATTTAACCATAGGCTAAACAGTGAACACGATTTAAAGCACGTTTCGCTGCAAGTTACTTATGACGATTCTTATCATGGCTTAATTGCCGCCTTAGCGGCCTCACTTCATCAACTGAAGTGCGATGATTGGCAATTGTTTTGTTATAAACCGTTATTGTCGCGAGTCTCTGTTGCTTATGGGCTGCCTGATGAGAACAGTTTAGATAATTATTTATTGACTAAATTATTGCCCTTGTTGAGTAATAGTTTTAACTATCAAGATGATAGTTTGGTCGTTGAAAAACAGCGTGCGGAACAATCACATCATGATGATATGGCAATGTTACAACAAACGAAATCTTCGATGGAACGACAAATACAAGAATTGAAACAACAAGTTAACATCCAACATAAGTTAGATTTCGAACAGCTATTATGCTTTTTACCTTTGTTTTATAAAAACGTATGGAACACATTAACACCAGAGGATTTGGCGATATTAAGCGGTAATTTAATTCAAAAAATTAATATTCAATCACCTTATCATGAGCCAGATAAAAATACGGTATTGGTATTGAAAAAGCGTTTCACTCGTCTATCCGACTCTCACCAGCAAAGCATTATTCAATTTTGCCATACCTTAGAGCATCCCTTGTCGATACGACACGAAATGTCAGTTTATTTGGAGTCAATGTAATGGAAGTAAAAGAACAAAAAAGACTCAAAGAGCTCACTAAAAAAGGCATGTTTGGTAATGAAACGGCAATTACAATTAGTGATTTATTACTATTGCTTAAAGAAAATGAGCATGTGCGACAAGCTATCCAGCAATGCGTTGCAGCAGGTTTAACATCCTCATCAACTGCTTCGAACGGTTTATCAGGAAACAATTCGGTCGACAACATAGTCGAAGTTGAAAAGATCGTCGAAGTTGAGAAGATAGTAGATCGCGTCGTTGAAGTGGAAAAAATTGTCGAGAAAACAGTTGAGAAAATAATACAGCTACAAGATCCGATTCGAGCACAGCTCAGCAGGCAATTTATGCTGTTTGACATCATCAAAAATGATGCGTCACTATTGCAATTATTAAATCTAAAAGTGCAGTTAGTAGAAACTGATCAAGGTGAATTTTTATTATCTTGGTGTGCATTTGTCGCTGATTTTAATAATGTATGCGAATTATGGGATCATATCGCCAACCTATGTTGTGAACACAAACGTGCGATAACCGAGACCGAAACGCATGTTTTAGAATCAGCAATCGTGCAGCATAACCGTAACTATGTAACCAGTGCGGTTAGCTTATGTTCAGTGCAACCTGGTGCTGCTTATAACTATGAAATACACAAACAAATTATCACCGCAACAGGCGATGTTGTTGCTACTTGCTGCCTAGCAGGCTTGTGTGACATTGAAAATAAACTAATAAGAAAACCACTTGTGAGAACCTCTAATGACTGATAAAGCTAAATTAATAGAAACTAACAGTTCATCAATACCATTACCAAGCGCAGAATTATCACAGTGCATTGAAAATGTCGAAAAAGCTTTTACAGAAATACGCTATTGGATGATTTCAAAACAAGAAACAGATAAATCAGTAATTCTGTTTGATAGTAAAACAAAATTACTTTGGGAATTTAATCCTACTGTTGGAACAAATTATTCTATTGATGATGCTAAAGGAATTACTCGTGAGTTGAAACTGTTCGACTTGCAAGACTGGCAACTACCAAGTCAATCACAATTATGGTCATTGGCAGAAAATATTGAAAACCCATGTCATGTAGGGGTTAATTACAGATTGTTTGGTCATTGGGATTGGCAAACATTGAGTGGCAGGATGTATTTAGAGGAAGAAGACCGTATATTGGACCAGTCTACGGCTAAAATACTTCCTGTAAATGAACTCTTTATTAATAATACAACACAACAAATAATTGAAACCGCGTTGGATAAAAACTGGGTATTCAAAGCGCATAATAAAGACATTAAACTATTTGAATCAGACTTTATTGCAACGTATTTAACAAACTTAGATTATTCCCGTGCGCGTTTACCTAAAATTGAATCAGCGCAAATCACCGACCCTAACAAAGGCATGTGGGAGTTCTTTGATAATGAACTCAGTGAACATGCCAAAAAATCAGGTATGATCGCGCGTAATCCTGTCGATGATATTGTAAAAAGTTCCAACGTTAGTATTGATTTTGGTACCAGCAGCACCGTGGTTGCCTATCAAAATAAAGGAAAGAAACAATTATTACGTATCGGTGTTAAAGATTTCTTCTCCGTACCAGAACAAAAGCATTTTGAAAATCCGACTGTATTAGAGTTTATCGATATTCCCGCCATGCTGGAAGCTTGGACAAGTGAAGCCTATCGCCCTGGCGTACAATGGGATGATGTACGCTGTTCCCATGAAGCACAAACGCGTTTCCGAGATAATGACGGTGACACAGATATTCTTGCGAGTATTTTAACCAAAATAAAACAGTGGGCATTGCGTAGCGAAGAAGATAACCAGCAGATACGTATCGCAGGACAGCAGCATGGTACTGAACTTCTATTGCCACAATTAACTTTACGTCAGCCAATAAAAGGTCAAGCCTTAAATGTATCTCGAAGTGATGAATTTGATCCCATTGAACTTTATGCTTGGTTTCTAGGGCTAAATATTAATTGGCGTCAACGCGGGCTATTTTTAAAATACTACATGACCTTTCCCGTCGATTATGCCAAGCAAACAAAAAACAAAATATTGGCTTCGTTTCGCCGTGGTTTACAACGCAGTTTTCCAAAAGAATTAATTTCACAAGCTGAATTTAGTGATTTTTCAGTAGAAGAACGGGCATCTGAACCCGCCGCTTATGCAGCAAGTGCATTGCCCGCGCTTGATATTGATCCGACCGATGAGGGGATTAATTATGCGGTGTTTGATTTTGGCGGCGGTACCGCGGATTTTGATTTTGGTATTTATCGAAATGCGACCGAAGAAGAGGAAGATGACGATGGCTATGAAGATGTTTTTGAACATTTTGGTGCTGCGGGAGATCGTTTTTTAGGCGGTGAAAACTTACTTGAAAACATGGCGTATCAAACCTTCGCTGATAATATCAGTACATGCCGTGATTATAAAGTGGCCTTCACCTGTCCGCTTGATGCTAAACCGTTTGCGGGTTCAGAAATGTTTATTGATCGCACGCAGGCCGCACAAACCAATACCTTGATGTTAATTGCAAAATTACGTCCTTTGTGGGAAGAGGGCAAATTACAAAGTAATACCATTAAACTTAATTTTTTAAATCGTGACGGTGAAAAGAAAAACTGTGAATTTAAAATAAACAGAGATGCTCTATTAACGTATTTACATGAGCGAATTAGCCTCGGTGTTCATAACTTTTACGATGCGATGAAAAAAGCGTTTCATGGTAAAAATGTACAAAAAATACATATCTTACTTGCGGGTAATTCAAGTCAATCTGAGCTGGTTAAAAATGTATTCGCTTTAGCAGACCCTACAATCATATCTAAGTTAGATGAGTCCGATTCTGAAGCAAATGTTTCTGGCGATAATGATCAAGACACAGAGCTAGAACAAGACAGCTATTTAAACCAATTATATCAAAACAAAGCACCTGCGTTGGTGGTTCACTTACCACTGCAAGCGGATAAAGATGACCCTTACAAACCAACCTGTAAAACCGGCGTTGCATTAGGTTTGTTATCGCTATGCCCAGGGAGTGCAACTAAGGTTATTAATCACATGACCGCGCTCACAGAGGGAGAAGCGCCTTTTTCTTTTCATGTCGGACGTATCAGAAGAAAGTGTTTCACTGTTGGTTTGAAGCAAGGTGAAATCTATGGTACTTGGCACCTTTTAGGTCCTATCCGAGAGCGTGTGTTTGAGTTATATGCGAGCCAATCTTCCAACGCCAGTAATAATTCATTACCAGTAACAGATCCAAGTCTGCAATCGATGAGTATCGAACTTGCTGGAGAGACTGACAAGCATAAAGTATTTGCACGTGCCGTTGGACCTAAAACCATTGATATTTGCAGTGCAATTGATCTACAAGCTGTAGAAGATGGCGACTTTGAAAATCTGGAAGAAATTTTGTTGAAATAGTGAGAGAAGGCTAAGAATTTAACTTAGCCTTTTTCTTTTACAGAAGGATAATTCTTTTATAAAATGGTACCTTAGACAGATATTATGAATTGTTTATATTAGATTAGGGTATTTCATGCAGCAGTCTCTTAACTTTGAATTAATACGTGGTCACAACGAAAAACTCGCTAACTTAGGTATGTTAGCAGAGCAGATCATTCATCTTGATCCTGGCAGTGCGATCACGCGCTTACGGGGGTTCGCTGAAGAAGTGACAAAAGAGATCTATGACATCGACGGTTTAGCGCGTTTGCCACAGTCGAGTTTCATGGATTTGCTGAAGAATGATGCCTTTATTGACTGCACTGAATCTCGTTTACGCGATCAAATACATTTCCTGCGTATCGAAGGTAATAAAACGGCACACGGTGGTGATGGTTCATTAAAAATGGCCTACGAAGTATTAGGCGTTGCGCATAACCTAAGTCAGTACCTAGCGATAAACTATTATGGTTTTCAACTACGCGATTTGACTGCGCTTGCTTATCCAGAGAAACCAGCATCAGCGGCGATTACCCAAAAAGAACTTGAAAATATATTAGAACAGAATCAAGTTCAGCAAGATAAGTTAATTGAACAGCTTGATATAGAGCGTGCTGCGCGTGAAAAAGCCGAAGCAACAGCAGAACAATTACAACAAGCGAAATACCGTAGTAATCAAACCGCCAACAGCCTAGAGTGGGATGAAAACCAAACCCGCCAGTTATTAATTGATAGTCAATTAGCGCAAGCGGGTTGGGATATAACAGATCCTGAACAAGTTGGTATCGAAGTTAAAGTATTACACCAACCAACGAACACGGGTATTGGTTATGTTGATTACGTATTATGGGATGATGACGGTTCGCCACTTGCTGTTGTCGAAGCGAAACGTGCGCGCGAGCATATGCAGCAAGGACGTGAACAAGCGCGTTACTATGCCGAAGGATTAGCGAAACAACATAATTGTCCAACACCTATTGTGTTTTATACCAATGGTTACGAGATCTGCATTTGGGATACCAAACAATATAATACCTATCGCCAAATATTTGGGTTCTATTCCAAAGACAGCCTTAAATTTCTGAAATTTCAGCACCAGCACAAAGAACCTAATTTAGAATTACTCAATCCAAGTGACAGTATTGCTGGCCGACCTTATCAAATAGAAGCCATTAAAGCGGTGACTAATCGTTTGCAAAACCAACGTCGCAAGTGTCTCATTGTGCAGGCTACTGGAACAGGTAAAACCCGTGTATCTATTGCGCTGGTGGATCTGTTGTTACGTGCGCGTTGGGCGAAACGTGTGTTGTTCCTGTGTGATCGTAAAGAGTTACGCCGCCAAGCGGATAATGCATTCAAAGAACATTTACCCAGTGAGCCACGTTGTGTGATTGGCGAAAAGAATACCGTTGATCAATCTGCGCGTATTTTTGTATCGACATACCCAGGCATGATGAATCGTTTCTCACAGTTAGATGTGGGCTTTTTCGATCTTATCATTGCCGATGAATCACACCGTAGTATTTACAATCGCTACCGTGATATTTTTGATTACTTCGATGCCAGTCAAGTGGGTCTAACTGCCACACCGGTTAAATTTATTGCTCGTAATACCTTTGACTTGTTTGGTTGTGAAAATGGCGACCCAACGTTTAACTTTGACTTAGCCGAAGCCATTACTCACGAACCTCGTTTCTTAAATAACTTTCGTGTTAAAGAATTCACCACTGAATTTTTACGTGATGGTATCCATTACAGTAAATTGACTGATGAGCAAAAAGCGCAGCTCGAAGCTGATTTAGGTGAAGAAGAAGCACTGAAAACCACAATCAAAGGTAAAGATATCGGTAGAAAGATCTTCAGTGATGAAACCGATAGCAAGATCTTAGAAAACCTAATGGAAAATGGCATCAAAGATGAAACTAATTCATTAGTCGGTAAAACCATTATCTTTGCACAAAGCCAAGCCCATGCCGAGCGTTTAGAATACCTATTCACGCAAAAACTGTATCCAGAATACGGCACCAAAGTATGTAAAGTTATTCATAATAAAGTCGACCGCCCTGAAGCGCGTATTGATGAATTTAAAAAGGGTGACAACGATTTTCGTATCGCTATTTCGGTCGATATGATGGATACCGGTATTGATGTGCCCGAGATTGTGAATCTGGTGTTTGCCCGTCCGATCCGTTCGTGGGTGAAATTTTGGCAGATGATTGGTCGTGGTACTCGCTTATGTGAAAACCTATTTGGTCCGGGGAAGGATAAGCAAGAGTTCTTAATTTTCGACCATTACGGTAACTTTAAGTATTTTGAAGAAGAGTATACCGAGGCAGAGCAAAGCCAAAGCCGTTCATTGTTACAAACGGTCTTTGAAGCGCGTTTAGCACTGGCCGATGTAGCAATGAAAAAAGCCAATGTTAGCGTATTTGAAATGGTCGCAGCCCAGCTTAAAGCGGATATCTGTGATTTACCAGATGGCACTATTGCTGTGCGCCGTGAATTACGCACTGTAAAGCAGTTACAAGAAACCGATATGTTACTGAATATGGATGCTCACACTCGTCATATTCTCGCAGCTAAGATCGCGCCGTTAATGGGTTATCGAACCCTAAAAGACAAAGACGCGGCGATGTTCGACCGATTACTCGCGCAACTTGAAACGGCGCAGTTATTGGGTAACAGCGAGGTGGAAACCTTAAAAGCTGAATTGATCCAACAAGTACAAAGCCTAGCAATTAACATTAACGAAGTACGTAAGCAGGGCGAGGCGATCACAGCTGTTCAGTCACAGGAATACTGGGACAAGCTGAATGTGGGAAAAATAGAACAAACACGTCAAAGCCTACGTTCAATCATGAAGTTTAAAAAGAAAGAAAATAGAGTATCCCTAGAAACACCAATAACGTCCCTGAAAGATGGTGATGAACAAGCCCATTATCGTTTAGTGGTAATTGGCGATAACAACGAAGCCATGGCGTATCGTCAGCGTCTTAAAACGATTTTAGATACCATGTTAGCAAACAATCCGGTATTGCAAAAAATACACCGTAACCAAGCGGTGACAGAGGCTGAATTGAAATCATTAACCTCTACTATTTTGACGCAACATCCAGGTGTTGATGCAAATGCGTTAAATACGTTTTATGGCAATACCCCTGCACAGTTAAATGAAACCTTGTGTAAATTAGTGGGACTGGATTCTGAAATGGTCAGTGAATGTTTTACCCAGTTCATCATGAGCAATCAATTAACCTATCAACAAACACAATTTTTGAATCAATTAAAAAACTTTATTTGCCGCAATGGTCGGATCAAAATAGCGCAGCTTTACGAAGGGCCATTTGAAAAGTTAACCAATGGTGAAGGCTTAGATATATTTGATGATACGCGTGCCGATGAATTACAGACATTAATGCAACCATTCCTATTGCCGAACGGCTAAATTTTCGGCAAACATTTCGTCAACATTACCTCTATGAAGTAACTCACTAGTATAAGCTTGTGAATTACTTTTAGAGGGTTAAACTCGCTCATATCCTGCGGTTATACTTATCGTCAACCCGTACATTTTATTAAAGAGAATACTTATGCTAACTGGTCAAATTCGTAACGACATCGATTCCTTGTGGGAAAAATTCTGGACTGGTGGCATTACTAACCCGTTGTTGGTGATTGAGCAGATCAGTTACTTAATGTTCTCGCGTTTACTTGATATGCAAGAAACCACAGCTGAGAAAAAATCAAAGCGTTCAGGGCAGCCTTTCACGCGTCAATTTCCTGAAACACAGGAAGGGCAGTTATTACGCTGGCAGAACTTTAAAAACATGTCTGGCCAAGAATTGCTACCGCACCTAAAAAACAATGTATTCCCACACTTCTCAGAGATTGAATTAGCGGGTTCTGATATCGCGCATTTTATGGCTGGTGCTGATGTTGAAATTCGTAACGAAGCCGTATTAACCGCCGCAGTGGAAATGGTAGATAAATTACCGTTAGAGCAAAGTGATGTTAAAGGTGATATTTACGAACACTTATTAAGTAAGTTAGCCTCTGCAGGCATCAATGGTCAGTTTCGTACACCGCGCCATATCATTGATATGATGGTCGAAATGATTGATGTGCAACCAACGGATGTTATTTGCGATCCGGCTTGTGGTACCGCGGGTTTCTTGTCGCGCACGATGGAATATTTAACCCGTGTTCATTCAAGTCCTGAAAGCATTTATCAAGATGAAGACGGCAACCCAGTCTATACAGGTGATTTATTAGCACCGTTTAGTGAGCATATTAATAACGATATGTTCTGGGGCTTTGATTTTGATAACACCATGCTACGTGTATCAGCAATGAACATGATGTTACACGGTGTAAGCAGCGCTAACATTACTTATCAAGACAGTTTAAACAAAAGCTTCATGAGCAAAGATCAGGAAGAAAATTTCTTTGATAAGATCTTAGCGAACCCACCATTTAAAGGCAGCTTAGACGAGCAATCGGTTAACCCAGAAGTACTGAGTACCGTTAAGACCAAGAAAACAGAATTGCTGTTCTTAGCATTAATTTTACGCATGTTAAAACTCGGTGGTCGCAGTGCCACGATTGTGCCTGATGGCGTATTGTTTGGTAGTTCAAAAGCCCATAAAGATTTACGCCAAGAGTTAATCGAGAATAACCAATTAGAAGCGATGATCTCACTGCCAAGTGGTGTATTCAAACCATATGCAGGTGTATCAACAGGTATCTTGATTTTCACCAAAGGCGGCACTACTGACAACGTATTATTCTATGATATGAAAGCTGATGGTTATTCGCTAGATGATAAACGAGATCCAATTACAGACAATGATATTCCGGATGCGAAGACTAAATGGGCTCGTTATTCTGAGTTATACCAAGCGGGCGATTCAGATGCGTTAACAGCGGAATTTGGTGATAAAACTCAACCTGCATTTATGGTAAGTGCCGAAGACATTAAAGCGCAAAAATACGACTTGTCGATCAACCGTTACAGAGAAGTTGTTTACAAAGAAGTGATATACGAAGAACCAAAAGTGATCTTGGGTAAATTGAAAGCCTTAGAGAACGAGATTCTAGCTGACTTAAATGAGATCGAGGCAATGTTATGAGTTGGCCGATGGTTAAGTTAGGGGATGTTGTCTCAAATTGTAATTTCCGTAGAGTACCTCTTAAGAAATCTGATCGAGCAGAAAAAAAAGGTGACTACCGATACTACGGAGCATCGGGTGTGATTGATTATGTGGATGATTTTCTATTTGATGGAAAATATCTATTAATTGGGGAAGATGGCGCTAATTTGTTATCTCGCTCGACACCAATTGCTTTTCATGCATCGGGGAAATTCTGGGTTAATAACCATGCACATGTTTTAGAGTGTAATGGAAAAGCTGACCTAGGTTTTCTCGCTTACTATATTAATAGCATTAATTTAGAACCATATGTAACAGGTTCTGCACAGCCCAAGTTAAATAGGGGGAATTTGGATTCGATTTTAATCCCCCTCCCTCCACTAGAAGAACAAAAACGTATTGCAGCTATTTTAGATAAAGCTGATGATGTTCGCCGAAAACGTAAACAAGCCATCGTTCTTGCTGATGAGTTTTTGCGTAGTGTGTTTTTGGATATGTTTGGTGACCCAACGAATAATCAAAAAAACTTTCCGATTGGAACCATTCGTGATTTTGTTGAAACTGCAAATTATGGTTCATCAGGTAAAGCATCTGAAACTGAAGGTGAGTATCCAATTCTAAGGATGGGTAATATTACTTATCAAGGTGGTTGGAATTTTAAGAGCTTAAAATATATTGATTTGACTGAAAAAGATAAACCAAAATATTTAGCTCAAAAGGGTGACTTATTATTTAATCGAACAAATAGCCGAGAGTTGGTCGGTAAGACTGCGGTTTTCGAAGAAGATAAATCGATGGCTATTGCCGGTTATCTTGTGCGCGTTCGAACTAATGAAAAAGGTAACAACTATTATATTTCAGGTTATTTGAACTCAGCTCATGGTAAAAAAACTCTATCAAATATGTGCAAAAGTATTGTTGGTATGGCAAATATTAATGCTCAAGAATTACAAAATATTAAAATTGCATTACCACCGATAGAATTACAAACTAAATATGAATTGTTAGTGAAAACCGTTCGAAGCAGAGTTAAGAAGTTTGATTTGAGTGCCAAATCAACTGACGAACTATTTAACAGCCTATCTAAGAAAGCCTTCTCAGGTCAATTGTAATTTAAATACCACTCTCTGAAAGGGGAGTGGTGCTATATTGCCTTCCAGCATTAACAACCTCATTCATAAGCTTGTGAACACCTCAATATAACCCCCATCTTTATACTCAATTAATATCCTAATTTTAACCACTGGTATTAATTAATGACTTTGTATTTCCTCTTCGCGCTGTGTGCGATTATCGACTTGTATTTTGTATCCATGCAGCGCTCAAGTATCAAGTTGATCCGTAATGCAGATATGTTACATGGCACCGACATGTTTACGCGATTTAAAGCCGCAGGGGCTTTACGTATCATGTTGCCTTTTTGGGCGAATATTGTCTGGGCCATTAAGCTTGTTAAACTTGTGACTTTGTATTTTATCTATATGGAATCGGGTACTTACATCGCTTTAGCTGTATTTTTCATACCTATGCTCATTTCGTTTGTGTTAGGCCTGCCGTATTTATGTCACCTCTTTCACAGATTTTACCTTACGATATTTGAAGCCAGGTTAACGTATTTGATGAGTGTGCAATTTGCGCTGTCTGAAGATGAAGCGGATGCCTTGGGTCAAACGATTAATAACGCTAAGGCATATTACAAAATGTATTGAAGTGAGTTTGTAAAGATATTGGGAATTCATGAAAACAATACATTTAAGTATTTAGTTCAATTATTAAGCATAGCTATACCAAGTGTACTCTTGCGGACATTATTTTTATTGTACAAGCAGTATGATCTTAATATTTATAGTTAATTTATACAAATATATCGTTTAGGTAACTTTTTTTATAAACGTAATATGTAAACATTATATAAGTTGTAAGCTTACTAACAATTAATATAACGACCAATCTATATTCTTAGTATTAATGTAATAGTTCAGAAGCATTGAGATGTAATTACTACGCGTGCCGTATCGAGGTTGTTTTTGGTAACGAAAACCTGGAATCAGACATAATCGGCACAAATTAAATTTGGAAATTCAGTCAAAATATAGGATATAAGTATGCTAGATGAAGATATTGAAAAAATTAAACGTGATTTAGAGAAACAAGAAAAAACTGAAGTTAGGATTGCACTTTTTGGACAACCAGGCGCTGGAAAGTCTTCATTAATTAATGCATTGACTGGTTCAAATAAGGCTAGTGTAGGTGTAGAGACTGATAAAACGACGAAGTTGCAAGAAATTGAGCATGAAGGACTTATTTTCTGTGACTTACCTGGATACGGAACAACTAATTTTCCAAAAAATGACTACTTTCAAAAATTCAACATTATGAATTTCGATCTCCTTTTATGCGTAACATCTGGGAAATTACGTGATGCAGATAGTGAATTTTTTAACGCTGTAGTTGAAGAAGGGAAGGTATGTTTATTTGTTCATAACCAGTCAGATATGATTTGGGAACCAGGTTGTTCAGTAGAAGAACTAAGACAAAGAAAAGCAGCTGACATTTCATCGCATATTGGTAGAAAAGAGAATATATATTTCACTAGTTGTAGGGACTTTGATATGGGAAGGGTCGCAGACTCTGGTATTGGAGACTTAAGTGAAGCGATCATGCATCATTTAGATACTGCAAAACAAGAGCGTTGGGTAAGAGGAGCTTCAGCTGCTAGTGAAGAGATATTGGAACGTAAAAAACAAGTCTGTGATTCATTAGTTTCTCGATATGCAGGGCTTTCGGCTGTAAATGGTATAAACCCTATTCCTGGTGTTGATGTTGCTATAGATTTAGCCTCATTAGGTATTATGTTTAAACATATCAGAGCTACTTACGGTTTAACTGAAGAACGATTAGAAGCATATAAAATAGCGGGTATCCCGATCGTTGCGAATTTAGCTAATAACGTTGTTAAATATGCTGCTAAAGAAGGGCTCTTGTTATTACTTAAGCAATTTGCAACTCGCCAGACTATCAAGTCTGTATCTAAATATATTCCGTTTGTTGGCCAAGCAATCGCAGCATCTATTGGTTATGCGATAACATCGAACGTTGGTGCTTCATATGCGAAAGATAGTTATGAGTTAGCGTCTGAAGTGTTAAAAAATAACCTAAAGGGTTAGTTTATGTGGTGGCTCGCGATACCTGCGGTGTTATATGCAGGAAAAAAAATATATGACTACTCAACTCAGGACAACACTATTTCTTCTGAGGTGAATGAAAATAATACCCATACAAGTCATATTATTTTAAGACAAAATATTAAAAAACTGTCATGTAAGTTAGATTGTGATAACAAAAAAATTGCCTTTTTAGGGCAGCCGGGTTCTGGGAAGTCGTCACTAATAAATACTCTTACGGATTTTAAGTTAGACCCTCAGCCTGAGATCGGTATAAAAACTGATGCGACGTCTTGGTCTAAGGTTAATCCGAGCACACTAGTTTATGATTTTGGTATAAATAAATTAGTCGATGTACCTGGTTATGGTACCTCTACACATCCAGAGGCTGTATTTCAAAAAGAATTTCCATTCCGAAAATTTGATTTATTAGTTTTTATTGTAAGTAATAAGCTATCTGCCTCAGATGAAATAATATTCAAAAGCATACGAGAGTCAAATCGAGAATATATAGTTGTACGATCATTATCAGAAGTTCTGTCTGATGTTGATAAGGTTCATATTATTAATGATTTAACTCTAAAACTAAATGTTGATAATGTGAGGTTTATAAGTAATAAATCAAATGAAGGAATTAGCAGCCTAAGGAATATTTTAGAACTATAAAAAAATTACCCATTAGTGGATTTTAAATTGTTTACCTGAGCATTTATAGGTAGTTTGTTATTAACTATGATGCTCATAAATCAGTAAGTTAAATGTATGAATCCAAGGTAAGCAATGATTGATAAAATAGTTCAACGCTTTGAAAACGCCTTAAACCGATTTGAGTAAACAGCTGACAAAGCAAAACAGGTTGCAGAGTCGACCAAAGAGATAGACTTTGATCCCGCTAAACTAGAGCAAATCTTGGGTGTAGTTTATGTTCGGATTAGCAAGGTAGCAACCACACTTCGTAAAGAGATGGCAGAAGCACGTAAACTGATTATTAAACATCAAAAAAATCACTCATGATCAATACTCGTATTACTAGAATGGCGGTAATCGCCTTTATTTTTAACCGTTTCTTAGGGTGACCTACTCGTGAAAAGTTTATTTTTAACCGCACTGAATAAAGTTAAAGGCGTAGGGCCACACCAGTTGTTAAATCAAGCGAAAGGCTTGTTAGCTCAAAATGATGACGTGGCGTTTATCGCGCGAGAATCATCATCAATCACACTTGCTACTGTTCGAGAAGGTAAGTCACCTAGTGTACTTATTATCAATGGCTTTCTATCGCAAGACGATGAAGAAGTATCGGATTGGTTAAGTGTTGTTGATGAACTCTACCCTCAGAATAAAGTCATTCATGTTCGTTGGAACGCGGGTAACTTAACTGAAATGGCGCTTGATGACGGTATCGTCGCTGGAGGTGTAAGCGGCGACAAAGGTGCTGGAAAACTATTAGCTGCGGCAAAACTTGCAAGAAGTATTACTCCAGCTGGAATCGCAGCTCTTGTTGGAGGTGTCGTTGCAGACAAGGTTATTGGACATTGGAAGAAATCCTTTAACGAAACCTTACATGTCGGGCACGACCTATCGACAGCAATACAAGATGACGAGAGTTTGCATGGCTGTATTTTATTCGGTCATTCGTTAGGTGCGCGGGTTATTCGTCACACATTGAATAACCTTGATGCCAATAAAGTAAAGGCTTGTTATATGCTTGCGGGAGCCGTGTCTGCGGAAGCTGAACAATGGACGTCTATCTTAGACAAACATACAGAGATTCGCCTTGTTAACTGTTATGGCGATAATGATTACATTCTTAAAGGTGGTTATCGTGCCGGGACTTTATTTAACCATACACCAGCAGGCCTAATTGAAATTGAAAGCCATAATATTAAGCAAATAATGAACTTAGATGTATCAGCGTTTGCCTCTGGGCATACAAGTTATAAAAATGAAAAAGTAGGCAGAGAATTAGCGGGGATTTTTAGTCAATTAACGTTTAATAAAAAATTAGAGTTGGGACTTCGTCCTTAAATTAAGTGAATTCTTGTTCTTGGTTAAGACTTATTGCGTTTAACGCAAATAAATACCAAACGATATACCTAAGCGATTGTTTTCATGAGACAATCGGTTTAATGTTGCTAAGCCATTGAATGGATATATAAACAATCATGAAAAATATTCTTGTTGCTGTTACGGGTGCTAGCCCACAAGTATTAACAGAAACCTTGTATGGCCTACATACGCAAGGTAAAGCTTTCCCAGATGAAATGTATGTAATCACTACGCAGAGTTCGAAAGAGATGTTGATGGATGGCCTATATACCCGAGGGCATTTACAAGCACTTTATGATGAATACCAATTACCAGAGATTAAGTTTGATGAATCACATATATGGGTGATTGAAGACGAAGACGGTAATTTACTTGATGATGCCAAGCGTGAAGAAGACCAAACCTTTATGGCAGATTTCATCACTCGTAAAGTGGCTTGGTTAACCAATCAAGAGGATGCCGCTATTCATGCCTCTATTGCTGGTGGACGGAAAACCATGGCATTTTACATGGGCTATGCCATGTCATTATTCGGCCGTGAACAAGATACATTGAGTCATGTGTTTGTGAATGACGAATTTGAATTTGTCAGAGATTTTTACTTTCCGACGTTAAAGGACAACTGGATCACAGGTAAAACACCAGGCGAGATGCTTAATACCAAAGATGCTGAGATCACCTTTGCCGAGATCCCGTTTGTACGCATGCGTAAATCACTATCGAATGATTTTATTGAGCAGATAGATCAAGCTTCTTTTAGCAAAACGGTAGCGCAAATGAATGCCGCTAATCAAGACTTGTCGGTGAAAGTATCGCTGAATGCGAAGACGGTTTCTGTGCTTGGTATTGATATTAAGTTAACGCCGAAAGAGCTGGCCTTTTATCAATGGTTATTACAGCAATCTAACCGCGCCATTTTGGCGGACCGAGCGTTCACTGAGAGCAAGCAACACAGTATTGATTACTTAGATATCTATACGCAAATAGCAGATGATCCGCGGGTATTAAAAGAAACCTTTGGTATTGAAAACAGCATTGCCTGGAAAGAAGGCGATCTAATGAATTTGAAAGCGATGGAAGTTGAGTTTATCCAACCTATTCGATCTAATGTTAATCGAAAATTGAAGAAAGTGTTACCTGCCGAGGCCTTCGAAAAAATAAAAATAAATTCGGAGAAGAAGAAGGGCATTGCGACCTATTGGATTGATCCTGAACTTCGCTTAAGTTGCGATTAATTACTGCTTAACAAACAATTCAATGACAGGTTTTTATCTAAACCTAAACTAGGTGAAACCTGTCATCACGTCATATTTCATATCATAAGCTTACAAACGACTGAGTAAATAAATTTAACGTATATTCGATTTATACCAACGAAACGTACTTAAATTTAAAGGAAGTCACACATGGCTAACAGTCCACAAGCAAGAAAATACAGCAAATATCAAAAAGAAATAATCAAAGAGCTAACCAAGACATTAGGTCTGATCCCTTTTACATATCAAAAAGCAAAAAATAATCATTTAAAAGTACTTATCGACGGTGTTAAAAAGCCGTTGTATACCGGCAGTACACCTTCTGACTACAATTCTCAACATAACTTCATGTCGTTGGTGAGGCAAGAGATTCGGGTAATAGATAAAGACGTGTCGCCCGAACCAATAAAGCAGAAAAATAGTAAAATGGATCTGCAAATGCACAAAAAACACAATACTGAAAAGATGTTGAAAACCATCCTTAAATCATTACGACATATCGTCACAGCAATTAAAAAACGCGAAGAAAAACTCGTTATTGAAGCCGGTACGATAAAGCCTATTAGTGAGCACCGAAAGGTACTTATCACTGACTCTATTCAACGTGCAAAGCGTGACAATTCAGGCCTAGGTTATCTGACCAATAAAGAAATGAATGCACTTGAAAACGAGTTGAAAATACATATTGATTTCATGCTACCAAACGTTGCTTATTATGCAATGAAACTGAGCGAATTAGGTAAGGTGACAACACCAACTCAAAATGAAGTCGACACTAGCATGACGAAGGATGAAGTCGTTAGCATTGAGTTCAGTAGCAAAATTAAAGAGGTGAATTGTAACAAAATGGATAATGAAAGCATGAATATCTGCACGGTGGATAACGTAAATAAGGAGAGTGAAATGAACGTCATTTCATCAGCTAAATCGTCAGCACAGAGCGCGATAATCGATGATCCATCTACAGATATCCACGCTGTTACCTCATTAAGTGATAGTGCGCGTATTGCCGTTTTACAGCAATTGACGAAAAGTGAAGCTGCACAGCTAATAGCAGATATTACTCAAGCTGTAGAACTTAACCGTCAGGCTGATATGCAGCATGTGTTGAGCTTTATGCAAGAAAAAGGTATTTCACTAGATGATATCGCAGCGCAGTTATCAGAAATTTGTGCTGCAAATGCAGAATCATCGAAAGTTCATTTGATCGCATAAAGTAAGCAATATTACGTAAAGGTCGCCATATCGTACCACATTGCTGAAACTGCAGTGTCCCCATTGAGGTATCTCTGTTGAGGTACCGTGCAATGTGTAGTATAATCAGTCGGTTATGTGACTTTCGTCATGTTTACTCATGTTTTGGTGACAGGTTTAAGCATTTTTTGTGTGGAGTTACTATAGGCTTTTTCGTTTATGTCAGTAATCTGTGGATTGATTCAAAAGAGAAAATATGAAAAATAGTGTTGAGTTTGAACTTGCGAAGCAAGAAGAGATTAATAAATTAGAAAAACAGAATGAATTTCTTGAAAAACTAAAAGATGGAAATACAAAAACAAATGTTTTGTCTCAGGAACAGTTACAAGAAATTGAAATTATTTCAAGTAAAAATAATGTTTACTTAAAAAAGCTTAAAAGTAATGAGTTCGAAATTGCGATTGTAGGCTTAGAAAAAGCAGGAAAGTCCACATTTGCCAATGCTTTGATTGACAGTTCTATATTACCTTCTGCCCCAGAGCGTTGTACCTTCACATCAACCCGTTTAGTTAGTGGCACTGATAAGGCTATAGTTGAATTTTATACTGAGAGTGAGTTCGATGATATTTTTCAACAACTGCTTAAGGAAGTTGAGTATCCTGAATATGACAAAGCAAGTTATAAAACATTATCTCTGGATGAGTTTTCAAACTTCTTCTCATCTCTTGAAGGTACACATCCTCATTTATATAAAAACCATTTAGGTAAAACAGATAAAGAAATCGAAGATATTTTAAAATCTAAAAATAAACTAATTCTTGATGGTTCAAGTAAAGAATTTTCAGGTTCTGAATTAACTGAAGATATTTTCCAAGCTTACATAAAAGGTGAAAATTCTGGTGATGATACTTCAAAACCACGCAGCGTTAAACGTATTGAGATTGAATCGTCAAATTTAAAGCAACTTGAAAGTGCTGTCATTTATGATGTTCCAGGTTTTGATTCACCAACTAAAATACATGAAAGGCAAACGATCGAACGTTTGAAAAATGCGGATGCCATCATACTTGTGACAAACGTTGGACGTAATCCTAGCTTAACGGGCACACAGTTGAACATCATTACAAACAATGCAGATGACGATGGTATTTCATTAAGAGATAAGTTGTTTGTTTTTGGTAACCAACTTGATACAGCCAATAATCTTAATGAATCTGAAAAAAACACCGGTACATTAATTAAAGATGTTGAAAAGTATAAGATAGGTGAGAAAAAACGTGTATTTGTTGGCTCAGCCAAAAAGTATTTGGTAGACCAAGAGATAGATTTAGGCGAGTTTTCTACATCTTTTGAGATTCAAGCCGGGATACAAGATATACGTGCCGAATTGATAAATTACTATGAAAATGAACGTTTCGAAATATTAAAACGTAGAATTGATACCAATAAAAGAGCATTGAAAAATATTTTCATATCGGTGTTAAAAGATGCTGACATTGATATTGATCCAGACTTCGAAGAACATGAAAAAATCAGAATTAATATTGAAAGTTCTAAACAAATTACATTTAACCTAAAGGACAATTTAGAAAAGCTAAAAGGTACATTAAAAAATGAAATTTGGACTGAAAAATATTTTTCTAATAAATTTCGAGATGATATTGATACATCAAACTATTTTAATGAAATTGATATCGACTATATACAAAAAATTAAATTAACAGTAGACGATAGTTTAACCCTTGATACGCCAATTCAAAAAATTAATCAATCTATCCGACAGTCAATACATAAACGATTTTTAGTTGAATTCTCTGATTTGATTTTATCTATGACAGATCAGAAATCAGATGATGTTCAACTGAGAATATTGCGTACGTTCACGACATCAATAGTAGGAAGTGAGAATTCTCAACTATTTGATGAAGTCGAAAAAGAAAGTGAAGACATTATCCATAAGCTCACCTCTGATATCGGACATAATAGTGGGCGTTTCTCGTACTTAATAGAACGATTTTCAAGGGATATTTTTGACATATTAATTTCTTACCCATTATTTAGTCATGATCGAAAAAATAAATTTATAGAAGCTGAAAAAGAATTTTATTCTCTTGATAGTCACTATGCTGGAACAGGTAGTTTAATCAACATGGCTTTAACTGGTGAGGGTCAAAAACTTACTTTTGGTTTGAATACGTTATTAAATCAAATGAAAAAAATACAAAGGGCACTTAAAAGCCCTAATCCATTAGACAAAATTAAAGTCATTGTAGAGAGCCTCGATTCATTAATGGACACAACGTCTTCTTCTCAAGGTATGAGTTGTAATATCAATGAATTACTAAAAGACAAAATTACAAGTGAGACAGAAGAACAAGTCCTTGATGAAATTAACCATGATATAAAAAACTTAAAAGACATCCTCAAAGTTGCCGTTATGTCAGCTATTAACATGGAGCTAGTTTATTTAAACAGTGTCGATAAGCAAATAAAAATATTAGTTGATGCCGTTCAATCGCCAGCAACTATAGATAGTAATGCCAAGGTATTTAATACCTTCATGTCAAAAATAGTATCAAAAATTAATGCTAAAGAACTGAGTAATATCAATGCAAAAATTGAAGGCTACAAGTTACAAAAAGCATTTTTACAGGAAATGAAAGAATTTGAGTTTTAAGGGTGATTATGAGCACAAATGAACTAGATAATAATGTAAACAATGCCGTCTATCGTATTGAAAAAGCACTCGATTTACGGTTTGAAGCCGATACAACATTATATATATCAAAAGAAGACACCGATAAAATAAAGTATTGTTTAGCTAAGAACAACTTTCAAAATATAGCTGCAATAGCAACAAAGTTAGGTGAAAAGGTTGTTGCTAAAGTTATTTTAAAAAATAGTTGGTTAATCAATTTTGATGCGGTGAAGAAATCAGGTAACAAAAATAGATTAGAAAATATATTTGATGGTTTAGCTAATGATTTTTTTATTTCCATCGCTGAAGATGTAATAAATGACCGTGTATATTCTTCGATTGAATTTAAAGAATTTATAGAAAGTATTTATTTTAAAAAAATACCGATAAAATTATGTCAGAAACACTATGAAAATTCCAAGTTGAAACTGAATTGTCGAGTTATTTGTTTCTCTCGTTATATTCAAGAATTCTATATTTGGAATAATCCTGGGGCTCATACGGTTCGTAAAATCAACCAGGTTTTTGAACGGTATCCAGATATAGCGTCGAATATAGACGGTGAATTACTTGCGCGTTTAACGTCAGAAATGCTTGATCAAACAGTTATAGCACAATGGATTATTGAAAATAAAATTAATAAAAAAACAGAACAAATCTGGTCAAGTGGATTACTGTCATTAGGCAAGATAGGTTTTGATGCATCAATAAACTATGTTATTAAAAAATTAGATTCAAGAAATGAAACGTGTAAACATCTGATTGAGAAAATATGGCCTAAGTTTTTTGCAAAAAGTGATGATGTTGATTATTTAAGTCAATCAATAGTTGATTTGTATAAAACGAACTATACGTATCGTTATAATTTATTGAAAATGTTAACGCCCAATACCTTTTTTGATAAAGACATTGCAAATAAACTTTTAGATCAGTTCGAATCTCATATTGCATTACAATCAAATACAGAACGGTTCGTTTCTGAAATAAGAAATTGGACAAAAGATGAACGTAACGGCTATGGCTGTATTGAAAGCATGCGTTCTGAATTCAAAAAAAATCATGATTTAACTAATGTGAAAACATTAAGATATTTATCTAGACAGTTGCAAAAGACAGACATAGAAAAAACAATTGGACTTTATGATGAAAGTGATAAAGAAGATACGAGGTTAAGAACGATATTATCGTATTATTTTGCAACATGTTATTTAAGAAAACCTCCTGAAGAATTGAATAATGTGCATTTTACAGTTGAATATGCGAATGCTATTTGCAGTTTTATGGAAACGGAAAGAGTTAATACTACACACAGCAAATTATTTTTAGAAAAATATAACGAGATTGAACTTATCACCAAATTATTTGAGAGATAGCATGAAATTAGAGATCGGAATTGATTTAGGGACGACTAATACAGTGGTTTCATTTTTGAAAAATGGTGCATTAGAGCAGCTTAAATTCAGAAATAAAGATAACTTGCCTTCAACTATGTTGTTTGTAGATCAAAAGGTAACAATTGGTGATATTGCTAAACGTAAATCCGCGTTATATCCAAAAAACTATATTAAGTCATCAAAAACATTTATGGGTGATGCTTCAAAAAGTTGGGACGTTGAAGGTGAAATATTTACACCTACCGATGTCGCGACCGAAATATTAAAAGAAATTAAAAAGAACATAAAGAAATATGATTCTAATATTACTGAAGTAAATGCCGTTATTACTGTCCCTGCATATTTTACATCAACACAAATTGATGAAACTAAAAAAGCAGGTGAAGCTGCAGGCTTTACCATCAAGCGAATAATTACAGAACCTGTCGCTGCAGCGATAGCATATGGTATTGACGATCAAGTCGATCAGACTCTATTTATTGTGGACATAGGCGGCGGTACTTTTGATACCTCTATATTAGAAGTTAAAGGCTCTAACTTTAATACACTTGCCGTCGATGGTGATAGCAAGTTAGGTGGTGATGATTTCGATAACCATATATTGGAAGCGCTACTTAAATTTATCCGAAAAGACCAAGGGGTTAATTTAAGCTCTTATGAGAAATCTGATCTTGATGAAGATGAGTATCGTAAAGCTTATCAAGCACTAGTTAATAAAGCTGAAGAAGTAAAAATTGAGCTTTCGGAATTTGAAAGTGCAAGTATTGAAATTGCTAATTTATTCAGTGGTTATAACTTATCTATGTCGATGACGCGTGATGAATTTGAGCAAATTTCGTCTATTAGCATAGAAAAAATTAAAAGAACCATTCAGAAAACTATGAGTGATAATAGCTTCTCACCTAAAGACATCGATAAGGTTGTATTAGTTGGTGGTAGCTCAAAAATCCCTGTTGTACGTGAGTTTGTAAGTGAACTATTTGACAAACAACCGTACTCAGATAAACCACTTGATAAATTAGTGGCTATGGGGGCCGCTATTTTAGCTCACCAAAGTGAAACAGTACAAAGCAAAATTGAAATCAGCGATATTATTTCACACTCTCTCGGTATTGAAATGGTGAATAGTCGTTTCTCACCTATTTTAGAAAAAAACAGTAAATATCCTGTATCAAAATCTCAAATGTATACAACAGTTTCAGACTTTCAAACTCATTTAGATGTGAATGTATTTGAGGGTGAAGACGAAGATGAAGTAACCAATAATTCATTTTATGGCGGTTTCACATTATCAAATATTGAGCATTCTTACGCTGGTACGCCACAAATTGAAGTTACTTTTGAATTTGATATTAACCGTATCTTAAAAGTAACCGCTAAGGATTTAAATACGAATTCTAATCATAGTGAAAACATTGATATTGATAAAACACAAAAAAAAAACATAACACCTGAACAACAACCGTTTGATATAGCGTTAGTTATTGATGTCTCTTACAGCATGAATGGCTATCCTTTGCAAAAAGCAAAAGAAGCTTGTCAATCTATGGTTTCAGATATGATTGATCTTAATGTTCACAGAATAGGATTAGTTGAATTTGAAAGCTACGCTTCAACTTTATCCTATTTAACGCAGGATCAACACAGATTAAATGAAGCTATATCATCATTATGTTGTAAAGGTGGTACAAATATTCGTGATGGACTCAGGGTTGCTGAAGAAGAATTATTTAAGACAAGAGAAAAAACGAATAAAGAGTTAGTTATTCTTGTTACGGATGGAGGTTCAGCGGAGGCCCCAGCTATAAGGCAGGCTGAAAAAATGAAGCTGTCTGGTATGAAAGTTGTAACAATTGGTGTCGGGCACGGGGTGAACGAAAGGTTATTACGAAATATAGCCACACCAGATGATTACTATCAAATAGATACAGTAGATAAGTTACAGGAAATATTTCACCGTATTTCTTGTTCACTACAAGCAATTTAGGAAAAGTAAATGCAAGAAGCAATTTTTGATGAAGTAGAAGGTACTTTTGTTGGTATCGATTTGGGAACGTCTAATTCAGTCGTTTCATATTTTAAAAACAGTGATTTTGAGCAAGTTAAATTCAAAGGTAAAAGTATTATTCCATCAGTGCTTTATTTTGAAAGCAAAAATAAAATTATTTATGGAGATCGTGCTCTAAAGAAAGGTGTTGTGCATCCAGAGTTAATGTTGAAAGAGTTTAAACGTGATTTGGGCTCAAGCAAAAAATATACATTTAATTTCTCTGATGATAAAAACCAAGAATCAACAAATGGTTTTATATATGTTATTGATACAAATATTTTTATAGAAGAACCAGATATTTTAGATTCTTTTGACTCATCGACTCTAGTCAAAATCCCTCTAAAAGTGATTGATGAATTGCAGTATAGAAAGTCACAACCAGAAACGGATACGGCAGCAAGTTATGCATTAGACAATATTGAAAAAAATAAGATTAATTCGCATATTGAAACTTGTGAAAGTTATGATGGCTTATTATCACAAGATTTAGATGTCGATAAAAACAGTAATAATGATAATAAGATATTAAGTGTTGCGAAGCATTTCACACTTAATATGTCCTCGTATTCGACAGTATTACTGACAAATGATGCAGGATTGGGATTAAAAGCAGATTCAGAGCAAGTTACTTCGCAAAAGCTAGAACAGTTTAAAAATAATCTAGCGAATAAAGAAGTTCACGCTAAATCTGATTCTTTAGTTATAACGCCTAAAGAAGCTACGCGTATCTTGCTACAGCATATACGTGAAGAAAGTGAAAAACATATCGGTGAAGAGGTACTCAAAGCGGTAATTACAGTTCCGGCCAACTTTAACCCAACGCAAATTGGACAAGTAAAAGAAGCGGGTGAGCGTGCTGGATTTGATGAAATAGCAATTCAAAAAGAACCTGTTGCGGTTGGTTATGCTTATGCATTAGAAGAAGAACAAGATAAAACTATCTTGGTTTACGATTTTGGTGGCGGTACGTTTGATGCTTCGTTATTGCGAGTTACAGATGGTTCTATAGAGGTTCTTGCTATTGATGGTGATCCTAAGTTAGGCGGCGCTGATGTAACGAAAATTGTCAGTGAACAAATTATCTATGAAGAATTTGTTGATGAGCATGATACCGATATGTTTGATCAGGAAGAAAGTGGACTTTCAGATCTTGATTTTTATAAAAACCAACAAGCAATATCTGCTGCTGCAGAGCAGGCTAAAATTGAACTAAGCCATTATGATAGTACTGAAATTAGTATTGCAAACTTAATTAATTCAGAAGGTGAAATTGTGAATTTACAATTCACACTAGAGCGTAAGACGTTCGAAGATGAAATTAGTGATATTCGTAAAAAAAGTTTAGATGTTGTTAAAAACTTGATCGCTAATTCAGGTATTGAAAAAGAAGACATTAACGAAATTGTAATGGCAGGTGGAACATCATTAATTCCAAGTATTCGTAATAGTTTAGAAGACACATTAGGAATACCACCAAAGAAAAGTATCGATACATCGGTTGTCATTTCACAAGGCGCGGTACTTGAAGCTATGCGTCGCTGGTCTGAATCGGATACTGTACAAGAAAAAATCATCTATAACGATAATGCGCTTCAAGATTTTGGCATTGGTATTAAAGATAACCGTTTTGATTTATTAATTGTAGCTGATTCTGCATTACCTATTCGTGAAACGCGTGAATATACAACAGAAAGAGATAATCAAACATCATTATCAATTGAAATATTCCAACGTAAAAAAGGTTATCAGAGTGCGCTTAAGACTTTTGATAAAGGGGTCGAGTATATCGATAAAATTGAAATTTCGGGCCTTCCTCAAAGCAATGTTGGAGATTTAACGATTAACGTGACATTTGAGTTAACAAAAGATGATGCACTAGAGATCGGTGTCGAAGTCTTGGATAAGCATAATAACATTTGCAATGAAAATACATTAAATGTAGCGAGAGCATCTGATGCCTAGTAATCAAATATTAGATAATTTGAATAACCTGAATAAAAGGTTTAAAGCATTATTCGAAGATAAATATGATAAAAAATATTTTGTAGTGGTACCTGTAAATCAAAAAAGTGAAGGTGATAGTGTAAGTGATGTTTTGGCTTACTTTACTATTAAGAATAGCAATCTTTCTATTTGTAATGATATTACGTCAGCTGAGAAGTTGAGTGAAATAAAAAATATTATTTTGACAGATTACGAACAATTTAGTTTAGAGATTATTGAGTATTATGAACGAGTCTGTGCTTCATTAGATGAACAAACTGGTAAGAGCATTAGTATCATCGCAAAGACCTTTAAATCGAGAAAGAAAAAACTAGATGCTGCTTTTAAGCGGTTTACGGTTCAAGATCACTGGGGAATTACGCAATTATGCAGTGAGTTTGAGTCTATATTAGTTAAGTTTTTAAGCGACTTAATTGAAAATACAATTCGTCCTATTTCAACCGGACTCAAAGAGCATTCAGTGTATCAAGATGTGTTAAGTATGTTTAACGCTTATTTAGCTAAACTCGGTGTATATACAAGCCGTTATGAAGTTGGTCATAAACTTACTGACGATGATTGGCATATGCTTTCTCCCGTTGATAGTGATGATTGTGAAACATCTGATGAGTCATTAAAAGATGTGATAAAAAACATCCGTTCTTACCCCTATTTCATTGGTGATAATACGCTTATTCTAGAAGGTGACGTTATTTTGTGGAGAGTAAGTTAATGGATAAATTATTACTGGGTATTGATTTCGGAACGTCTACAAACTTTGTAACGAAATACGATTTTAATAAAAAAGATGCGATCGCAGTCGCCAATATGGGTGATTATGGTAATTCAAATATATTTGAAAACTGTATTTATATCGAGTCAGAAAATAATTTTGTGATAGGTCAACCGAAAAAAGGAATTAATGATCCTTTGAATTTTTTCCAAGATATCAAGCGCTTTATTATTAGCGATGATTGGAAACATAAAATTCCTAATTTAAATGACAAAGAAGTAACAGCGCAAGATTTAACTACAATGATATTTTCGGCAATTAAAACCAAAGTTGAAAATTCTGAGTCAAGACCTGTTGATGGTGCGGTTATTACCGTGCCTTATGCTTACGGTGATAAGTATAAGAAACGTCTAAAAAAAGCAGCAGAGGATGCAGGTATTAACGTGATTCAGCTAGTTGAAGAGCCGGTTGCTGCCGCTATTTCTTTTGGTATTTTTAGTGGTGATATTTTACCTGGAAAAAAAGAAAAAATAGTCGTTTTTGATTTAGGTGGTGGTACGTTTGATATTACCGTATTTGAATTCCAAAAAGATGATAATCAACACGCCAAGATTGAAGTTTTAAATACTGACGGTGTTGAAAAACTTGGTGGTAAAACCATTGATGAATTGATCTCAGAGAAGTTTCGAGAAACGCTAGGTATTGAGTATTGCGATTTTTCAAATAAAAAAGAAGAAAGCAACTTTAGAAATAAACTCAAAGGTGTTGCAAGAGAAACGAAAGAAGAATTATCCTTTAATGAACTTTCTGATGTTTATGAATCTTTTGTTATTAATTTAAATACCGAAGAGCTTGAGCTTGAAATCAAGCGTGATGATTTTGATAACTGGCTTAAAAACAATAATATTATTGGTGAAATTGAAGATGCGCTAGATCGTGCTATTTATGATATTGATTTAGAGCCTGAAGATATCGATAGAATAATTTTAGCGGGTGGAACAAGTAGTATTCCTTTAATTAAAGAAACAGTAAGGAGTTTCTTTGGTAAAGACCCAGAATCTAGACAGAATCTAGGAGAATTAGTTGGGCATGGTGCGGGCATATTAGCCGGGCTTTCTGCTGATGATTCGCTTAAGTATGATGTGATCCGAAAAACCAGTAAAGATGTTGGTATTGCAACAGGGCAGAAGTTTAAGCGTATTCTACATAAGAATGAAAAGTACGGTGCTATTTCTACGGGTTATAAAGTTAAGTTGAGTAATGCAGAATCCGATCTTCAGGTAACTTTTTATGAAGGGGTTTCAAGTCGTATTGAAGATTGTGAAAAGTTCGGCACAGCCACCATCGATGGACAGTTATTTTCTAATGGTATTATTTATATATCGCTGATGCGAGATAAAGATACAGGGCGAATAAAATACTATTTCAATG
>NVXG01000048.1 GCA_002733805.1 Robiginitomaculum sp. | reverse complement strand
CCATTTGTTGCTACCCTCCAAGTTCCTGATCTTGGGGAAAAGATCAGCATCCCTGTGGCGGCGAAAGATCAGAAATGGACGGGGCGATCCGCTTACCGTTTACATTGATATTGCGAGGTTCAAACCGCTGAGGGTAAGCTTCACCTCTTTGTAGCTATTGATCGAACCAGCAAATTTGCAGTCACTCAGCTGTTTGAGAAAGCAAACCGCAAGACCGCGTGGGAATTCCTGGAGGAAGTGCCGGCTGCAATCCCCTACAAAACCCACGCAATTCTGCCCCCTTCTCATGGTTTGCAAGCAAACCACTGCCAGGCAATGGACAATCGCAACACCATCACCTCTCGGCCCATGCGTTTCGATTTGATTTGCAAGGCGAATGGGATTGAACACCGCCTGACCAAGCCAAATCACCCCCTCTCAGCGATTGCAAATAATCGCCTGCCGGGCAGTGCATGGACAAATGATCAGGTCGCGCGGATGAACCGAACGATCAAAGATGCAACTGTCATACGTTATCATATGGCAACCACGATCAGTTGCGCAGCCATCTGAGCGATTTCCTTGATGCCTACAATTATGCGCGCCGCCTCAAAACACTCAGCAGCCTCACGCCTTACGAATACATCGGCAAAATCTGGACTTCTGAGCCAGATCGATTCATCCTAAACCTGAGCTACCTGATGCCGGGACTAAATGGCTAGGCGATCTCTAGCACCGCAATTTCCGCCATCTTCATAATTGCTTCGCGGGTGCTGGCAACGGCAATAAACCGGGCGTTATGGCAAAATTTTGCGCCCTTCACACCGCTGGCATTCTCTAGCGCTGCATCTGACAGACCGGCCCAAGCGGCGGGCAGATCGGCGCGTTGGTCGAATGTGTCATTTGACAACTTGATGCCGCCCAAGGTCCACTCATCGCCGCGCGGGTGGACCACGAACATGATATGCGCAGCCTCGGCTTGATCAAGCGCCGAGCGGTAGGGCATGCCCATGGGCAGCTCGAGTATGGCCGACATGCCTGCCTTGGCGATCGCATCAAGCACGATGTCTTTTGACCGGGCCTTTGCCGCAAAATTGCCGATCAGCGCTTCGACAAAACTACGGGCAATGGGCAGCGCGGTCAGGAATGCATCATTATCGGCTGAGGGCGATGTATCGTCAAAGACAGGTTTGAGGCTACCCAATAGCGCAGGCAGGGTCATTATAGATAGGGGCCCGGCGACAGAGGGCTCCATGGCACCATTGTCCAGCAGGTCTATCGGCAGCACAAATTTGGTGTCAAATTTGGCGTGAATGGTCTCGATACTATCCTCTGGCACATTAAGCGCCGCCAAATAGTCGCGGCCATAATGCGCCCAGATCAGACCAAAAGAGCTGAACGGTTGGCCGTCTTCCCGCAGCGGGCCGGGGCGTTGGTGGTGGTCAAAAATCTGCGCGTCGCTGTCATAGGAACCGCCGACATCATAGATGATTTTATCGGCTGCGGGCGTGATCCATTGGCGATCACGGCTGCGCTGTAGCTTGGCCTGCGGGAAAAGGCGCGTCAGCACAACAGAAGACAGCAGCTCATCCGCGTGGAAACCGCCGGAATGGGTGACAAGATGGATGATGGTCATGAGGCTGCTCCAACGCAACGGATGATGAGAAGGCGGTGTGTCAAAGGAAAGCCGCTAGATCAAGTGTTAGTTTGTGGAACGTAGCGACGCTTTTATGCGGCAGTGCTCGGGCGCGGTAAATTCCGACGTTAGGCTAGGAATGGCAGATTGATTGCCGGGCGCGATATCATGAGCCAGACGATGGCCATGATCATGGCGAAGGCCGGGATGCCGCAGAGAAACCAAACCCGATAAAGCCGGTGGTAGCGCGCGGGCAGCGGGGCATTGGCCACTGCTGCTTGGCGCGCGAGGTTGCGCATTTGCAGTTGTATCCAGACCACGGGTAGCCAGAACAACCCTATGAGAAGGTAGAGAATTAGGGACAAAGCGATCCAACCTTCGGACAGGGCCCAGCCGACTTCTAGGGCCAGCAAAGTGCCGGTTATTGGCTGGATGATGACGGCGCTGAGCGTGAATACGGTGTCAGCAAGGACAACGATTGACGCGGTATGGGCGATAAGTTTTGCATCATTGCTACGGTTTGAGATGAACATGAAAAAGGCAATGCCAGCGCCGGTGCCGATAAGCACAGTGGCCCCCATAACATGGAGCCAGCGCAGGATGAGAACGGTTTCCATTAGCGTGTTTCTAGCATTATGCGCGCCACGACGGCCAGAATCAGAGCGGGGAAGATTTTTATCAGCGGGCCGAGCGGGTCTAGCCAGAGCAGCGGAGTGACGGCGGTTGCGAGCAGCAGATAGGTGAGGCTGACGCCGACCATGGCCATTGTCGCGCGGGCGGCTGTTTTGCGCCAGAGCAGCGCGCCGGCCAAGCCAATATCGACAATCGACCAAAACAGGACCGATGCCAGCGCCAAACCCTTATTCCAGCCCGAGGCGACCAAAACATCTGCGGCCTCCGATGCGCTGATGATCCCGACCAGCCCGGAGATAAACCAGAACGCGAAAAGCACGGCGATAACAAAAGGCATGAGCAACGCCATGCGCGCGAACATGCGGTCTTCGACGCCAGCCGTCATGGCGGCAAAAGTTTGCGCCATCGCGCTTATTTTTTGGCCCGAAAGCTGTTGCCAAGGCTGGGCCGCGCCGAGCACGCCGTCGCGCAAGACTTGGGTTGCGGTGCTGCGCAGCGGCGAGCGCCAGCCCAAGCGGCCAAGCGCATCAGCGCCAAATGACATGCAAGTGACCAGCCAGCGCGGCAGCACAAACATGCGCCGCGCTGGGGCAAAACCCAGCCATTGGCGGTAGGTGGCCACAAGTTCGGCCAGCGTATGGGCCTCGTCCTCGACCAAATCACATATGGTGCCTTGCGGGATTTGGCCTGCAACCGCCATGGCCACCGCATTGGCAATATCAGTGACCGATATAGTTTGGATAAGCGCCGCAGGCTCGGCGATGGGCTGAAGGAGCGGCACGGCGGCCACCATGCGCAACAAAGTGGTGCCGCCATAGGCTGTTTTGGCCAGAACCAGACCGGGTCTGAAAATCCAGAACCTGTTCATATGTTCTTTGATCGCTGCGTCAGCGCGGGCTTTTGTCGCAAAAAATTTGCTCGGGTTGTCGGTGGCGACCCCGGCGGCTGATATCTGAATAAGACCAGTGCCGCGCGCGCCGCATGCTTGTGCCAGCGCCGAGATGGATGTTTCCTGCACCGCCAGAACATTATCTGACGGGGTATCTTGCAGCGCACCTGCGCAGTTTACCACGATGTCAAAGCCCGGCAAAATATCGTGCCACGCCTCGGCATGGCACATGTCGGTCAGGTCTTTGCAAATGAGCGGTGTTTGGGGCAGAACTTTTGCTGCCGTTGCGCGGTTTCGGCCGAGGATTGATACATCATGGCCGCGCATTATCAGATGTCGGGTAACCGATGCGCCGATGAGCCCGTAGCCACCAAGGACCAATATGCGGTGTGTTTCGGTTGCTTTATTCATGGTCACATAGCCTGACGGATGCGGGGGCTGATATGATAAGCAATCTAGGGTATTTTATCTATTGTCTACCCGGATCGCGAGGAACACTTTTGGTGGCCCGGCAAGCTGACTTGTTCAGATTGCGTTGCGCGACACTTTCAACCGGTGACTTAATCTTGCCGAACAAGCGCTGCTTTGCAGCGGCGTCTGTTTTGACTAAGGGTCTTTGATGCATTGGCAACGAGGGGCGGCGCCCCCACATCACGCTATTGGCTTGGAATGTCGTGAACGAAGAAATGTATCAGACGCCCGCTAGGTTACGGATCAGGCGTCTGATTGGATAGGGCTTACCCGTTTTGTCGGTACTGGGTGCGGGCAAAACTGCTATAGGGCGATGGCCAGACCGTCGCGCTGATCCGGCTGTAATCATGCTCGGCATTTGCCGGTGCGCTTAGCCCCGGATGTGAGCCCCAAACGAAATCAACCTTGGTGCCGGGTTCGGCAAAGGCTTTGTCTATAAGCGAAAGCGCCATGACCCGATCTGTGGGTGCAATCCGCCCGGTGTAGAATGTCATCCCAACTATTTTTCCATTTATTTCAATACTGTATCGACCATATGACAGAAAGAACGCGTCTTCGGGGCCGATCTCTGCTAGCGCTTGTTCCTTGTCCAACTCCAGCGTTACGCGCGTGCGGTTTACGGTGGTTTCGGCGGCTTGTAGCGCATCACGCCCATAGAAATCATGGTCAAATTTGATTGAGCGGCCATAGCCTAACTCCCACGGCGAGACGTAATAATCTTCAATATTGTCTGAACGAAATGTGCCGTAGAGCGGCTTTTGCCCCTCGAAGGAGAAGACCTTGAGCGATGTGCGGTAAGCGTGCAGATCGGGGTCAGAATAGATGCCGGGGGTGGGCGTTGGGATCCAACCGCTCTCAATGCCATTGGTTGAATAGGCCAATCCGCCGACTTGGATGAGGTCAAAAGCAATACCTGCCTTCAGAAACGCATCCTTTACGTAGCCCGCATGTTCCCACGGCCCGATAAATTCGTAGCCAGCCTGTCCGGCCATGCCGTGACGCAATGCGCGAAACGCACGCCCGGCCAAAGTGACGGGGACGGAATGAAAGAACTTGGTTTGTGGCAATGGCCCGCCAAACACAGCCGCCACCAGATCAAGCGCCCGAGGCCCTTGGATCTGATACCGGAACAACACCGGGTCGCGCCCGCCGCGAAAGCCAGAATCCGGGTCTGCGTCAAACGCGACATCATAGCCATTTTGCTCGCCGTGCCAGCGCACCCAGTTTTGCGAGGACGGAACGCCAGAGAGCGTAAACGCTTCAGCCCCGTCGCGCATGAGAATACCGTCCGTGATAATATCACCATTGGCATTGACCGGAATGTACTGTTTTGCTTGACCAATCTCAAAATTTGCATAGCTGTTAGCGCTGTAATCGGAGAGCAGTTTGAGGGCATCTGGGCCTTTGATAAAGAGATCATTCATGTGGTGCGAAAGATCAGACAGGGCCACACCTTGGCCCCAGGCGGCCTGCTCTGCGGCCCAACCGGTAAACTCTGGCTTTACGACAGGCACAGCCCAAGATGGGGCATCAGGTTTCCACAGCAGATTTGCGGCACCACCGGCTTTGTCCATGGCGTGTTGCAGGCTGGGGGGCGTTCCCTTATTTGCAAAATCGTTCATATCTTAGTCTCCTCATGCCGGGCCCGTAAGCGGCGGCATGCGTCAGCAACGGCGATTTCCAGCCGGGCTTGTTTCTCCATCATCCGGGCATTGTCGCCCGGACAATCGGCGCTGTTCCAAAGGTTGCGAAAGACGCCGGGGTCGGAAATGAGAGTGTACTGCTTGTCTTTACCGTATGCGTGATGATGAGCCAGCCCGAACCGGGCGATAAGGGATGGGATGGAGAGCTTGTGTCTTGCAGAAATTGACAATTGGCCGAGGGATCAGTCTCGGCCGGCCCTTAAACAGCTAGAGCGTTTCCACTTCTTGCTTGGTCTGCGCCAAGACCGCTACGATATTTGCCGACATGGCGTCGTCAAAAGTGTCCATGCGGGTTTTCTCATGCAGTGTTTCGCTTAATTCGCGCATTGCCCGCATAACATCCAGAGGCGCATCGGGGGCTTCGGTCATTTTTCGGGCCAAAAGTTCCTTTGCGGCTTTGGCATTTGCCACCAAAAAGGCATCGCCTTCGGGGGTTATCGAATATTTCTTGCGGCTGCCTTCAACGGCACCAACAGTGGCATAGCCAATGTCATCAAGCCAAGACAAAGTAGGGTAGATAACCCCGGCGCTTGGTTCATATTGTCCATCAAATTGGGCGGCGATGGCTTTGATCAGCTCATAGCCGTGGCGCGGTTGTTTTTGGATCAGCGCAAGAAGAAAAATGCGCAGTTCGCCGTTGTCAAACAAACGCTTGCGGCCACCATGGCCGTGTTTCATCCGGCCACCAGTGCGGCCCTTATGTGAGTGTGTTTCGTTTCTATCGAAGTTTTCGGCCCTGCGGCCCATGTGTCTATATTTCATACAGCATGATATAAGTTAAGATATATCGCAATACAAGATATATCTCATATTAAGTCATATCTTAGGAAAAATTCCAAAAGAAAAGGCGCGTCTCAGTGAAGAGCGCGCCTGATCAAATTCACTGCTACGTAAGTTACAAGTAGTAAGAGCCACCCAATACATGGCGCGAGATATCTTCGCGGCGCAAGCCCTGGGCATGAAGCTGAGCGTCGCTCATGTTGTTAAGCCGCTCCATCTTTTGCGCCAATGGGCTGCGTGCGCCAAGATCGATCAGAGCGGTAAACAGCGCCGCAAAGATGGAGCGGGCCGGGCGGGCTAATTTAGTTGTGAAAACAGTCATTTGTTAACCTCGGATAACCTGTGGTTTGTCTTCCACTACATATGCCGCAGTGCAGCATATGAGAACCGCCAATGTTGCATAGCCGCAATGCACCTCGCACTAGGTCTCATTTGCCACCGGGTTGGCAAGAATCCCGATCTGCGAAATCTCGACCTCAACATCATCACCAGCCTTCAGCCACAGCGGTGGGTCGCGGCGACAGCCAATGCCTTCCGGGGTACCGGTGGCAATACAATCACCCGGCAGAAGCGGGGTTATTGAGGAGAGATAGGCGAGGATCGCGGGAATGGTATGGATCAAAAGATCAGTCGTAGCGCGTTGAACTTCCACACCATTGACCCGTGTGATCAGGGTAAGCGACGTCGGATCGGTGAGCACTGTCGCGGGCACCATCCACGGGCCAAGAGCGCCTGTTGCGTGAAAGTTCTTGCCCGCAGTGATAGAGTGTTTTTGCCAGTCGCGCAGGCTACCATCCATAAAACAGGTATATCCGGCAATATGGGTAAGCGCATCTTTAGGCTTAATATGGCGGCCAGGCTTGCCGATAATCAGCACCAGTTCGCCCTCATAATCTAGCTCGGTAGACACTTTTGGCCGGATAATCGGAGTGTTATGGCCAATCAGCGAGCTGTTTGCGCGCGAGAAAAACCGAGGCGCTGCCGGGGCGGCATTGCCGGTCTCACGAGCATGGGCCGCGTAGTTGAGACCCGCACAAAAGAAATGTGAAGGAGTGGGGACAGGCGGCAGAAAAATGACATCTTTGAGCGACAGATCGGGCGTGCGGGCCGCGGCTTGGCGGGCCGCAACACCTAACATATCTGCGGCGATGACACTTTTGAGATCGTCGTACTTTTGGCCGCATAGGTGGCTGCCAGATACGATACCGTCACCGGCAACAACGCCCCAATTCGTGGGAGCAGATGTACTGGTCTGATAGCTGATAAATTTTTCTTGGGGCATGGGTTACGGCTCTTACGTTGCATATCACGGTTGCCATTTGGCACGGTCATTGCGACTAGATAGTCTGCATTGGCCGTAAAATTGAACGGCGTGTTTTGGCCTAGTCAGTGTCAATTCTTCTGGAAGGCTGTGTGTTCTTGGATGGCACAAGCGGTTGTGACTGAGCACCAGCGTAGCCGGCACTATTGCGGCGACGGGTCGGAACCAGATGATTTAAGCATCCAGATATGGTGGCCAGGGTTTTTGTCCCAAACCTTTGTCACCCATGATTTATCCATCCGATCCATATCGGCCACAAACTCGACCCGGCCGCCAAAGGGCGCATGAACAAACCTAAATGAGTTTGAACCGATCAGATGGCGGCCCAACTTTCGGCTTTCTTTCCAACCTGCTTCAATCATTGAATTACCGGCTTCGATCACCGCATCGAGGTCATAAACTTCGGCGGCAAAATGGTTGATCCCGGCTTTATCGGGGCGAAAACACAAAAAGAAATTATGATGCTCAATATCGCCGTCCGATTGAAGGAATGTGCCGGTATCGAGGATCTTGTCGGTGGCTTTAAACCGCAGCGGCCCAGTGTAGAATGCGAGCGCTGCATCATTGTTTTCTTTGGTGATATTGAGAGCGACATGGACAAAGCGCATCGGGCGCGGTGCGCCGTATGATGTGAGCCGCTCGTTGAGCCGGTCCACATCTTCATATTGGTTTGTTGGGCGGAAAACCGCATCTGTCTTTAACTTCTGCGCCACGCGAAAGGAAAGCGCGAGCCCGTTTGGATCAACAATATTTAGTTCATTATCGCGGCGCGTTGCCGCTGGGCCAAGAGCGCGCCCAAGCCGGTCCAAATCATCAGAACTGGACACGCCCCATGTTAAGCGGCGCAGCGACGGGCCATCTTCTATGCCCTTGGGCAGGTCTGGAAAATCGAGCGGATGAAACGTAAGCAGCTGATTAACGGCAGAGCAAAAAACGCGTTTTTCAGGCGCAATTGAGACGACGTCCAAACCCATATCACGGGCAAATTTTTCGCAAGCGTCCATATTCTCAACGCCGTAGCAAATCTCTTCGATACGTTCGATCGTCATAATTGCCCCCGTCTCCATCGATTACGTGGATCATAATACATCAGATATTGGCGAAGGATTGTCTTGATTTTAGAACATGAGCCGCGAGCGATCTGAGCGGGTGAAATTGCTTTTCACTTAGTTGAACAATTTGGCCAAATGCCCGTCTTGTCCTGCTTATTATTTATCAGATCTAGTGGTCGGTGTATTATCCCAGTTGCTGGTAATAACCGAACCATTCCAACGGGTGGCACCACACAACATATAATATTAGTAATCTTTTCCCCTAGAGTTATTATAGATGGAGCGTGGATAGGGTATTGTGATTGACCAATATCTAATTTTTTTTCAGAAAATCAAAAATGGTGCCGCGTAACCGCCGATCCGTATTTCTCCAAGCCAATTCTGCTAATTTACAGCATGCGGTACTTCTAAGCTATATCACTTAACATCAGCGTGTTACGTGAATATTTAGAATACAGGTTTGCCCACCTTCAACAGTTGCTATTGCTTCAGAAATTGCGGTACCGAGATCGGTTTTATCTCGCACGGCTATTCCTTTAGCCCCACACGGACCCGCAAGCCCATCCAACTCAGGCTGTGTTGCGAGTTCAACGCCGTGGAACATCTCATTTTCCTTTGATTGACCATCAGGATAGAAACGCATGTGGTTGTATTTCATTGATAGATATTGGCCATTGTTAAACACTACTATTAGAATTGGCAGGTTAAGCTCTTTAGACGCCGTGAGTGATTGCACAATAGGGTTGTAGAGAAACGCCCCGTCACCAACTGTCAGCATGACAAAACTATCGGGAGCGCCAATTTTGCCACCCAAGGCCACGCCGATACCTTGGCCCAAACCGCCCTGAACATAGGAATAGCTGCCCGCTTCTTCGGGCCGCAAATGGGCCTGCACAATACGCGAATGCGTGATGGATTCGTCAAATATTTTGCTGCCTTTTGGCAGCGCCTGGCGCAGGCAGGCAGCGACATGAATGGCCTCAATGCCGGGCGCGGCGGCGGCTTTGGCTTCTGCCTCACGCCACTTATTTTCTAACGCAGCATGAGCGGTGTGGGCCGCGTTACGGCGCTGGTCATAAAGCGAAGGCTCGGCACGATCGGCGGCAGCGTTTAGGGCCGCTGGCACCGCGCCTTCAACATATTGATCGGCCTGCAAAACCTGATGCACAATGTGCGGGCGCTGTGGCACCTCATCAATGACGCAAACCTTAACACCGGGGAATATATTTGATGGCGGATACCACGGTGAGCGACAATTGATCAGCAATATCAAGTCGGCCGTGCCGCGTGTCGCATCTGGATTGCCACCAAGGTAGAGCGGATGCGAATGTGGAAAATTGCACGACACTGAGGCTTGGGATTCGTAGACGGGAATGCCGTAAGCCTCAGCAAAACGGGTCATAGCCGCATGCCCACCAGCGGTGCGCCCAATGGATTCGGTGATGATAATAGGGTGCTCTGCTGCGTTGATCATGTCGATCATCGCGGCGACATCGCTGTTTGGGGCGACGGGAATACTTGGTGCGACGGTGTTCTTGAGCGTGGCCGGAATATCCCAATCTTCGAGCAGCACTTCGACCGGCGCGTTCAGATAGACCGGGCCTTTTGGCACGCGCTGCGCCAGCTCACCAGCACGTTTGGTAAACTCATAAAGCGTCTCAATGCCAGGAATTTGGCATGACCATTTGACGATATTGTCGACCACAGAATGCGGACCGCCAACGATTGAAAGATTGCGATACCATTGCGAGCCGGGATCAACACCGTCACGGTCGCCGTAGCTATTGGCCTCAGAAGATAACACCAACATCGGGATCTCGGTGAGCAATGCGCCGTGAATACCGCAAGCGCCTTGCAGCAGGCCGGGAACCGCATGCAACAAAACCGCCTGCATTTTTCCAGTCACCAAAGTGCAGCCAATAGCCATGCCGACGGCCAGAGTTTCATGCATGAAATCATGGTATTGCGGACCGTTCGTGCCCTCAACTTTTTGCCGGGCCATCGCCTCCCATATCGGCGCCCATTCTGAGCCGGAGGAGCAAAAAATATGGTCAACGCCCAGCGACCGAAACGCCTGGAGGAGGGCTTCGCCGCCATCTTGATATCGTGCCATATTCTCTGCTCCTCGGAGTGGTTTTAGTATTTCCAGCCGATCGCGTCACACAGGCCTTTACCCATGATCTGATCCAACTCAGCATCTGTAAAGCCCATATGCTTGGTGAAATGCTCAACCGTTTGCTTATAGGTAATGCCTTTGGCATCCATCAGCCGCGTCACATCGGTGCCCCAGAAACAACGGTTAGCGCCCATCTTTGCAACGGCGGCTTTAATGTACGGCGTGATGTTGTCATAGGGGTATGGCTTGGTCGAATAGCCGGGCACGGCGGAGAGTTTCATGAAAATATTGGGGTGAATATGCAGGTCTGCGGTCTCCTCAACCCAATAGCCAATCGCGTCATCAACCGAGCGGGCCAGAATGCCCATATGGTCGATAATGATATTGAGGCCGGGGTGACGGCGGGCAATCTCGCCAAGCTCAGCTTTCCAAACCGGGGCGTGCAGCATGATAGGGATGCCGAGCTTTTCGGCCAGCGGCCAGATCCAGTCACATGTGCCGTCGATCATCCAATTGCGGTCAATCGGGCGGTGAAATGTCAGGCGAATACCTTTAATGGCGTCAATCGTTGCGAAGTCGCGCATCATGGCAGCGCCTTCGGCCTCATTGTTTTGCACAACGCGGGCCATGACGCCAAAGCGGTCAGGGAACTTTTCGGAAGCCTCGATGCCGTAATCTACGCGATCACCTTCCCAGCTTGGCGGCACGATGCATACGCGGTCAACGCCAGCGCCGTCCATCTCGCTCAAGCATTCCTCATAGGTAAATGGCTCAAGACGGTGACCATTTAGCAGCATACGCTCGCGTGCACCCTCTACCCACGGGCGGTCGGGGGTTTCGGCTTTCCAGATGTGAATTTGGCTATCAGCGATCAGCATAATGCATTCCTTATTGTGACATTTCCCTCTTAGTTTTGCGGTATTTCTCAGCTCAATTCGAGACACCATTGCTGGACCTATATGTTCGCTTTGCGTGACAATAGCTCTGTTCGCGCCAACAAAAACGGCCCCATCCGCGAAGATGAGGCCGTATTCCTGCGTGATATCTATCTATTGAGAAGCGAGTGTCGGCAGCCAAAGTGCAATAGCTGGGAATAGGAGAATGGCAAAGAGGCGGAGGGCATCGGCAAATAAGAATGGAAAAATTCCTTTGAATATTTGCACAATCGGTAGCTTCGGCACCATGGCTTTGAGGATGAATACATTCAGGCCAACTGGTGGGGTAATTAGGCTAATCTCAACCACAATAACTGTGACAATGCCCCACCAGACCAGATCATAGCCCATTGCCGTGACCACTGGGACGACAACCGGGACGGTGAGAAAGATCATTGCAAAACCATCCATCAGGCAGCCCAGTATCAAGTAGAAAACGATGAGACAAAGTATAACCGTAAAGTTGGCCAGCCCCAGTGTTTGGATAAAGCGGACCACATCGCCGGGCATGCCGGAGAGGTTAACAAACTGGTTTAGGACCAGTGCGCCCGACGCGACGACGAAAATCATCGTGGAAATTCGGGCCGCCTCTAGCAGACTGTCAGCGAAAACTTTGAACGTTAGTTTTCCGCGTATAAGCGTGAACAATATTGCGCCGCCTGCGCCAATGCCGCCAGCCTCTGTTGCGGTAAACCAACCTTTGACGAGGCCCACCATAATCAGGCCAAACAAGAAGATGATGCCCCAAACTTTGCTCAGCGCATGAAACCGCTCACCCCATGTAGAGCGGGCGCCTGCCGGTGCCCATTTGGGCATTATGATCGCCACCGCGAACATGACGGCGACATAAGAGAGCAGCTGCAATAGTCCGGGTATAAGCCCGGCGATAAATAGTTTGCCAACGCTTTCTTCGGTGAGAAGCCCGTAGATTATCAGCGCCCCGGACGGCGGAATGAGGATGCCCATTGTGCCACCCGCTGCGACCGTACCAGCACTAAACCCTTCATCATAATCGGCTTTTTTCATTGCGGGAATGGAGATGCGCGCCATTGTTGCGGCGGCGGCAGAGGAGGATGCGGACAGCGCCGAGAAGCCGCCGCAAGCCACAATAGTTGCCATGCCCAGTCCGCCGGGCAAATGGCCGAGCCACCGTGTTGCGGCGTCAAACAGTTCATCTGCCAGCCCGGCTTTGACGACAAATACCCCCATGAGAATGAACAACGGCAACACCGAGAACTGGTAGTTCGTCGCCAGATCGACGATCTGTTGCTCTGAGATGGCCAAGGCCGCGGGGATACCGCGCGGATGCAGCGCCGCAATGCCGCCGGCCCCTGTAAAGAGCATGACCAGGCCAAGCGGTAGACGTGTGAAAGAGATCAGCGCGAAGAGGCTGCCAAAAACCATAAGTGCGAGCATTTTTAGAAGTCCCCGTCAGGAATTGCGTGTTGATGGTGCTCCTCGTCAGGCGGAGGGGCTTTGCGTAGGTTCATGATCCCAAACCAAACGGCAGCGAGGCACATGGCAAATGCGGCATAAATAAACGGAGACATTGGGATACGAAAGTGACTGCTCAACGTGCCGAAACGCTCAAGCCGGTTGGCCTGATCAAAAATCATGTAGGCGAATGCGCTGAGGCCAATTACCTCAAGTATCCCGGTAAATCGATATTCAAACCGTTTGATCTTTTTACTGTATAGATCGGAGAATAGGCCAACACGAATATGGCTGTCATCACGGTATACAATAGGAATTGAGGCGAAAAAGAAGATGAGAAGGGCGAGCTCTACATATTCGGATGCGCCGAGCAACGGTTTATTCAATTGTCTGCCTATACTATCGACAAAGGCAATAAGAGCCATGAAGATAAAAGCGGCACCTGATATCACGGTGCATATCAAACCCAATAGTCGCGTTATGCGATCAATCATCAAAGCCTCCCAGTTTGGTGCCCCCGCAGATTGGCCTGCGAGGGCAGTGGTGTCGTTGGATTACATGTCGAGCTCACGCGCAAGCACAGCGCGATAGAAATCGACTGCGGCTTGTGGATCTTCAAGACCCTTTTCAGCCGCCCGTGCCATCCAATCGTCGATCTGCGGCGCAAGGATTGCGTTGAAAGCCTCAAGCGCTTCGCCTTCCGGCATGGTTGATGGAATGCCCGCGACAACTTCTGCGACTTCCAGCTCTTCTGCATCGCCCTTTGCCCCGGTGCGGCGCGGCAGGTCTTCTGCGGCGCGCATCATGGCGGCTTGCTCGTCCTCATTCATACCGTTCCAGGTGTCTTCGTTGATGAACACAAAGAACGAGATAGAGCCAAGGCCACCGGGAATTGTGGTAATATGGGTCACGCGGTCTAGCACATTGGCGCCGTCAGCCGAGCCGGGGCCAATGAACAGCACATCAAGGTTGCCCTTGGTGACATATTCCTGAAGTTCAGAGAATTCGGTATCAATCGGGATTCCACCCATGCCCTGAGCGGCGGCGACAAGTGGATCAGCCGTGGCCCAGATTTTGGCCCCTTCAAGGTCGCTTGGTGTGGCAGGTGCATAGTCGCTAACCGACAGGATCTGGCGGCCTACCAGCGCATGTGTTGAAAGGACAACCACGCCCGGCAGCTCATTATGCTCCTTGAAAAACTCATTATATGTTTCCCAAAGTGCGACCGATGCAGCTTCTGATGTTGGCGACATTGTTGGCAGTTCTGCGATCTCATTAAAAGTGACAAACTGGGCGACGCCGCCTGTGGAGACGATCGCCATATCGGCGATGCCATCACGGACCATTTCATATTGGCGGTTGGCCGGGGCAAGTGAAGAATCAGGGATGCTGATGGTGATCTCGCCGCCGGATTCCTCCATAATAGCGGCAGAAAAATCGCGGATAGCGGTTTGGAAAGTGCCGTTAAACGGCGGCAGATAGCTGTTAAAAATCAGCTCTGTTTCGGCAATGGCAACGGCTGGCGCAGTTGTTGCCAACAGGGCCGCAATTGTGAGGTTGCGAAAAGTTTTCATTTGTCGTCTCCCTTAAAGTTAGTCGTTCATATTCAGGCTTATTGTTCCAGCAGTGGTGCTGTTGTCCCGTCGCCCAACAGGTCAAAACCTTTTGCAAATGCGGGGTTTTCGGCCAGTCGCCGATACCATGCAAGTGTAGCGGGATAGTCGCTCAGCGCTATCCCATGAAAATCGTGGCGCGCGACGTAAGGCCAGTGCGCTACATCTGCCAATGTCATGGCGTCACCTGCCAAAAAGGCGCGTTTGGTGAGCGTTTCCTCAACAATCCGGTAGGCGCGTGTAACGCTGTTGGACACCCGTTTTTCTGCCAGTGGCGCTTTGCCGGGGTTCATATGCAGATAGAACCGCCCTTCGGACATTGCCGGGTGAAATGTGCTGACCACAGTGAACAACCATTGCAGCGCTGCGCTGCGTGCCGTGCCCCATGAGGGCAGCAAGGGCGAGTTAGTCTTTTCCGCCAGATACATCAAGATCGCACCTGACTCGCATAAGGTCGTGCCCGTGCTGCGGTCAATTATTGCCGGAATTTTACCGGTTTCGCTGGCCTCCGCCATCGCCTCCGGGCGCTCTTTTCCCGGCCCCAATGGCACCGGGATAACACGGTAAGGGATGCCCATTACCTCAAGCGCAATCGAGGCCTTTTGGCCATTTGACGTGGGCCAAGCATAAAGCTCAATCTCGGGGGTCTCTACCGGCTCGGCTTCACCAAAAGCACGCGCCACTTTAGCGCGCGCGCTATCAACCCAAGCCGGCGTTTCCCAATAAAACTCAAGACGGTTATTGTCAGGGTCCCTAAAATAAACCCCGGTATGCGCACCGCCAGCAAAGGTCTCTATCGCTTCGATCTCGACGTCATTGTCGGTCAGGCGCTGCTTGAGCATCTCCAGCGTATCTGCGCCGCCATCGGGCATAAAGGCTGCATGGTTAAACCCGTGATGGTGACGATCAGCTGCATATTGCGCGCCTTGTTCAAACAGGCGAATATCACCGAGGTTTTTGCCAAATGAGAGGAACGCCATGCGCCGATCTTCAAAGCGCATTATGACTTTCATCCCCAGTATCTGGGTATAAAAAGCAACCGCAGCGTCAAGGTTTTTCACATTAAAAACCATGTGATTTGTGCTTTTGAACGGCTCAACCACGCCAGTTTCCTCCCAAATTACCTGCGAAATCGTTTGATTGAGGGTGCGAGGAATTGCGCCGCTGCGCCAGCCGCCTTGTCGCGACCTTAGCGTCGCAAATTTGTTTACAATCGAAACCGTCCTGTCGCATCAGCGTGACAATAGAGTTGCATTATTGGCCGCTAGGCAGACGGGCCTCTCTCTAATACCCCTTAAAAACACCAACCTCAGGAGAGAATAATGGGCCGTTTAAAAAAACTCGATCCGACAAAAATTACTGGGTATCAAAAAGAGCTATATGACCGGATAGCCGCACAGCGCGGCGCAGTGCGTGGCCCGTTTAACGCGTGGCTCTATTCGCCTGAACTATGCGATAAGGTTGAAGCACTGGGTAAATATGTACGCTTTGACAGTGATATATCTATGCTGCTCAAAGAGGTCGCGGTGCTGGTGATCGCGCGCAATGCGACATCGCAATATGTTTGGCAGGCGCATGAGCGGTTTGCGCTCAAACACGGTGTTTCGCAACCAGTGATTGACGCGATTGCCGATAATCAAGACCCTGATTTTCCGACCAAAGACGAACGTATTATCTACACTTACACCATGGAATTGGTGAAGACTTTTCGTGTAAGTGATGCCACTTGGAAGGCCATGGTAGAGATGCTCGACGAGCCTCGCGTCGTTGAATTTACTGCCTTTATTGGGAATTTCAATATGGTATGTATGGCTGTAAACGCCTTTGCCGTTGATCTGCCTGCGGGCCAAGAGCCGCGCCTTTCTGAGGCTTAATCGGTTTCCGATATCCTGCGCGCGGGGGTGGCGGCGGCCATGGCCCACTCCCCCGCCACAAATACCACAATGGTTAGAAACGCGAGCCTAAATGCGTCCTTCCAGACGGCAAGAAGGGCGGGGTCGGTCTCCGAACTTTGGGTAAAAAGCGATGCAATCGCTGCTTGCGAACCATCCGTCAGTGGGGCGTTTTTAAACAAGATCAACGACACGGCAGTGGTCCCCAACACTGCGCCAATTGACCGGCAAAAAGTGACGGTGCCCGCGGCGCGGCCGCGCAAATTATCTGGGGTGGCGTGCTGAACTGTGGTGTGGATCACGGCCATGACCGAGCCGATATTCAGTCCGATAATGGTGTAAGTAGCGATAAGGGCGCGGTGGCTAATTTCTGCACCGAACAGGGCAATAAACACAATGCCAGCGCCGGCAATAAGCAAACTAACTGTCGGAAAAATCGCTGTGCGCCCGGTGATCGTGATCAGATTGCCGGTGATGATACCGCTCAGGCCAAAGGCGACGGTTAACGCCAGAAGTGATAGCGCTATTTCAACGGTGTCATCTCCGCGCACAATGTTTTGGAACAGCGGAACAATGGTAACCAATGAGACCAGAGCCGCACCATGAAACACTGTCATCGCCGAGGCCATTGAGACGGCTTTGATGCGAAATAGGGCCGGTGGAAATAGCGGGTTGGCGCCTGATTTTTGCGAGCGGATTAGCATCCAAAGACCAACAGCGCCGCCGATGACCGCTAGCAGCGAGAGGTGGAGCTGGCCCGGAGTTTTGATGAATTCGAGCGCCATCGTCCAGCAGATGACGAAAAAATTGAGCCAAAGAAATCCAGATGTATCGAAAGCGCGCGGTGGCCCGGCTGGCTTGGGAAACCTTCTGGTTAGCAATATGCCCATGGAAATGACCGCGAGCGGTACGGTGAAGAGGAACAGGCTGCGCCAGCCATAGATATCTACCAAAAATCCACCCATTAGTGGCCCCAAAGTTGAGGCAACAACGCCGATGCTCGCAACATATCCCTGCGCGCGGCCACGGTCACGCGGACGAACGAGCTGGCCGATCAAAGCCTGCGAAAGCGACATCAGGCCGCCACCACCAAAACCCTGCACCAACCGGCCGGCTGCGAGCATTTCGAGCGTGTTGGCAAAAGTGCAGATGAATGCGCCGATGATGTAGATCAGTAGCGCCCCGATCAGCATTTTGTGGCGGCCATAATTATCACCCAATGCGCCGTAAACCGGCCCAGCGATTGTCAGCGCCAGCATGTAGCCGATGATCAGCCATGGCAGGCGCGATAATGCCCCCAGATCCGCGCCAATTGCGGGCAGTGCAACGGAGACCATGGTCTGATTAGCAATGGCCAAAAAGATCGGGATCGCCACCACCGGGATCAACTGCATCGGGTGTTGGTTTGGCTTCATTTTTGTGGTGCCGTGATCTTGTCTACAATCATGTCGCCAATTGGCAGGGCTGAGGTCGCCGCCGGTGAAGGGGCATTGCATACATGCAGCATGCGCGGGCTCTCAAGAAACAAAAAATCGTCAATCAACCTACCATTGCTTGAGATCGCTTGTGCCCGAATGCCCGGCTCCATCGGCGTTAGATCGTCGATTTTTAACGTCGGGCAATACTTCTGGCATTCCTTTAAGTATCTGCTTTTAAACACGGAATTGCGCAACTCATTGATGCCCGGCATAATGTTCTTTGCCATAACCCGCCAAAAGCCAAAGAAGCTCAGCGTGTCAAAAGCATCTTTGGGGGAAATCGACCATTTGGCGTAGCCTTCGCGAGCGAGGCCGAGCATGGCGTTTGGACCAACGGTCACCGAGCCATCAATCATCGGGGTCAGATGGGTGCCCAAAAAGGGCAGGCCGGGCGCGGGCACCGGGTAGATCATGGCGCTCACAACAGTGTTTAGCGAAGGGGAAAGTCGGAAATACTCGCCACGAAACGGCACAATCCTATGTTTGATCTTGAGACCCGCCATACGTGCCAGCCTATCTGATTGTAGGCCGCCGCAAGCGATTAGCTTATGAGCGGTAATTGTCTGGCTCGCGCAAGTGATTGTCACGTTGTTTGCCGCTTCTTCTATTGCTTCGATCTTGCTACTGATATGTATTTCAGCCCCTCTGGCGGTGACGATAACTGCCAATGTGTTCAAAATTTCGGTGTAGTTCACGATCCCTGCATCGGGAGCAAAAATGGCTTTGAGGCCAGCAACATTGGGCTCATGTTCGGCAATCGCGGCGGCGTCAAACATCTCGACCTTGGTGCCATTTTCTGCCGCACGTTTATATAAAGCATCAAGGCGGGGAATTTCATCTGGCTTGGTTGCAACAATCAGCTTGCCGCGCTCTTCAAAAGCGATGCTGTGCTCATGGCAAAACTCTTTGGTGCGGGCGGAGCCCGCGCGGCAAAGACGGGCTTTAAGGCTATTGGGCGTATAATAAATGCCTGAATGAATGACACCACTATTATGCCCGGTCTGATGACGGCCCAAAGTACTCTCTTTTTCGAGTATAATAACCGAGGCGTTTGGGTATCTCTCTGTTAAACTATGGGCCGTTGCCAGCCCGACGATACCACCGCCAATAATGCAATAGTCAAAAGTCATGCACGTACTTTCAATTTGAGTTCGGCAATTCTATACTGAATTTAGATTGGATGCTCTCGGAGCCAATCAGCAAGATAATCTATGAATAGTCGTACTTTCATAGAGGTTATATTTCCCGGCGCAAAAGCCGCAAAAAGAGGTCGGTCTTCGATGGCAAATTCGGTCAAAACTTGGCGCAATGTTCCAGCCTTCAAGTCTTCACGGACCAGCGGCAACGGCATCATTGCCAGCCCCAAACCTTTGAGTGCCGCATTACGCAATACAACATAAGTATTTGATGAAAATACCTTTTGAACCCGTGCTTTGATGATATCTCCATCTTGCTCAAGCCGCCAGACAGGATCATTGCTTTGAATGACGCCCTTATGCTGCAACAGATCATCAGGTGTTTTTATTTCGGGGTTATTGTCCAAATATGACGGCGCGGCACAAAGAATAAACTCTATAGAGGCTATGAGCTTGGCGCGAATTAAACTATCTGGCAGACGGCGTGTATGCAGGGCTACATCATAGCCTTGCTCAATAAAGTCGTAAGCGTTGGGTGCCATGCCCCCAAGCGAAAGTTTGAGGTTTATGTTTGGATATTCGAGGGCAAATGATGTGGCCGCATCGGCAATATCATGATTGCCAATCCATTTGGGCGCGACAACGGCCAAATTACCCTGTGCTGACCGCATGCGATCTGACATTGCCTCTTCGGTTTCTTTGATTTCCGTCAGAATACGTTCGCAAAATTCAAAATAATTGCGGCCATCATCGGTCAATGTGATTGAGCGGGTGGTGCGGTGCAGCAAGCGCACTTGCAGCTTTTCTTCAAGATCAAGGATATGGCGTGAAACCAGCGCACGCGACGTGCCTAAAAACACGGCCGCTTGCGTGTAGCTGCCCTTGTTCACTACGGAAACAAACGAACGCATAGTCATGAAATGGTCCAAGCGAAGCTCCTATTGGGATAAGGCGTTGCCCATTAGATCTGCCGGTGAGAGATGCTCAACTTCGATCCCGTCGGCGGCAAAGGTGCGGGTCACACGCACCGTATCATAGACCCAAAGAATACGCATTGGCGTGGTGCCCATATTGCGAAAACAATGGAAAATTCCGGCGGGGATATAGGTGCTGTCCAGATAGGCAAGTGGGGTGATTACGCCGCCAATTTCACACTCACCCGTTCCTTCGAGCAGGGTCACTTGCTCGTCACAATTGTGCTTGTGCATTGGCGCGCCTTCGCCCACCGGATAAACGCTCATGCCGGTCGTGAAATGCGCGTGAGGAACGGTGAAATGCGTGGCCATTGGCCAAGTCTTGATACCGCTACCCCGTTCGATGATCTTGATCTGATCGACCTTAATGATATGCGCGTCGTTCAAAGAACTACCCTCTCGAAAATGATGCCTCTTTATAGCAGCCAAACCGCGCCAGCATTGGCTCGAAAATTGCAACACAGCTGAGGCGCTAATGTATCTGACGCCCTTGTGTTCTGGCGTTTAGGGTATCGGCAGACCCATTGCATTAGGAGTTAAACGCAAATGGCCCCGACTAAAAAACGTGTAGATTCTGGCGAGCTGAAGACCTTTGTTATCGATCTTTTGAGCGCATATGATGTGAATATTGACCACGCCAAAACCATGGCTGATGTGTTTTGCTGGGCGAATTTGCGCGGCGTAGATAGCCACGGCGTCGCCCGTGTTGCCCGCTATATTGAGCTGTTTGACAAGGGTGATGCAAACCGCACACCGGTAATTGTTGACCATGCTTTGCGCCCGGCATTGAACATGATCGACGCTGATTTTGCCCCCGGTGCGGTGGCAATGACACGCGGTGTTGATCTGGTGGTCGATCTGGCAAAGACCCAAGGCGTGGGCTGGGTGCAGGTGAAAAACACCGTGCATGCCGGGGCGATGGGCTACTATGTTGAGCGCCTGGCCAATGCGGGTATGGTCGGCATTGTGATGCTGGCTGGCATGCCAAATATGGCCTATCCGGGGGCGCGCCCTGCGGCGGTTGCGACCAGCCCGTTTGCGGTTGGCGTGCCGGCCAAAGACAGCGCCCCGTTCTTGCTTGATATGGCCACGGCGACCATTGCTTTGGGCAAAATCAAACAATACAAAATCCGCGGCGAAGCGCTGCCGGATAATGCGGCAGTCACGGCTGACGGTGTGCCGACCACCGACGCTTCATTGGCAAAAATGCCGCTGCCGCTGGGTGGCATGAAGGGCGCGGGCATGTCGCTGGCCTTTGAACTTCTGACATCGGTTCTGTCCGGGGTTCCGGTTGTATCGCCAATCCACGCCAAGGCAGATGGGGCCAAGCGCCACCGGCAAAATGCGGTGATTATCGCAGTAGATCCGGCCGCCTTTGGCGATACCGAGGCTTTCCAAATGGCTGTAACAGAGACCCTGAATTCTATCCGCGGCCTTACTCCGGTTAGCCCCGATGAGACAATAGGCGTTCCGGGTGACCGGGGCGGTGCGATCGCGAAAACACGCGCGAATACGGGTATTCCACTGCCGGAAGCCACGCTCAATGAGCTGGCCAGCTTGGCAGAGGCAAAGGGAATGAACACAATAAAAACATTGGATTAATTCACGCGGCAAAAACGGAAAAGGCCTCGCAATCAGCGGGGCCTTTTTAACCAACCCGATAGTTGGCTTTATACGGCAAGCCCCCAAAAGATATCAGACACTTCAGCAAGTTGATAAAGCACCTTCTGCTGGCTATCGGCATGCACAGCATCGAAACCGTCTCGCACAGTAAGCGCCAACCTTTCTTGGTCTAAGACTTCAGCCGCGACATCAATCAGATCAAGAATGTCATCATTGCTCTGCCCGCCTGCCGGGTCGATCAGGCCCAATACGGCGATGCTATCTTCGGGCAATTTGGCCAGCGCAGATACATCATCACCAGCGTTGATGGCAAAGATATAGCGGTCGGCGGCCAGCTCTTCGGCAATTTCGGCCAACCGGTCGGCTGACCAGTTTGAGAGTGCGCCCATATTGATTGCAAGGCGAAACCCCTCGGGTTTGGGCAAGCCCATCAGGGTAAACCCGTCATCTGCTGCATCTAGCTCAGCATTCAAACCGTAAGCGCTGCCATCAAGTTCTAAGATTGTGGCCCCTTGATTAACCAAGTTGCACATCAGGCCTGAGAGCAACATTGGGTCAAGCCGCATAGGGCCGGGCAGGGGCAGGCTGACTTTGACGGCGGCCGCCGCGACGCCCTTATCGGCTATTGCCCTAACCTGCGCCAGCTCACCTAAAAGCCGGGCAACAGCATCATCGGGGCTCTTCTTGATCTCATCAACATCAACCGGATCACCCAAACTGATCACGGCCAAATTGAGTGCTATTTGATCTTTGGCAGACTCGACTAGATCATCAGTCTTTACCAGACGGGCAGGGGTTTCAGAGCGGTAAACATACGCATTTGTCACGGTTTAGCCTTTCGGTTTCTGGCGCAGATCATTCCATTGCGCAAAGTTGGTGTCATAGCCAAGCCCGTTAAGGGCGGCGAGGCAGATTTCTTCATCCTCATGGCCAAAGCCACCAGAAATGCCGATACCACCGAGAATTTCGCCGTCACGTTTGAGCGTCAGACCGCCATCGGTTGCCACAATCGGCTGGTGCCCCATTGTGGCGATCTGGGCAAAAAAGCCGGGCTGGCTCTCGGCCCAGCCTTTGAGCATATGGGTTGGGCGCTGCATAATGGCGGCGGTATAGGCCTTGGCATGCGCAATGCTCGGGGTTAGCGGGCGGGCGCCATCCATACGGTCAGTGCAAACGACAAAGCCGCCGGTATCTACCACCACAACGGTCATCGGTTTGCCTATTTTTACGGCTTCGGTTTGAGCAAACGTTATCAGCGCGCGTGCTTCATCCATGGTAATCATTGTCATAACATCACCTCAAAATGCCGGGAGATCATCGCGGTTGCCGTGGTAAACCAACTCAACCATGGTGCCGTCAGGGTCGTGGATGTAGCAGAATTTTGAATTGTTTTGTGGTCGCTCAACCGGCCTGGTGTGCCGCACTTTTTGCTCTTTCAAATGGGCTAAAAACTTATCCCAATCATAGACCTCTATCGCGAAGTGAAACGGGGCCATGCGCACCATTTGGTCAGGGGTGACGGGGGTGAAGTGCAGGTCAAAGTTGTTGCGGGTGAGCAGCAGTACTTTGGTATTTGAAAACTTGCTGACATCTTGATGTTGCAGCCCAAATACACGTCCGTACCATTCTTTTGTCCGGTCTGGATCGGTGGTCGGAAAATTCACATGGTGCAGCGAGTGCGGCTTGTTGGACATGTCATCGGGCATTTCCATTTTCATCTCAGCGTTCCTTATCTTTGTGTCACTATGGGGGTTTAGCCGATTTTCTGCGCGAGCAAACGGGCTTTGCATTCTTATGCAGAATGCGCCGAGACCCGCGCCTCGTAAAGCGCCACTGATGTGTTCCTTTGTTGCATATAACATGACAAGCCTGATTTGATTGTCGTTATCGGCGCACATCTAGGTTGTCAGCCGCGGGGCTGTTGCACGGCGAGAATGCTGGATATTCTAGCCGCAACAATGGGGAAGTCGAAGATGTCTAAACGCGATTCTGCTGACAAGCAAAAGAAACCAAAATCTGGCGCTCAAAAGTCAGTTCCGCAGATCAGGGACTTTGTCGTGAGCCAGGCATTCGTTGTGAATGAACATCTGATTGATGGGCCAGACGATGTCGAACTCTTTGAAGACGACCAGAATTAAAAAGGACGCAAGACATGCCGTATACGACCTCCAGCGGAACGCGGATTTACTATGAGGCGCATGGGCAAGGCCCGGCGATTGTGTTGGTGCACGGCTCGGGTGGTCACCATGCGGCTTGGTGGCAGCAAGTGCCCTATTTGGCGCGGTGGTATACTGTTGTACTGCCAGATCTACGCGGCTTTGGCCTGTCTGATCCAGTCGAGGGCGGGCCAGACAGCCTTGATTTTAAGGATGATCTGACGGCGGTTTTGGATGATGCGGGCTTAGACCGGGCGGTCTTTTTGGGCCAGTCTATTGGAGCGACACCTTGCATGCGGCTGGCCATGGCCGCGCCCGCACGTGTTGCTGGCCTGATCCTTGCCCATTCGCTTGGCGGTATCAATGATGCTGAGCTGAATGACATGGCCGCAGCCAACCGGGCTGAGGCGGTGAAATTGCCGGTTATTGACCGGCTGATGAGCAAAAGCTTCCAGCAGGCCAACCCAGAGATGACATGGCTGTTTCGCGAGCAGGGCACGTTTAACCACGCCAAGATGCAAGACCTGCGCAATCTTAATGCGGACGGCCCGTCACTGGAGCAAGTCGCCAGCTCTGGCGTGCCAGTACACTTTCTGGCAGGCGAGGCCGATGCGGTTTTGCGCCCAGAAACAGTGCGCCGCGCCCATGAGAAAACCGCCAATTCATCACTGGCAATCGTGCCTGATGCGCCGCATTCAATGTATTGGGAGCGCCCGGCTTTGTTTAACGCAGAAGTACACAAATTTTTGCAAAAGGTTTATGGCCAATGACCCATTCGCACGACTATCCCGCCCCGCAGCTTTATATCGACGGTGAGTGGACCTATGGCACGTCGGGCAAATCAGAGCCGGTGTTCAACCCCGCCACGGGGCTTGAGATTGGCCAAGTGCCGCATGCATCCGATGCTGACCTTGACCGGGCCATTGCGGCTTCGGTCAAAGGCTTCGAGCTTTGGAGCAATACGCCAATTGCAAAGCGCGCCACTATTTTGCTCAAAGCCATGGATCTGATCTTGTCACGGGCCAAAGAGATTGCCCGGATCGAGACGCTGGAGCAGGGCAAACATTATAAAGAGGCATATGGCGAAGTGACCCGTTCTTGCGGCACTATTCGCTGGAATGTTGAAGAAGCGCGGCGCGCTTATGGCCGGGTTATCCCGTCTGCGCCTGACATTCGGCTGACCACTATTCGCCAGCCGATTGGGCCGGTTGCGGCCTTTGTGCCGTGGAACTTTCCGGCTGGTGGACCGTTGCGTAAGCTGTCTCCGGGGCTGGCGGCGGGCTGTTCATTTGTGATCAAATGCTCTGAAGAAACACCCGGCACGATCTGCGCCATTGTCAAATGTTTTGAAGAGGCGGGCGTGCCTGCCGGGGTGATCAACCTTGTCTTTGGCGACCCGCCGATGATTTCAGAAAAGCTGATAGCGGCAGAACCTATTCGCATGATCGCTTTCACCGGCTCGGTGCCTGTTGGCAAACTGATTGCCAGCCATGCGGCCAAAGTCATGAAGCCCTGCATCATGGAACTTGGCGGCCATGCGCCGGTGATCGTGTGCGCTGATGCCGACCCTGTTGTTGCGGCGCAGCGGGCTGTATTTGCCAAATTTATGAATGCGGGTCAGGTTTGCACCTCGCCGTCACGGTTTATTGTGCATGAAAGCCTGCATGACAAATTTGTTGAAACCTTTGTGGCCGGGGCTAAAAAGCTGAAGATTGGCAATGGGTTAGTGGACGGTGTGCAAATGGGACCAATGGCCAATCCGCGCCGGATTGAAGCAATGGAAGCGCTCATCAAAGACGCTGTTGCCAAAGGCGCTAAGATTGAGACAGGCGGCAGCCGTCATGGCAATACGGGTTGGTTCTTTGAACCAACCGTGCTGACAGATGTGCCGCTTGAGGCTGACATGATGCAGCTAGAACCCTTTGGCCCCCTGGCCCCAATCCGTAAGTTTAGCGATCTTGATGCCGCATTGGCCGAGGCCAATAGCACACCCTACGGTCTTGCCGCCTATGGGTTTACTGAGAGTGCTGCCACCGCTGAGAAGCTGGCACGCGGACTTGAGGCTGGCATATTATCAATTAACCACACGGCCGGGTCGGTGCATGAAGCCCCCTCTGGCGGTGTCAAAGAAAGCGGCTATGGCCGCGAAGGCGGGCCAGAGGGCTATGACGCCTATACCGTGACCAAACGCATTTCACATCGTTTGTATTAAGGGGACCCAGAGATGAGCCATAAGCCATACCACACCGACGCCGCCACACCTGATGACGATCACCCGCGCGCGGGCTGGTACATAAAGATCGATGAGGACGGCGAGGGGCAAGTCTTTGGCCCCTTTGCCACAGAGCCGCATGCGGAGCATTTTGCCGAGCATGTATTGGAACAAGGCCACTAGCAAACAAGGCCATGCTGCACACTCTTTTGCGGATGTGCAGCATTTTCTCTTTGTTTGGCGCGGGCTATCTAATTGCCTAACTGAGATCTTCGCAGGGTGATGGTTAGTGTTCGTGGGCGTTTTTCGTACCTTTGCGCCAGTAATTGGCGGCCTTAAAATGCCGATCTGGCAGCCCCAATTTACCTAGCTTTTCACGTGCTAGCGCCACCATCGTCGCCTCACCCGCGACAAAGACAAACCCGTCACCATGGGCGGGCAGGGTTAGCGCAGCTAAATGTTTGCAGAGCGTGTCACCCTGATCTTGACACACCCAAGTAATGCGCGCAGCGCCGCCAAATGGCTGCGCGTCAGCCGCAGTTGGTATCTCGACGATAGCGCGAATATCACTGCCCTCAGGCAGCTCTTCAATCCGGCGGGCAATGGCCGGAAAGGATGTTAGATCACCTATCATCAAGTGCCAGTCTATTTGGCCCTCAATAACAAATGAGCCGCGCGGACCGCCCATCCCCAACGTGTCGCCAGCCTGCGCATTTTCGGCCCAAGCGCCGGCAACGCCAACATCGTGGATGACGAAATCAATGGTCAGCTCTAAGCGCGCCGCATCGAAGAAGCGCGGGGTATAGTCGCGCATTTCAGGGCGTTCATTCGGCCAGATAAGCCCGCGCTCTCCGGGGCTAGGTTGGTCCAGCTTTTCTCCCTCAGGTGGAAAGAACAGCCGGATATGGTCGTCAAACCCCGGACTTTCAAAACCCTTTAATTCGGCCGAATGCAGCACGATCCGCACCATGTTTGGGGTTAGGCGGGTGTTTGAAACAACGCCTAACCGACGAAACCGGGCGGTGCGCCGTTCGCGACGTGTGCTGATACTCATGGCTGAATATAAGTTGTTTTGGTGACGGTATAAAAGTCTACCGCGGCGCGGCCCTGCTCGCGTGCGCCATAGCTAGAGCCTTTGCGCCCACCAAAGGGGACATGAAAATCGACGCCAGCCGTTGGCAAATTGACCGTGACCATCCCCGATGCCGACTTGCGTTTGAAGTCAGAGGCGTATTTGAGACTGGTGGTGCAGATGCCCGACGAAAGGCCAAAGTCTGAATCATTGGCAACTTCCAGCGCGGCGTCATAGTCTTTGACCCGTATCACGCTGGCCACCGGCCCAAAGATTTCTTCGCGGGCGATCCGCATATCGTTTTGCACCTCGGTGAAGATTGCGGGTGAGAGGTAAAAGCCCGGTGTTTCACGGTTGAGCACATCGCCGCCAGTGATCAATTTGGCTCCCGCTTTCTGACCAATCTGGATGTAAGCGAGATCTTGAGCCAATTGTTTGTCATCAACAACTGGGCCGATCATGGTGCTTTCATCCAGGGCATTGCCAACGGTAAGCGCTTGGGTGGCTATTTTCATCGCCGCCACAAACCTGTCATGTATGCCTTGTGTCACCACGATACGGGTTGATGCGGTGCAACGCTGCCCCGTGCCAAAGAATGCCCCGTTAACGGCAATGCCAACTGCAATATCGAGGTCGGCATCGTCGAGCACGACCAGCGGGCTTTTGCCGCCCAGTTCGAGCTGAATTTTCTTGAGTGGAAAGGCTTTGGTGGCGCATTGCGCAACATGCAGCCCGACCGCTTGCGAGCCAGTAAACGAGATTGCGTTGACATCATCATGGTTAAGGATTGCTTCGCCAACCACCCGGCCTTGGCCGAGAACAAGATTAAAAACGCCCTTCGGGACGCCAGCATCGGCGATAATTTTGGAGAGCAAAAAAGCGGAATGCGGCACCAAATCCGCGGGCTTGAACACGACGGTATTGCCATAGGCGAGGGCTGGGGCAATCTTCCAGGCGGGGATGGCCAGCGGATAGTTCCACGGCGCGATTATGCCAACAACACCAACAGGTTCACGGGTTACTTCTATTTCAACACCGGGTCGAATAGATGCAATTTTAATGCCTTCCATGCGCAGCGTTTCACCGGCGTAAAACTCAAAAAGCTGACCGGCACGGGTAGCCTCGCCCTTGCCTTCGGCGAGGGTCTTTCCCTGCTCTCGGCTTAGCTCAAAGCCCAAGCGGTCTACATCTGCAAAGATTGCAGCGCCAATTCTGCGCAGCAGATCATGACGCTGCATTGGCCCCGAATGAGACCAGGTTTTAAGCGCCTCCTTGGCCGCCGCCACGGCATCATCAACGTCAACCGCTGTTGCGCGGGCAAAGGCACCGATCACATCATTTGTGTCAGAGGGGTTGATGTTTTGGCTGGCCTCATCGCTGCCAACCCATGTGCCATTGATATAATGTTGAAACATGCGCAAAATTCCTTTTCAGTTGTTCGCAGACTATCAGCCAAGACAGGGTTTTGCAGGTAAGCGGGGCGTGACGCTAAAGAACGCGCGCCGCGACAATTCTCTATTTTCAGGGCCGTAAAACCCGTTAGAATGGGCAAAAGAACCTAATATTTTGGAGTGAACTATGATCCGCGAAGTCGCAAATCTGACAATTATTGACGGCAGTGAGGTTGCCTTTTTGGCCGCTGTTGAGCAGGCTGTTCCATTGTTTAAAGCCGCAAAAGGCTGCACGGCCATGCGGCTTGAAAAAGTGATTGAGACGCCAAACCTGTACCGTCTGATCGTGCTTTGGGAAACGCTGGACGATCACAATGTCACATTTCGAAATTCAGAGGATTTTCAGAAATGGCGCGCTCTGGCGGGCCCGTATTTCTCAAAGGCGCCGGACGTCGACCATTCGGAAATTATCGTTGCCGGATTCGACTAGCAGGCTTGCTTTCATCCTTCAGAGGTGAGTAACGCGTGAGGCCAGCACCTGTTCATTTGGGCTCTGACCTATTGTGCAGCCAGTACTGCACGGGCTTCTTGGCGAACAGGTTCATCGACCATTTGTCCGTTTAGTATTGAGACACCTGCCGCAAGGGCCAAGACTTTCTTGGCCCAATCAATGCGGGCTTCGGACGACTTGAAGCTCTGCATAACAGGCGCGATCTGCTTGGGGTGAATGCATAATTTGCCGCCCATTCCGAGCCGTTTCGCATTCATCGCATCTGCGCGCGTGGTGCTCATATCTGATAGGTCGGTTGTTACACCGTCTATTGGCGCGGCGAGCGCGCCTAAACGCGACGCCATAACAAGCGCCATACGTGCCGGGAGCAACAGGTCGGCATCATGAGCGCAGCCCAAATCTACGCAATAGTCCAAAGACCCAAAAATAAAGCGCTCAATGCCGTCATGCATGGCCAAATCTTGTGCCTGAACCATGCCGCGTGCGGTCTCGATCAGCGCCAGAACTGGTGCATGTCTTTTCAGCCGCGCAATGGTCTGATCTGTAGCCTCACAAATCTCGGATTTTGGTAAGACCACGCCTGCTATGGGCAGCTGGAGCACGGCGTTCATGTCGGCCAAATGATGCGACGATGCGGTACCATTTATCCGAACCAGAACCGGTAGATCGGTGAAGTCGCACCTTAGCGCGTCGCGGGCGGCGTTCTTTTCTTCGGGGTTTACGGCATCTTCGAGGTCCAAAATTATGGCGTCACAGCCCGAGGCCGCGGCTTTCTCAAAGCGGTCAGGCCGGGTGGCCGGAACGAAAAGCGGGGCGCGGATTTTGTCGAGACTTACCATGTGGCTGATGCCTTGATGGATACCGGGCCACCGGGCTGTGCTGCCCAAAGGCTGAGCCCGTTTGGCGCTGAATCTGCGTTTAATTCCAAAGCTGCCCCGCCCTCGATAGCTGAGAGCAGACGGTATGAGAACAGGCCGGGGCGGCTGTCTTTTTTGGCGGCGGCATAATGGGCCAGCAGCGTGGCTTGTAGGGGGCCGTGGGTGACGAGACCGGCGTAGTTTTCGGTGTCACGGGCATAGGGCGCGTCGTAATGGATGCGGTGGCCGTTAAAGGTCAGCGCGGAATAGCGAAAGAGCAGCGGTGAGGAAATTGCGCAAGATTTCGACTTTGCGCCTCGGGGGGCTTGGGCATCTGGCTTGCGCTTTTCGCCTTGGCTTGGTGTGCGGTAGACGATGTCTTGGCGCTCGCGGATGGCCAACTTGTCACCACAGGAAAAATAATGCCGGACTGTGACGAAACAGAGGCTGCCACTGCGACCCTCTTTTGCCGCAACATCTTCGATCACCGAGCGTCTGGTCACGACATCGCCGATGGATATCGGATTGAGGGTTTCGCATGAGCCGCCAGCCCACATGCGCAAAGGCAACGGCACAGGCGGCAGGAAACCGCCGCGCTTTGGGTGGCCATCGGGGCCGAGCTGTGCGGTCGGCACACAGGGCTGGGCCAGACAATAATGTACAAAATATGGGGCGGGGCTGCCCAGATCAGTAGGCGCTTCCAGATCAAAAGTCGCATTGAATTTGGCGGCGAGGCTCGGTGTAAGCTGCTCGGTGGCACTCTCCTCACGGCCTATCCATTTTTGCAGAACCTTAATATCCATCATTTTTGTCTTTCATCTAATGCCGGGACCGGACCATATTCGCGCGTGGTCGCCGCAAATATAGGGGCCGGGGCAGGGTAGGACACGGGGCCATTTTGGGTCTGGACGGTGATGCGCCGCAAATGCGGGTGATCTGAAAGCCCTTGCATGTCGTTGACTGATGCGAGGGCGACATCGGCTTGCAGCAGCAGCTCAATTGCGGCGTCCTTGGTCAGCTGGGCCATTTTTGCGGCGACCATATTATCTGTCACAGACCGGTTGGCAACGCGGGCAATATTGGTGGCAAAACGCGGGTCATCAGCGATTTGGGGCGCGTTCAGGAAGGTTTTGCACATCTTGCGCCATTCACGGTCACTTTGAATGGCAACCAGAATGAGGAAGCCGTCCTTTGTTTTGAAGCTGCCATAAGGGGCGATTGACGGATGCGACATGCCATTGCGTTTAGGTGAGCGCCCGGCCTCATGGTTTAGCAGCGGCACGGTCAGCCAATCGGCCATAACATCAAACATAGACACTGAAATTTGCACGCCTTTTCCATTGATGCCGCGGGCAATCAGCGCCTCAAGTATTGCCGAATACGCGGTGGCGCCGGTGGCAATATCGGCGATTGAGAGGCCAACGCGGGACGGCCCGTCTGGGCTGCCGGTCAATGAACACAGGCCCGCTTCGGCCTGAACAAGCAGATCATAGGCTTTGCGGTCAGCCATAGGGCCGGTCTGGCCATAGCCGGTGATTGCACAGGTAATCAGACGCGGAAAATCGCGCTGGAGCCTGCTCTCATCAAACCCCATCCGGGCCAGCGCGCCGTGGCGCAGGTTTTGCACAAGAACATCTGCGGATGCGATAAGCTCTTCGAGCTGGGCCTTGCCAGCATCGGTTGACAGATCGACGACTTGCGATGATTTTCCCCGGTTGAGCCAGACAAAATAGCTCGACAGACCCGCCGCCGCACCATCATAGCCACGGGCAAAATCACCCTCTGGGCGCTCTATTTTGGTCACCGACGCACCGGCATCAGCAAGCCGGGCAGTGCAAAACGGCGCAGCGACGGCCTGTTCAACGGCAATCACTTTGAGCCCTGTTAGCGGGCCTGTGGCGGCCATTAAAATGACCTCGGCATGTCGAGGACATGTTCTGCTACATAGCTTAGAATGAGGTTGGTTGAGATCGGGGCGACTTGGTAGAGCCGGGTTTCGCGGAACTTGCGTTCAATGTCATATTCGCAGGCAAAGCCAAAGCCGCCGTGAAATTGTAGGCAGGCATTTGCGGCCTCCCAGCTTGCTTCGGCGGCAAGATATTTGGCCATGTTCGCCTCGGCGCCACAGGGCGCGCCGCTATCGAAAAGCTGGCAGGCTTTGTAGCGCATTAGGCTGGCGGCTTCGACATTGATAAAGGCCTTAGCAATCGGGAATTGAACGCCCTGATTTTGGCCAATGGGCCGGCCGAACACATTGCGTTCGCTGACATATTTTGTAACCCGGTCGGTAAACCAATACCCGTCGCCGACGCATTCTGCCGCGATCAAGGCGCGTTCAGCGTTTAGCCCGGTCATGATATATTTGAAACCCATGCCTTCTTCGCCGATCAGGTTTTCGGCTGGGATTTCGAGGTTTTCAAAGAACAGCTCATTGGTCTCATGGTTGACCATATTCTTGATCGGGCGCACCGACATGCCGCTTGCGATGGCCTTTTTCACATCGACGATAAAGATCGACAGACCTTCAGACTTTTTCTTAACCTCGCTCAGCGGTGTGGTCCGCGCCAACAGGATCATCAGGTCAGAATGTTGGACCCGACTGATCCAAACTTTTTGTCCGTTGATGACATAGGTGTCGCCTTTCTTTACCGCCATGGTCTTGATCTTGGTCGTATCTGTGCCGGTGGTCGGCTCGGTAACGGCCATGGATTGCAGGCGCAGCTCACCTGACGCAATCTTGGGCAAATAATACTGGCGCTGCGCCTCAGAGCCGTGGCGAACTAAGGTGTTCATATTGTACATCTGCCCGTGACAGGCGCCAGAATTGCCACCGCTCCTGTTGATTTCTTCCATGATAACAGAAGCTTCTGTCAAGCCCAGACCGGAGCCGCCATATTCTTCAGGGATCAGTGCTGCCATCCAACCTGCCGCGGTTAGCGCATCAACAAAGGCTTCAGGATAGATGCGTTTGTCGTCAATTTCACGGTGATATTCGTCCGGAAACTCTTTGCATAGGGCGCGGACAGCATCGCGGATGTCCTGAAATTCATCTGTTGGTTGAGTGTACATTTTGGCGCTCCAGTGGGCCGAGTGGCGGTTGCGTTGGCCCATTTACACTGTTGTTTCTCACCTCTAGCTATACATCAAATACCATTTTGGCCTTACTGATATAATTTTTTGTTATATACTTGGCCAATAAATCTCGGGGCACTCATGGACATTAAGCAACTTCGGTACTTTCAGGCGATTGTTGATGAGGGATCATTTTCGGCGGCGGCGCACCGGCTAAGGATTGCCCAACCCGCCTTGTCAAAACATGTGCAACGCATGGAGCTTGAGCTGGGGGTGACGCTGCTTTTGCGCCGACCGACCGGGATAGTGCCAACAGAGGCGGGTGCATTACTGGCCAAGCGCGGGCGCACCATTCTTGCGGATCTGAACCGAATAAAGGACGATGTGCGCAGTATTGGGCAAGTGCCAACCGGCACTGTACGGCTCGGCTTGCCGGGAACAATTAGTGCGATACTGTCAGTGCCGTTGATCACAAAGTGCCTGCAATTATACCCCAATATCAAGATCATAATCGCCGAAGCAATGAGTGGTTTTGTTGAAGAATGGTTGTTGGAGGGGCGCGTCGATATCGCACTGCTTTACACAAAGATGGCCGAACGAAACGTGGCGTCAGAGCGGATGTTAGATGAACAATTGTTCCTGATCGCGCCCAATCATTTTCCAATGCCGCAGATAGTGCGTTTATCAGATCTGATCGCAGCACCGGTGATCTTGCCGAGCGGATCGCACGGGTTGCGAAAGCTGGTCAATGCGCAGCTGAAAGCTCGAAGACTGGCGGTTGAGCCCGTTATTGAAGTTGATTCCTATGAAAGCATCATTCGGTTGGTCGCGGGCGGGCACGGGCAATCGGTGTTGCCGCTAAACGCTGTGTCGCAACATGCCAAGGCGCAGGCGTTTAGCATCAGGCAATTTTCTGCCCAAGATTTGTCGCGCACGGCCTATATCACCAAACTTTCGGACAGGCCCGAAACCCGAGCTGGGCAGGTTGTGGAAGAGCTGTTGCGTGCCGTGGTGGAGGAGCTGGTGACAGATAACATTTGGCAGGGCGCATCTATTGGCGGGTGAGCCTTTGGGAAATAGAGTGCGGGCACAATTGGTAGGTTGAAGTGGTCCGGCAAAATTGGACAGCTTGCCAAGATGTATCCAACACGAACGAATGGA
>NVXG01000047.1 GCA_002733805.1 Robiginitomaculum sp. | reverse complement strand
AATTCATGGGCAATCTGGAATGTGCGCAACAGACCTTTGTGAAAAAGCTCATGCGGCGGCAGGCCGGTGACGTCTTCGCCTTGCATCAAAACGCGACCGGACGTCGGAGGTAACACCCCGGCGATCACGTTGAACAAAGTGGTTTTCCCGGCACCATTTGGCCCGATCAACCCGGTGATTGATCCCTCAGCTATCGACAGGCTTGCGCCATCAACAGCGTGGAACCCGCCAAAATGCTTGTGTACGTCTTCAACGACGATCATCGCATCCCCCCTTAAGCCACTTTGCGCAGCATTATTATTATGAGACAGCCCGAACCATCTAAGGTCCGGGCTGTCTTTTTATCAGGATAGATTGGTCTTAACGGAAAGCAACGGTTTTGTTTTTACCGTCTGTAACTTCGATTTCGCGATAGTTACCAGCGCTTTCGCCCGGTCCGATCAGCTCAACCGATGAGCCACCGACATAGTCGATGTCACCACCAGCGGCGAGAATCTCAAGACCTTTGGCCAGTTCGCCAGGGTAAATTTCTTCGCCGGGGGCATTGGCCACCTCAAAGATTTTACTGGCATATACCGCAGGATCGGTTGAGTTGGCGGCCTGCATGGCGAACATGAACAAGGCAGCCGCATCGTAGGATTCAGGAGCGTAAGGCGACGTTCCGTCAAAACCGGCTTCTTTAGACATCATCGCAATCGCGTCGATACCTTTACCACCGGAACCGGCAATCTGACCAAATGAACCGTTCAGATCTGGGCCAACATTTTCCGGCAGTGAATCACCGATCATGCCACCGGGCAGACCAAATGTGTCAAACGCACCGCTATCAAGCGACGCCTGAATGATGCCCAAACCACCTTGGTCAAGGTATCCGGCGACAACCAGAATATCACCACCAGCAGACGCAAGTGCGCCAACTTCTGCGGAATAATCGGCTTTGCCATCTTCATGTGCCACGTTGATGGTCACTTCACCACCAGCCGCCTCAAACGAGGCTACAATCGCTTCTGCCAGTCCTTTGCCATAGTCGTTGTTGGTGTAGGTCAGCGCGATCGACTTAATCCCGCGATCCATCAGCACGTCTGCCATAACCTGACCTTCGCGGGCATCCGACGGCGATGTGCGGAAAAACAGGCCGTTGTCTTCCATTGTCGACAGACCGGGCGATGTTGCAGAGGGTGAAATCATCACCATGCCATTTGGAATGGCGACGTTTTGCAGGATCGCGCCGGTCACACCGGAACAATCGCCACCAATTAGGCCCGCGATACCCTCGGCAATCAGACGTTCGGCGTTGGCAGTGGCCAGACCATTGTCGATACAACCGGTGTCAGCGCGCAAAGGCGTGACTTTGGCACCGCCCATGAAGGCACCACTTGCGGTCACTTCGGCCATTGCCATTTCCGCACCAGCCGCCATCGGGCCAGTCAGCGATTCAATCGGGCCAGTAAAGCCGATCAGAATGCCAAGTTTAACTTCGTTTGAATGGCTGCCAGCAAACGCTGTCCCGGCCATCAGTGCTGCAGCCGTTGTGGCCATAAGCAATTTTTTCATAATCATTCTCCCTGATTGAACTGATTTTGTTCGACTTTGAGCCTAGGCAAGCTGTTACAAAAAGAAAAGTCCTAACCCGCAATGGGTGCCGTAGGATAAACTTTTGGTTATCAGAAGGCCGGATAAATAGTTTTTCTCACGGATTCTCAGGGTATAGTCAGCTTATGCGTCGTAAAATATTAGTTGTGATTTCACTATCCGTTGTTTTGGCCACCATTGGATTGGTGGTTTTCAGCCGAGCAAGATCGATTACGTCTTCGGCGGGCACTATTCAGGTCAGTAAAATTCTGGGCGGCCTAGAAAGTCCCTGGGGCATTGGTTTCCTTCCCAATGGCGATTTTCTGGTGACAGAACGCAACGGTAATTTGCTCTACGTTAAAGATGGCAAGGCAAGGTCAGTGCGCAATGCACCAGAATCGGTAGAAATCGGGCAGGGGGGGTTGCTTGATCTGATGATCCCGCGCGGTGGAAAATCACTGGTCGATCGGGTGCAGCGTGAGGCGCGCATCCCGGTACTGAGTCATTTGGAGGGCATTTGCCATGTCTATGTCCATCATGCGGCTAATCCCCAAATGGCTCGTGAAATTGTTTTGAATGCCAAAATGCGCCGAGTCGGCATATGTGGAGCCGCTGAGTGTTTGTTGATTGACCGGGCATGTGCTGCGGCGCTCCTGCCGCAAATCGCTGATGACTTACATGCTGCGGGATGTGAAATGCGCGGCGACGAAGCGGCACAGGCGCTGGATGCGCGGATCGTTGCCGCAACAGACAGTGATTGGGGTCATGAGTTTCTGGCGCCAATTCTGGCTATTCGCGTGGTCGATGATCTGCAAATGGCCATGGATCATATCGCGCACTATGGCTCGGCCCATACGGATTGTATCATTACCGATGATCGAGCCGTCGCAAAAACCTTCCAACAAAGTGTCGATAGCGCCATTGTGCTGCACAATGCCTCGACCCAGTTCGCCGACGGTGGCGAATTTGGCTTCGGGGCCGAGATCGGCATTGCCACCGGAAAGCTTCATGCTCGGGGGCCGGTTGGTGCGACCCAATTGACCAGCTATGCCTATTATGTAGATGGTGACGGTCAGGTTCGACCAGATTAGAGTTAATTATGAATACTTCCGCAAAGTCCAAACTGGAACCTTTATGCAGCGGCATGGTGGTGGGTCTGTTTGGGGGGAGTTTCAATCCGGCCCATGCCGGTCATGTCCATTTGGCTGAAACAGCTAGAAAACGTCTGGGGCTGGATCGGGTGCTTTGGCTGGTTTCTCCGGGTAACCCGCTAAAGGATCGCGCCGATTGGGGCGAGTATGAACAACGGGTAGCAAGCGCTCTGGCCATCACAGCGCGCTTGCCGAACCAATTGGTGTGCGAGAGTGAAATGGCGTTTGGCACCCGCTATTCGCTGGATACGTTGCTTGGGTTTGTGGCCCGCTGGCCCGGTGTGCGTTTTGTCTGGCTGATCGGTGCCGATAATCTGCGTCATTTTCATCTGTGGCGCGACTGGCAGCAAATTGCCGAGCTGGTTCCCATTGCAGTGCTGGCTCGTCCGGGGGATCCGATCAAAGCCAGACTGTCCCGCTTCGCCCGCCAATATGCCACGGCCCGATTGCCAGAAGATGCGGCTCGTGGGCTGGCCACCCGTTCAGCCCCGGCCTGGGTGTACTTAAATGCGCCATATAATGAGTTGTCATCAACTGCATTGCGGGGCATTGATGCATAGCGTCCGGACAGAGCTTGTGATAGAAGCCCTGCCGGTTCACTTAAAACAAGGCAAGTATTGCAAACTAAAATGGAAAATTCCCAGAAAGCCAACGACACACCTGATAACGAAATGCCAGAGCTTAGCGCCAAGCAATTGATGCAATTGGTTGAAAAAACGCTCGATGATGACAAAGCCGAAGATATTGTAACCATTGATCTGGATGGAAAATCATCCGTTGCCGATTATTTGGTAATCGCTTCCGGCCGTTCGGTTCGCCATGTCTCCGCCTTGGCCGATCATGTATTGCGCGCTTTGAGAGAAGTTGGTTTAGGCCGGGTTGCCACCGAAGGCATGTCGAGCGGCGACTGGATATTGATGGATGCCGGTGATGTCATCGTTCATCTGTTTCGACCCGAGGTCAGAGAGTTTTACAATCTGGAAAAAATCTGGTCGATCGCATTGCCTGACCAACCGGACGAAGCATGATTTTATCCCTGCTGATTTGCGGGAAATTAAAAGCCGGACCAGAAACCGAACTGGTTCGTGATTATGTAAAACGAGCCGCGCGCCAAGGGCGTAGCTTAGGCGTCAGCAATGTCTCTTGTCAGGAAATTTCCTTACGGGCTGGAATAGAACCAGCTGCCGCCACCCAATTGGCGCTGGCCGCCGTACCCAAAGGAGCCAAGCGGATCGTGTTGGATGAAACCGGCCAGAACATCAGCACCCAGCAATTCGCGATGCAGCTCAACCAGTGGCGCGAGCAAGGCGCACCAGCCATTTGCGTCATGGTTGGTCCAGCCGATGGTTGGGCTGGGCCGGCGCGGGCCAGTGCTGATCTGGTCTTAAGTTTTGGTAAGATGACATGGCCGCATAAATTGGTGCATGTTATGGCCGCAGAACAAATATACCGGGCGATCTCGATCTTGACCAATTCTCCTTACCATCGCGGTGATGCTTGAATCGCCGCAGTAAATATCTTGGGTTGGCAATGGCCTTCGCAATTGGATTTCCGCTGGCTGGTCTGGCCCAGCAGGGCCGCGAAGACGCCGAGCAACTGGAACAACTGCGTGATGAGGCTAGCACTCGACAAGTCTTGTTGGAAGAAAAAGCCACACGAACTCAGACCCAAATCCGAAATTTGCAGGTGAGCTTGATTGATGTTGCGGCGCGGATTGACCAGCAAAATCAGCGCAGCGTAATCGCTGAGGATCACCTGTTTCGCTTACAGCAAAAAGAAACCGTTCAAACCAAAGCTCTGTTGGCCGATCAAATGGCCTTGCGCCAAGTGCTGGCTGCTTTGCAACGATCCGAAATGTCGCCGCCACCACCACTGGCAGTTAGTGCCGGTGATATGCTGGCTGCGGTCCGGGCCAATATTCTGCTGGGAGCCACTGCGCCGGAATTGCAAAGCCGGGCCAAGACTTTGCAAAAATCTTTGATTGAGTTGAAAGCGGTTCGGGTTGAAATCCAAACGGGCCAACAGGAACTTGAGCAGCAAATGGCTGCGCTGGATATCGAGCAAGTTCAATTGCAATCCTTGTTGGGCCAGCGCCAAAAACTGGAAACCGAGTTGCGTGGCGATGCCCGTCTGGCCTCTAATCAGGTTCGTACTTTAAGTGAACGGGCGGCCAATGTTCGTGAACTGATCCGCCAATTGGAGGCTGAGGCTCAAAAAAGCACACCTTCGTTGAAACCAAATGCAACTCCCAGCCAGCCGGTTTTGGCGCCGCGCCTAAAACCGGGACGACAACGACTGGTCGCATCCCTCGGTCCGGTTTGGCATTCGCCTACCGGTCGCTTCACCGACAGCCGGGGGCAACTTGAATTGCCGGTGCAAGGCTTGGTCCTGGCTCGGTTTGGGGAAGCAGAAAATCCGGATAAAATCGGCGGAATGGTGATTCGCACCTCGCGGCGAGCCCAGATTATTTCGCCTTATGATGCCAGAGTTGCCTTTGCCGGGAAATTTCGAAATTATGGTCGGCTCTTGATCCTCGACGTCGGAGAGGGTTACCATATGGTTCTTTCCGGATTGGCTGTGACCTATGTCGTAAAAGGGCAAACGGTTTTGGCTGGTGAACCGGTGGGTAAGATGGTGGACCGGCGAAAACCGGCCCCGGAGTTTTATCTTGAATTTCGAAAGTTGGGACAACCATTTGACCCTGAACCTTGGCTTAAAAAGGCCATAAAGGCAGGATAAATACGAACGGAAACAAGTTTGGCATTGGATTTGCAGGGATTTGCAAACTTTTGTCCAGCTAAGAGACAGGAATTAAAATGCGCTATTTTACACTGGTATTGGCAACGTTTGCCGGAATGATGATCGGCGGCCTTGGGCTGACCTACAAGGTGGCATCCGCAGAGCCGACCCGCACAACCTATGAAGAACTGACCTTGTTTGGGGATATTCTGACCCGGGTGCGCTCTGATTATGTGACCGAATCCGAAGATCAGGAGCTGATTGAAGCGGCCATTCAAGGCATGTTGAAATCATTGGATCCACATTCCAGCTATATGCCGCCCAGCAGTTTTGAAGACATGCAGGTGCAATCCAGTGGCGAATATGGCGGTCTTGGCTTGGAAGTAACTACGCGGCGTGGCGCAGTTGAGGTCGTGACACCGATTGATGATACACCGGCCGCACGGGCTGGTGTGGAAGCCGGTGACTTCATTACCGGGATCAATGGCAAATCCATTTTAGGCGAATCGCTCAATGATGCAGTGGATCAAATGCGCGGAACGCCCGGCTCGCCCATCACCATTACTATACTTCGCAAAGGTGAAGACGATCCGTTGGATTTCACCATTGTACGTGAAGTGATCACCATCCGGTCGGTCACATCGCGTCTGGAAGATGACAATATCGGTTATTTGCGGGTGTCGATCTTTAATGAAAACACCGGTAAATTGGCCCGTGAAGCCATTGACCGCATGAAAGCTGAATCAATTGGTCCGATGCGTGGGTTGATTTTGGACCTGCGGAATAATCCGGGTGGCTTGCTCAATCAGGCCGTTGAAATTTCCGGCTTATTTCTGGATGGCGGCGAAGTGGTCTCCACCCGAGGTCGTGATCCACGGGATATTGAGCGTTATAATGCTCGCAAAGGCGACCAGTTAAATGGCCTACCCATGGTGGTGATTGTCAATGCTGGCTCGGCTTCAGCCTCCGAAATTGTGGCGGGTGCCATACAGGATCGCGAGCGCGGGACTCTGATTGGCATGCAGTCATTTGGCAAAGGATCGGTGCAAACCGTGATCCCGTTAAATGGGGGTCGTGATGGTGCGCTGCGCTTGACCACGGCTCGGTATTATACGCCGTCTGGCCGCTCGATTCAGGCTACAGGTATCACCCCGGATATCGAAATTGCCCACCGCAGATTTGATAAGCCAGACCACAGTCTGACCGAAGCTGATTTGCCCAACGCCTTGAAAAATGAAATCGAGGCAGCGCGTCAAATCAAAGCCGACGAGGCCGCCGCCAATGGCGAAGAAGGCGTTACCAACGCAAATGATGATGAGATCACCGCCGAGATGCCTCCTGAGGATTATCCAGAAGGCGAAGATTACCAATTGCAACGGGCTAAGGAAATTCTTGGTAAATTGGTTTTGACTGGACATTTGGTGGTCACTGAGGGCTAATCGGCCGGGCAAAAAACGGCTGCGTATTCGCCGGTGGCGGACCAGTTGTTACCGCTTTATTAACCAGGCTTGCCGTATCGATTTTCTGGGGTTCGGTTTTTGATCCGAACGATGCCCGGGAGATCGATTTTCAATGGCTCGATTTGCAACGGCCTTGGCCAATCCTTTGCCAGCGATCAATTTGCATTTGGTCGGGGGTATTACCCTGTTTGCATTGACCAGTTCGGTTTTGGGTTCGATTGCCTTGTTTGGTTCTGATCGTTCGGCCCGCCCCATGGTTTCCTTAAACGTGCCTTCTTTGGCTGATTCAGCCAGTGTGCATGCCGGGTTGCGCCCCGAAAGTGCCAATTCGCACGGGCCATCTGCGATCACCTCACACAATGCTGAACCTAGCTTGTCTGGTGTGCATGGATTGCCCAGCAACCCAAGCGCTGCGGCGCATGAACCAACCGCAACCCATCAAACAGTTATTCCACAATCGGCCGATGCGCTTGGCCCGGTGCCGATTGCTGGTCTGACCGAACCCGGTCCCGGTGGCCTGTTACCCAAAATTGGAGCGGACGGTCAACGTCCATCGACGGCCTATGCGCGTCCTTACCAGTTGGAAGCTGGAAAACCAGTGGTTTCGCTGGTGGTTGGGGGTCTGGGGATGATGAAGCGCACGACCATGGCAGCGATTGAAGATTTGCCCCCAGAAGTGACCTTGTCATTCGTGCCTTATACGCCGGACTTGCAAACCTGGATTTCACAAGCGCGAGCCTTTGGGCATGAAGTGCTGATTGAATTGCCAATGGAGCCATTTGGGTATCCGGATACGGACCCCGGCCCCTATACGTTGCTCTCTACGGCCAGTTCGGCTGAAAACACCCGGCGACTGGAATGGTTGCTCAGTCGGACCAGTGGTTATTTTGGGGTGACCAATTATATGGGCTCAAAACTGACCGCGTCCGAGCATGCTCTGGCTTCCATTTTTCGTGGGTTAAACCATCGTGGAATTGATTTTCTGTATGACGGAGAAACCCGGCGCTCATCACTGACCAAAGTCGCCGAAAAAGAAGGACTAACCTGGTCAACTGCCGACCGGATTATTGATGCCAAACAGACCGTGGCGGCGATTGATGATCAATTATTGCGGTTAGAGGCGATGGCCATTCAAAACGGATCGGCAATCGGCAAAGGGTTTTCTTGGCCGGTGACCATCAAGCAATTAAAAGAGTGGACCGGTTCCTTGAGCGATAAGGGGTATCAACTGGCTCCGGTATCCGCCGTGATCAAAATGCGGAACCAGAAAGCCAACAATGCCACAGCAGCACATGCACCGGAACCCGCCGGTGCATCGCACCACTAAGTCATGATGGCCAAAGCAGACAAACCAGCAAAAACCCTAGCCTTTCACCGACCCAATGCGGCGGTGGTTGTGTTTAACAAAAAAGGCAAGGTGTTGATTTGCCGCCGGGTTGGAGAGCGTGGCAAGGGTTGTTGGCAGTTTCCCCAAGGCGGGATTGATTCTGGCGAAAAGGCATTAGCCGCAGCCTATCGTGAATTGCGCGAAGAAACCGGCATCAAACGCAAACATGTAAAATTGATGGGCAAAATCAAAGGCTGGGTGGCGTATGATTTTCCGGATGATGTTTATATGGCACCCTCAAAACGAAAGCGTTGGCGTGGGCAAAAACAAAAGTGGTTTGCCATGCGGTTTTCCGGCAAAAACCGGCATATCAAACTGGATAAGCACCATCCGCCCGAATTTGATAAGTGGAAATGGGTTGATCTGACTGAAGTGCCGAGCATGACCATCGGTTGGAAGCATGAAACCTATCAGCAGGTTGCCAAACTGTTCGCCAGATTTTCGAAGTGAAAAATGAGCTATATTTCAACGCACAACAATTTGGTTCAAATCATGCAGCATAGAGTCTTTCGGGTTATTCCCGCCTTGGCCCGTCCGGCTTTCTGGCTCACATTGTTGGTGGTTACGGCATTGTCGCTTTGGCCCGCAGACTCGGCACCGTCAATTTCAATCTGGTCCGACAAAATATCGCATGGTTTGGCCTATTTTGTGCTTGGTCTGTTATTGGCCTTGGGCTCGATATTAACTCGAAAAATCCACCCGATCCGGCTTGGGTTTATCCTGATTTGGAGTGCCGCGCTTGAATTGATGCAAGCTGCGCCGGGGTTAAACAGAACCACGTCTCTGCTGGACATTTTGGCCAATGGTACCGGGCTGACTTTGGCCTATTTTGGCGGCTTGTTGCTGTTTGTCATCTGGCCTCGAGCATGAAGCAGATACGACCACCTCATCGTCCATTTGCTGATGGGCCACCGCAATTCCAACCGGGACTGCAACGTATCGAGATGAATGATTGGTTGTTACCCGATACCGAAAAACAGATTGCCTTGGCTGCAAAAACTGAACTTTTTGCAAGCTCTCTCGGCGAGGTCTTTCAGCAAACCGCCGGATCAGAACCCGGGCAGCGCGAAGTACGCACCATGGTTGAGCAAGCGGTGGGTCAAACCTGCCAGATGAATGGCGAGCCAGATTTGCTGGCCGCATCCCGTTTGGTTTCAGATGATCTGTGTTTGATGGAAAAACCAGAAGAAGAATGGATATTAAGCGCGGCCAGTTTGGCTGCCCCAACCCATTTTTCGCTGGCCAATACCATTGGTAAATCTTTGCGCGGCATGCACCGGCCCGTGCCGGATGGAGCGCCTGGATTATCTTCGAAAATCACTATGATGTTTGACCGGATTCCGCCCGGCTCTGTTTTTGAGCGGTTCAACTGGACCATACAGGCAAATGCAGCCCGGTTTATGCCGGATGCGGCATCGATGCGAGAGCAAGCTGCCAAGACGCCAATAGCCCTTGCCGATGAGATGCTGCATTTGCGAGTGGAACGCCAAACCATTTTGCGCCTTGCCGAAACGGGCGGTGTGTTGTTTTGCATTCGGATTTGTATTGATCGGTTGTGTGATCTGGACCAGACGGTTTTGCAGCAATTGATACAGGCTTGGAATGCCGCCAATGCAGAGGTGCGCGCCTATAAAAAATGGTCGGTATTTGAGCCGTTCATGGCGCAATTTGCCAAAAATCATCAACTTTAGGCGCTTTTTCAATCAAATTTTTGTCATGTACTGTAACCTTCATTTGGCAGATTTTGGCCCAGCTTGACCCAGTAAATTGATGGATTCCCCTTTGTGGTGAATGATTCAAAATTCAACGCCACTTATGCAAGTATTAATACAGTCAAGTTTTTGTAAACTACTGTTAACCATGTGTTTTTCTTGACTTTCTCTTGAATTTATGCTCAACATACAGCTAATACGTAGGGCTGGGTCAGCGACAATTGGTCTCGCCCCAATAAAAAGAAACAGGGATTATCGGGAAACCCGAAAAAATTCCAAAACTTTGATTGCTTAGTTTGTCGGCAAGCAAAGGGTTTAAGGATATTGGTGATGAAGAAGTTACGGTTTTTTGGGGCACCATCATTGGTTGCGTTGGCCAGTTTGGCCATTGGCTCCAATGCAATAGCCAGTCCCGGATCAAATTTTCCATTTGAGGCACCTCCGAATGGATTGCCGGGGGAGTGTTTTGCCAGAGTTATGACTCCGGCACAGTACGAGACCGTGACCGAGCAGGTCGTAGTTGACGAGGGCGGTGCCAGAATACAAGTATCCGCACCACAGTTTGCCGCGCAAAGCCAACAATACACGGTGCGCGATGCTGGAATTCGCTACGAAGTACAGCAACCGACCTATCGCACCGTGACCGAACAGGTAATGGTCCGTCCGGGTTATCAGACCTTGCAGGTCGTGCCGGGCGAATACCGCACGGTGACCGAGCAGGTGCAGGTGTCGCCGCCGCGTTTGACTTGGAAGCCGGGAGCATCATTGGCCTCACGGGCCGGTGTCCGGGTAACCCAGACCCATCAGGGTGCAGTTTACTGCTTGGTTGAAGAGCCGGGCGAAGTACAGAACGTTTCCAAACGGGTACAAGTTCGAGCCGAAAGTGTTCGCGCTATTGATGTGCCGCCAGTTTATCAAAATATCACCCGTCAGGTCATGGTGGACCCGGGTGGGGTTCGGGAAATTCCAATTCCAGCGCAATATGGCTCACTGACTATTCAACAACTGGTTCAGCCCGCTGGTCAGACCAGTACAGCGATTGCGCCTCGCATGGGTTCGGTTTCGCGCCGGGTGCAAATTTCGGACGAATCTTTTTCATGGGTCAAAGTCTTGTGTGAAACCAATGCCACCCCGGCAGCGATTTCAGAGGTGCAAACCCTGTTGCACAATCAAGGGTTCTATCACGGCCAGATCAACGGCAATATCAATCGCAGCACCGAAGCCGCCATTGGGCAGTACCAGCAACAAATGCATATTCCCCATGGTGGATTTTTATCGTTGCAGACCATTGATAGTTTGCGCGCCGGGCACCAGACACCAGCGCCGATCGTCCAATCACAAGGCTATGAACAATCGTCTTGGAGCCAATCGGCGCCAGCCCAGTACAGCTACCAATCCAGTTCCAGTAATTGGTCTACAGTCGGCTCGTCTTCAGGTTGGAGCCAAGCCGGTGCCGATCAACAGGTTTATGCCGATGGACAGGTTATCTCACGCATTCCGGTGGGTGAGCGCCCAACTGGCATCATTGCTGGTACTCAGGGCGTAGCCCCACACTATTCCAGTGGAGCGCAGCAATGGCATAGTGACCGTTTTTTGAGCTGGTCCGGTAAATAACTGATTCAAACACCATAAAATTGAAACTATATTTTAACGCGAGCGAACTATCGTATTGGTAGTTTGCCCGTGTTTTTACCCGACCAAATTGTTATTATTCTCTTGAGTTTCAGCACGGTTTCTTCAAAATTCAGGCGGACTAAGGTAAATTAAGGGACAGATAGTGGCTGGGTTAGACAAAGTAACCATCCTAATTTTGGAAGATAATTCGCATATGGCGCTGATCTTGCGTGAAATTATGCGTGGATTTGGCTTGCGGGATATTCGTGAAGCCAGAGATGTGGCAACAGCCTTTGAGATCATCAAGGATAATCACGTGGATATCGCTTTGGTAGACCACAATCTAGGTGATCTGGATGGCACAGAGTTTGTGCAATTGATCCGCACAGCTGATGATAGCCCCAATCCATATATCCAGATCATCATGGTGACCGCCCATGGCGACCGTAAAACGGTGATGGAAGCCATTCGCTCTGGGGCCAATGAATTTATGGTCAAACCAGTCACGCCACTGGACTTGTATGAGAAACTGAGCGCTTGCATTGAGCGCCCTCGGCAATTCGTGCGTACCGGTACCTATTTTGGCCCGGATCGCCGTCGTCGCCGTGATCCGGTTTATCGCGGCCCATGGCGGCGTAAAGACGACCCAGAAGACGGCTATGCCCCGGACAAAGACGAACTGGCCAAGAGCGGCCACCCCACTGTAATTGAGGGTTGAACCACCGGGCCATTTAGGCCCGGCGTTCGTGTCTTATTCCGCAGCAGCCAGTTTCAAGGCTTTGCGTTTGGCTTCGTCCTCACGGGTCATGGCAAACACCACACCAGAGAGACCCAGCAACCCGATCAAGTTCGGGGCCGCCATCATGCCATTGCCGATTGAGGCTAATGTCCAAGCCAGATCATTGGTATAGACCGCGCCCAAATAAACCACGACACACCAGAAAATCCGGTAATACGGAATTACCTTCACGCCGAACATGAATTCCATGGACCGCTCGCCATACAGCGCCCAACCCAAAATGGTGGTAAAAGCAAATACCGCCAAGCCAATGGTTACAATCCATTCGCCCCCCGGAATGCTTTGACCAAATGCGGTGCTGGTCACTGCGGCAGCCGAAGCGATACCAGACTGCCAAACCGGCAATGCGATGCCATTGGCAGCCAATATGGACGGCGCGGTCAGGATGACCAATGCAGTCAAAGTGCAGACCACAAGGGTGTCAATGAATGTCCCTAACATGGCAATGGTGCCTTGCTTTACCGGATCATTAGTTTTGGCCGAAGCGTGGGCGATGGCAGCAGAGCCAAGACCGGCTTCGTTGGAGAATGAGCCTCGATTGGCCCCTTGAGCAATAGCTGCCATGACCGTTGCGCCCAGAAAGCCGCCAGCCGCTGCACGCGGCGAGACCACACCTGAGAATATTTCACCAAAGGCTCCCGGCACAAATTCAATATTTACGCCCAGAACAATCAACGCGCCAACTACATAGAAGATGGCCATGATGGGAACTAAAAACGAAGCAACCCGGGCGATGGATTTAACGCCGCCCATGATCACGAAAAACACCAGAACCGCCATGGTCAGGCCACTGATCCAAAGGGGAATGCCCATGTTTTGTTTAAACAGCGCGGCAACGCCATTGGCTTGTACCAGATTGCCGGTGCCGGGCGCGGCAATCGCCGTACAAATCGCAAAGACCCAAGCCAGCCACAGCCAGTTTTTTCCCATGCCATTTTTGATGTAATACATTGGTCCGCCAACATGCTGGCCATTGGCATCGGTTTCACGAAAGCGAACAGCAAGCAGAGCTTCGGAATATTTGGTGGCCATGCCGACCACTGCCGTCATCCACATCCAGAACACAGCGCCCGGTCCGCCCAAGGTAATCGCGGTTGCGACCCCGGCGATGTTTCCGGTGCCGATGGTTGCTGAAAGCGCCGTAAACAAGGCGGCGATTGGTGAAATTTCACCTTCCGCACCTTCTTCGGTATTTTTCTTACCAGCGAACAGTAATTTTAGGGCATAGGGCAGACGCCGGATCGACATAAATCGCATGCCAACTGTTAAATATAACCCTGTGCCAAACAGCAGGGCGACCAAAGGTGGGCCCCAGATTAAGCTGTCCACAGTGTTCAATGAATTTATGATGGCTTCCATGCCGATTTACTCCCCTAAAATCTGTTCGGGTTTTCCCGTTAATCTGACATTAGCCACAGGGGATCGGTGCTTGCAAGTAAACTCGAAGACATTACGTTGTACCCAAATCCAAAATTCTGTCTGGAGAGAGCATGGACACCATTATTGAGCCGTTTCGGATCAAGACCGTAGAACCGATTCGCATGACCAGCGCCCTAGAGCGCGCCGATATTTTACAGGCCGCCAACTATAATCTATTTTCAATCGCCAGCCGCGATGTGTTGATTGATCTGTTGACCGATAGCGGGACCGGGGCCATGAGCACTGCGCAATGGGCCGCCATTATGCAGGGCGATGAGAGCTATGCCGGTTCACCGTCGTTTGACCGGTTTCAAGCTGCGATACAAAATCTGTTTCCGTTTGAACATATCATTCCCACCCACCAAGGTCGCGCCGCCGAAGCCATTTTATTTTCGATCTTGGGTGGGGCGGGGAAAACCATCCCATCCAATACGCATTTTGACACCACACGGGGCAATATCGAAGCCACCGGTGCCGAGGCGGTTGATCTGGTGATTGCTGAGGGAAAAGACCCGCAAAATCCGCACCCGTTCAAGGGCAATATGGATGTGCGGGCGCTGGATAATTATTTGAGCGACAATCGGGGCAAAGTGCCTTGCGTGATGCTGACCGTGACCAATAATGCCGGGGGTGGCCAGCCGGTATCCTTGGCAAATATCCACGCAACGCGGGATATGGCTAAAAAGCATGGCTTGCCATTTATCATTGACGCCTGCCGATTTGCCGAAAATGCTTGGTTCATCAAATTGCGGGAACCGGGCCAGCAAGATCGTTCCATTCCGGATATTGTACGTGATATGTTCGAAGGCGCAGATGCCATGACCATGTCTGCCAAAAAGGATGCATTTGCCAATATCGGTGGCTGGTTGGCAGTCAATGACCCGGAACTGGCCGAAAAAGCCCGGACCCGGCTGATCCTGACCGAAGGGTTTCCAACCTATGGCGGTTTGGCCGGTCGTGACCTTGATGCCATCGCCCAAGGTCTAACCGAAATCGTAGACGAGGACTATTTGCGCTACCGGGTTGCGGTCAATGAATACATTGGCAATCGTCTGGAAGAAATGGGCGTGCCGATCGTCAAACCAGTGGGTGGTCATGCGGTGTTTATTGATGCGCGAAGTTTTCTGCCGCACATTCCACCGTTGCAATATCCGGGACAAACCATGTCCTGCGAAATGTACCGATTGGCCGGAGTTCGGGCTTGCGAGATCGGCACCGTGATGTTCGGGCGCAAGCCAGACGGCACAGAGGTTCCCGCCGCGATGGATTTGGTCCGATTGGCCATTCCACGTCGAACCTATACCCAAAGCCACGCCGATTACATGCTGGAACGCATTGAAAGCATCGTCGAGAACAAAGACAATCTGCGTGGGATGCGGATTGTCTGGGAAGCCCCGGCCATGCGCCACTTTACGGCGAAGTTTGCGCCAATCGGAGAATAATGGCCAAGAACAGGCTTGACTCTACTGGCTGCGCCGCTAGAAGAAAAACTTGACTAACGTGCCGATTTGAATCCCTTCAGCTTGCGGGCACGAAAATAAATCAGCTAAAGCGAGGATGTGAGACGGGATGATTTCCCGCACATTCGTGTAGATTTATTTCCCCGCAATCTTTGGCTCTCCGGCACAGGCAACAGGTGTTGGACATGCGTATTGAACTGGCAAAATTGACCGCTGAAAGCGGATCCCAAGATAATTTTGAAGCGGCGGGTGCCGTGGTGTCGAAGATGTCAGCGCCAATTATGAACCCGCAATCCGGTGTGGACAGACATGACACCTTGGTGCCGGTGCCGCTCTATTGGCGCGGGTCATTGGGCGCAAAATTGCCTATGGACACCCAAATATCGATCCGGTTGGTTGGTGAAACCCATTTGCCGGTGGTCGCGGTGATGGGGGGCATTTCGGCCCATCGGTTTATCGTGGATGCGAAGAGTGGTCGTCATACGGGTTGGTGGTCAGATATGATTACCCAAGGCGGTGCGATTGATCCAACAAAATTTCGTATTGCCAGCATGGATTTTGTGACGGGCAATGATCAGCAGCCGCTTGACCTGACCCCGGAAGACCAAGCGGATTTGTTTGCTTTTGCGTTGCGCAAAATCGGCGTGAAACAACTTCATGCCTTTGTTGGCGCGTCCTATGGCGGCATGGTTGCCCTGTCATTTGCCCGTAAATATCCAAAGCAAGTATCCCAGCTAATTGTGTTGTGCGCCGCGCATCGCCCGGCCCCGCAAGCACAGGGTTGGCGGGTTATTCAGCGACAGATTTTGCGGAGCCATATTGCGGCCGGAACGCCAGAAACCGGCGTCGCGCAAGCCAGGGCGCTGGCCATGATGACCTATCGAACGGGTACTGAATTAAACGCCCGGTTTGCCCGCTCTGACCAGCCCGACAGCCAGATTGAAAACTATCTGGTGGCGCGAGGGTTGTCTTTTTCCGAGCAAATGAGTGCGGTTCGATACCTGACCTTGTCGGCTTCGATTGACCACCATTTTGAACAGCCAGAAAAGATCAAAACGCCTTGTTTGTTGATCGCAGCTGAGCAGGATCAAATTGTGCCTTTGGCCGACATGGAAGAATTGGCCGCTAGACTTGCCGGGCAAACGCAATTGATTCCGATCTCCTCGGTTTACGGCCACGATGCTTTCCTGAAGGAAATTAAACAGATTTCGGGCCCGGTGCGCGAAGTATTGCAGGAGGGTTTGTCGTGAGCCGCAAGTGCCACCCGCAGACTTTGGCCAGCAATGCTGGTGTCGGGACCAATTCAGAATTTCAAGCCATCGCTCCGCCGCTGTATCTCGGTGTGAATTACCGCTGGAACCGATCTGACGAAAAGCCACAATATGATTACGGACGGTCCGGCAACCCAACCCGGGCCACATTGGAGTGCGCTTTGGCCGATCTGGAAGGTGCGGCTGGTTGTGCGGTGACGGCTTCTGGCATGGCGGCCATCCATCTGGTTTTGTGTCTGTTACAGCCAGGGGATACCATTATTGCGCCGCATGATTGTTATGGCGGTACGCAGCGTTTGCTCAATGCCTATGCCCAAAACGGGCGCTTGAAAGTGGATTTTGTAGATCAAACCAATTTGAGCGCGGTCGAGGCGGCTTTAGCCAAAGGGGCCAAAATGCTGTTTCTGGAAACACCCAGTAATCCATTATTGCGGATTACTGATATTACGGCTTGCACTGCCTTGGCGGCCAAAACCAACACTTTAGTGGTGGCCGATAACACGTTTTTATCGCCCGCTTTGCAAAACCCGTTGGCATTAGGTTGCGATATTGTGGTGCATTCCACCACCAAACTGATCAATGGCCATAGTGATGTCATTGGCGGGGCGGTATTAGCCAAAACGACTGAACTGGCTGAACAGCTAGCATGGTGGGCCAATACAACCGGCGTCACCGGCGCGCCATTTGACAGTTACCAGACCTTGCGCGGTTTACGTACTTTGTTCGCTCGGGTGCAGCAGCAGCAACATAGCGCCGGGGAGTTTGTCGAAGCATTACTGGGCCGACCCGAAATCAAACGAATACACTATCCCGGACTTCCGACCCACCCCGGACACGAGATCGCCAAACAGCAGCAACAGGGTTTTGGCTCGATGCTCAGTGTCGAGTTTGCCGACCAAGTCAACGTGATTGAGGTCTTGGCGCAATTGCGGGTGTTTACCATCGCCGAATCGCTGGGCGGCTTTGAAAGCCTAGTTTGTATCCCGGCCACCATGACCCATGCCGCCATGCCACCAGAGGCCCGCCAGAAGGCTGGTATTTCAGATCGGTTGGTGCGATTTTCCATTGGTTTGGAGCATGTGGATGATCTGATCCACGATCTGTTTGGCGCGCTGGACGGGGCGTTGGCTTAACCGGCACACGCTTGAACGCAAAGCCAAGATCAGCATGATCCTCAAAACGCTTTAGCGCGGTTTGTCTGGCAAGTTTAGGCTTGCCCGCATTTTGCGGGTCAGGTTTTGGGCGGCCAGTTGGTGGGACTCATTCAGAAAATCTTTTAGTTCAGCATCGGATAAGCCGGGTTGGGCGTATTGCTGTATCCACTTCATGCCGCGTGATGCGAAATAGGGTGCCGGGCGCAATCCGGCCCGAATGCGTAGGGTCTCATAGGCAACTTCAGATGTTTTGAAGGTAAAAGCCGGTTCCTCCTGCTCCCAGCCCCCAATGGCAAATACTTTGGTGCCTACTTTCCAGACGTAAGAACCGCCCCACTGAAAAACCATGTTGGTGGCCGGCAAGCTTTCGCAAAACCGGTTGAACTCGTCATAGGTCATGGTCGGTCGGTTAGTCCGGCAAGTCCGTCTTTGACGGTTATGACCGAATTGTACCCTAAGTCTTGCTTGGCTTTTGTCGTGTTAATCGTGCCCTCGCGGCGCATCATATCGGCCGCAAAGCGGGTCAGTGGCGGTGTGGACTGCAAGCGAAATAAACGCCAAATCCCCTCGCTTATCCGCGCGACCAGACTGGCCAGCCAACCGGGGATTTGTTTATCCGGCGGCGTGATCCCTGCGGTTTGTGTAAGCATCGTAAAAAACTCGCGCATCGGCAAAACACCGTCATCGGTAATGAAATAGGCGTTACCGCCTTTGCCCTTCTGCAGGGCCAGATCAATGCCGTGGACCAGATTATCGATATGGGTTGTGCTGGTCAGCGCAGTGCCGCCGTCGACCCACATAAAGCGTCCCTGTTCGATCATCTCCAGCAATACGGGCAATATGGTTTTGTCATTCGGACCCCAAATCATCCGGGGACGGACGCTGATCGTCCGCAAAATGTCCGTATTGGCCGCCAGCACGGCCGCTTCGGCGTGGGCCTTGGTTCTAGAATAAGGGTAGGGCGCTTTTAGTGCCAGAGGAACAGTTTCATCGACATTGCACATGGTCTGACCATGGAAAATGGCAGCTTCAGTGCCAATATGGATGAAGGTCTGTACGCCAGCCGCCTTGGCTGCTTCCAGCAATTGGGTGGTGCCTTCGACATTTTGCTTCCAGTAATCATCCCACTCGCCCCATTCCTCGACCTTGGCCGCGGCATGGATAATTGCATCTACACCGCGCAATTGTTCGGCTGTGACTTCACCCAAGGAGCAACGGATGGGAGAGACTCCCAAACTTTTGATGATTGCATCCGATTTTTGGGACCGAGACATGGCGATAATATCATGAGATTTGGCAAAATACCGGGCGGCAGCGCCGCCAACAAATCCGGAGGCACCGGTAATAAATATTCGCATTGAAAGTTGCCCTATAACCACAAACAGGTCCGGGAGTATGAAAGTAACGACACGCGGTGACAACAGGTCGGACGGTCGGGCTTGGCAAATCCATTCTCAGCGACAGGGCGATTTACAAATACAACTTGTACCAAATGTCGCTTACGTTGAGATCACGGCATGTGAAAAAAAGTTCATGGTGGAGCCTGACGTTACCAAATATTGTGTCTGTCATGCAACATTCACGCTATAAACCCGGCATTTATGGTAAATTTTCAACCAAAGAGACGAATAAGCCGCGTGACAGGCCTTGGTATTGGGGTATAAGGAAGGCGTTCAAGATTTGGAGACGTGAATATGAAAAAATCATTGAGAGCAGTGCTGGCGGCGAGTGCCATCAGTTTTGCAACGGCTGGGGCCGTGATGACTGTAGCTGCGCCTGCAGTTGCGCAAGAGCAAACTGCGGAAGCGGTTGCTGCACAAATTCAAGCGGCATTGGCTAATTTGCCAGCTGATGCAACGGCGGCAGAAGTTCAAGCTGCAATTAATGCAGTTATTGCTGCTAGCGGTGTGTCTGCAAGCACAGCGGCTGCTGCGCTAAGCGTTGTTGCTGCTGCGCCGCTTTCCACTACACAAGCGGCTGCTGTTTCAGCTGCTGCTGCACAGCCGGCGAATGGCGGAACCGGCACATCTGCTGGTGGTACCGGCGGCGCGCCGGCTGGTGGATCCAGCGGAACATCCGCTCCTCCTCCTCCATCATCTGGCGGCGGCGGTGGTGGTTCTGATTACGGCAACTGATCTGGTTGTCAGAACAAAACCATTCGAATGGCCCGCTGATTTTTGAGCGTGTCACAGAAGATTGATTGAGTACTTCGCAGTGTGAAGGTTCTGGGGGATTAAATGACTAAGCGTACTTCTTTGAGTATTGCGGCCCTGTTGGGCGCTACGGCCAGTTTTGGCTTGGTATCTTCCGCTATGGCGGGTTCGTTCGAGCGCAATCGGAACATTTCAGTTTCTGAACGACCAAAGCCGGAGTATCAGACCAATGGCATTGATCTTGGCGGATTTATTCTTCGCCCGGAACTTGCCACTGGTTTGAAGTATAACGACAATATTTTTGCGTTGCGGACCAACACGGTTGATGATGTCATTTTTAAATTTAACCCTTCTGCGGTTATTCAATCCAAATGGTCAGTACATTCATTGGCTTTTCATGCCAGTGTGGATCACAATGAATATCTGGATCTGTCCAGCGAAAGCTATACCGACCTGACATTTGGTAGTGATGCGCGTCTTGATGCTGGTCAAGGTCTGACTTTTGGGTTTGGTGGGCAATACCAAGCGCTTAACGAGCCGCGGACCAGTTCCAGTTCTCCCATCAACACCACGAAGCCGATCGAATATGATCTGGTTTCATTTTATGCAAATGCTTCACGCGAAGTGAACCGCATTCGGGTTAGCGCATCTGTTGGATTGCGTGATTACGACTATAAAGATGGCACCCTGATTGGCGGCGGCGTTGTGGATCAGGATGATCGTGACCGTGCCGTGGTTGATTTGAGCGGTCGTGCTGAATATGCAGTCAGCCCGGATACCTCGGTTTTTGTCGAAGTTGGCTATAATGATCGCTATTATGATTTGCAGCCGCCAGCAACTCCGCTGAACCGTGATTCAGACGGGTATCAGGTGTTAGTTGGTGCCAATTTTGATCTGAGTAATTTGGTTCGTGGTGAAGTTGCTATTGGCTATCTTGATCAGCGATTTGAAGACCCGACCTTGTCCGGGGTTAGCGGTTTTGCCATTCGGGCCAATGTTGATTGGTTTGTAACGCCGCTGACCACCGTCGGAATTGGTGGGAACCGTTCAGTAGAAGATTCGGGCATTGCCGGATCATCTGGTTATTTGTCCAGCTCGGCTTATTTCAAGGTTGATCATGAATTGCTTCGCAATTTGATCCTCTCGGGCGAGTTGACCTATGGCTATGACGATTACGAAGGTGTTGATCGTCAGGATGAGCGGGTCGGCGGCACCATCAGCTCGACCATCTTGTTGAAACGTGGTCTGGGGCTGTCATTATTCTATACCTATGCCAACCAAACCTCTGGCGGCATCAATTCCGGTACCAATTATAATAGCAGTCAAATCGGGTTTAACCTGAAATTTCAACGGTAACTTTCTGATACACAGGTCAATGCCAAGACTTGTCGTGGGCGAGTTCGCCCCATAACGAGTTTTGGGTTGGCCTGTTTGTTCTTTTTCAGCATGTTTTGCAATTTGTGTATGATCTGGCAATAAAACTATGGACCAACGCTCGCCCTATCCTGCCATGGCAGACCCAGCTGATAGCTTTTCACCAGAAGATTCGATTGATCTTAGATATTTACTGACTATTTTCCGGCGGCGATTTCGTCTGTTCATGGCAATTGGCGCTATTACATTGGCCTTGGTCGTTTTGGTTTCCTTCCAACTGACACCAAGGTACCGGGCGCAAGCCAAACTCATCATTGACCCGCGCCAGGAACAAGTCATTGATATGAACCAGGTATTATCTGGTTTGACCCCGGATACAGCGGTGGTCGAAAGCGAAGTTCAAATCATTCAATCCCGCTCCTTGGCAGGTAAAGTTGTTGATGAATTGGGTTTGGTTCATGATCCGGAGTTCAATTCAGATCGGATTATTTTGGAAGGCTTTGCCCTGTGGCGACAAAACACAACGGCTTGGTTGGGTAACTTGTTGCCTCGAAAAGTCGGGCCAAAACGGACAGAAGAAGAAAAAGCAACCCGGACCCGGGAGTCGGCGATCAGCACGGCACTGAACAAATTGACCGTAGGGCGTTCGGGTATCACCTATGTGATTGAAGTGGCGTTCGAAAGCACCGACCCGAGAAAAGCGGCGATCATTACCAATTCCTTTGCTGATAAATATCTGGTTGATCAGCTCGAATCCAAGTTTGACGCGACGCGCCGGGCCAATGAATGGTTGGAAGACCGGCTGGGTGATCTACGTGATGAAGTGCAGGTGGCTGAACGTGCTGTTGAATTGTACCGCGTTCAGGAAGGTTTGTTGAATGCCGAGGGCTCGTCGCTGACCGAACAACAAATTGCCAATTTGACAGGCCAGACCATTATTCTGCGGGCCGAGCTGGCCGAAAAACGAGCTAGGTTACGGACTGTTGATCAGCAAATCCGATCCGGGCGCGGCGAGGATGTGTCCGCAGTGCTGGGTTCCCCAGTCATCAGTGATTTGCGTCGCCAGCAATCCGAGGTCACGCGCCGTCAAAGTGATCTGCAAAGCCGCTATGGGATGCGCCATCCTGAAATATTGAAAAATCAGAGTGAGTTGGCTGATGTAAACGCTCAAATTCAAAGTGAAATTTCGCGAATTGTTTCCAGTTTGCGCGGCGAAGTGTCCATTGCCCGACAGCGTCTGACTTCGCTGGAACGAGATGTGACTAAGCTGACCTCCAAACTGACCACAAACAATTCAGCATTAGTTCGACTTCGTGAATTGGAACGCAACGCCAATGCCAACCGGACCTTATACGAATCGTTTCTGGATCGGTTCAAACAAACCAGTCAGCAACAATCCTTGTTGGAAGCCGATGCCAGAATTATTTCGCGCGCGGCCATCCCGAATGCTCCAAGCTTTCCCAATAATACGCTGATTTTATTGTTGGGCTTCGTGCTGGCCATCGGGGCTGGAGGTGCAGCCATTTTTGTGGCTGAAGCAATGGATCGTGGATTGCACACTGCGGCTGATATAGAGCACGAACTCGGAGTTCCTTGTTTGGCATCATTGGCCAAGATTGAGAAACTGGGACCCGATGAAACGCCGGCAGATTACGCAATGGATAAACCGCTTTCCAGCTTTTCCGAAGGGTTGCGGACCATGCGGGCCGCCCTGTTGTATGCCGACGGAAAAGAAAGGGACGGCTCTCATATTGTCGCGCTGACCTCTGCTTTGCCGGGTGAAGGTAAGACATCCATGGCGCTTTCTTTGGCCCGGGTCTCAGCCATGATGGGTTCGCGCACCTTGGTAATTGATGCGGATATTCGGCGCCGGATGTTGACGCAAACGGCACAACTGACCCCTGAAGTTGGGCTGGTTGATATTGTGGCTGGCCATGTACCGATTGAGAAAGCCATTATTGCGGACAAACAACGTGGGCTGGACATCTTGCCGCTGGTCGATCGTAAAGAGAACCTCACGCTTGACCTGTTTGGGTTGCCAGCTATGCGTACACTTCTGAAGGCCTTGAAAACAAAGTACGATTTTATTGTGATTGATACCGCCCCGGCCCTGCCAGTTGCTGAAACACGGGTATTGGCCACCTTGATGGATTCAGTAGTTCTGTTGGTTCGGTGGCGCAAAACACCCAGAGAGATTGCAAAAGCTGCACTTACCGCTCTGCAGCGGGTGCATGCCCCCGTGGTTGGTGTTGCGTTGACCCAAGTCGATCTGGCCGCCCAACACAGCTATGGCTATGGTTATGGCTATGGCAGCTATTACAAAAACTACCGCAAATATTATAGCGACTAACGCGCGTATGCATGGCTTATTGTGGTCACCCGTCTGGGGTGGTAAGCTGTAGTTTCTAGTTTTTATGCCCAAATCCTTCAGAAGAAAAAACGCCGGGCTGGGGTCGTTGTCACGACTGGCAATAGAGCGCCAAAGGAAAAACACGAATGGTATTTTCCTGGTTTAAATCAAAACCGGCCAAGCATTTTGTGCCGGAAGGCACAATTGTTTATGCCATTGGCGATGTTCATGGTCGGGATGATTTGCTGAAAGAACTCATCGAAAAAATTGGTGAGGACATTCGCGACACCGGTATGGATCGCAAGGTAATTTTTGTTTTTTTGGGTGATTATGTAGATCGTGGCATGGGTTCAAAGTCGGTTATTGACCTGTTGTTGAAATGGGAGGAACAAGCCAAAAAAGCAAAGTCAAAGGTGAAATTTCATTTGTTGCGGGGCAATCATGAAGAAGCCTTGTTGCAGTTTTTGGATGACCCGTTGTTTGGTGAAAAATGGGTGACTTATGGGGGCGCCGAGACGTTGATGTCTTACGGCGTACAACCGCCTAGATTGCGGACTGATGAAGCCGCCTGGATCAAGGCATCGAAACAACTTGGATTAGCGATGAGCCAAGACCACCTGCACTTCCTGCAAGGCTTGGAACCCTGCTTGGTTTTGGGCGATTATATTTTTGTGCATGCGGGGTTGAAGCCTGGCAAGAAGCTGGAAATGCAGCAAGAACAAGACATGCTCTGGATCCGTAACGAATTTATTGAAGACCACAGAAAATTTGAGAAAATGGTGGTGCATGGCCATACGCCAGAGCGCGAACCTTTTTATGACCATCGGCGAATTGGCTTGGATACTGGGGCCTATATTACAGGCGTTTTGACCGCAGCGCGTTTGGTTGATGATCAGGTCAGTTTCCTGCAAACCGGCGATGTGGAGCCGGCCCATGGGGTTGCGCCTCCAGCATGACCGTGGCACTTACCAAAAGAAATTCTTTATCGCCCAATCGGGGAGTCAAAATCATGCGTGCACTATCGTTTCCGTTTGCAATATTTGTCGCAATACTGTTGGCCTCCTGCTCAACGGGCCCGGTACCAAGTGGTGCTGCTGCTGGCGCATCCTCGGCGGCACAAATCGCTCCGCTTCGGTCGACCGGGGTATATCGGTTGGGTTCGGGTGATCAATTACGAATTATCGTGTTTGGTGAAGAAGATTTATCTGGCGAGTTTGTGGTCGATGGTAGTGGACAGATATCCGTTCCGCTGGTTGGCGAAGTACCTGCCGCCGGCAAAACGGTTCGTGACTTTCAACGTGCGCTCGAAGCCAAGCTGAAAGAGGGTTATTTGAAAGACCCTCGGGTCAGTGCCGAGGTTTTAAACTTTCGCCCGTTTTACATCTTGGGTGAAGTTACCACGCCGGGCGAATATCCGTATTTGAGTGGCTTGACCGTCATGAACGCGGTTGCAACCGCCGAGGGGTTCACCTATCGGGCGGATACCCGCAAAGTATTTATCAAACGGGCAGGCGAAGTCGGTGAACGGGTCTATGATCTGACGACAGAAACGCCCGTTGAACCGGGCGATACGATCCGAATCGCCGAACGTTTCTTCTAAAAACGGACCTTTAGCGCAGATGCCGGGGGGCAAGAAATTTTGGTCCGACCTGCTGCTTGATTGCAAGCTTTCATGACGCACGTGCAACCAGCCAATATCCAGTTGATTGTCGGAACACACCGTTCCGGCACATCTTTGCTGACCCGGTTGGTCAGCTTGCTCGGATTCGATCTGGGTCGTCATTTGATGCAACCCTCATTCGATAACCCACGGGGGTTTTGGGAGAATGAGAAAATTGTTGCAGCCCACGATCAGTTGTTGTCAGAATTGGGAAAAGACTGGTCAACCGCTGCTCTATTGCCTGAAAATTGGATGGATACGAGTGCGGCAAAAGCCTGTATCACATCGCTTTCTGACATTCTGATCGATGACTTTCAGGACAATGTTCCTAGCTTGATCAAGGATCCACGACTGGCGATCTTGTACCCATTATGGCCAAAAGTAGCACGAAAGCTGAAACGGCCATTGCAGAGTATAGCCATTGTCCGCTCCCCTAGCTCGGTATCTTCTTCGGTGGCAAAACGGAACTTTTTGGATAAAGCGGCGGCTGCTTTCATTACCATTTCTTATATGCAGGCCATGCGCCAAAACTTACCCAAAAAGGTCGACCGGCTGATTGTGTATGAGCATCTGCTGACTAAAAATGCCGATGATATTCTAAAGTTCCTGAGCCACTATTTTCCTGGAAATGCTGCCATTGATGATCCCAATGTTCGAAATACGATTCAGGGACTGATCTACCAGAATGCAGATCAAAACCCGGATGATCCGGATTTGCATCAACGATATTCGGCGATGACCGCTTCGACGGATTTCTTCTTAAAACGCTCCAGTTTTGACAAAATGACCCAAGACTTTGCGGCGATGCTTGATCTTGATGCCAGCTTCATCCGAGAACATGACCGAAGATCATTCCTGACTAAAGGCACAAAAAAAATACAAGTTGAACAACGAAAATTTGTGCAGCTGAATACTGAAAATCAAGAATTGCACGGACAAATCAGAGAGCGGACAGAAGAGTTGGCCAGTTTAAATTCCGTGTTGGTCGACAAGGAAACGTACATTGGCGCGCTGGATGGCGGCATTGTGGAACGGGATCATTTGTTGGGTAAATTACAGGCGGAATTGATCGACAAGGAAACCCGTATCGGTGCGCTGAATGGCGGCGTTATCGAGCGAGACCTCAAACTAAACTCGCTAGAAGTCGAGCACGAAGAACTACAACGTCTAAAAATTGCAGAAGATGTCAAACATCGATTAGACGTAAGTCGCAACGAGATGGTCGAACGGCAATTGAGCCAGCAGGTGGATGGCTACAAATTGCTGGTTGAGTATTATCAGGCCCACCCGGTACGTGCGGCTATGAAGGCGGTGGCATTTAAGGGATTGCGGTTTATGCGGCGTGTTACACCGCTTCCTGATTCTGTAAAAAGCAGACTGAGTGACAAACTTTCTGGATTGGCTGAAAACTTGAATGGGGCCAATAACCGGGTTCACCAAAACGGCGCGCTGACCCAACTCCCCGCGCCATCAGAGGTGGATATTGATTTTGCATTTGAACAAAGTGATAACCCGGTGGTCTCGATTGTTGTGCCGGTTTATAACGAGATCAGCCAAACTGTGGCTTGCCTGAAATCCATCCACCAACAGAAAGTCAGTGTCGAGTACGAGGTTATTCTGGCCGATGATTGTTCGCCTGACCCGTTTCACACGATATTGGGTAAAATTGATGGCCTTCGATATTTCCGCAATGAAGAAAATCTTGGCTTTTTGATGAATTGCAATGTGAATGCAGCCCAATCGCGCGGCCAGTATATTGTCTTTTTGAACAATGATACTTTGGTTAATCCGGGTTGGCTCGACGCATTGGTGCGGACCTATCAAGAACATGGCGATGTGGGCATTGTTGGTTCCAAACTCATTTTTCCAAATGGTAAACTGCAAGAAGCTGGCGGGATTATCTGGGAAGACGGCAGCGGTTGGAATTGGGGTCGGGATCAAAGCCCGGACCATCCACTTTATAATTTTGTCCGCGATGTGGACTATGTTTCCGGTGCGTCCCTGATGATCCGCCGCGATCTGTTTGAGGAAATTGGCGGCTTTAACACCAAGTTGGAAAAAGCTTATTACGAAGACACCGATTGTTGTTTCCGGGTTCGGCAATTGGGCTACCGGGTTTTATACCAACCGCGCTCGTCACTGATCCATATCGAGGGCTTAAGCTCTGGCACTGACGTGACGTCGGGTGCCAAGAAGTACCAAGTTTCGAACCAGAAAATCTTCTTTAATACATGGCGCAAAGTGCTGCGTAATCACCACCCCAATGCGGATCGCCCGGAACTGGCCTCAGACCGTATGGTGCGCGGCCACGTGCTCTATGTGGACGCAACCACCCCGGAACCAGACAAGGATTCCGGCTCGCTGGATGCGGTCAACACCATCCAAATTCTGATTGAGCAAGGGTATCGGGTTCATTTTGTCCCCGGGACCAATTTTGCCCATTGGGGCGAGGCCACTGCTGCCTTGCAGCGCAAGGGTGTGGAGTGCATCTATCATCCGTTTTATTCAAACATGGATGTATTCTTAAAAGAACGTGGTGACGTATTTGATTTTGTGGTGCTGTCACGGGCTGAAATCAACGAGTTGTTTCTTGATAAAATTCGAAAGAAATGTCCACGGGCTAAAATTATCTACAACACAGTCGATCTGCATTATTTGCGAATGGAGCGCGAAGCCGAAGTGGTCGGTAACGCGAAAATGAAGGTCGATGCGGCCGCCATGAAGAAAATGGAACTGTCGTTCATGCGGGCAGCAGATGCGACCATTGTGCTCTCGGAGCACGAGCATGAAGTGTTGTCGCGGAATAAAAAATTGGCTGACAAGTTATGGAATATCCCCCTGATCCGACCCATTGCCCGCCGCAGCACGGGGTTTGCCAGCCGCAAAGACATTGTGTTCATCGGTGGGTATAACCACCGACCGAATGTCGATGCCGTGGACTGGTTGGTCCGGGAAATCTGGCCGATAATGCGCCAATCTCTTCCCGGCGTGCGCTTGCGGATCTGCGGCAGTCACATGCCGGACCGGTTTAAGGAATATGTCTGCAATGACATTCTGGTCGACGGCTATGTAGCTGATCTGGAACACCTGCTGGGCAAATGCCGGTTGACCATTGCGCCTTTGCGCTATGGAGCTGGACTAAAGGGTAAAATTGCCTCTTCGATTGGCCAGGGTGTACCGTGTATTGGCACGGCAATTGCATTTGAAGGCATGGCTGAACAGGGATTGGATGTGATTAAATTACAGGCAGATACGCCCGAACAATTTGCAAAACTGGCGGCGTCGATTTATGACGATGAGCTGGTGTGGGATACTGTGTCCTTAGCTGGTGTTACGTATCACAATGACCATTATGCCTACCCGAATGTCGCCAAGACCTACAAGAAAATGTTGGAAAGCCTGCAATAGATGATCTGGGCGTTTAAAAACCTTGCGGCGGGAGCTGTACGTTGGCCGCTATGGACGCGTTTGGCGGTGGCTGATATCCAACAAACTTATCGGCGCAGTTTTATCGGCATGGCGTGGATCACCTTTTCCTTCGCGATGTTTATTGGCGTAAAAATCCTGATTTTTGGTTCAATTTCTGCTGCTGACAATGATTTGTTTGCCGCATGGTTATCGATCGGATTCCTGATCTGGGCCTATGTGGCGGGTAATGTCACAGACGGGTGCAATGTGTTTATCAATGCACGGCCATGGATTTTGGGTACCAAAATGCCCTTGAGCGTTTTTGTGTATCAGAGTCTGACCCGACATTTGATCAATCTGGCCTATAGTAGTTTGGTGATTATCGTTCTGTTGTGGGTTTTGAAATGGCAACTGACGTCAGTTGCGTGGTGGGCAATTCCGGGAATGTTGGTGCTGGTCCTGAACGCTTGGTGGGTGCAGATTTTTCTGGGCGTGTTGAGCTCCCGGCACCGGGATCTGATCCATTTGGTACAATCCGGTATGCGGGTATTGTTTTTCATTACGCCGATTTTGTATATGCCGGATCAATTGGGCGGCAATGCGTTTTTGCTGACCTATAATCCGTTTACTCATTTTCTAGCTATCGTCCGCGATCCGATCGTGTTGGGTACCATCCCGTCGGCCAGTTGGATGGTGGCGTTAGGCTTTAGTGTTTTCGGTTGGATACTGGCCATACTGACTTTGCAGTTCTGGGGGCGGCGCGTGCCGTTTTGGGTATAGGTCAATGTCACTTCTGGTGGATGCAAAAAATGTCAGACTAACCTACCCCCGTCCACAAATGGGGTTGCGAAGCCTGTTCAAAAAACGTGAGCCGATGGTGCCGGCGTTGGATGATGTGACGTTTCAACTACATACTGGGGATCGCTTGGCACTGGTCGGGCTGAATGGTTCAGGAAAATCCACACTTTTGCGAACCATTGCCGGGATATATGAGCCAGAATCCGGCAGCATTGATGTATCGGGCAAAATCGTTGCGTTGTTCAATCTTGGTGTCGGAATGCGCCTCGATATGAGCGGGCGAGCCAATGTCATGTTGCTGGGCATGGTGGCTGGTTGTTCGCAGCTTGAAATGCAGGATTTGATGCCGGGCATATTGGCCTTTAGCGGGCTGGAAGATGTGATTGATGATCCGCTGCATACCTATTCGCAAGGCATGGCCATGCGGCTGATCTTCGCCACGGCAACCGAGCTGAACCCGGAAATACTATTGCTCGACGAATGGATTGGGGCAGGCGACAGGCTGTTTCGCGAAAAAGCTGAAAAACGGCTGGAGGCCATCGTTTCTGATTCTCACGGGTTTATTCTGGCCAGTCACAACACCATTATTATCCAGCGCTATTGCACCAAGGGTCTTTGGCTCGATGACGGTAAAATTGCTGCCTCTGGGGATATTGACGAAGTGCTGGATATTTTCGTGCGCGAGACCAGCCGCCGGGCCAAAGAGGACGAGGCACGGCTAGCTAGCCGAGCGGCCTAACCGAGCTCTCAGCTGAATTTCAGTTTGTTTAAGACAAAGGCAAGGGGACGTTGATCCCGCTCATCTTTCGATGGATGAGGTGATGATTGCACCCGTAGGCAAAACATCCGGCCCGGATCATATTCGCAAGCAAAGCTACATTCGAATTTATTGCCGGAAACCGAAAATTCTTCGATCGTGACACCGTCCAGATCAATTTTGACCTGTGCGTCTGAACCATCAACCCGGTCCGGGAACCAGCCTTTGATCAGGCCTTTTTTTACCGGTTTGAGCGCTTTGAAAAAAACCTCGAAATCCTGGCCAGCCCATTTGTCATCCCAGTATTGAAGCGCCCGCGAAATCTGCGCCACATGCTTGGATTTGAAGCCGGGACGAAAGGGACGGCGCGCCGGCGCCTCCTTATACCCAACAAATACATCGCGCCAAATGCCGTTTTCACCGGCAGGGAACACTTCGATCTCGGCGAAGTTTCCAAATTCCTGCATGATATCCAGCACCCAGCTTTTATCAATTTCGCGCGGGCGATCTGGAATGCGTTCCTTGTAAATGTCTTCCAAGGTGTAGCCCATTTCGACCACACAGATATGGCGGGTGCGATCAAACAAATGCTTGAAGCATTCAAGCCCGGCTTCGTATCCTTGTTGGGTCATCACCCACTGAATGGTCGCGAAGCTCGAGGTTACATCAATTTTCTCAGTTGAGCCGGTGATGTATTTTTTGGCATCTTCACAACGATATTCAATGTTGTGACCTTGCAGTTTGGCCACCCGGCCAGCCCAGTCGATAAAGTTTTTGGTGACATCCACGCCGGTAGATGAAAAGCCGACATTGGCCATGGCACCGCAAAAATACCCTGAACAACAGCCCAGATCCATAAAGCTGAGGCGTTGGTCGACGTTTTCAACGGTCGGATTTAGGGATGGGTAGCGGTTGATCGCGTCCTGCATGATCTCGAAGCGGGCAACGGAGTCAGGCCGTACATATTCCCAACCTTCTGGATCGAGGCCAAAAAACGGTTGATAGGTTTTATTTTCACCGGGAAATGGTTTGTCGACCCGCACTTCTTCAAACAGCTCACTGATTACTTGTCGGTGTGCGTCTGAATGGCAGTCATCACATAAATGGGTTGGGTAAGTCATGTTTTCCTCATAGACCACATGGGTCGCATCTTTTAGTCCACAGGTGCAAGGCACAATCATCTCGCTGGGTTCGTGCCCGTTTTCCCGCAATAATTTCAAATGGCCATTGGATGGGGAACCAATCAGCACTTCCACGCCTTTTTCGGCCGCATTGTGCCACGCTTTTACAATCTGCGGGCCAAAGAACTGGGCCTCATCAAACACCGCCATGGTGTCTGGCTCCAGCGCTGATAATTGCTCGATTGTGTCGTCGGTTTTTAACACATGATCAATCGGAAAGTTCAGGCCCGGCTCGCGGCATCCCATCAAACCACCGGGGCGGACGTTTTTGCGCCGGGTTAGTTCTGGGTGCTCAGCTGATAAAAATAAAACAACCTTGCCACCGGCTTCTTCACGAGCGCGCATCAACCGGATCATGGTTGAGGTTTTCCCGGTGGCCGACAGCCCGGTATATACGGATAAACTCATGTTTTTTATTCTCAAACCGCCAATCACACCCCAGCGTGTTCAGCATCAATTGCAGCCTAATAACGCACACTTGGGTTGGTTACAAGCCGTAACACTTGTGGGTAGATAGTCCGGTGATTGTTTCGCTCATTTCAGCGGGAATTTTAGTTTCCCGAAAGAAGGCGCGACGGGAATTTTTTGAGGCAATTAGCTTGTTTCATCAAAATCCAGAAAACCCTCTTTCTTCAGATAATCGACGATCTGGCTTGCCGCCTGCTCGGCGGGGCTGGAGACTGTATCTACTTCGATCTCGGCGTGGGTTGGGGCTTGATACTCACTATCGATCCCGGTGAAGTTTTTGATCTCGCCCGCTCTGGCTCTGGCGTACAGGCCTTTGACATCACGGGCTTCAGCCACTTCCAGCGGGGTTTTTACAAAAATCTCGATAAATTCACCTTTCGCCATCAAGCGCCGGGCCATTTGACGCTCCTCGCGAAACGGCGAAATAAACGATACCAGCACCATCAACCCGGCATCGGCCATCAGTTTGGCCGTTTCACCCACTCGCCTTATGTTTTCAACCCGATCCGCATCGGTAAAACCCAAATCATTGTTCAAGCCATGGCGCACATTGTCGCCATCCAAAATGTAGGTATGGCGCCCCATATCATACAATTTTTTCTCGACCAGATTGGCAATGGTCGATTTGCCCGACCCCGACAGGCCGGTAAACCATAATACGGCTGGTTTTTGCTGTTTTTGGGCGGCACGTTTGTTGCGGCTGATCTCAATATCCTGCCAGACCACATTGGAAGCCCGGCGTAAGGAGAAATCAATCATCCCGGCACCGACCGTTTCATTGCTCAACCGGTCAATCAGGATGAAGCTGCCCGTTGTGCGGTTATCCCGGTAAGGATCAAACGCAATGGCCTGACCCAAGGACAAATTACACACGCCGATTTCATTTAAATGAAGCGTCTTGGCCGCCTGATGCGACAGATCATTGACATCGACTTGGTATTTCAAACTGGTGATACTGGCGGCAACCGTTGAATTGCAGGTTTTGAGTAAATAGCTTCTCCCCGGAAACAGTTCCTTTTCCGACATCCAGATCAGATGGGCCTGAAATTGGTCTGATTGCCCGGCCAAATGGTCGGTTGAACAGATAAAGTCACCGCGCGAAATGGCAATTTCATCGTCCAAGGTCAAGGTGACGGATTGGTGTCGCCGGGCGATTGGCAGGTCCCCATCCATGGTGACAATCTGCTTAACGGTTGAGCGTTGGCCCGATGGCAAAACCATAATCTCGTCGCCGGGTACGATCTGGCCTGCGGCGACTGTTCCGCAAAATCCGCGAAATCCGGAATTTGGCCGGTTGACCCATTGCACCGGCAAACGAAACCCGGTTTCGTCCGATGGGTTGGTTATTTCTACGGCTTCCAGATGCTGCAACAAGGTGGGTCCGCGATACCAAGTCATGTGCTGGCTGGCCATGGTTACATTGTCGCCTAACAGGGCCGAAACCGGGATGCAGGTAATATCTTCAAATCCGAGATCTTTGGCAAAGTCCCGGTATTGTTCTTCTATACTGTTGAAGTTGCGCTGGGAAAACTCGACCAGATCCATCTTGTTGACGGCGACCAGAACGTGCCGGATCCCGAGTAATGAGGCAATATAACTGTGCCGCCTAGTTTGTACTTGTAGCCCGAGGCGAGCATCAACCAGCAAAATTGCCAGATCAGCCGTTGAGGCGCCGGTGGCCATATTGCGGGTGTATTGTTCGTGCCCTGGGGTATCGGCAATAATAAATTTACGCGCCTTGGTCGAAAAAAACCGATAGGCCACATCAATGGTAATGCCTTGCTCGCGTTCAGCCGCCAGCCCATCAACCAGCAGCGCCAGATCAATGTCCGGTCCTTGCGTGCCAAACTTTTTGCTGTCGGTTTGCAAACTGGTCATCTGGTCAGCATAAATTTGCTGGCTATCAAATAATAACCGCCCGATCAGCGTGGATTTTCCATCATCAACACTGCCGCAGGTCAAAACCCGCAACAGGTCTTTTTTTGTGCCGGATTGCATCAGAGTTTCAACATTAGTTTGGGATGTGGAGCTATCGGGCATCTAGAAATACCCTTCGCGTTTTTTTTGTTCCATGGTGCTGTCGCCGTCCTTATCGATGACTCTACCCTGTCGCTCAGAGGTTTTTGCCAGCAAGGTTTCTTCGATGACCTGGGTCAGATCGGTGGCGGTGCTCTCAACCGCGCCAGTGAGCGGATAACAACCCAAGGTCCGAAACCGCACCATTTTTTCCTGTGGAACTTCGCCGTCTTTTAGCGGCATCCGGTCATCATCCACCATGATCAATGTGCCATCGCGCTCCACTACTGGCCGAGGCGCCGCAAAATACAGTTCGGGAATTTCGATCTGCTCCTGATAAATGTATTGCCAAATATCCAGCTCGGTCCAATTGGACAAGGGAAACACCCTTATGCTTTCGCCTTTGGCTACTCTGGCATTATAGATGCTCCATAATTCAGGGCGCTGGTTTTTGGGGTCCCAATGGTGGGCCGCATTTCGAAACGAAAACACCCGCTCCTTAGCCCGCGATTTTTCCTCGTCCCGGCGCGCGCCACCAAACGCTGCATCAAACTTGTATTGATCCAACGCCTGACGCAGCCCTTGGGTTTTCATCACATCGGTGTGGGTTGCCGAGCCATGGGAAAAAGGGCCGATGCCCTGTTTGATCCCGTCCGGGTTGGTGTGAACGAGTAGTTCCAGACCCAATTGTTTGATCTTGCGGTCGCGAAATTCGATCATCTGTTTGAACTTCCAACCGGTATCCACATGCAAAAGTGGGAATGGTGGTTTGGCCGGGTAAAACGCTTTTAAGGCCAGATGCAGCATGACCGAGCTATCCTTGCCAACGCTGTACAGCATGACCGGGTTTTCACAGCTCGCCACCACCTCGCGAAAAATGTGGATGCTTTGGGCTTCTAGCCGTTGCAAGTGGGTCAATTGTCCGCCTTGATCCGTCTTGGCCGGGGCTTGTGCGCTCATGCCCGCTTTGCGCTCCAACTCGAGCAAAACGGCAAAAGCACGCTCGATGGTTTTTAAGGTGCATTGGCCACCATTTTTCAACCGGGCCAGACCTTTGCCATCTTTCAGGAGTTTACGTGAAATCGTTGACAAGGATTGGCCGGATTGGTTGGCCAATTCCTCAGATCGGGACAAAAGTTCAGCAATTTGATCCATAATATATGGGATTAACCCCACCTTTGTGGTGAATGCTCCCATTTAGTATCATAGATTATGTAAATATCAAGAAAATATGGGATTGGTCCCACGATTTTCTTTCGGCCCTTAACTTGAGATATCAGCATCATTGCCGGTGCCACCGGGGGCATTGTCTGCACCTAATGAGAGTACATGCGGGGATAGTTCGCGGCCCCGGGCATCCAGCTTGGGCACT
>NVXG01000046.1 GCA_002733805.1 Robiginitomaculum sp. | reverse complement strand
CATTGCAATGCGCTACGACAGATGCCCGGAGCTCTTCCTCTCAGCCATTATTCTGGCTTCTATCGTGTTATTCTGGTTATGAGTCCTGACCCTAGCCAATTGGAAATCACCAAATTGCGGCATTTGGCATGTGGAATAACGTTGCTGTTCTCGCGCACAACACGGCAGACGGGCCGCAATCGGGTGCTGATTGATCTGTCGTTGGGGGCTGACGGGCTGCCGAAACAAGCGGTAATTTGCCGTGGTGTGGATAACCATACCGGGTGCCGGACTTGATGGAAACGGTGGCATATGCTATCTGGACAGCACTAAATTCAATATATTTTATTACTATTTATTTGTATTTTGAGATCGACATGACTGCGATCCGTTTAACATTTTCCGTCACAGACGGGAAACCACGTCTGCTGCAAAAACAACGTGTTACAATGCGAGTCCCGCCGGCGCGACATCTATCAGCAATCGGCAGAGAGGCTGGTAATTGGCTGGAGACGCGCGACCAAAACAGGGTGCGTTTACGCGAGCATTATTGATGCAGCCGTGTTGTCGCCGATGATAGAGGTGCGCACCGGGCTGGGCGTTCGGGGGCTGACAATGGTCAATTCCTCAGCCCCAAAGGCGCTGTCAATCGTTGTTCCTGGCGGGCCTGATGTCGCAAGTTTTCATCTGTTGCGCCGGGACAAACGGGGCGGCGCTGCCAAAGAGCTATTGTCAGGGGATTTGTAACCTCGACGCGCGGATCAAGATTATTTTCTGCGTAGCAAGAGCCGGCAAATTTTTGGCTCGTCCACGGCTCTTATTTTAAAAGTAGTTTTTGAAAGGATACTGTGATGGGTCCCTCTGATGGTTCAATTTTTGGACTTGTTAAGGTTCATGATGGCGGCAGCCCCGCAGACCGATTGAATATGGTGATTGTCGCCGACGGGTATGCCGCTGCGCGCATGGGTCAGTTTCAACAGGACGTTAATGATTTTGTCGCTAAATTCTTTGCCACGCCGCCCTTTAACGAAGAAGCGATTGCCTGCGGGTTCAACATTTACCGGTTGGATGTCACCTTTGATCGGGGTGGCCCCCTCTGCGGTGGACGGTTTGCCTTTTGTCGTCTCTGATCTTGCAGGCGGCTCGGTGCGCCTGGCCCGTATTTGGATCCGGAATGATTGCGCCGCCGCTGGTGTCTCGGAGCAGGTTAGGGTTGTCGAGAGCGGGCAGGTCTTTGACATCAAACTGAGCGGCGATTGCGTCCCGCGTGAGACAGCAGCAGTGCAAATGGTGTTTGACCGTTCTGGTAGCATGCTTGATGTCACTTCAGAGGGGCGTACCAAGGCTTCTGTCCCGCAAGATGCGTCGCGCATTATGGCCGATGTCACCTATGATGATACCGGTCTTGGGGCTAATACTTATGACCAAGATGCGCAGCCATTGATGGCAACCCAAGTGGCTGGGGCGCTATCGGGCGGGGCTGACCCCAGTGCGCTGCGCACGGCGATCAACAGCTATGCGCCCAACCAATGGGCACCACTGCCACCGGCGATGGCATTGAGTTCGCCAAGAACCAGCTGGACAATTTGGGCGGCGCTTATACCAACAAGGCGATAATTGTTCTGACGGATGGCAAGGGCGCGGCCAGCAAGTCTGTGGCCGAGGTCGCCGACGGCGTCGTTGACCAAACCGTCTTTGCCGTTGGCCGTGGCACCGCCGCGCAGATTGACCCTGTCACCCTAGAGGCCTTGGCCGGGACCACGGGTGGCTACGCCCTGATGACAGGGCTGCTCACCGAGGATGATACCTTTGTATTGAAGAAGTTCTACCTGCAAATTCTTGCTGGTATTTCCAACAATGACATCATCCTAGACCCCGAAGGGAGGCTGTCGTCAGACGCGCCCTTTGCCCGCATTCCCTTTGATGTGACCGAAAGCGATATCGAGATTACGGCGGTCGGGCTGGCGACTTTTACCTATCTTGTCGAAATGGCTTTTGAAGCCCCCGGCGGCGAGGTCTATACCGCAGCGCAAGCTGCCGCAAACCCGTCGCTCGAGCACTCAGGGTCCACGGCCTACGCTGGTCATGCGGGCCGCATTGCCGCTGGTCAGCGCCGACGCAAAGCCGCTGCGCGAGGGGCGTTGGCATCTCTTATTGCAACTGAACGTTAAGGCCTACCGCAAGTTCCTAAGCAGTGTAACGTCGCAGCTGGGCGATATTACCGCCGATAACAACCAAATGTTGCTGTATTATCTGAGCCTGATAATGCAGCTGCGCGGGCACGGCGTCGCCTATAGTGCGATTGTGCAGACCTATTCAATCTGCATATGGCGGTATCGCTTGACCAAACCGGGCACGCGCCGGGGGCGGGTATGATGTCGGAGGTGATCATCACTGAATATGGCGGGCCGTTGCGCGGTTCTGCCTCGGTGGCGGCAAATGTGACCCGGCCCAATGGCTCAGTGAAAAAGGTCATCTTTGTGCATCAGGGCGAGGGCGTCTTTACCGGGCAAATGACCGCTAATGTGGCTGGGCTTTATAGGTGGCGTATCCGGGCAGGCGGGCGACCATCCCTTTACTCGCGAGCAGTTGCGCACTGGCTCTGTCTGGGCGGGCGGCGATCAGCCGCGTAATCCGGGCGGCAATACGGACGGCGACAATGGCGGCGGCGCGGGCGGTTGCGGGCATGGTCTGGTTGGCCTGCTGTGCTGCATTGCCAAGCATGGCGGGCTGACCGGCGCGTTTGATGACTGGCTCAAATCCGCCGGCATTGATCCCGACATTTTTCAACGTTGCCTCAAAGAGCTATGCGTTGATGACAAGGGCAATGAGCCGACCATCGCGCGCGCGGGCGATATCCTCAAACCAGCCGATACAGCGATTGCCAGTTTGGCGCTGGACAGTGCGCAGATAACGGCACTGCGCAGCCGCTTTGAGGCATTGCTCAAAGGCAATTAGAGACAAGACAAGCCCCGGTTCGCCCAATGGCAGGCTGGGGCTTCTATATCCGTTGGATCATACCCGAGAAACGAACCGCAGTACCGCCCGCTCAGCGCCCAGATCATGATGGTGTCGCGTGCTGGCACATTTCTGCTTACCGCCAGAGCCCAAAAACATCCAAAAACGAGCCAAAATCTTTCCTGCACAGCAGCAATTGCGGACAGCAGAGCGGCTAGTACACTTGTTCATGGTTAACGCATTGTTTTTACGCAGAATTAGCATGAATGATTGTTTTATGAAACGTGATGCCGCTCAGGTGTCCAAAATGGCGTGGAGGCTTTTTGTGCTTTCTCGGCTAATCGCGCGAAAACCTGCGGCACAAAAGCGAACGAGATTGTCGGTTTGGCTGCCTTCCAATTCTAGTCCCGCGCCCAATGCGCCCATACGATCTTGAGATGTCAGCAGCGCGAGCATGGCGGAGACTGAATAGACAAACCCTTCCACAACCAGTTTTCTGGATGTCGCGGGCAGAAGTTTGACAATCTCGTCCACGAACACTTCTGCCACGGGGTCGAAACACGCGGTCGAGATATCACGCCAACGGCTATCAGCCGACACGAAGGCCACAAGGCGGGCATAGTCGCGCCAGCGCGGGTCTGCGGCGGCTAAATCTGAAAAGGGGCGGATGAAGGCAGAAAGGACACGTTCAAGGGTAGGGTCGCCCTCGGATTGAACCTGTTTGAGGGCCTCAAGACGATCATGTGATAGGGTTTCGGCACGGCGCGCAACTATCCGATGAAACAGGGCGTTTTTGCCGCCGCCATGATGGTGGATTGTCCCGACAGGTTCTCCGGCCTCGGCGGCGATGTCACGGATCGTTGCCCCATCGTATCCGCGCTGCGCAAACACCTTTTCTGCCGCATCGTATACGCGCAGTTTCGTCGCCAACGCGCGCGCTGACGGGGCTCTTTTTCGCTTCTTTTCAGGGGGGTGCACGACTTTCATGAAAATATCTTGCCTTAAGTTGAACATTTGTTCAAGTTAAGTGGTAGCACTGGGAGGGCGCTATGGGAAATAAGGATAGTCGGCTTGCGCTGATCGGGGCGGGCCCGATGGGACTGGCCGCGGCAAAGCTGCTTGTCGAGCAGGGGGTTGGCTTCCAGGGGTTTGAGCTTAACGCAGGTGTGGGCGGCTTGTGGGACATCGACGGCCCGCGCTCGACCATGTATGAGACGGCGCACCTGATCTCGTCCAAGAAAATGACTGAGTTCGCTGATTTTCCCATGCGAGACGAGGTGGCAGAATATCCTTCACACCGCGAAATGAAGCTGTATTTTCAAGAATTCGCGCAGCATTTTGATCTTTGTAAACATTACAATTTCGGCGCTGAGGTGCTGTCATGTACACCGTTGGGCGGCCCGCGTGATGGCTGGCGGATCACGTGGCGCGATGATGCGGGCGAACATGTCGAAGAATTCTCTGGGCTGTTGATCGCCAATGGCACGCTGAGCACGCCGAATATGCCCAGCTTCAAAGGCGACTTCAGCGGTGAGCTGATCCATTCTTCGCAGTACCGCTATGCAAGCCAGTTTGACGGCAAGCGCGTGTTGATTATCGGGGCTGGAAATTCCGGCTGTGATATTGCCGTGGATGCAATCCATCATGGCGTGTCATGTGATCTGTCGATGCGACGCGGCTATTACTTTGTGCCCAAATATGTGTTTGGCAAGCCGGCCGACAGTTTGGGCGGTGCGGTAAAACTTCCCATGGCGCTCAAGCGGATCGTCGATGGGACAATCCTCAAATGGTTCGTGGGCAACCCGCAAAAATACGGATTTCCCAAGCCGGATTACAAGTTATATGAGAGCCACCCTGTGGTGAATTCACTGGTGCTTTATCATGCCGGTCACGGCGACATTAAAGTCCGCGCCGACATTGAGCGATTCGACGGCAAGACCGTGCATTTCAAGGATGGAGCGACCGAGGATTACGACATGATCCTTGCCGCGACGGGCTACAAACTTGACTATCCGTTTATTGATAATGAATATCTCAACTGGCAAGGCGCAGCACCGCATCTTTACCTCAACTGCATGCACCCCGAACGCGACGATTTGTTCGTGCTTGGCATGGTCGAGGCATCCGGCCTCGGTTGGCAAGGGCGGCATGAACAGGCAGAAATGGTCGTGCGCTACATTAAGGGGCTGCGCGCTGGCACCGACGGTGCGCAGGCCTTGCAAAAAACCAAAGCGCAGGGTTTTGAGCGCGCGACCGGCGGTATGGATTATATCGACCTGCCGCGCATGGCCTACTATGTTGACAAGGCGACTTACCGCAAGGCGGTGAGCCAGTGGATCGTTAAATTGGGAGGGAGCAAAGCATGATCGACGACGCCATTCTAAACTTCTCCGCCGGGTCGCTGACCCTGCTCAACACAATCCTTGCCGTGGTGATGTTCTCAATCGCGATCGATCTAAAGCCGCGCGATTTCAAACTGTTAGCCAAGGCGCCCAAACCGCTAATTGTCGGGCTGGCGTCGCAGTTTGTTATACTGCCCGCATTGACCTTCCTGCTTGTGCTCATAGCAAAACCGCAGGCCTCTGTTGCCTTGGGGTTGATCCTCGTGGCGGCCTGTCCGGGCGGCAACATCTCCAACTTTATCACGCATCGCGCGGGTGGAAATGCAGCCCTTTCAGTGTCGATGACCGCCTTTGCGACCGTGGCGGCGATTGTGCTCACCCCGTTCAATATCGCATTCTGGGGCAGCCTCTACGCCCCTTCAGCCGAAATCCTGCGCATGACTGTGATTGATCCCGTCAGCATGGCGATCACTGTCAGTCTTATGCTGATCCTGCCGCTCGTTCTGGGTGTGATGCTCAACACTTATCGCCCCGATTTGACCAGTAAACTGCGGATGCCATTGCAACGGATATCGATGGCGATTTTCATTGGCTTTGTCATCATCGCTCTCGCCTCTAACTGGACGCTGTTTCTGGGCTTCGCTGGTGGCATTGCCGGGCTGGTTGTCATCCATAACGCGCTGGGTCTTGCTGGCGGCTACGCGGCCGCGACCCTCGCTGGCCTGTCACCGTTTGACCGCAGAGCGGTGACCATCGAGACTGGCATCCAGAATTCTGGTCTCGGGCTGGTTTTGATCTTCGGCTTCTTCGGCGGACTTGGCGGCATGGCGGTTGTCGCGGCGTTTTGGGGCATTTGGCATGCGATATCGGGGCTGGCGCTGGCCAGTATCATGTCGCGCACGGTGGCGAGCCGATGACGCGTATTTTGATTACAGGCGGTGCGGGCATGGTCGGCCGTGCATTGACCGCAGCGCTGTCGCCCGACGATATTGTTGTGACTGATCTCGCGCGTCCAGACCTGCCAGAACAGGTGCAGTTCGAGCGCATGGATGTGACCGGCACCGATCCTGATGCCATAATCGGCAAGGTGCGCCCCGATGTTGTGGTGCATCTTGCCTCAATTGTGACACCGCCGCCGGGGATGACACGCGAGGCGGCCTTTGCCGTTGATGTGACCGGCACACGCAACGTGCTGGCCGCCTGCGTGGCGCAGGGTGTCCGGCGGCTGGTGATTACCAGCTCTGGTGCGGCTTACGGCTATCACGCCGATAATCCGGTGCCGTTGACCGAAGACGCGCCCTGTCGCGGAAATCCGGAATTTCCCTATGCAGACCATAAGCGTCAGGTTGAAGAAATACTGGCGGTCGCGCGGCAACAGCACCCTGACTTAGAGCAGGTCGTGTTGCGTGTCGGCACCGTGCTCGGCGCGGGCACCGATAATCAAATTACTGCTCTTTTTCGCCGCAAACGGTTGATTGCCATCAAGGGCAGCGATAGCCCGTTTGTCTTTATTTGGACGCATGATCTTGCCCGTATTGTCAGACGCGCCGCAACGGATGGCCCGGTCGGCATTTACAACGTCGCCGGGGATGGCTGGCTCTCGATTGACGCGCTGGCAGCGGCGATGAACAAACCGGTGATGCGCCTGCCTGCTTGGGCGATGAAGGCCGCCTTGGCCGTGGCCCGGCCGCTGGGCCTGTCGCAATACGGGCCAGAACAGGTCCGGTTCTTGCAATATCGCCCGGTGCTGGCCAATGACAGGCTCAAATCCGTGTTCGGCTATACGCCAGAGCTGGCCTCGGCCGAAGTTTTTGATCTTTGGCGGCGTCAGGCGGGATTATGAAGACTGCTGTTATCTCGGGTGGAAACGGCGGGCTTGGGCGTGCGTTGGCCGCGCAGCTTGAGGCGCAGGGCTGGCATTGTGTGTTGGTGGACCGCAATATTACAGGGTTGGAGCTATCCAGCAGCTGCACACCTGTTGCTGTAGACCTCACCGACCAAACGGCGCTGGAACGCGCGGCGGCGCAGATAATCGCGGCCCGCCCGTCTATTGATATGGTGATTTACAATGCGGGTGTGTCGCAAATTGCCCCGTTTGAGGAGGCAGACGCCGATAGCCACAGACGGGTGTTTGACATCAACTATTTCGCCGCGGTCGACATGGCGCGACTTTTTCTGCACCCGATCCGCAAAAGCCGCGGTACGCATATAGCAATTTCTTCGGTCGCTGGTTTTGCCCCCTTATATGGCCGCACTGCCTATGCCGCCTCGAAACATGCGGTGCAGGGTTTCTTCTCAACACTTCGGTCTGAAGAAGCGCCGTTCAATGTCCGCTGTGTGATCGCCGCCCCCAGTTTCATCGCCACCAATATTGGTAATGTCGAGCGAACAGCCGACGGGATCCTGCGCCCCGGATCCGCAGCGGATGGGGTGGATTACATGACAGCCGAAGCCGCCGCTAAAGTAATCCTTCGCGGGGTGCACAAAGGGCAAGATTTCATACCTGTGGGCCGTGTGGCGCGACTTGCATCATTGCTGATGCGTGTGTCGCCCAAACTATACCAGCGGTCGATGCTGCGCAGAATGCGCGCCGACAAGCTGGCGAAGTAGACGCATTTAGCGGCAGGCCCCTTAGCCTTTTCTTTCCTAAGTCTCACGGCAACTCAAAGTTAAGGACAGGTACGGTGATTGGATGGAAAAGTCTAAATTTTGCATTCAATTTCTTGGCTTATGGGTTTTCCGGTACCTTCTCCAACCGAAGGTGCCGGATTTTAGGTGAGTGTTGCTCCTGCTTCTCAAATTTCAGAGGAAAACCCATCCACGTAGCCGGTGCTTAAAGGTTGCTGCTGCGATGACCAAAAGCGCAACAATGCACCAGCCAACGGTAAGGCCAAAAATCCAGGCCAAGGATCCCGAAGGCGCGATAACAGCGACCAGACCGGCTGCACCAATTGCGGCACGCACAGGCCAGGCAAGGGGCTGTATGCACCAACCGCCGAAGGCCACGGCCCAGAGCGAGGTTGAGATGAGCAATCCCAAGGCGCCGAGGGCGATAGTGCCGATTGAGCCTTGCCCCAAAATGCCTAAGTCGAACACGAACCCAAAAGGTATGAAGAAAGCAACGAGGCTAAATCCGAAGGCGGAGATACTTGTTTTGACGGTTGATGCCTTGCCCACTGCGGCGGCAGCGAAAGAGGCGAGTGCCACTGGCGGGGTAACCATCGACAACACACAATAGTAGAATATGAAAAAATGGGCGGCCAGAGGTTCAACGCCAAGGTTTTGGATTGCAGGCGCGAACAGGACCGCGCCGATAATATAGGCCGCGACAGTGGGTAACCCCATACCCATGATGATGCACCCGACCATTGCCAGCGAGAGGGATGCGTAGATTGATCCCTCTGATAGATTGACGAGGGAGCTGGCGAATTTTAATGCAAGATTTGATTGGACGGCAACAGCGATTACAATGCCGATTGCGGCTATGGGGACTGCAACCTCCGCGGCTTGCCGTGGCGCTTCGCGAAGTGCTTCGGTGATTTCTGAAATACCAATACGTGTGGTTTTGCGGGCAAAAGGTACAATAAGTGAGGCGAGTGATGCGGCAACAGCCGAAAGTGCGGCTGAGTAACCGGTGACCAATAACCCAATCAACAATAGCGGTGGTAGTATCAGATGGATGCGCGGCATAAGAGGCGCTGTTGCGTTGACCTCTGCGCGGGTCAATGCGCGAATACCATCTCGGCGCGCGCCAAGATCAACGACCAGAAAGAGCGCAAGATAGAATGCTAAAGCTGGGATCAATCCGGCCAGCGCCAATTCCGCATATGGCATGCCAAGTAGCTCGGCCATGATGAAGGCCGCGACCCCCATGACCGGCGGCATGAGTTGGCCGCCCGTTGATGCGATCGCTTCGAGGCCAGCGGCGCGGTAGTCTGGAAACCCAGTGCGCTTCATCAAGGGGATGGTGAATACCCCGGTTGAGACCACATTGGCGACCGCAGAGCCAGAGATAGACCCCATCAAAGATGAGCCAATGATGGCGGCTTTGGCGGTTCCGCCGGTGGTGCGGCCTGCGACGCGAATTGCAAGATCGATGAAGAGTTGGCCCCCTCCGACGGCGCCATAAAAAGCGCCAAAAAGGATGAAGTAGAAGATAAAGTTTACTGAGGTCGAGGTGGTTATTCCGAGCACGCCAGCTGTCGACATGGTGCTGATTTCGATTGCTGAATCTAAGGGAAACCCTCGAAACCCAAGCCATCCGGGAAGCATATTGCCCCAAAACGCGTAGGCGATGAACGCGGCCAAAACGTATACTAAGATCATCCCCACTGCTCTGCGCGCGCCTTCCAGCAACAAAGCGACAAGGCCAACGCCGGCAATGATATCGATCATGAGGATCGGATCTACGTTTTCCATTCGGGTTGTTAGGCGGTCAAATTGCAGCAAATAATATGCACAGATGGCGGCCGCTGAGAGGACCAAAATGGCGTCAATGGCAAAGCAAAGCCAGCTTGGAATGCGGCTGCTTGTCAAAGGCTTGTATAAAAACAACAACACTAACGCTGTTACCAGATGGATAGGACGGGCAAAGAGCGGTTGTTGTGGTGAGAACAGCAACCATATCTGAAATGCTATGAAGGCGCAGCCTATGGTGAAAGCCAAAAAGCGAATGGCAGAGTGTTGCGGGCCAGTGATCATGAGCGGCTCCTCAGAGACGTGATGTGTCGGAATTGGTGTAGGAAGCGATGGCGGCCTGTGCCGCCATCGAGGAGAAGATGTGCTTATTCGATAAGGCCTATTTCACGGTAGTAACGTTCTGCGCCAGCGTGAAGTGGAATGCCGGTATTGATAACTGTCCAAGCCTGACTTGGGTCAAACCGCGACCAAGCGCCATGTGAATTTTTGAGAGCCTCGGCATTTTCTATTAATGCCTTGGTAATCAGATAGGCGGTCTCATCATCCAATGCAGTGCTTGCAATGAGAACAGTTCCGAGATTGGCGCCAATAGTGCCTGCGTCGCCTTGGCCTTCAAACCACGGCCCATAGCTGCCAATTGTCAGTCCATTATCAGCCGCGACGGCTTCCATCCCGTCTGGAAGATCAAGAAACTGTACGGGTACGGTCAAGGCGACCTCGGTGATGGTTGGGTGCCCTCTCAGCATCGTATCGATATATATATCAGCATTGTTATTGCGCATTTGATCCGCAATTTGACCGGCGCCAACTTGGATAATGTCGCCGCCATTTGCGCGGATTTCGTCGGCGCTTGTCCCAACAGATTCAAAGATCATAGCGGCGACGGGAACAGCCGACGAGCCGACTGGTTTCATTAAAACACGAATAGGGTCTGTGGATGTCAGAAGTTGTTCTAGGTCTGTCGTGCCGCGGCTATCAAGAAAATCTTGGCGTGCAATTACCCCAACATAAACCGAGTTTAGACCGCCCACGAGCGCGCGGATATCGGGTGCCGAACGGCCATCATAGACATCGGCACCCTCATAGGCCCAAACTGCGCTGGCAACGTTCGACAGAGCGATTTCAGCATTGCCAGCTTGAACGACCAGAGGGTTTGCAACGCCACCACCACGGGCAATCACTTCAACTGAATTGGCACCGAGGATTGGCTCGATGATCTGTTCAAGCGTCGCGGCAAAGATATACCAAGCAGAGCCCTCACGCATGGCGCCGATACGGATATCTTGGGCTGATATGGCTGTTGACGTGATGCCGATTAGAGCGGTGGCAATGGTTAGATTGCGGATGACTTTCGTGAACTTCAAATACATGTTTTTTCCTCCCATGTGGTGTATTCCCCCGCCATAACGGCGAGGGAAATAGTCTAAAGTGCGGCCAAAACCTTTTCGTCAATGCGGCCAATTCCAGCGGCATCAAACGCGGCAAAAATTTCCTTTTCCGCTTCGGCACCCAGATCTTTTAGCGGCTCACGAATGGTCGCGTGATCTAGCAGGCCGCGCTTTACAAGACCCAACTTGAGGGCGACGGTGCCCTCCATATGCGAGCCTCGATGATAAACGGCGCGGGTGACGGGCAGCAGTTGCTCAAAAACTTTGCGGGCTTGCGGGTAATCCTGAGCCTTGCCAGCTTTGATGAGTTCTATCAGCAGCTCTGGGGCAATGTTGCCATAGCCAACCAAGAGACCGTCAACATCGAACATAGTTGAAAGCAGCCATTCGTCATGGCATGACAAAATTTGCAGCTCTGGCTGCGCGTCTTTCAGTGCCGGAATTTCGACATACCAGCGTTTCATGTTGCGCACGCCGTTCTTTGTGGCAACGCAACCGTCTTGGGTTGCGATCTCTAACTGAGTATCCAGATCATAGGACGCTTTGGTTGCATCGGGGTATTGGAACAAGATGGTTTGCAGGCCGCCCTCTTCATAGATGGCTTTATACCGATCTTGCGGCGCGCCTTTTTGAAAGCCGAACCGCAACCAACCATGGTTTGGATAAACCAGAGCACCGGTTGCGCCCGCATCCATAGAGCGTTTTGCTTCTTCGGCGGCGACTTTGGTGCCTTCGCCGGTGATGCCCGCGATGATGGGGATATCGACCGCGTCTTTATAGGCACGGATCAGCTCAAGGCGCTCATCGGGTGTCAGGAACGTGCCTTCACCAGCGTGGCCGAGTATCACCAGCGACTTTACGTCTTCAAATGATGCAAGCCATTTTGCAATGCGGATATTTGAATCAATGTCGACGGATCCATCTTTATTGAACGCCGTAACGGGGGCAGGGCTGAGGCCTCTTAGGTCCATTGGTATCATAATTTCTTCCTGTGGGATCGATTGCGGGAACGTTCCCAAAAAAGCATTGCTAATGCAAGCTGTCAAGTGGTATTAACTTATGACCACTGATGCCGCCTGATTGAGGAACCCGAAAGTGTCTCAACATAAAATCGGAAAAACAGCACCTGCACGTGTGACTATTCTTGATATCGCGCGGGTCGCGGGGGTTTCAAAATCCAGTGTTTCCAGATCGTTAGATGAGCGGCTGCCCCGGTCAAATAGCGAATCTGCGCAACGTGTGCGGCGTGTTGCCCAAGAGCTGGGCTATGTGCGTGATGTTTCTGCTGCCAGCCTGCGGCGGGGAAAAACGGGTATGATCGGGGTCATCGTTCCGCGTTTAACCGATACGGTGATGGCGATGCTCTACGAATCTCTTCAACGCGCAGCCGCGCGGTCTGGCCATTTTGCGATCGTCGCGACGACTGACGATACACCTGAGGCCGGTCAACGCGCAGCCACAACGCTGCTTAAGCGTGGTGTTGATGGTTTGGTTTTGTCAATTGCACGGATTGATGACCCCTTTATTTTCAATTTAAGAGAGCGAGGCGTGCCGCATGTGCTTGCGCTGCGTACTGACGGCCATAGCCCGTCCTCTATCGGCGATGATGAGCTGGGCGGGTATTTAGCCACGCGTCATCTGTTAGATCTGGGGCACAGACATATTGGGATCATTGCCGGGCCGTCTTATGCGTCCAGTGCTCTGGGTCGGTTGGAGGGATATAGGCGGGCGCTGATAGAGGCAGATATTGAATATGATCTGCAATACGTGACCGGATCTAGTTTTGGAATTGAAGCTGGCGCGCGCGCTGCAAAACAACTGTTGGGGTTGGACACACGACCAACGGCAATTTTTGCGGTCAATGACAACACAGCCATAGGGGCGGTTTCGGCGCTCGGCGAAATGGGGCTTTCGATACCTGACGATATTTCGGTGGTGGGTTATAATGATATTCCGATTGTGTCTAAGCTACCTGTGCCGCTGACATCGGTTCATGTGCCATTTGATCAAATTGCAGTCGAGGCTATGGATCTTTTGCTTTCGGATGAAGCGGCATCACCCCGCGAATTTCTGCGCAAGGCATTGCCCTCGTTAATGCCCCGAAAATCGACGCGCTCCATTTGGTAGTTTTGGTGACAATTGTGAAACCAGTTCTAGCTGCAAAGGCGCGTTGCACCGGCCTGAGCTATGAAATTTTTGTGCCTGCTGCATTCAAACTGACAAACGAAAGCTAATCCGCAGATTTTGGCACATAGCCCAGCCGCCGCGAAATAGCGTCGGCGTGGCTGACAACAAACGGCGCGTAAGAACGAAGGTTTTCCTCGCTCATGCGGGCAAGTGGCCCGCTCACAGATACCGCAGCGAACACATTGCCTGAGGCATTGCGTATTGGCGCGGCCACACAGCAAACATTCAATTGGTGCTCTTGGAGGTCAAAGGCGAAGCCCTGCGAACGGATCTTTGCCAATTCTTCGCGCAGGACGACCGGGTCGCTGATCGAATGTTCGGTGTAAACAGCGAGGTCATTTGACGTTAGCCTGTCAATCACGCTTTCAGGCTGAAACGCGAGCGTTGCCTTGCCGACACTTGTGTTGTGGCAATGGGTCAGCTCCATCGTGATTGTCGCGTTTTGGCTACCGGTAGCACCGCCATCGGCGCTTTCGACAAATACCATACGCTCGCCGTCGAATACACACAGATGCACGTTCTCACCCGTCAGCGTGCTGAGCGCCTCAACAAAAGGCCGCGCTTCGCTTTGAATGTCCATGCTATGCAATACTGTGGTGCCGAGCTGAAACAGCTTGAGGCCAAGACGGTATGAATCGCGGCGGCGATCCTGATCAAGAAAACCGACTTCCTTCAGTGCATTGATTGAACGGTGCGCTGTTGAGCGCGGCAAGCCGGTGCGCGCGGCGATGTCACCAACAGTAAGAGCGCGCTCAGAGGTTGAGAAACAATCAAGCACGCTGACCAGTTTGCCCATCGTCTTGATGCTTTTAGTTTCTACCGCCAAAACGCTACCACCATCAGGTTATTCAAGTATCTACCTTGACTAGTTATTCCGCATAGTGGGTTAGAAGTCAATTGCGGCCACTCAATATTGCGGCGGCTGATTTTGCTGGCATAATGCTGCAATACGGGATTAGACTAAATTCAGCGGGACAAATCTCAGCTAAAAATTTTCGCTGTTGCCGTACTGTTGCCGCGCCAGTACAGATTTAATCTGTATTATTACAGTAAGTTAAGGGCTTAGAATTGTGAATCTTGTTCTTTAGCGGCGACTGACCCAAAGTTTTTGTTGACTTGTGGTCACGACTGTTCAATTAAGTTATAAACCGCAATGTGGGATAGGAGTTCATCACATGTCGAAAAAAATCTATGGAATTATTCCACCAATCGTAACACCGTTTGATGCAGATGGCGGGATTGACCAGACCGCTCTGCGAGAGAATATCCGTTTTGTTATTTCGCGTGGGGTCCATGGGATTTGCTTTGGTGGCAGCACCGGAGAGGGTCATACGCTTTCGTCGGACGAGCTGGAACTGATCGCAAAAACCTGTGTTGAAGAAGCCAAAGGGCAACTTCCAGTGATTGCAGGGATCATCGTAAATTCAACACGCGATGCTGTGGCCAAGGCCAAGCTGATGGCGGCAACAGGCGTTGACGCGCTTCAGGTAACGCCAGTGCATTATCTGTTCAAGCCTGATGACGACGCGACTTTCGCGCATTTTAAAGCGATCAGCGAAGCCACTGATTTGCCTGTCCTTATCTATAATGTTGTTCCTTGGAATTATTTGTCCCCAGCATTATTGGTCCGGCTGATGACCAATCTGCCTAAAATCAAAGGTGTAAAGCAAAGCGCAGGTGACCTAAAACTATTTGCTGACCTGATGATTACAGCGCCCAAAGATGCGCTGGTGTTCTCAGCAATTGATGCATTGCTCTACCCGTCTTTCGTCATCGGTTCGCATGGAACGATCGCGGCCAATCCGGCGGCTGTTCCGGGGGTTTGTGTGGCGCTTTGGGATGCTGTCGAGGCAGGGAACCACGCTCTGGCCCTCGAAATCCACGAAGCATTGCTTGTCTTCTGGAACACAATTTCCGCTGACAATCTTCCGGCAAATGTCAAATATTCCTTGTCGCTTCAAGGTATTAACGCAGGCCTGCCGCGCGCACCTATGCCTGCCACATCTGCCAAGCAGGGGGCTGCTATCCAAGATGCGCTGAAGCTCGTGCTGAAATATGACGCCGCTGCCGATCAATCGGCCGTTGCCTAACTACCTGACTGAGGTGGTGGCAATGTCACCACCTCGCACGTTTATGAGGGCGTAATGGACAAGATCATCAACACAGCCGACAATTATGTAAACGAGATGCTCGACGGGTTGTTGGCCTGGGACAAGCGGCTGGCGCGTGACGACCGCGCCGTGTTTCTGCGCAGATCCAGTCGGCCAAACAAAGTTGGCATCGTTTCGGGCGGTGGCTCGGGGCATTTTCCGCTTTTTGTTGGCTACACAGCACCGGGGTTGATTGACGCCTGTGCGGTTGGCGATGTGTTCGCCGGCCCATCGGTAGATTCTTGTATGCGTGCCATTAAGTCGGCGGATCAGGGGCAAGGCATTTTGTTGCTTTACGGCAATTACGGCGGCGACAAGATGAATTTTGATCTTGCCTCTGAGATGCTGGAAATGGACGGGATAAGATGCAAGACGCTGCTTGGCACGGATGATATCGCCAGTGCCGGCCCGCAAGAGGCTGACAAGCGGCGCGGTGTTGCAGGGCTGGTCCTGCTTTACAAGATCGCTGGCGCATTGGCCGATGAGGGCGCCGATCTTGACCATGTCCATGCGGTCACCGCCGCGGCCGCAGACCATTGTCGGACAATTGGTGTGGCCTTGTCGTCTTGTACGTTGCCAGGGCGCGACGCTCCGTCTTTTGACCTAGCTGCGGGCGAGATCGAGATGGGCATGGGCATTCACGGTGAACCGGGAATTTGGCGCGACAAGCTGAAGTCGGCAGATGCGCTTGCTGACGAAATGGTCGACAGATTATTGGCCGACCCGGTGGCACAGCCTACGAACCGGGTGGCGCTTATGCTCAATACGCTGGGGGCGACGCCGGTTGAAGAGCTGCTGATTATGTATCGCCGGATTAGCGTTTTGCTAGAGCAACGCGGCATCACGATTGCCGTGCCAATGATTGGGCCATTTACAAGCTCGATGGATATGGGCGGCGTGTCTTTGACGCTGATGTATCTTGATGATGCGCGCGAAGCGGCGCTGCGGGCGCCAAGCGACTGCCGGTATTGGAACTTGGGATCATGAGCATCGATACCCAGATATTACGCGTGGCTTTGCGCCGTGCCGCTTTGGCAACGCGTTTAGCCGAAGACCAGTTAAATAAGGCAGATGCGCGGCTCGGTGACGGCGATACGGGCGAAACTATGCGCCGTCTGTTCGGCGCATTGAACAACGAAATGCCGGAATATTCCGACGATATTGGCGGCTTTTTTGCCGAGCTCGCAAAAATTTGCGCGCGATCAACAGGGTCCAGCCTTGGGACATTAGTGACGGTTTCAATGATGGTCATGGCCAAGCAGACCAAAGGTCAGACAGTGATTGAGTGGACAGATTTATCGCCGTTATTGCTGCTTGTCCGCGATCAGATGATGGCGCGCGGCAAGGCAAATCTTGGCGACAAGACTGTGATCGACATGTTGGACGGCGTGGCCACTGCGTTGGTCAATTGCGATAATGCGGCCGACGCCGCTGCGCGGTCTAGACAGGCTTGTACGACAACACTTGATCTGTTTCGAGATCGTGAAAACCGGATTGGACGCGCGCGTATGTTCGCCAAGAAAACCATCGGGCAGGACGATCCGGGAATGCTGGCGCTGTCATGTCTGATTGATGCGCTAAGCGGCGATACAAACATACAGGCCAGCTCTCATGCATAAAGACAATATCAGTGCGCCGCTTGATGACAGGCAAGCAAGGGTCGGTGCGGCGTTTTCAAAGCTGACCACGCTTTTGGGCGACCGGGCAACGCTGTCCATGGCGCTGCGCACGCAGCACAGCCAAGGCGAAGGTGTGCCAGATGCCGGGCTGCCCGATATTGTGACTTTCGCGCAGACAACACAAGAAGTGGCCGAGATTGCCAAGATTTGCACAACGCATGTTTTGCCCATGGTGCCCTTCGGCGCGGGCTCATCGCTTGAGGGGCAGCTGGCGGCAGTTGAGGGCGGTGTGTCGATCAATCTGACCCAGATGGACAAAGTACTATCCGTGTCGCAAGCGTCAATGGACTGCCGGGTTGAAGCCGGGCTGACGCGCATGGCGCTAAACCGCTATCTGCGCGAAACGGGTTTGTTTTTTCCGCTCGATCCGGGGGCAGATGCGACATTGGGCGGCATGGCGGCAACGCGCGCGTCAGGCACCAATGCGGTCGGCTATGGCACTATGCGCGAGGTTTGCCTCGGGCTGACAGTGGTGACCCCGGATGGGCGGATTATTCAGACCGGAACGCGGGCGCGCAAATCTGCGATGGGGTATGACCTAACCAAACTTTATGTCGGCTCCGAAGGCACGCTTGGCATCATAACCGAGCTGCAATTGCGTCTATACGGTCAGCCTGACGCTATCATTTGCGGTGTGTGCCAATTTGATGAGCTGAGCGGGGCGACGCAGACCGCCAGCATGGCGCTGCAAGCCGGGTTGCAGATGGTGCGGATTGAGCTGCTGGACGAGGTGCAGATGGGCGCCTGTATCAGCTACTCGAAACTGGATGAATTTCGCCCCATCCCAACGCTGTTTGTTGAGTTCCATGGCACGCAGCAGGCCACCGCAGAGCAAGCTGAGATGTTTAGCGAATTTGCGGCTGAATTTGGCAGCCAAGGTTTTGAACTGGCCAAGACAACCGAGGATCGTTCGCGCCTTTGGACGGCCCGGCACAATGCCTATCATGCTGTCATGGCGCTGGCGCCGGGCAAGCGCAACATGGGCACAGATGCCTGTGTGCCGATCGAACATCTGGCCGCATGCATTGAAGAAACTCAGGCGGATGTCCGGCAAAGCGGGCTTGTCGCCCCGATCATTGGCCATGTTGGTGACGGCAATTTTCATCTTGGAATATTGTTCGACCCGCAAGACAGCCAAGAACGTAACCGTGCCGATGCGTTGGCAGACCGGGTTAGTGAACGCGCACTGCGCTATGGCGGTAGCTGTTCGGGCGAGCATGGGGTTGGGTTGCACAAGATCCGATATATGCGCGCCGAACACGGCGAAGCCGTTGAAATTATGCGGGCAATTAAAACTGCTCTGGATCCGCTTGGTTTAATGAACCCCGGCAAAATGATCCCGCAAACTGTTGAACACCACAATGAAAACCAAAACAGATAGGAGGGATGCAGGTTAACATCGGCCCATTTTGGATGAAATCATTCAGATCTGGCCACGCAAAGAAAATCACCAAATTTAGGAATGGAAGGCAATGCCCGCAATTGGCGCATCGCCTCGAGGGAGGACTAATGAATTTTTCGATTAAGTCGCTGATTTTAGCATCAGCAATGGCAATCACCGCAATTCCGGCTATGGCCCAAGACACGTTGCGCGCCACTTGGACAGACCCGAACACCCCGCAGACAGCACCGGTATCGGCCTATATGAACGTGCTTCAGGCATCTGCGTACAGGTTCTCGGGGGGCGAGCTGGATATCGAGCTGTTTCCAAACGGTCAGCTTGGCGACCAACGCGCAATGGTACAGCAAGTTGCCCGCGGGTCTTTGCACTTCGCGAATATTGCATCTGGCGTTTTGGCGTCGCTCTATTTCCCCGAGCTTGGCATTATCGACATGCCCTTCCTGTTCAAATCACGGGCACATTTTCGCGCGACGATGAGCTATGACAATCCGTTCATCAAAGATCTTCTTGATGAAGTTGCGGCTGAAACCGGCATTCGTATTTTATCGCTGCACCCTTACGGGTTCCGCAACATGACGACAAAGGACACGGCAATTCATTCACCTGCGGATATGGTCGGTTTGCGGATGCGGACAATGGAAATCGTCCCCCATCAGCGCATGATGGAATCGCTTGGGGCGACGGCAGTGCCGATCCCGTATCTTGAGCTTTATACAAGTCTGCAAACCGGCGTTGTTGACGGGCAGGAAAACCCGCCTTCAAACATCATTTTGCAACGGTTCTATCAGGTTCAGGGCCATATGGCCGAAACCCAGCACGTGATGACGGTTGGTGCGGTTCTCACAAATGAGGAATGGTATCAATCACTTACCGATGACCAACGTCAGGCGCTGCTACATGCAGATGCTGAGGCCAGCTATGCCCATGATGGCATTGGTTCAATTCAGGATTTGCTTGGTGTTCAGGAAATCCGCGACCAGGGCGTAGAGGTTTATACGCCAACGCCAGTCGAAATGGCCGAATTTCGTGAGGCCACCGTTGGGCCAAGCCGTGAATGGGCAGAAGAAGAATATGGCAAAGAGTTCGTAGATGGGTTCTTCGCCCATATGGAAAGTTTTGACGCAGATTTCTGATCGGGTTTGATCTTCTCTCAGCTGTCGGCCATGCGTGGCCGACAGCAACTATTCGATTAGGAAAAGTTCCATGAAATTCCAAATTGCGCGCGTTTTAGCCCGTTTTGACCACGCTCAGCAGATGTTTATAGCGGCGCTTGTCGCCTTTTCACTGCTGCTAATGGTCAGCACTGTAATCTTTCTGGTTGTTGCTCGCTATGTCTTTGGCATCGGTTACTTTTGGGGCGAAGAGCTGGCCCGTTATACCATGATATATATGGCATTTCTGGGTGGGTCCGTGGCCATTCGTGCCGAGCAACACCCGCGTCTCACTATTTTCGTAAGTATGATGCCCGCCGGTCTGGCGCGGGTTGTGGCCATGCTCACGCGGTTGCTTATGGCGGTAACGCTCGTGGTCTTGTTTGTGCAGGGCCTCGATATTGCCCTCAACGAGGGGCGGATGAGAACACCCGCGCTGCGGATCACCTATTTTTGGGTGTTTATGGCCGTACCAATTGGGGCCGCCGCAATGCTCCTGCAACTGGCGCTTGGCCCATTCTTTCCGAACGCTGTTTCGGTCAATGAAGAAGATGATATCGAAGAGGTTACAGAATGATATCTGCTTTTGCGGCGATGCTTATCGCCTTTGCTGTGCTGACACTATTTGGCTTTCCACTGTCCTTTGCAATGCTTTTGGCTTGCATCACGTATTTCTTCGTCGCCGGTGAGCCGTTCTATTTGGTTGCGCAGCAGTTTTTCAACGGGATGGACATCTTCACCATCATGGCGATTCCGTTCTTCATGCTGGCCGGTGATCTGATGGTTGCATCGGGCACTGCCGACAAATTGTTGCGGTTCGCGCAGCTGCTGGTCGGCCGTGTGCGGGGCGGGACGGGCTATGTAAATATTGTGGCCTCGATGCTGTTTGGCGGCTGTTCCGGCTCGTCGGTGGCGGATATTGCGGCACTTGGCCGGATGCAGGTTTCGATGATGGAAAAATCGGGCTTTAGCCGCGAATTTTCTGCCGCGCTGACAATCTCGACCTCAATAAAAGGGGCGATTATTCCGCCGTCTATTCCCATTGTGCTGGTTGGTGCTGTGACCGGCACATCAATTGGCGGTATGTTGATTGGCGGCTTGGTTCCGGGGCTGCTTGTCGCGATTGCAATGGCCGTCGCGGTCTTCTTTACCACCCGGCGTGCGGGTATACTCAGCCTGCCACGTAAGACATGGCGCCAAGCATTGCGTATTGTTCTGGAATCGCTGCCGTTCCTTGCCATGCCCGGCATTATTCTTGGCGGCATTCTGTCAGGTGTTTTCACCCCGACCGAGGCCTCTGCTGCTGCCGTTGGCTGGGGCTTTATCTTGCTGATGGTTTCGTCCCGAGGCCGGCCGGATCTGGCGGTGCTATGGCGCGTCTTTGTCAGATCTGGCACGCTGGCTGGTGCGGTTTTGATGTTGACTGGCGCGTCGAATGTATTTTCTTGGGTATTGGCCTCTGAACAAGTCCCTGCACTTATCGCTGAGACGATCTTTGCGATTACCGAAAACCCGATCCTAGTTCTGCTGATCATCAACATCTTTTTGCTCATCTGGGGGCTGTTCATGGATATGTTGCCCGCGATTTTCATCGTCTTGCCGATCCTGATGCCGTTATCGGTAGAGATCGGGGTAGATCCGGTGCATTTTGGAGTGATGGCAACATTCAACCTCGTGATCGGGCTGATAACACCGCCCTATGGCACCGCGCTGTTTACCGGGGCCATTGTGCTAAACATGCCGATAGAGCGGATCGTAGGGCATATGTGGCCATTCTTTCTGGCCGCCTTAGCGGTGTTGATGCTCATCACCTATGTGCCGGAAACGGTCCTTTTCCTGCCCCGGATGATGGGTTTGTTATAGGCCGCAATTAAGAACGTCATCGACCCACCGGTTTTCGCCCCACTTGCCAATTCATCCATTGCCGTACAGGCGATGCAAGTTTTGCCAAGTGGGGCGATCATTTTTGCAACCGGGCTTTATGCGACCAGTCTGATGAGCCGCTCCTGTTCAGCAGCCACGATATGAGTGATCTTTCGTGACCAAGTGAGACGCAAAAGAGTGCCTCTCTAGGCACCTGTTTACCTGCGCCTTTCATGAGAGACATAGGGCGGGTTCAATAGGCGAAAGAAGCCAAGAAAAACTTTGTAACAGCGCCGCCATTTTCTCACCCAATCTGAAAATACGCATCGCCAATATTGTGCCTGTCAGCAGAATATTTTCATATTTGGGCTACGAAATATTTGTAAAACAAGTTAGAATTGGTAATATGTTGGTACAAATTGCCACGACGGAAATACTGTGAAAATTATCTTCATTGCGGACGACCTTACCGGAGCGCTTGACAGCTCCGTTGCGTTTTGTGGGCGCGGGCTTTCGGTCCTTTGCGCTCTTTCCCCATCGCAGCTTGGCCGGGCGCTAGACCGCGGGCCTGACGTTGTTGCTGTATCTACAAATAGTAGGGAAGCAGCTGAATCTAAATCAATTTTAGCCGTTCAGCAGATTATTGATGATATCAATGCGCGGCCAGAATGGCGCGATGCTGTGATATTTAAAAAGGTCGATAGCCGCCTTAAGGGTCATATAGAGGCTGAGGTGGATATCCTCTTTCGCGGCCGTTCAAATATCATTGTTTGTCCGGCAATTCCTCGGCTTGGAAGGCTTGTAAAAAACGGCGCAATATATGGCACCGGGATCGAGACGCCAATCGATGTGGCACAAAGGACGGGGGTTGCGGCTTCCTGCGTGCCTGACGCTGCTTGCGATGCCGATCTGGATGCTGTCCTTGCAACGATTGACATGACAACCCTGTTTGTTGGGGCTGCGGGACTTGCCGAAGCTTTGGCACGCAAAATTGCCCCGGCAATTGCGGCTCAGACCCCTGTTGATCTGCACTGCCCCGCACTTTTTGCCATAGGGTCACGTGACCCGGTAACCCTCGCACAGCTTGAAGGTTTTTGCCCTATTTTTGCGCCTAATGGTAACGTCCCCGCCGCGCGCAAGAACAGTGATCAGATACAAGTTGTTCAGATGACACCCGGCGCCATCGCCGTTGACCCTCAGCTGGCCGGCCAACGCTTTGTCGATGGAATTTCTGCTTGGCTTACGTTAAATCCCCCGGCAACTCTCCTAGCATGTGGTGGAGAAAGTGCGGCGGCACTCATGCGCAAAGTTGGCTGCGGCTTACTCAAAGTTGAGGGTGAAATTCTAACTGGTCTTCCGGTATCGCAAATGATTGATGGTATTGAGGGCATGAAAATTATTACAAAATCCGGTGGATTTGGCGCAGCCGACACATTGCACAAACTTGCCCAGAAACTAAATGACAAAGGCTATTCCCTTGAAGACTGCCCAGACAAAAGAAGCGCGTGAGAAACCAAAGCGGTCGCTGGCCGATCGTGTCTATCACTCTTTGTTTAGTCGGATATCCAGTGGTGAATATCCGATTAACCAAAAATTGCCGCCGGAAAACACCCTGGCTCAGGGGTTCAACGTTTCGCGCCCTGTTTTGCGCACAGCACTTGAGCGCTTAAGGGCGGAAGGTGTAATTTATTCACGTCAGGGGGCCGGAAATTTTGTCCGTGCTGCGTCGTCAAAGCCGGTTGGGTTTACCCGGGTTGAAACGCTGGCCGATATTCAACGTTGCTACGAGTTTCGGATCACCATTGAAACCGAGGCCGCGAGCATGGCCGCAGAGCGGCGCAATACGGCGGCACTGGGCAAAATAGCCGATGCGCTCGATCTACTTCGTGCCGCAACGGGGAACCGGGTTCATCATGAAGACGCTGATTTCAGCTTTCATCTTGCAATCACACATGCGGCAAACAATCAGTATTTTGAAGCATCCATGCAGGCGTTGCGCAGCCATATCTACGTCGGGATGGAGATGCATGGCCAATCCCTCATGACCGACGGGGCCAAAGCGCTGGAGACGGTGCTTAAAGAACATACCAAAATCTTTGAGGCTATCAAAGACGGTGACGGTGTCCGCGCAGCAAACCTCATGCGCGGACATCTTGAACATTCACGAGACCGGTTATTTGGAAGCGGGCAACTCGACTTGCGGATGAAGGGCTAAGACGCCTCCAGTCAAGAACGCGCCGCTGCAAGCTTACTTGCATAGTCAAGCGCCGAGAGCATATTGACGTGGTTTGCCTTGCCGGTTCCGGCAATATCAAATGCTGTGCCATGATCAACAGAACAGCGGTCAATTGGCAGGCCAAGGGACACATTCACCGCCGTGTCAAAGGCAATGAGTTTGATCGGGATGTGACCCTGATCATGGTATTGTGCGATGACCAAATCAAAACCACCTGTGTTGGCGCGGTGATAAACGGTATCGGCCGAAATAGGCCCTTGCACATTGATGCCCTCATCTTGCGCCATGCGCACGCCCGGCGCGATTTGGAGATCATCTTCGCGGCCAAACAGACCGTTTTCGCCGCAATGTGGGTTGATCCCCGCCACCGCTATGCGCGGGTTCTTTATGCCCATCCGTTGAAGATGATTATGGCCTGTGCGAATTGTCTCAAAGACGCGCTCTGGCGTCGCCCGGCCAATCGCATCTTTTAGCGAAACATGCGTTGAGACATGCAGCACATTCAGGGTCGGTGAGGCGAGCAACATCCAGCTGGATTTTGAGCCTGTCAGATGGGCAAGCATGCCGGTGTGACCGTCATAATGGTGGCCCGCGGAATTCAACGCTTCTTTGTTAATTGGCGCCGTGACAATGACGCGGGCTTGTCCAGATGTGGTGAGCGCGACTGCCTTTTCGATATAGCGAAAACTGGCCTCACCACAGGCCGCCGACAGGGTGCCGAATTTTTCAGGAAGCCCTTCAACCGGCACATGAATAACGCTGACAGCGCCTACCGGAACCTCCGCGCCAAAATCGACCAGCGCCAAGTCAAGTTGGCAGGCTGCAATCGCGCGCTCCAGGGTCGGGCGGTCTCCGATTATGGCATAGCGGCTGCGCTGTTGCGCCCCAAGAGAGGCCATGGCTTTTATGCTCACTTCTGCGCCAACGCCGGAGGGATCGCCCATGGTGATAACGATTGGTTTTTGTGTCACTTCAGTCTCCTGAGGATGAAAAAAATGGGGCTGCCCCCCTTATCAGAGGTCGTTGACGTTTAAGCAGCGGGTCGGACGGCCACCCGCTAAGAATGTCTCAATATCTTCAACAACCATGAGCCCGACATTTTCTACCGCTTCGCGTGTATCAGCGCCAGAATGTGGGGTAAAAATTGCATTGGGGTGCGTAAATACCGGATGATCAATTACCGGCGGTTCTTGAACATAGGCATCAATCGCGGCACCGCCAAGATGCCCGCTTTCGAGCGCCTGTGCCACATAGTCCAAATCAACCACCTCACCGCGCGCCAAATTGATAAGACAGGCGCCGGGCTTCATCAGCGCGATTTTGTCTTTGCCAATAAGTGCGACGTTATCTTTGCCACCGAAGATATGGACTGAGACATAGTCCGCGCATGCCAATAGCTCATCTAAGGGTAGAAGCGCAATCTCGTGTTCCTTTGCAAAATCTTTATCTGGGTACATATCGGTTGCGACAATATGCATTCCCAACCCGCGTGCAAGTTTGGCCAGACGTTTACCGATATTGCCAAGCCCGACAATGCCAAGGGTCTTGCGGCCCAGTTGCGTGCCGACCTGCCGGTGCCAGCCGCCTGTTGTGACGCTGATATGCCCCTGCGGAATAAAACGCGCCATAGAAAACATCAGCCCTATGGCCAGTTCGGCCACCGCATCGCTGTTTGCGCCGGGTGTATTGCAAACAGGCAGCCCCGCTGCCGTGCAGGCCGCGATGTCGATATTATCGACACCGACGCCATGCTTAATAATGGCTTTAAGACTATCTGCTGCGACCAATGTTTCAGCTGAAACCGGAATGAGACCAACAACAAGAAAATCTGCCTTTTTTATATGTTCTGATACGCCGCCATCGGGCAGCGCCGCATCATTGCAGTGGATCAACTCCCAGCCGTTTTGGGCGATCAATTCAGGCACGCGTCCATGTTTGCCAAAACCCGGCGAGGTCGTAACAATAACCGTCATATGAGGAGGTCTCGCGCTTTGAGGATTTCTATAATGGCAGCATCTTGCTCTGGGCTTGGTAGCAATGCGGGTTGGCGTGAGAGACCAACAGACTTGTCGTTCATGCAAAGCGCCCGTTTTACCAGAGCGGGCGGAAAGCCGAGGGCATATAGATCTTTGCGCAGGCCAGCAAAATTTTCTTGGGCGGTTGTCGCCGCTTGCGTATCGCCGGTGTTGAAGCCGGTGATGATCTGCGCCAAAATGTCGGGTGCCACATTGCCCAGCCCGGAGACGACACCGGCACAGCCCTGTTCCAAGCCCCACAATACCAGATGATCTGGCGCGCAATAGACCTCAAAATCGTCGATTTCCCGCGCGACAGCGAGATATTCTAAGATCGTGTCGGTTGACCCGCCGGAATCTTTTATCGCAACAATATTGGGATGTTTTGCAAGGGTTTTTGCTGTTGCTGGCTCGATATGGTTCTGCGTGCGGGCGGGAATATCATAAAGATAAATAGGTGTATTTACCGCATCGGCGATTGTGGTGAAGTGACGGATGAGGCCATCTTGGGTGCAAGCGATGAAATAGGGCGTGATCACAGCCAATCCGTGCAGGCCAAGCCCATCGACAGCCTCGGCAAGTTGCCGCGTTTCAAATGTCGATGGACAGCCAATATTTGCGATCACCTTCACGCGGCCGCCCACCTCGTCCATCACATCTTTAATCAGGCCTACTTTTTCCTCATGGGTCAGCGCAGTAAAATCACCATTGGTGCCGCAGACCATAAGATCATTGCCGGCCGCGACCTGACGGCGGACCTGCGCGCGCGTCGCGTCGTGGTTTACGGTTTCATCCTCATTAAAACAGGTAACCAGGGCGACATAGGCATTTCGGGTCATGTAGTACTCCGTAATTTTGAAATTAGGCTTTGGTTTTGCGGGCCAGATGCCGCGCAATAGAAGGCCAACATAATGATAGGATTGTGAGCGCAAGGAAGAGAAGCGTGATCGGGCCTGAAAGGAAGACGAAAACATCATCACCTGCTTGCAGCATGCCGCGGCGCAGGTTGGCTTCCATCATCGGGCCAAGGATCAGTGCAATGCAAAGCGCGGCCTGTGAAAAGCCAAACTTTTGCATGCCCCAGCCAAGCACGCCAAAACCAACCATCGTATAGAGGTCGATCGGGTTGAGATTGATCGCAAACGCGCCAATGAAACAAAAGATAACAATTGCCATGGTTAGCAAGCGGCGCGGCACCATCAAGATCTTGGAGAAGACCGGGATAAGCGCCATGCCAAATATGAACATGAATATAGTGGCCATAAACGTGCCGCCAAAGATCCCAACAATCACCTCTGGGTTGGTCTGAAACAGCATTGGACCGGGGGCAAGCCCTTGGATCATCAGCCCGCCCATCAACACTGCCGTAACCACATCTCCCGGAATGCCAAGCGCCAGCAGCGGGATAAGCGCGGACGCACAGACAGCGTTATTGGCGCTTTCGGTTGCCGCAATCCCCGGTGCAAAACCGGTGCCAAATTTTTCTGGTGTTTTTGACGTTCTGCGCGCCTCATTATAAGAAATCCAAGACGCTGTACCGGAGCCGGTTCCCGGGATAATCCCGATCAGTGTTCCTATCAAAGATCCACGGATCAAAGCACCACGGCTTTCACGCATATCTTGGCGTGACGGCCAGCGGTCTTTGACCAGCTTAATCGCAGGTTCATTCCCGGCAAGGCGCTCGATTTGAGTGAAAACCTCAGAGAGCGCGAAGAGGCCGATCAGCGCGGGGGTAAAGGCAAAGCCCGACGAAAAACCCTGAATGCCAAACGTATAGCGCATAACGCCAGAAATCGGGTCTGCACCGACACAAGCAATTAAAATACCAAGCAGTCCAGAGATAGCGCCCTTTAAAAGGTTGCCCGACAGCGTGGCGATAATCGTCAGTCCAAACAGCGCCAGCGCGAAATATTCAGATGCACCAAATTTGAGTGCGATATTGGCAAGTTGCGGGGCCAGCGTGGCGAGCACGACGGCGGCAAATAAGCCGCCGATGGCCGATGAGATTGTCGCCATGCCAAGCGCTTTGCCGGCCTCGCCGCGTTGGGCCATTGGATAGCCATCAAGCACCGTCGCCGCTGAGGCGGGCGTGCCCGGAGTGCGCAGCAAGATTGCCGACACACAGCCGCCATATATGCCGCCAATATAGATGCCAATGAGCATGTTGATGCCCATGACCGGGGTCATGCCAAAGGTGAGTGGAATGAGGAGTGCGACGCCCATTGTCGCCGTCAGGCCCGGCAATGCGCCGATCACCAGACCGCCAAGTGTGCCGAGCGCAATGACAAGGATGACTTTGAATTGCAGCAAAGGCGCGAGGTAAGATAATGTATCCATCATGAGCTGAACTTTCACGCGCAGATTGAGAGACTGGCCAGAGCGAGATACGCTCTGGCCAGATGATTTGAACTTGTTTTGGGCTTAGTTATTCATACCAAGCAAGCCGAGCTCTTCGAGGACGGCATGGGCCATTTCGCCATCTGCTCTCACACGTGCTTCAAATGCTGGACCATCCTCATAGGTGACGAATTCACCCATTTCTGTCATTGTTGCAATGAATTCAGGATCTTCAGCCACTTGCTTTACAGCGTCGCGCAACCATTCCAACACGTCATCTGGCAGGCCTCTGGGCGCGACAAGACCTTTGTAAGATGACCATGTGAAATCAACACCCATCTCGACAGCGGTGGGGGTGTCAGGGAACATCGCGATCCGCTCTTCTTCCATGACAAATATTGGCGTCATCTGGCCCGCTTCGGCGGCCGCTCTGGCTTCTGCAGGGGAGGCGACCATTGCGTCTATATGTCCGCCGATACAGGCAGTGCGGGCCTCAGATGAGCCACCAAACGGAATAGACTCGACATTGATGTGAGCGGCTCTTGCAAAGGCTTCTGCTGAAATATGGTTGGCCCCACCAGCGCCCGAATTGCCGATTTGTGGCGCTGTCTCCGCCGCATAGGCAACAAAGCTGGCATAGTCAGAAAAAGGCGCATCGCTACAGGCGACCATTACTTGAAGCGACCGCGCGAAAAGGCCGATAAATTCTACGTCATCAATAACATAGTCAGCCCCACCAATATGCGGCTTAATCGCGATAGGCCCCTGTGCACCGGCACCAAGCGTATAGCCGTCTGGCCGTGCATGGATGGCAGCCGATGTGCCGATGGCTCCACCGCCGCCGGGCTGATTGCGCACGACAACCTGAATGCCGTCAAACTGCCTTTCAAATGCATCGGCGACGACCCGCATGCCGAGGTCGGTTGATCCGCCTGCCGAATAGGGCACGACGATTTGAAGCGGCCGCTCTGGGAAATCAGCATAGGCAGGCAAAGCACCAGTGGTGGCCAGTACGGCAGCGACAATAATATTCTTAGACATTGTATCCTCCTCCTTGGGATATCGGGGCTCAGGGGAGCCAGATAGATAGAAAATTGGTAAAGGCGAAATGCACTGCGAATGTCATGACGACCGGGAACCCTATTAAGAGCCAGATTTTTCTCTCGCCGATGAGCCACAAGCCAATGACAAAGGTCACCAGCGTTGCGGGAATGTAACCGATTGGGAAAAAGGCAGCCGCGTAGAGGACAAGCAGCACAACGAAAGCTGCGATTGTCAGCAGTGTTTGCTTGTCAGGGAAGTGAATGACGGAGTCTTTTCCACCCTCTTTGCCTGCGGAAATGCCCTGAAAAATCAAAATTGCTGACAAGATAGAGATCAACCCGATCATCAACCAAGGTACAAATGACGGGCCCGCAATCGAGCTGGAAAAGCCTTGTTTAATGCTCAGCGTTCGCCAGACGGCAAACCCGCAGAAGGCAAGCAATCCGCAGCCAATCCAGAAATCTCCCTTACTTTGTCGTACTTCCGCCATTGGCCCCTCCAAACAGTTTTGCAGTTTTTTGCACCATGCTGTTCAGTTGACAACTTGTCAAATAAATTCATGAAAATTCGCACAATTTCAAGAAAACCAGCTGATACCTTGTGTGCGGCAAGCTAAAATATCGATAGGCTAATTTCCCAAATATCTCCTAACTTGCGGAAAATAAATGATATAAATCATTAGGTATGAACAGAAGTTTTGCCGGTACGGTAAAAATGGCCGACATTCACCTAGGAATTTAAATTTGACAATCAGCTTTACAAATTATTAGAAATGGGTTGCTTTCGGGCGCCAAACACCAGACTCAGTTGTCAAATTAACTCACGGAGAATCCTATGCCATCACTTCTGGACGCGATTGAAATGCATCGCCCGCCCGTTATCCTATTTGGCATAGGAGAATTGACCGGCTTGGCTGAATGGATCCGTGAAAAAGGATATTCTAGCCCCTTTGTCATTGCCGATCCGGTTAATGCAGCCCGCCTTAGTTTGCTCGGACTTGGAGATGTTAGCGTTTTTGGAGACGTTGTTCCCGAGCCCGACTTATCCAACCTGAAACAGGCCGTCGCCGCCGCTGGTTCAGCCGATGTTATTATTGGCTTTGGTGGCGGCTCGGCGATGGACCTTGCCAAACTTGTCGCTGTTATGGTCAGCACTAATCTGCAGCTTTTCGATATTTCCGGGAAAAATCGCGCGCCCACGCGCAAGGTTGGCCTCGTGCAAATTCCGACCACAGCAGGCACCGGATCTGAAGTGGGTACCCGTGCGCTTATCACCGACCCTGAGACATTGGCAAAAGTAGCGACTGAAAGCCTGCATATGCTCGCGGACCTCGCGATAGTTGACCCCGCGCTCACTGTTTCTGTCCCACCGTTCATCACTGCCGCGACGGGGGTCGATGCGATGGCGCATTGTGTCGAGGCTTTTACCTCTAAACGCGCCCATCCCATTATTGATGCCTATGCTTTTTCAGGCATCAAGCTGGTTGGCAAATACCTCAAGCGGGCGGTTCAGGATGGTTCTGACCTTGAGGCCCGCGCTGGCTTGTCGCTTGCGTCATTCTACGGGGGTGTTTGTCTTGGCCCGGTTAACACCACGGCAGGGCACGCCATCGCCTATCCGCTGGGCACAAGACATAAACTGCCGCATGGCATAGCGAATGCGTTGATTTTTCCGCATACGCTTGCGGCAAATGCAGAGGCTACACCAGAAAAAACCCGGAAAATTTGCGCGGCACTTGGTGGTCCAGAAAATAAAGCTGAAGAAGTACGCGCTGTCGCCACGGCATTTTGTCAAGGTTTAGGGCTAGATATGCGCCTAAAAGCCCATGGCGTTCCTAAAGATGATCTGCCCAAAATGGCAGAAGATGCGCACGCGATCCGCCGTCTACTTGATTGGAACCCGACAGATCTGTCTGTTCACGAAATTACGGATATTTACCGTGTCGCCTATTAGCTTCATGCGATAATCGCGTTTGATATTGGGTGGTTCAACAGAGTGCAGGGCCTGAAATGGTCCGTAAAAACGGTGCTCATAGCTAGAGAATTTACCCATAAAGGTAGCTAAGTTTGGCTCATTTGTTTGGGTCAAATACGGCCTTCAATAGCGGAACCTGCGGGATGTGCCCCCCGGAGGTTCTATCACTTTGGTGTAGAGTTTGCTCAACTTGTTAAGGCGCAAACAGATACGAAAGAGCTGATTTGCCGGGGTGCTGACCTTGGCGGTGTAAAGGCACAAGACGTTGGGATGGCGGTCGTAAAAGGCTGCCGTCGGCATAGGCATCAACAACGGTGGGCCGCATCCAGCCATTGTAAGTCAAACACGGTAGAACTTTCACCTTATATGAGAGCACCTTGGTGGGGCAGGTAAGCTGCTAAATGGGCTATGCGCAAAAATTTTACTTTAACTAAAAATTTTTAGATGGAATACTGTTCCCAAAGGGGACAGCACGATGGCCGACAAAGCTGCGTCAAAGAACAAAGTACCAAGTGTTGGCCTGTCGACGGGCAGGCTTTTGCGGACGGCGCGGCGCTCGCAAAACATCACGCTCCAAGATCTTAGCGAGCGGGTCAATCTGTCGGTTGGGTATCTTAGCCAGATTGAACGCGACATCGCGACACCGTCGCTAAGCTCGCTCACACGGCTTGCCGCGGCACTGACGCTCGACCTTGGACATTTTATGCCCACCGCTGCTGCGCGCGGGCTGGTGAGTAAAGCAAAAGACCGTGAAACCACATGGGTGCGCGCCGGATGCATGACCTATCAGCGTCTGCACGGCGAGTTCCCCGGTGCTACATTTTCGGCTTACCTGATCACCCTGCCAACCGGGTTTGTCGGCGAAATTGACCAGCATATCGGCGAAGAGTTTGTTGAGATCCGCTCCGGGCGCGCAATCTTTGAGATCGATGGCATTGTGCATGATCTTGGCCCCGGCGATACGCTGCATTTTCGCTCTGATATGCGCCATCAGGCGCGTAACCCCACAGATGACGAAACGCTGCTGTTTTGGCTTGGCAACGGCCCGGCTCTGCGCCAGCGGCCCGATATGGAAGCGCGGCGGATAGATGACTAGCGCCGGGCGCATCCCACTTAGCTGGCTAACACGGCGCGTTGGCATGATGGCGGTGACGCTATGGGCGATTATCACCCTGACATTCATTTTGATGCATGCTGTGCCGGGCGGACCGTTTGTGTCTGAAAAGATGCTGGCCCCAGAAATCGAGGCCGCACTCAATGCCAAGTTCGGGCTAGATCAGCCACTTTGGCGGCAATATCTCAATTATCTCAGTGGTGTGCTGACATTCGATCTTGGCCCGTCGTTCAAATATCCCGGTGTCACGGTCAACCAAATGATCAGTGAAGGGCTGGCTGTTACTGCCCAAACCGGGCTGCTGGCGCTGATCTGTGTTGTGGCACTTGGCGTACCTGCTGGCGTGATCGCGGCGCTTAACCGCGGCAAATGGCCCGATACATTGGCAATGTTTGTGGCCACGCTTGGCATTGCGGTGCCGTCCTATGTGGTGGCAACCGTATCGCTCTATATCTTTGCGCTGCGGCTTGGCTGGACGCCCGCCTTTGGGCTTGATGATTGGCGCGGCTATATTTTGCCTGTTTTTGCGCTGTCGGGGTTTTGGATGTCGTTCGTGGCCCGGCTGACGCGCTCAAGCCTGCTCGAGACGATGGAGCAAGACTATATCATGACCGCCCGCGCCAAGGGCCTGCCTGCCCACACTATCATGTTGCGGCACGGGTTGCGCAATTCGCTGATCCCGGTGGTGACCGTGCTTGGTCCGGTGGTGGCAAACCTGCTAACGGGCAGTTTTGTCATCGAGCAGATTTTTGCCTTGCCGGGCATTGGCCGCCATTTTGTCCAGTCAATCACCAACCGTGATTACACCGCGATCATGGGCATCACCATTTTCTATGCCGCCTTCCTCATGCTCATGCTGCTAATTGTTGATCTGCTCTATCTCTGGCTTGATCCACGCATATCTTATGGAGAGCGCAAATGACCCGCCCGGCAATTGCCCCACATATGTGGGAGCCGCTCGACGCCGCGGCCAAGATGCCTGACCTACCAGACCAGAGCGCCACGCGCGGCTTTTGGCAGGGTGTGCGCTATCGGTTGTTTCGGCACCGGCCAGCAATGGCCGGGCTATTATTCATTATTGTACTGATCTTGGCCTCTGTTTTTGGGCCGATGATCTCACGCTATAGCTATTTTGAGCAGCGGCTAGAGCTGTCAAACCTGCCGCCAATTTACCGGCCTTACGTGGTCGGCGAAGGCCGGATTGTTCATGTGAATGCCAGCAATCTCAGGCTTTATAATGTGGGCGCGGATGGCGGTATTGATGGGCTGCTGCGCCCAGATGACCGCGACATGGTAAACCGGCGCAGCAGCTGGGAAATCGACGGGCATGCGCTGGTGCTCGACTATTCGCAGCGCCCACCCGTGCTGAGCATTGACGGCAGCGTCGCCGAAGCTGGCCGCTTGTCGCTGAACAGGCGCAACCTGTTTGGCACCGATCAGTTGGGCCGCGATGTGCTGGTACGTCAGCTTTATGGCGCGCGTATCTCCTTGATGGTCGCGGCAGCGGCGGTGCTGACCAATTTCGTGATCGGCGTGCTTTATGGTGGCATTGCTGGCTATCTTGGTGGCCGGGTTGATGCAGTGATGATGCGGATTGTTGAGATTGTGGCCACCATACCGCTGACACTCTATGTTATCTTGATGATGGTGGTCTTGAAATCTGGCCTACTGTCAGTGGTGTTGGCGATTGGCACGGTCTATTGGGTGGATATGGCGCGCATTGTGCGCGGACAAATCCTGACACTGAAAAGCCAAGACTATGTCGCTGCGGCGCGCATGATGGGCGGATCAACCTGGCGGATATTGTTCCGACATCTGTTGCCCAACGCCTTTGGCCCGATTTTGGTGACGCTGACCATGCTGATCCCGTCAGCGATCTTCATCGAGAGCTTCATGAGTTTTATTGGCCTTGGCGTGACGCCGCCGCAGGCAAGCTGGGGCACACTCACCTCCGAGGCGGTTGAGACATTGCGCGCCTATCCGCACCAGCTGTTTTTTCCTGCCGTGGCGATCAGCCTGACAATGCTGGCGTTTAATTTCCTCGGCGATGGGTTGCGCGACGCGCTAGACCCAAGGCTGGCATCATGACCGAGTTATTGCTGAATGTGCGCGGGCTGCGCACCACTTATAGCACAGGGCACGGCGTTGTTCAGGCGGTGCGCGGTGTTGATCTGCACTTGAATAGGGGCGAAATTCTGGGGCTGGTCGGCGAAAGCGGCTCGGGTAAGTCGGTGACCTGCATGAGCTTTTTGCGGCTGCTCAAGCGCGGCGGCACAATTGATGCTGGCGAGGTGATCTTCGAGGGCCAGGATCTGCTGAAAATGTCAGAGCGCCAACTCACCCGTATTCGCGGAGACCGGGTCGGTGTGGTTTTTCAAGACCCTATGTCGGCGCTCAACCCGACGATGAGTGTTGGGCGGCAGGTGGCTGAAGCGGTTCTGCGCCACCGCAAAATCAGCAAAGCTGAGGCGCGGGCGCGGGCGATTGAGCTGTTTGATCTGGTGCGCATTCCGTCGGCTGAGGCGCGGATTGACAGCTATCCGCATGAGTTTTCGGGCGGCATGCGGCAACGTGTGATGATCGCTATTGCACTGGCTTGCGAACCCGCATTGCTGATCGCCGATGAGCCAACAACAGCCCTTGATGTGACAATACAGCGGCAAATTCTGGCGCTGCTCAAGGAGCTGCGCGACCGGCTCGGCATGGCTATTATCCTTGTCACACATGACCTTGGCGTTATTGCCGAAACCGCAGACCGGGTCATGGTGCTCTATGGCGGGCAAGTGATGGAAGAGGCCAGCGTTGGCGACTTGTTTGCAGCACCCCAACACCCCTATACGCGGGGCCTCTTGGCCGCGATCCCCGATCCGCGCCAGACCGATACACCGCTAGAGCCGATCCCCGGCAGCCCGCCTGATATGCGCGCGCCGCCGCCCGGCTGTCCGTTTGCGCCGCGCTGCCCCGAGGCCCGGCAGCAATGTATAATACCGCCGCCGCTTTACGGCGTGGCCACGGGGCAGAGCACAAATCCGGACGGCGGCCACCGCATGCGCTGCTGGTTGGCTGATCCTGCCGCTCCGGCAAGACCAGACAACGCTGCCTCGCCAAGGCAAGATATGGCGAGGGCAATAGCATGAACAAGCCGCTGCTAGAGCTGGATAATTTGCAAATGTATTTTCCAACACGGGCCGGGCCGCTGCGCGCTGTTGACGGGGTGAGCCTAAAGATTGAGCGCGGCGAAACGCTGGGGCTGGTGGGCGAAAGTGGCTGCGGCAAGTCTACGCTGGCGCGCGCATTGGTCCGGCTTTATCGGCCAACGGGCGGGCGGATCTTGCTTGACGGGGTTGATGTGACAACACTGTCTGACC
>NVXG01000045.1 GCA_002733805.1 Robiginitomaculum sp. | reverse complement strand
GAGGATGAGATGTTCACTTTGCTGTCCTCCCCCTTGATGGGGGAGGCGCCTGCAAAGCAGGTGGAGGGGGTGACGGGAAGTTCAATACAACACCTTGGTCAAATATAGCCCGTCTGGTGGGGCGACGGGTCCGCAGGCGGCGCGGCTTTTGGCGGCCAGCGCCGCACCAAAATCGTCTTCGGTCCATTTGCCAATGCCTACTTCGATCAATGAACCCACTATGGAGCGCACTTGGGAATGCAGGAAGCTGCGGGCCTGACAAATAATATGAATTTCATCGCCGACTTGACTGACCTCGATCCGGTCCAGCGTCTTGATCGGGCTTTTGGCTTGGCAATCGCTGTCCCGAAAGGTCGAAAAATCATGCTGTCCCGGCAATATCCGCGCGGCGCGATCCATCGCAGCCACATCTATGGCGCGCGGTATGCGCCACAATTTGCCCAGCTCCAGCGTCAACGGCGGACGACGCGCAATGATCCGGTATAGATAATGCCGGGCGGTGGCGCTGAATCTAGCGTGAAATTCTTCATCGACTGGTTCGGCCAACAGCACCGCCACCGGGTCAGGCCGTACATGATGGTTCAGAGCATCGCGCACTTGATCCGGCGCGATGTCGCGGCTTAAGTCAAGATGGGCCACCTGTCCCAAGGCGTGCACTCCAGCATCGGTGCGCCCGGCACCCTGCACCCGTACTTCGCAACCATCCAGCGCACTGGCGGCGCGTTCCAACGCACCTTGTACTGTCGCCATATTGTCTTGTTTTTGCCAGCCAAAAAACGGCTCGCCATCATATTCAAGGGTCAGTTTGAACCGGGTCATGACAACAGCTCGCCTGTCGTCAAATGTTGTCCCCGCACAAAGTCGGCTCCGCTTTGGGCGCGACCCCCGGCGGCTTGGACTTGTAACAGACGCAAAGCACCCTCGCCGGTGGCCACGGTTAATTGATCGTCCAGTACCTGCCCAGGATCGCCCGACCCGCTGGCCAGTTCGCTGAGTAATACTTTGACCCGAAGTGGGCCTTTGCGAGTGTTCAACTCGCACCAAGCACCGGGAAATGGTGACAGGCCGCGAATGTGCCAATCCAATTGGCGGGCCGGGTGCTGCCAGTCAATGCGGGCTTCGGCCTTGTCGATTTTGTGGGCGTAGGTCAGGCCGTCCGCACTCTGCACGGTTGAAACCAATGAGCCGCGCTCGGCAGCGATGATGGCCCGGACCATCAGATCGGCCCCGATCAGCATCATCCGGTCGTACAGTGTGCCCGCCGTATCGCTCACCGTAATGGGTAGGGTTTCGGACAGCAGGATGTCGCCGGTATCCAACCCTTCGTCCATTTGCATGACCTGCACTGCCGTTTGGGTGTCGCCGGCCATAATGGCTCGTTGGATCGGGGCTGCACCACGCCAGCGCGGTAATGCCGAGCCGTGCAGGTTAAAACACCCCAGTCTGGGCGCTTGCAAAACCTCTATGGGAAGGATCAGCCCATAGGCCACCACCACGGCCAGATCGACTTGCAATTCGGCAAAAGCGACTTGGGCCTTTGGACCGCGCAGAGATCTAGGCGTACGAACCGGCAGGCCCAACGTATCGGCCATCTGGTGAACGGCTGATTTTTGCTCTTTTTTACCACGCCCAGCCCGCTGGGGTGCGCGGGTATACACACACGCAATGTCATGGCCAGCCGCAATCAACGCACCCAAGGTCGCAGCGGCAAAATCCGGCGTACCCATAAAAGCAAGGCGCAAGGTCATGCTTACTCGGCGGCCTCGATAGCCCGGTCCCGCTCGGCCTTCTGGACCTTGCGCACAGCCCGTTGGCGTTTTAAGCGCGACAAATGGTCAATAAACAGAACGCCGTTCAAATGGTCCATTTCATGCTGGATACAGGTGGCGAACAAGCCATCGACCCACTTGACCACCTCTTTGCCGTGATAGTCCATATACTTTAATTTGACCCGCTCGGGGCGTTCCACGTCTTCGTAAAAATCGGGGACCGACAGGCATCCCTCTTCCCACAGACGCATTTCTTCGACGTCTTCGAGGACTTCCGGATCGGCAAAACACATCGGGGCCGGGTCTTCGTCCGGGCCAGCCAGATCCATCACAATTACCCGAAGCGGAATGCCCACCTGAATGGCGGCCAGACCAATACCCGGCGCGTCATACATGGTCTCCAGCATGTCATCCATCAATTTGCGGATCTGGTCGTCCATGGTTTTCACCGGGCGCGACACCTGTTTCAGGACAGGATTGGGGACAGTCAGGATTTTTTGTATGGTCATGCGGGCAACTTGGTGGGGCCAAGCCGTTTCGTCAAGATTAGCCGGGGGCAACGAATCAGATATAAACAGATAAATGCAAGAACAATTGACGAACATCAATGTTGATCCCCTGACCACCGCCGTTGCGGTGGGACTATTGGTGATCTTTTTCGCGGTCCTATTGGTGACGCTGGTGCTGCGCCGCACCGGTCAGGGCGATGACCAGCTCAAACAGCAATTGTCCGTGCTGGTCGAAAATCAAACCAAAATGCAAGGCGCGTTCGACCTGCTTCATGCCAATGCCCAAAGCGGCAATAGTGATCTGAAACGCAATCTCGAAGAACGCCTCGATGCTTTCGGGAAACGCATGGGGGATAGTCTTGGGGAGACCCGCGAGCAGACCCACGAGAATTTGAAAAGCCTTGGCGAACGATTGGCGGTGATCGACCGAGCGCAAAAAAATATCGAGACTCTGGGCCACGAAGTCAGCGGTCTGCAATCCATCTTGTCGAATAAGCAAAGTCGCGGCGCATTTGGTGAAATGCGCATGCAGGACATGGTCGAGGACAGCCTGCCGCCTTCTGCCTACTCGTTTCAAGCGACCTTGAGTAATGGCAAGCGGGTCGATTGCCTGATCCATTTGCCCAATGGTGCGGAAGGTATCGCGGTCGATGCCAAGTTTCCGCTGGAAAGTTGGCGGGCGTTGCAAGACGCACCGGATGATGTGTTTCGTAAACAGGCGGCGGCTTCCTTACGGACCGACATCAAGAAACACATCAAGGATATTGCTGGCAAATATCTTCTACCCGGTGAAACCACAGATACCGCTTTGTTATTTTTACCATCGGAGGCGATTTATGCCGACCTGCACGCGCACTTTCCCGATCTGATCCAGATGGCGTTTAGCGCCAAAGTGATGATCGTATCGCCAACCACCTTTATGGCTACATTGCTGACCATATCATCCTTGATGAAAGACGCGCGTATGCGCGAACAAGCCCATTTGATCCAGCGCGAAGTGGGCCTGATGATGAAGGATGTTCAACTGCTCGAAGACCGTGCCCAAAAACTGGACCGGCATTTCAAGCTGACTGAAAAAGATATTAGCGATTTGCTGACCTCAACCTCTCGCATCGGTAAACGAGCCGACAAGATCGCAGACGTTGACGTGGCACCTGGGTCAATTGAAGCTGATACAGAACCCCCCATGCTGATGGTCAAAGGAAAAACTTCATGAAAATGTCTGTTTTGAATAGAGTATTTGCGCTGGCGCTAACCGCCAGCCTTGTCGCATGTGGCGCACCCGAAGCCAAAGACACTAAGCAAGTCAATGATGGTCCATTTGCCATCATCCACCACGAGGCCAGCCAGCAAGCCAGTTTTGATGTGGTGCAGATCACCGATCAACTCAGCGATCCGTGGGCGATGGTCTTTTTGCCGGATGGTGATTTTCTAATTACCGAAAAAACCGGGCAAGTGGTTCGGGTCTCAAGCGATACCGGCCAGATCACCGCGATCACCGGCGGGCCAGAGGTTTTGGTGTCCGGTCAGGGCGGGCTGCTCGATCTGGCGCTGTCGCCAGATTTTGCCACTGATGGGCGGATTTTTCTGTCGTTTGCCGAAGGAACCAATGCGCAAAATCACACGGCAATTGCCAGCGCGGTTTTGCACGGCGATGAACTGACCGATCTGAAAACCTTGTTTCAAGCCAATACAACCGAGAAGAAAAAAGGTGCACACTTTGGCTCGCGCTTTGTGCTGGACGGCAAAGGGTATTTGTTTGCCAGTATTGGCGAGGGGTTCAACTGGTCACACGAGGCCCAGAACCCGCATAGTCATTTTGGCAAAATCATTCGTTTGCATTTGGATGGTAGCGTGCCGGACGACAATCCATTTGCCGATGGTGTGGACGGTGCACCAGAGATCTGGAGCTATGGCCACCGCAATCCGCAAGGGCTGACCTTACACCCTGTCACCGGAAAAATCTGGGAAAGCGAACACGGCCCCAAAGGCGGTGACGAGATCAATATCTTGCAAAAAGGTGGCAATTACGGCTGGCCAAAAGCCACGTTTGGCATGGGCTATACCGGCAAGAGCATTTCTGAGTTTAGCAGCCTGCCCGGCATGGTAGATTCCATTTTGCACTGGGTGCCATCGATTGCCCCATCGGGGTTGGATTTTTACGAGGGCGACAAATTCCCCAACTGGAATGGCGATCTATTTTCCGGCGCACTGGCCGGCAAACAGTTGCGGCGCATTGAACTGGATGGCGAAACGGAAGCCGCACAAGAACGCTTGCTGGTTTCCATGAAAGAAAGAATCCGCGATGTGCGTTCCGGCCCGGACGGGTTTTTATATTTGCTGACCGATTCAGGAAAGCTGCTGCGACTTGAGCCGTCGTAAGCGTTAAAGCATTTTCGGTTACATCTGGCTCTCACAACGACCCGTCATGACGGGCTTGATCCGGTATCCATCCACTCATAGCAGCATGCTAAGGCCCGTGGATGGATTGCGGCCTCCGCCGCAATGACGGGATGGGAATTAGCCCAAAACAAACCAGAAATAGCTCACATGGATTTGCGAGACTGCAAGGCCGCCGCCAAGGTGCCATCGTCCAGATAATCCAGCTCGCCGCCAACCGGCACGCCCCGGGCGATCGAGGACACCTGCACCCCAACTTTAGCCAATGCGTCGTTTAGGTAATGCGCGGTGCTGGCCCCGTCTACATTGGCGTTCAGGGCTAAAACGACTTCTCGCACTTCGATCCCTGCGGCCAAGGCCAACAAGCGATCAATATGCAGATCATCGGGGCGCACCCCGTCAATGGCTGACAACACGCCGCCCAGCACAAAATAGCGCCCCCGGTGCGCGCCAGCTCGTTCCAGCGCCCACAGATCGCCGACCTGTTCGACCACGCATAAAATGGATTGATCGCGGCCCGGTGCGGCACAAATGGCGCACGGATTACGCACATCGATATTGCCGCATTGCTGGCAAGAAACAATATGTTCAGCCGCCTCGTTCATGGCTCGCCCCAGCGGGACCAACAGGCCTTCTTTTTTGCGAATTAGGTGCAGCACGGCGCGCCGGGCCGAACGGGGACCCAGCCCCGGAAGGCGGGACAGCAGGGTGATTAATTGTTCAATTTGTGGACCGGCAAAAGTTTGGGGCATCAGCGACCTAAAACGGCAATTTCATGCCAGGCGGCATCATCGAGCCGAGCGGTCCAGCCGCTGCCGCCATTTGCTCACGGGCCAATACATCCACTTTGCGCCGGGCATCGTTTAAGGCCGCGACAATCAGATCTTCGAGCACCGGGGCCTCGGACGGCACCAAAAATGTCGGCTCGATTTTGAGGCTTTTTGCTTCGCCCTTGCCGTTCAATGTCACGGTAACCATGCCACCCGCTGACTCGCCGACCACTTCCAACTCGGCCAGTTTTTCCTGAGCGGCTGCCATATTTTCTTGCATCTCTTTGGCTTGTTTCATCAAACCGCTTAGGTCTTTCATAATGTATCCTCATCTTGCGGCCCGTCTGTCCGGGGATCAAACACCCGGATAATTTTGGCTTTTGGAAACACCTCCAATATGGCTTGGACCGATGGATCAGCCAACACATTTTTGCGGTCTTGCTCATTGGCTCTTTTTCGAACTTGGGCGATGGTGTCCGCGCCTTGCGCCCGGCTGTCCATATTGATTAACCAGCGTCGGCCAGTGATGTTTTGCAATTGCCCGGACAATTCCGCCGGTAGTTTTTCCGGCACTTGTCCCTCTGGCGCAAAGGTGATCGCACCGGGTTGATAACTGACCAGCCGCACATAGCGTTCCAATTGGCTCAACACTTCAACTTCGCGTTTATCTTCCAAAAATGCCAACAGGTCTTCAAAGCGGTTTTGGTCAGTTTCGGGTCGTTCTTCGGGCTGTTCCTCCGGCGCGACAACCATTTGCGGCGACGTTACCATTTCCAGATTGCCTTGCACCTGCATACGTGGCCCATCATTGGGCGCGGATTGGGCGGTTTGGCTGGCCACCGGCTCGCGAACCTGGGCAGCAGAAGATGCAGACGGTGCCCCTTTGGTAGAAGGAGCTGGTTTCGAAGCCGGGGCAGCTTGGCCCTCGGCACCACCGACCAACAGTTTGGCAGCCGCTTCCGGCGAAGGCAGGTCGCTCGCCACACAAAGCCGAATCAGCGCCATTTCGGCGGCGGCCAATGGATCGGGTGCGATGCGAATTTCACTGGTCGCTTTCAGCAACATCTGCCACGTGCGTGATAATTGCCCCATGGACAAATCACTGGCTAACCCACGAACCTGATCGGCCCCCGGACCATATTCAGTCAAATCAGCCGCATCGCCTAAGGCTCTGGTTCGGGTGATCTGATGACAATGATCGAGCAGATCGTTGAAAATTACTAACGGATCGGCCCCCAGATCATATTGCTGGCGCAACTCAATCAAAGCCGCCGGGGCATCCGATTTCATCACCAAGGCCAACAAGCCCAGAACCCGGGTCCGGTCGGCCAGACCCAGCATGATGCGAATTTCTTCCGGGCTAACCGAGGCGCCATCATCGGCCTGTACCAGAGCTTGATCCAAAATGGACAGGGCATCGCGCACTGATCCTTCGGAGGCTTTGGCAATCAAGTGCAAGCCCTGTTCGCTGACTTCGCGCCGCTCAAGCGTACAGATATTGGCCAGATGCTTGGCCATAGCGGGCGGGTCAACCCGCGACAGATCAAACCGTTGACACCGGGACAAAATCGTCACCGGCACTTTTCGAATTTCCGTGGTGGCCAATATAAAAATGGCGTGGGGCGGTGGTTCTTCCAAGGTTTTCAGGAGCGCATTAAATGCCTGCTTGGACAGCATGTGTACTTCATCGATGATGTAAACCTTGTAGCGCGCCGAGACCGGCGCATAGCGCACCCCGTCCAAAATTTCCCGAATATCGGCAATACCAGTATGGGACGCCGCATCCATTTCCATCACGTCCATATGACGCGAGGCTGATATTTCGGCGCAATGCACACCCGGCGGATCAAGCTGCATGCTCGGTCCATCCACCTTGTCGCTCTGATAGTTCAGGGCGCGAGCCAACAGGCGCGCTGTCGTGGTTTTTCCCACGCCGCGCACCCCGGTCAGCATAAAAGCGTGAGCAATGCGCGCCGAGGCAAAGGCATTGGTCAGGGTGTGAACCATTGGTTCTTGCCCGATCAGATCGGAAAAGTTGGATGGACGATATTTGCGTGCCAGCACCTGATAGGTCGGAACAATGCCGGATTTGGAACCGCTGGGCGCATCCCCGAACATGCTGTCCTGGTTCGGATCCGGCGGATCGGGCGGCTCGCTGTCTTGATGTGGATCAGATTCGCTCATGGCGTGAAAATGCAAGGTGCAGCGCATAAGAGCAAGTAGAGACTGAACGACGACCCGAGAAAAACTCGTTGCGGCTGCTTCCTTCCGGACCTGACCGGGTTGGCGAGGGCCTCGCCCGCCGCCAGTCTCCGAGGCTTATATAGTTCCGGTTGGCTCGTTTGGGAAGTTGCCAAGCTGAGAAATATCAGGGGCGCTTATAAACCGCCTTTATGGATCACAACCAAGCCCCGGTCCCCGGCCTCAGAGCCGAGGTCCATTTCTTCTTAGGTTTCGTTTGCATCAAGTTAGTCTGGACCCTCCGGTCAAGCCGGAGGGAAGCGAAAAGTGGGGGAAGGTCGGAGGTTTCGGGTCGAAGATCGATCGCAAGTCGCTGCCTGCAATTGATATTTCTGCTGCCCTCCGGCTTGATCGGAGGGTCCATGCCCTTTGTGCCGCTGGTCGATCCTTCGAGGCTCCTTACAGTCGCACCTCAGGATGAGGTACGTGTTGAAATATCAATTCCCTCATCCTGAGGTGCGAAGCGAAGCTGAGCCTCGAAGGATCGGAAATCCTGCCCAATCCAGATTTATGTTCCTTTTTGGAACCTTTTCCTATATAATGACTCCAAAGGAGCTTACCCATGGCCATAAATGTAAAACTATCTGAAAAGCTGGTTGGCGAAGCCAAACGGCACGGCAAGGTGCATCACCGCTCAACCCCGAAACAGATCGAGTATTGGTCGCAAATCGGACAAATTGCCGAAGACAATCCTGACCTTCCCTTTGCTTTGATCCGGGATATTCTGATTGCCCAGAATGAGGAAACGCTTGAAGAGAATGGCTTAAAATAATGGCTTCCTCTCAAAACAAAGATAATGCCAGATTAGATTTTATCGAGAAATGGCATTACTCAGAATTTGAAAGATCAGAAAAGCTAAAATCAAGTTTGAGTTATATTATTCCGATGTTTTTTGCTGAGTTCAGTTTGGCATTTTTATATTTGGATCGTTTGATACCGAAAATTTGGCCCACAATGGGTGTTCCTGAAAAATACTTCATTGAAGTAATTTCGATAGTATGGATCATTTCTGTTTTCACAGCGTTATGGTTTTTATTCAAAATCCTGTGGGGAGCAGATTATCGAAGGCATGGAAAGCCAGCACTTTGGGAAAAGTACTTAAAGAACAAAAATTCAGACGACGTTGTAACAGAAATTGAAGCATTATATTTCGAGTGTACAGAGACAAACTATAGCAAAAATAATCGAATGTCTGAAATCAGGTATTCATGTCTACTATGGTTGTCGATATCCGCAATTCCAACCATTATTGCACTATTTTTTTATTTCGTAGTATTTTTTTCAAATTTGGCATAAATTACTACCTAGATTCAGCTAATATAAGGCTATTAAAAAATGACACATACTTTGTACTTTGGTGACGATGACGAGGCCTCACCACCACCTCCTCCACCAACAGAGGAAGATACAACGCGGCCAGAAACTGAGTTGATCAGAGAAAGCTACGAACCAAAGCCTGAGGAAAAGAAAATCTGATAATTTTCTAATTTCGCCACCCCCGGATCATTAGTCCGGAGGTGCTCAATACTAGCCATGACCTGCAAGCCAAAACAATCCGGTCCCCGGACCTGATCCGGGGTCCAGTTCTTCTGAGGTTTCGTTTGCATCACGCTTCTCTGGACCCCGGATCAGGTCCGGGGACCGCGAAGGTGGGTATCCGGGGACCGGAATCACGTAACTCTATCCGATCCTTCGAGGTTCCTTACAGTCGCGCCTCAGGATGAGGTGCTTGGTGACGGGGCGGTCGGGTAGCAATTCCCTCACCTTAAGGTGCCATGCGAAGCAGAGCCTCGAAGGATCGGAAATCCTGCCGCAAAACCCCTTGCATTCCTGCCATGGGCGGTTATAAACCCCCACTTCTTACCTGTCGGGCCAAAGGCATGCCTTGGCGGGTAGTATCGCACCTCCCCCATGGGGACATTACAGGAGAGCAAAATGCCAAAGATGAAGACCAAGAGCGGCGTTAAAAAACGCTTTAAGCTCACCGCCTCTGGCAAGGTAAAAAGCGGCCAGATCGGAAAACAACACGGCATGATCAAGCGGACCCCTAAACAGATCCGCAACAAACGGGGCACGACCACCTTGTGTGCTGCCGATGCTCGTATCATCAAAAAGTTCATGCCGTACGGCTGAACCTGTTTTTTTCGATTTTTTCCAAAACTGAATTAGGAGCGCATTTCCATGTCACGCGTCAAACGGGGCGTCGCCAGTCACGCCCGTCACAAAAAAGTTCTTGAGAAAGCCAAAGGTTATCGTGGTGCTCGTCGCACCCAGATCAAAGTTGCCAAACAGGCAGTTGATAAAGCCGGCCAGTATGCATATCGCGACCGGAAGGTCCGCAAGCGGAATTTCCGTAAACTGTGGATCACCCGGATCAATGCGGCCAGCCGCATGCACGAAATGACCTATGGTTCGTTCATCAACGGCTTGACCAAAGCCGGCATTGAAGTGGATCGCAAGGTTATGTCTGATCTGGCCATTCACGAGCCAGCAGCCTTTGCACAATTGGTGGAAAAAGCCAAAGCCGCGCTGGCTTAAACCCCAGCGTCCACCGGTTCCTTTTCCACCCGTCCCCCGCCCGTGGGGACGTCCTCGCGGGCAATTTTGTCACGAGAGCGTCCTCTATGGAAAACCTGCAAGAAATTCAAACCCGCATCGAAACCAACATTGATGCAGCCAGTGACCTAGCTGCATTGGATGAGGTGCGGGTTGCTGCCTTGGGCAAAAAGGGCGAAGTGTCGCTGATCATGCGGACCTTGGGCGGCATGACACCGGAACAGCGCACCGAATTTGGCCCCAAGCTAAACGCGCTCAAAAACCAGTTGAACCAAGCAGTCGCAACACGCCGCGAAACTCTCGAAGTGCAAGCCTTAAACGCCCGATTGGCCAGTGAAGTGATTGACGTCACCTTGCCCGCAACGGCAATGCCCACCGGCTCGATCCATCCGGTCAGCCAAGTTTTTGCCGAAGCTGCCGTGATTTTCGGCGATATGGGGTTTACCGTGGCCGAAGGCCCGGACATTGAAACTGATTTTTACAATTTCACCGCGCTGAACTTTCCGCCCAAACACCCGGCGCGGGACATGCACGACACGTTTTTCTTCGAGCCAGATGCAGACGGTACTCGTAAATTATTGCGGACCCATACTTCGCCGGTGCAAATCAGAACCTTGCAAGCCGCTGTGCAGGCTGCGAAAAAAACCGGCACCGCATTGGAGCCGATCCGCATTATTGCGCCGGGCCGGACCTATCGCTGTGACAGTGACCAAACCCACACGCCGATGTTTCATCAGGTCGAAGGTCTGGTCATCGACCGCGAAACGCACATGGGGCACCTCAAGGGCTGTCTGGCTGATTTTGTTTCGGCATTTTTTGAAACTCCGGTCAAAACCCGGTTTCGTCCGCACCATTTCCCGTTCACCGAACCTTCGGCTGAAATGGACATTGGTTATGAACGGGTCGGCGATGAAATTCGCATTGGTCAAGGCGATAAATGGATGGAAATCTTGGGCTGTGGCATGGTCCATCCGAATGTACTGCGCTCGGTCGGGGTTGATCCTGACGTCTATCAGGGCTTTGCCTTCGGGATGGGGGTGGATCGTCTGGCTATGCTCAAATACGGCATTCCAGATTTGCGAGATTTCTTTGCCTCTGACCAAAACTGGCTGGCCCATTATGGGTTTTCGCCGTTGAGCCAACCCAATCTGAGCACGGGGCTATCCTCATGAAATTCACCGTATCCTGGCTCAAACAACACCTAGACACTGACGCGACGCTGGACGAAATCGTGGATGCGATGACCATGGCCGGTCTGGAAGTCGAAGCCGTGGAAAACCCAGCCGAGAAACTTGCCGCCTTTACGGTGGGTAAAGTCCTGTCAGCCGAACAACACCCCGATGCGGACCGCTTACGGGTCTGCCGCGTCGAGACATTCGAAGGCGAAAAGCAGATCGTTTGCGGTGCACCCAATGCGCGAGCTGGCATCTGGATCGCCTTTGCCCCGGTTGGGGCTTATGTGCCGGGCATTGATGTGACGTTGAAAGCCGCCAAAATTCGAGGTGTCGAAAGCTTTGGCATGATGTGTTCAGCCAAAGAGCTGGAAATGGGCGAAGACCATGACGGGATCATTGAGCTGTCCGGGGATGACCTTGCCGTTGGGCAATTGGTCTCGGACGCGCTGGAGCTGAACGATCCCGTGATTGATTTTGAGGTAACCCCAAACCGTCCCGATTGGTTGGGTGTTAACTCAATCGCCCGCGATTTGGCTGCTGCCGGATTGGGCACATTGATCGAACAATTGATTACACCGGTACCGGGCCAGTTTGCCTGTACGCAAGACGTGATCATCGAAGACGAAACGGCATGCCCCGCCTTTGCCGGGCGGATGATCCGGGGGGTCAAAAACGGCCCATCGCCGCAATGGGTGCAAACCCGCCTGCGCGCCATTGGCTTGCGCCCGATCAGCGCCTTGGTCGATGTTACCAATCTACTATCTTATGATTGTGACCGGCCGTTGCACGTCTATGATCTGGCCAAGGTAAAAGGACCGATCCGGGTTCGGCTTGGCGGGAAAAACCAGAGCTTTGAAGCGCTCGACGACAAGACCTATTCCATAGGCAGCGAAATGTGCGTGATCGCTGATGACAGCGGCGCAATTGGTCTGGGCGGCGTGATGGGCGGCGCCAGCACTGGCGTTTCTGAAACTACGACAGACGTGTTTATCGAATGCGCCTTGTTCGATCCACAGCGCACCATGCAAACGGGACGCGATACCAATATCACCTCGGACGCGCGCTATCGGTTTGAGCGCGGTGTGGATAGCGGTTTTGTGCTGGACGGCATGGAAATTGCCACGCAATTGGTCTTGGATTGGTGCGGCGGCGAGCCGTCGGAGATTGTGCTGGCAGGTGAAATACCGGCCGGGCCAAAAGCTGTTGATTTTGATCTATCCCAAGTCAAACGACTGACCGGGCTGGAACTTACCGCACAGCAGATCGCCAAAATCCTGACCCCGCTGGGTTTTGACTGTGGTGACGCAAAAAATGATCGGATGCGGGTTGGTGTCCCAAGCTGGCGCCGTGATGTGTTGGCTGCACCTGATCTGGTTGAAGAAGTGGCGCGGATCGTTGGCTATGACCAATTGCCCGCCGTTAGCCTGACCCGTGAACCGGGCGTGTTGCCACCTGCGCCCAGCACCTTACAAACCCGCGCCCGGCTTTTGCGCTATGGCTTGGCCAATGCCGGATTTGCCGAATGTATTACTTGGTCATTTTGTGAGCGATCCCATGCCCGCGCCTTTGGCGGCGGAGCGGATGTGCTAATGCTGGCCAATCCGATCAGTTCCGAGCTGGACTGCATGCGCCCCTCTGCGCTGATCCATTTATTGTTGGCCGCACAGCGCAATGCGGATCGCGGACAAACCCATTTGCAATTGTTTGAGTTGGGTCCGGTCTATCGCGGCGATCAACCGGAAGACCAGCTCCTATGCGCCGCCGGGATTTTATCCGGCCAACCCGAACGCCATTGGCAGGGCAGTCAGACACCTGACGTGTTCACCGCCAAAGCGGCGGCAATGGCTGGATTGGCCGCTGCCGGGGCCAAAGTAGATGCCTTACAAACCTTCACCGATACGTCCGCTTATTGGCATCCGGGTCGTTCGGGCGCTTTACGTCTTGGCCCCAAAAATACCTTGGCTGAATTTGGTGAGCTGCACCCGGCAACTTTAAAAGCACTGGGCGTTGATGGTCCGATCTATGGTTTTGAGATTTGGCCAGCAGCCATTCCAGCGGCGCGCAATGCCAAAACCACCCGCACCGCTTTGCCGGTGCATGATCTGATGCCGCTGACCCGCGATTTCGCGTTTGTGGTGTCGGATGATATTTCAGCCGAAGCGGTTCGCCGGGCGGCCAGAGGCGCGGATAAAAATCTGATCAGCCAAGCCTTGGTGTTTGACCTGTATAGTGGCAAAGGCATAGAGCCGGGACACAAATCGCTGGCCATTGAAGTGACGTTGCAGCCCAAGGATCACACTTTGACCGACACTGAGATCGAAGCGGTTTCCACAAAAATTATCGACAAGGTGCAATCCGCCACCAGCGGAGTATTGCGCGGGTGAGCCAACCCAAACACCTTCGATTTTCCAAGGCTGCACCAGAAGTTCAGGAACAGCAATTGCTGAAACTGGCACTGGCCAACCCGGTCAATGCGCAAATTTTACGGCGCATCCCGGAGCTGCCCTTGGCCCAAGGCATGTTGGTCTCGGGATGTCTATATCAGAGCGCGTGGAACGGCCTGTTGGGCCATGATCCAAAACGCGGCATATTAGATTATGATCTGGCCTATTTTGACGACAGCGATCTGTCTTATGAGGCCGAAGACGCGGTGATACAGGTTTGCGCAAAGGCGTTTGCCGATCTGGGTGTCGAGGTGGAAGTCCGCAATCAGGCCCGGGTGCATCTGTGGTTCAAGGCCCATTTTGGTCTGGAATATGCGCCCTTGCAAAATGCCGCACAAAGCTTGGAACGCTATATGTCACCGTGCAATGCGGTGGCGATTGCACCGGATGGCAAGGGCGGGTTTGCTATCCACGCGCCATACGGATTTGACGATCTGTTCGGCTTTATCGTCCAACCCAGAGGCGATGGCTCGGAAGTTTCCCCGGAATCATACGCCAAGAAAACCACCCGCATGAAAGCCCTGTGGCCGGAATTGACTATCGTTGAGTTGGGTCGTTAAAGCGGGGTTTGGCGCTAACTCTAACTCCGGTGGCCAGATTAGCAGGTGTGTTCCGATCCTTCGAGGTTCGGCTTCGCCTCTCACCTCAGGATGAGGTGCGAATGAAATGAGCCTCGAAGCATCGGCAACCCAATGCAATGCAGAAAAAAGCCCGGTCCCCAGCCTTTAGCTAAAACCTTAAAGCGGGATCAAACGGCGTTTTTTTGAATAAGCCAGATAGCCGATATTGGCCCCCAATCGGACGCCAACACCAGTGCGAATCGGTGCCAAGGTAATGGTGTTAGAACGCTGATAGTTCACGCCCATACCGGCGACCAGATAGGCCGAACCCTCAACTCCAGGAAACCGTTGAAAGATTTGTTCCGGGTCTTGCAGATTATAAACCAAAGTAAAGACTTTGGAGCCATTGGCACCCACATCCCAACCAATGGATGGACCTTGCCACCAGACCTTGGTCAGACTGCCACTGGCCATTTGCATGGTGCCTTTGCCATAACGCAGACCAATGCCGATCGCCAACGACCCTTCCGAGCCATAAATATATCCATTGGGACGACCAAATTCGCGAAATACCCGCTCGATGGCGGAACCGGCGGCCTCGGCGGTCACCCCGAAATAATCAGCCATAGCTGAACTGACTTCGCCCTTGTTGTAGGTCGATTTATCAGAGGCTGGCGCACTGCTGGCCGCACTTGGTTCGGCTGAATTGCTGGCGCAACCCAGCACCATGGCCAAGCACAAAGCAAGGATCGGGGTGAACAGTATCTGACGTGTCGACATGGTAAAACCTCTTGGGTTTGGGGGGTGCAAAACAGAGGTCGGATTGTCGACCCAAAACCCTAATGAGCTATGAATGAAACAAGCCCCACGAAAACACCGAACCCGTGCTTGTTGGGGGGGGCAATGGGTGCTACCCACCCCGCCATGACAACCAAGCCTGAACATATCCGCAATTTTTCGATTATCGCCCACATTGACCATGGTAAATCAACCTTGGCCGATCGGCTGATTCAATTCACCGGCGGCTTGTCCAAGCGCGAAATGAAAGAACAAGTGCTGGACAGCATGGATATCGAGCGCGAGCGCGGGATCACCATCAAGGCCCAGACGGTTCGTCTCAACTATACGGCTAAGGACGGGAAGACTTACGTGCTCAATCTGATGGACACGCCGGGCCATGTGGATTTCGCCTATGAGGTTTCACGCTCCTTATCTGCCTGTGAAGGCTCCATTTTGGTGGTTGATGCCAGCCAAGGGGTTGAGGCGCAAACACTGGCCAATGTCTATCAGGCGATTGACCATGATCATGAGATCGTCACCGTACTCAACAAGATCGACCTACCGGCTGCCGAGCCAGAACAGGTGGCCCAGCAAATCGAAGATGTGATCGGCATTGATGCCAGCGATGCCATCCAAGCCTCGGCCAAATCCGGCATCGGCATTGAAGATATTTTGGAGGCCATTGTAAAGCGCCTGCCCGCACCCGATGCAGGCGACGAGAAAGCCCCCTTAAAAGCCCTTCTTGTTGATGCGTGGTATGACGCTTATTTGGGCGTGATCGTATTGTTTCGCATGCTGGACGGCATTGCCAAAAAGGGTATGCGCATCCGCATGATGTCGACCGGTGCGTCCTATGTGATCGATCGGGTCGGAGTGTTTCGGCCCAAGATCGAAATGGTCGACGACCTTGGTCCCGGCGAAATTGGATTTTTGACCGCTTCGATCAAGGAAGTGGCCGATGCTGCGGTTGGGGAGACCATCACCGAAGATAAACGCCCGACCCCGGTCGCTCTGAAAGGCTTTCGTCCGGTGCAGCCCGTGGTGTTTTGCGGGATTTTCCCAGTCGATGCGGCTGATTTTGAAGACCTGCGCGCCGCAGTGGGCAAATTGCGCCTGAACGATGCCAGCTTTTCCTATGAAATGGAAACCTCGGCAGCACTCGGGTTTGGGTTTCGCTGTGGATTTTTGGGCCTGCTGCACTTGGAAATTATTCAGGAACGCTTGAGCCGCGAATTTGATCTGGAGCTGATCGCCACCGCGCCGTCTGTGGTTTATGAAATGACCATGAATGATGGCAGCTTGGTCAAGCTGCACAACCCGGCTGACATGCCGGACCCGGTACATATTGAAAGTATTGCCGAGCCGTGGATCCGCGCCACCATCCTAACCCCGGACGAATATATCGGCTCGATCCTCAAATTATGTCAGGACCGGCGCGGCATCCAGCAAGACCTGTCCTATGCCGGATCGCGCGCCATGATCATTTATGATCTGCCGCTTAACGAAGTGGTGTTTGATTTTTACGACCGCCTGAAATCGATCTCCAAGGGCTATGCCAGTTTTGACTATACCATCGAGGACCACCGGCTGGGCGATCTGGTCAAAATGAGCGTGTTGGTCAATGCGGAGCCGGTCGATGCGCTCTCGATGATGGTACACCGCAGCCAAGCCGAAAACCGGGGCCGGGTGCTGGTCGAAAAACTAAAAGAGCTGATCCCGCGCCATATGTTCAAAATTCCGATTCAAGCCGCCATTGGCGGACGGGTCATTGCCCGCGAAACCATCTCGGCCATGCGAAAAGACGTGACCGCCAAATGTTATGGCGGCGATGCCACCCGCAAGCGCAAACTGCTCGACAAACAAAAAGCCGGGAAGAAGAAAATGCGCCAGTTCGGCAAAGTAGAAATCCCACAAAGCGCCTTCATCGCGGCCTTAAAAATGGACGGGGATTGAGAAGGCTGGGGAGTCTGGCTCAAGGCCGGGGACTGGTCAATATATGCATATTTTCGGTCCCCGGATTTAGTCCGGGGTCCAACCTTCCGATGAGCGCATCTAATTATGTAAACTTAAAACGATCCCACAATTCACGGGCATTCTTTGTCGCAAAACCTTTAGCGCTTTCAAAATCAAAATGTGTTCCATTCAAACATATATGAAGTGCAGAAATGCACTTGATGGCACTTTCTAGTAGCTCTCTGAGTTCCTCGGGTGAGACATCTTGCAATGGCTCTGAAGCCTTTTTTTCAAGCCTAGTTTGATTTAGATTATGGGCCAAATGTTTACTTCTAAAATTTGTCAGTGATTTCAATTTATCTGATGCAGATATCCTTCTAGCTAAACCAATTACTTCATCACAACGATCGTTGCTCTCGTCTGCCATCTCCCTGTAGAATCCATCCTCTTCTTTAGCAATTTCAACTGCTAAGTTTTGTTTCTTTGCCAACTCTATTGTGTCAGCATCTAAAAGATTTAAGATCGCAGGAATGGATATTTTCTCAAAATCATTTGATTGGCAATTATCCCATAAGGCTATCGTGCGCACTATTTGATAGTCTAGCTGATTTCGGACCAGAACATTATAAGCATTTGCTGCGTGTGATTTTGGTATAGTTTTTGAAACTCTATCGGTAAAAATAAAGCCATCATTAACTGCATCAGTCTCAATTAACTCAATAACCTTATCAACCAGTTCATTAGTTCGTGTTCTCGCTAGGTCCAGCTTTTCTGACGATGTAAGTTTTGCCATATTTGAGACAACCTCCTCTAGTATAGCGGTTATCGTACGTTTAGCTGGACCCCGGCTCAAGGCCGGGGACCGGCAGACAAATAAATACTTTTTCGGTCCCCGGATTTAGTCCAGGGCCCAGAGGGGCGGGCACATGAGCCAGATCAACTGGGTTTACATCATGACCAACAAGCGCAATGGGACATTGTACGTTGGTTCCACATCTAATTTAATCGCTAGAGTTCATCAACATCGAAATGCGATGGTCGAAGGCTTTACCAAAAAATATGGGCTGACTCATTGCGTTTGGTTTGAAGATTTTCCTGATATAGATGCTGCTCTCGCGCAGGAAAGGCGCATGAAGCGCTGGCGGCGAGAGTGGAAAATCAACCGGATTGAACAAGGTAATCCGGAATGGGTGGATTTATGGCCGAAAATATCAAGGCTTTGAACTTGGGCTGGACCCCGGACTAAATCCGGGGGCCGGGGTTTTCGTGAAGCAGGTCCCCAGATTTAGTCCGGGGTCCAGATGCTGGCCGAAATATGCTCAAGACCCACCGGTGATCCGTACCACCATGATCTCGGGCGGGGTCATGAAGCGGATTGGCAGTAGGCTGGTGCCGATGCCGCTGGTGACCATAATGATGCCGGGATCGTCGTCATAGCGGCCACGGGCAAAGCGTTGGCCGTATTTTGAGGGCACGCCCGGACGGCCCAAAAATGGCAACCAAACTTGCCCACCATGGGTGTGACCAGCAAAATTCATAGCAGCCGAGGCGGTAAATCCAACGAACACATCCGGATTATGAGTCAGGGTGAAAGATGGCAGTGCCGGGTTCATTTGCGCCATGAGCGCATTGGTATCCGCATGATGCGTGGTGATGTCGCCGATCCCGGCAATTTGCAATTGCCAGCCGTCGATGTCGGCCAGCGCTACTTCATTGGTCAACACGGAAATTCCGGCTTGTTCCAATTGGCTGCGGACTTGCCCGCCATCATACCACCAATCATGATTGCCCAACACGGCATAGGTGCCAAACTTCGGCTCTCCGGTGCCAAACGCGATCAAACCATCGGTAATCTCTTGCCGGGATTCTGCACTGTGTTGATCCATCGGCAAATGACCGCCGACATAGTCCCCGGCCAGCAGGACCAGATCAGGCGAAAGTGTACGCACCTTGTTCATGATTTTAGCGACCCGCGCCGCGCTCATATGGCGACCACCCACATGGGTGTCGGACAGTACAATGACGCGCAATGTCGGACCGGACCAACCAGCAATGGTCACGTCAAAATTTCGTACAATCAGGGTTTTGGGTTCAATAAACCGGGCATACACCCCGAGCAAACTGATCAAAATCAGTGTGGCAATCGCAGCTTTGAACCAAAAAAAACGTTTATGCTGGCGTTCTGGCTGATCACTCAAGCGTTCATGGCACTTTGCATGGAGCGCAAAGTATCCAGATTTTCTTCGGCGGCTTCGCGTTTGTCGTCATTGTCGGCATCGCGCACGTCTTCTTCGGCGTTGGTGATGTCTTGGGCCAGTTTAGCTGGATCAAGATCGGCCAGTTCTACCGCCTGTTCGGCCAAAATCGTCAAGCCTTCTTGCGTTACATCAGCAAAACCACCGATGATATAGATGCGGCGCTCAGCATCATCATTCATCACCGATATGGCACCGGGGCGAATGGTGGTCATCACCGGCATATGCTCTGGATAGACCCCAAAATCGCCTTCGGAACCGGGTACAGTTACACTGTCCACATTGCCCGAAAATAATTCTTTTTCGGGAGAAACCAGTGAGAAATGCAGCTTGTCAGTCATGTTTAATCCTTGGCGGGCTTACCCTTAAATTACGCAGCTTCGGCGGCCATACGTTCGGCTTTTTTCATGGCTTGGTCGATATTACCGACCATGTAGAAAGCTTGTTCTGGCAGATGATCATATTCACCTTCGACCAGCCCCTTAAAGCCAGCAATGGTATCTTTGATGTCGACCAAACAACCCGGCATGCCGGTAAACACTTCAGCCACATGGAATGGTTGTGACAGGAAGCGCTCAACTTTACGCGCCCGGCTCACCACCAATTTGTCTTCTTCGGACAGCTCATCCATGCCCAAAATGGCAATAATGTCTTGCAGGGCTTTGTATTTCTGCAAAATTTCCTGCACGGCACGCGCGGTTCTATAGTGCTCTTCGCCGACAACTCGAGGCTCCATGATCCGTGAAGTTGAATCCAGTGGATCCACCGCCGGATAAATGCCTTTTTCCGAAATGGCCCGGTTCAAAACTGTGGTCGCATCCAAATGGGCAAATGAGGCCGCAGGCGCCGGGTCGGTCAGATCATCGGCTGGCACGTAGATGGCCTGCACCGAGGTGATCGAGCCTTTGTGGGTCGAAGTAATCCGTTCTTGCAATTGGCCCATATCGGTGGCCAGAGTTGGCTGATAGCCCACCGCAGAAGGAATGCGGCCCAACAAGGCCGACACTTCAGAACCGGCTTGGGTAAAGCGGAAAATATTGTCGATAAAGAACAACACATCCTTGCCTTCTTCGTCGCGGAAATACTCGGCCTGGGCCAATCCGGTCAGGGCAACCCGTGCGCGGGCACCTGGAGGCTCGTTCATTTGGCCGTAAACTAGGGAACAACGGCTGTCGCCACCGCCGCCTTCAATGTTCACGTTACTTTCGATCATTTCCCAGTACAAATCATTGCCTTCACGGGTCCGCTCGCCAACCCCGGCAAACACCGAATAGCCCGCATGGGCTTTAGCGATATTGTTGATCAATTCCATGATCAACACGGTTTTGCCCACGCCAGCACCGCCGAACAGGCCAATTTTACCACCCTTGGCATAGGGACAAAGCAGATCGATCACTTTAATGCCGGTGACCAGCATTTCAGCTTCGGTACTTTGATCGGCAAAGGCCGGAGCTTCTTTGTGGATCGAACCCCGGAATTTGGAAATAATCGGACCGGCTTCATCAACCGGCTCGCCAATGACATTCATGATCCGACCCAAGGTGGCCGGTCCAACCGGAACCATGATCGGCTCGCCACGGTCTGATACCGGCGCGCCACGAACCAGACCTTCGGTCGCATCCATCGCGATACAACGAACGGTATTTTCACCCAAATGCTGGGAAACTTCCATCACTAGGGTTTTGCCCTCATTGATCGTTTCCAGCGCATTTAGAATATCCGGCAGATTGCCGTCAAATTCCACATCGACCACCGCACCAATGATCTGCACTACGCGACCATGTGCCTTGATGGCTACTGGTTTTTTGACCGCAGCTTTCTTGGCCGGAGCTTTTTTGGCCGGAGCCTTTTTAGCGGGTGCTTTTTTGGCGGGTGCCTTTTTCACAGCAGCTTTTTTAACCGGCGCTTTTTTGGCGGGTTTTTTAGTTGCGGTTGTTTTCCTGATGGCCATATCGTTTACCTATTCCTAGATCGCTTCTGCGCCGGCAATGATTTCGATCAATTCGGTCGTAATCATGCTCTGGCGTTTTCGGTTGTATTGCAGGGTCAGTTTATCAATCATCTCGCCGGCATTGCGGGTTGCATTGTCCATGGCGGTCATTTTGGAACCCATTTCACCGGCAACATTCTCAAGAAGTGCCTGAAAGATTTGGGTACTTAAATTTCGGGGTAGCAAGACGTTGAGAATTTCCTCTTCGTCTGGCTCATAGGTGTAACACGCGCCGCCCAGATCTGGCAGCTCGGCCGGTTCATCCAGCGAACCAGCCGCCGGGATCAGAGTTTGGGTGGCCGGTGTTTGGGTCATGACGTTTTTGAATTTGGAAAACACCAAGGTGCAAACGTCAAATTCACCGGCTTCAAACATTTCCAGCACGCGCGTGGCAATCGAGCCAGCAATATTGCTGTCGATATGCTTGTGCTCACGCAAGGAAATAACGTCCACAATTTTATCACTATATATGCGGCGCAATTGTTCGTGGGCTTTCACCCCGACACAGAGGATTTTGACCTGCTTGCCCTGCTTGATCAAATTGGAGATCAATTCGCGGGATTTACGGGCAATCGAGCTGTTAAACCCGCCGCACAATCCGCGATCCGAGCTGGCAACCAGAATCAGATGAGTTTGATCATTGCCGGTACCGACCAGCAATTTAGGTGCATCGGGCTGATCGGTCATCGAATGGGACAAATTACCGACAACGGCGCCCATTCTTGCCGCATACGGCCGCGCACTTTCCACTGATTCTTGCGCCCGACGCAGTTTGGCCGCCGCAACCATTTGCATGGCTTTGGTGATCTTCTGCGTCGATTTTACGCTATCGATGCGGTTCCGAAATTCTTTCAAGGAAGCCATATCAGCCTGTCCTCAATCCTGTTTTTACGCAAAATGCCCAGCAAATGTATCCAGCGCCGCTTTCAAGCGTTTCTCGATATCAGCGCTTAGCTCGCGGGTGGAACGAATATCTTCCATCAGTGATGAATGATCAGCATGCATGGTCCGCAGCAATTCAGCTTCGAACCGACCAACGTCTTTTACCGGAATTTTATCAAGATACCCACGGGTACCTGCATAAATCGCACAAACCTGCTCGGCCAATGACAACGGCGAGAACTGTGGTTGTTTCAACAATTCAGTCAACCGCTCACCCCGGGCCAACATGGCTTGAGTTGAGGCATCCAGATCAGAGCCAAATTTAGCAAAAGCCGCCATTTCACGGTATTGAGCCAATTCACCCTTTACCGGACCGGCTACTTTTTTCATGGCTTTGGTTTGTGCGGCTGAACCCACTCGACTCACCGACAGACCGACGTTTAGGGCCGGACGAATACCTTGGTAGAACAAATCGGTTTCCAGAAATATCTGACCATCGGTGATCGAGATCACATTGGTCGGGATATAGGCTGACACGTCATTGGCTTGGGTTTCAATGATCGGCAGAGCGGTCATCGAACCGGAACCATTATCTTCGTTCAACTTGGCGGCACGCTCCAGCAAGCGGGAATGCAGGTAAAACACATCACCCGGATAGGCTTCGCGACCCGGTGGACGACGCAGCAACAAGGACATCTGGCGATAGGCCACAGCCTGTTTGGACAGATCATCATAAACGATCAGAGCGTGCATACCATTATCGCGGAACCATTCGGCCATAGCGCAGCCGGAAAAGGGAGCCAGATACTGCATGGGAGCCGGTTCAGACGCGGTGGCGGACACCACGATAGTGTATTCCATGGCGCCGTTTTCTTCGAGGGTTTTCACGATCTGCGCAACGGTCGAGCGTTTCTGACCAATCGCCACATAGACACAATACAGCTTTTGACTTTCGTCATCGCTCTCATTGACTTTTTTCTGATTGATAATGGTATCAATCGCAATCGCGGTTTTACCGGTCTGGCGATCACCAATGATCAGCTCGCGCTGGCCACGACCGACCGGGATCAGTGCATCAATAGCCTTAATGCCGGTGGCCATTGGCTCATGTACGGATTTGCGAGGAATAATCCCCGGTGCTTTTACATCTACCCGGCGACGGTCTTTGGTCGCGATCGGCCCTTTGGCATCAATTGGCTCGCCCAAGGCATTGACCACGCGGCCCAGCAAAGAACGACCGGCAGGTACATCAACGATCTCGCCCAAACGCTTGACCGTATCGCCTTCCTTGATGCCCCGGTCTTCACCAAAGATCACCACGCCGACATTATCGCGTTCCAGATTGAGCGCCATGCCTTTGATGCCGCCTGGAAACTCAACCATTTCACCGGCTTTGACTTCATCCAGGCCATACACCCGGGCGATCCCGTCGCCGATCGACAAAACCTGTCCCACATCAGAGACCTCGGCTTTGGTGCCATAACCCTTGATTTGTTTTTTCAAGATTGCGGAAATTTCCGCTGCCCGGATATCCATTGCTATTAACTTTCCTTCATCGCCAATTTCAGACCCTCAAGTTGTGTCTTGAGAGAGCTGTCAAACATGACCGAGCCGATCTGAACGACCAGCCCGCCGAGAAGTCGAGAATCGACTTCGGTTTTCAGTTTTACCGTGCGGCCCAAAGCTTTTTTCAAGCCAGAGGCCAAATTCTTTTTCTGCTGTGCGCTCAAGTCTTGCGCGGTGATTGCATTGGCTTGCAGTGTACCCTTGGCTTGGTCAACCAGAGCACCAAATCCATCGACCATATCGCTCAAATCAGCGGCACGTCCATTTTCACAGACCAGCCCGACGAAATTGACCATCAGCGGCGAGAACTTTGCCTTGGAGGCCAAAGCCTGAAATACCGCGACTTTCTGTGAAGCGCCAACCATCGGAGACGCGGCGAGCGCCAATAGATCAGCTGATCCACGCAAGGCTTTTTGTAAGCTAAGCAATTCTTTTCCGACACGGGGCAGGATTTTGCTTTCCTGCGCCAGTTCATAAATTGCAACAGCATAACGGCCTGCGGCACTTGCTGAATTTACTTGTACGCTTGGCACTTGAAATCACTCTTTGCTTACATTGAGTTACTCGGCAAATGATTTGCCCCATAACCAATTGTTTTTCCATGAGTATTTATAAAAAATTGATCTTCGAGAATCGAATTTTTCATCTACTCGGCGGCGACATAGCATGAGGAACTGCCCCCCGCAAGACACCGCTTTGCCTCAACTTGTATTTGGTGCCACTTCCCCGAAACAGCAAATGCAACCAAGTCCACGTTTATTTAACGCTTCCACCCTAATGTGCACAACCTAAGTAAGGCAGCAGTGGAGTGGGCATGTCACCCATCCGACTAAAAGAACTGGCCCTTTTCAAGTCACGAACCGCTTTGGTTCTGCTGGCGTTAAGCCTGACTATTGCCATGGTCACCGGGCTGGGATTTACCTTACGACAAAGCGCACTTAAAATTTCACTGGCGGCCGAAGGTGCATCGGATCTGGCTCAAATTCGCGGCGATGTGATCTCGACCCGCCGCGAGCTGAGCTATGTTTTGTCCTCAGCCCGCGAAAGCGGCGATCGTCGCTGGGAAAGCCGCTATCGCACTTTGTCAGCCCAATTGTGGGCCCAACTGCAAACCGCCACGGAATTGGCCAGAACCGCACTGACCATCGAAGCGGCCATAAAAGCACAATCCGCACGACAAAAAATGATTCCATACGAGGAAAAGGCATTTGATCACATTCGCCGGGGCGACAAAAATAGCGCCACCTTGTTTATTGGAGATCCGGCCTATAATCTGGCAGCCAGTCAGTTTGACCGGGCGATGAAACAACAATTGCTGCAAGTCCGCGTGGATTTAATTGCCGAGCGTGAGGCCGCATTGGGCACTTCCAACAAAGCCATGTTTGGCGCAGTCATTGCCCTACTGGTCATCAGTCTGATCTGGTATGTCATCCTGCGCGATGCCCAAAAACGCGGGCGGGCGCTAGCCTCGGCCCAAGCTGAACTGCTGGCCTATCGCGATGAATTAGAAGACCGGGTCCGCAATCGGACCAGAGACCTGCGGCTTTCCCGGGACAAGGCGGAAATTGCCAACAAGGCCAAATCGGAATTTCTGGCGGTTATGAGCCATGAAATTCGTACACCGCTGAACGGCATTATGGGCATGGCCACGGCATTGGGCGCCACCAAGCTCAACAAAGCCCAATTCGGTATGTTGGATACGGTCAAAAAATCTGGTCAGAATTTGTTGACCATCCTGAACGATGTGCTGGACCTGTCCAAAATTGAAGCTGGCGAGTTTCGCCTTGCAGAAGAAGCGTTCGGGATATCCGATGTGGCTCGGCCGATCCGCGATTTGTTTATGGCGACCGCCGACGAAAAAGGCGTTGCCCTGATACTGGATTGTTCTGTGGCCGAAGAAAGTCAATTTGAGAGTGATCCAGCCCGCTTGCGCCAGATTGTCAGCAATCTGGTCAGCAATGCGCTTAAATTTACTGAAACCGGCAGCGTAACCATCAAAATTAGTGAACAGATTGATGCCGGGGGCCAACATTATTTGCTGTTCAATATTATTGATACCGGGGTTGGCATTCCAATCGAGGCGCAAAAAACCATTTTTGACAAATTCACTCAAGTGGATAGCTCGTTGAGCCGCAAATATGACGGCACCGGTTTGGGTCTGGCCATTTGTCAGAAATTGGCTGAACAAATGGGCGGTGAGATTGATCTGAATAGCAAATTGGGCAAAGGCTCCAGCTTCCGGTATTTTGTTCCAGTTACTCGTTTGGCTGATGCACCGATTGAAGAGGTCAATGACAAGCCAGATACGGTAGAAAACGACAAAAAACCAGCTTTGCGGATTTTAATTGCTGAGGATAACCAGACCAATCGCATGGTCATGAAAGCTCTTCTGGCTCCCTTGAAAGCTGATCTGGTCTTTGCTGAAGACGGCGTACAAGCCGTCAAAATATGGAAAGGTAGCAAATTTGATCTGGTGCTGATGGACATCCAGATGCCCAATATGAACGGGTTGGAAGCCACCTTGGCCATCCGCAAACTGGAACGATCCGAACACCGGGACAAAACACCCATTCTGGCGGTTACTGCCAATGCCATGCCGCATCAACGCCAAGAATATCTGGCCGCTGGAATGGACGACCATATCGCCAAGCCCATACAGCCTAAACTGCTGTATTCGGCCATGCAGGAAGCAGTGCAGGCCGCCAAAGCCCATGAAAACCCGGCGACACAACAGACCGGTTGATCCTCAAAAGAAACTATAAGGATCAATATCCAGTTTGATCCGGATATCGGCGCTGGCCCGGAAGTTCCGTTTCCAGTCTGACATATAGGCCGACAAATCGGTTTGTTTTTCCGAACGTACCAAAAGCCGCCGCCGCCAACGACCCCGCACAACGGCAAACACCGGCTCGGATGGCCCCCATATCTCAATGCCACTTGCCGCAGGGGCCAGTGCCGCAAAATCAGCCGCAGCGCGGATGACTTTTTGCTCGCTATTGGCCGACACAATAATCGCGGCCAGACGTCCGAATGGTGGAAAACCCATTTGCTGACGAATAAACAATTCAGCCGCAACAAACCGGTCACGGTCGCGGGCCAGCAAAGCGGACAATGCTTCATGCTCTGGCTGATGGGTTTGCAACATGGCTCGACCGGCCAGATCAGCCCGACCGGCCCGACCCGCCACCTGGATCAGGGTTTGGTAGGCACGCTCGCCAGCCCGCAAATCCGCACCGCTTAATCCCATATCGGCGTCGATGACCCCGACCAACGTCAATTTTGGAAAATTATGGCCTTTGGCGGCGATTTGCGTGCCGATCAAAATATCAATCTGTCCGCTCTCCATGCGCTGGATCAACGACCGGATCTGGGCTGGATTGCTAGTGGTATCCGATGAAAAGACCTCACGACGGGCCTCGGGAAACAATTGTGCCACTTCTTCGGACAGCCGCTCAACCCCCGGTCCAACCGCGTGCAGAGAATCCGCTACGCCGCAGGACGGGCATTTATCCGGTTTGGGCATGGAAAACCCGGTCAGATGGCACACCAACCGCCCTGTGCGGCGATGCTCGACCAGATAGGCATCCGTATGCGGGGTTTTGATGCGCTCCCCGCAAGCCCGACAAATGGTCAAAGGCGCATACCCCCGGCGGTTCAAATAGAGCAAGACCTGTTCACCCTTGGCCAATGTTTCCGCCATAGCTTGCTGTAGAGGGCCGGATATCCAGCGATTTTTCGGGGCCGGATGTTCTCGCAAGTCAATGGCGCTGACCTCTGGCAAGCGCGAGATACCGGGCCTCGATGGCAAAACAAGGTGGGCATAGCGCCCGGCCGCCGCGTTTTGCAGGGTTTCCAGCGATGGTGTAGCCGAAGCCAAAATGATCACCGCCTGCTCCCCTTGGGCCCGGACTACGGCCATATCGCGGGCGTGATACAACACGCCCTCTTCTTGCTTGAACGAGCTGTCATGCTCTTCATCGACCACGATCAGGGCCAGATTAGCGAAAGGTAGAAACAAGGCAGAGCGGGCGCCGACCACGATCCGGGCCTGTCCGGCCGCAACCTGTCGCCAAACGCGCCTGCGCTGCGCGCCGGTGACATCGGAATGCCATTCGGCTGGTTTGGCTCCAAAGCGCTTGGCAAAACGGGCCAATACATCCTGGGTCAAGGCAATTTCTGGCAACAGAATCAACACCTGATGCTCTGGGTTTTGGGCCAAGGCTTCCGCCACCGCCTCAAAATACACTTCTGTCTTGCCAGAGCCGGTAATGCCATCCAGCAGGACCGGCGCGTATTTTCGGGTGACAACGGCCTGCACCAACGCCTTGGCAGCAATGTCTTGCGATGGGGTTAGTTGAACCAAGGCCTGCCCCGGATCCGGCACATCAAACGGCGCATCCACATCGTGCATTTGGCGGATCAATCCGCCGGTTTTGACTAAGGCATTCAACATGCCAGCCGATACCCCCGCCGCTTTGGCCAGCTCCCCCGGTGCCCAATCCTGCCCACCAACCGTTTCCAGAACCCGGGTGCGGGCCTCACTGGCTTGATCGGGCCAGGTCGAACCTTTGGTCAGCCGTACCTGTTGCGGTGAAGGGGCCAGCGCCTGTTCGCCAGCCAGACACATCCGCAACACCCGCCCGGCTCCGGTACAGGTGTATTTTCCGACAAAATCAACAAATTTTCGTTGGGGTTTGCTCATCGGACGCGTGGAAAATACTTCGATAATTTGCTTTAATTTTCTGCCCTCAGGTATTTCCGGTAGTTCGCAAATTTCCCAGACCACGCCAACAGCTTTGCGGGTTCCCAAGGGAGCCAAAACATAGCTACCGACCGTGACGGCAAGCTCGTCCGGGATCAAATAATCAAACGGTTCGGGAACCGGCATCGGAAAAAGTATCCGTGCCAGCAATAGCCTGTTCATCATTTGGGTGTTCCTTGGGGACCAAAAGGAATCACATTTGCGTTGCGTCTTGCGCGCATCATCAGAGGGCTGAACCTAATATGAAATTTTTTCTGGATACCGCAATTGTCGATGAAGTGGCGGAAATGGTCGATACCGGTTTGGTCGACGGCGTAACCACCAATCCATCGTTGATCGCCAAAACCGGAGCCGACATGCGCGATACCATTGCCGCCATGTGCGCCTTGGTCGATGGGCCGGTCAGCGCCGAAGTTACCGCAACAGAAGCCCAAGGCATGTTTGATGAGGGCGTTCATTTGCGAACCATTGCTGAGAATGTCTGCGTCAAGGTTCCGCTGACCCTTGAGGGCTTGCGCGCCACTCATATGCTTAGCCAGGCTGGACATCCGGTAAATGTGACCCTTTGCTTTTCTTCTAACCAAGCTCTGCTTGCCGCCAAGGCCGGAGCCAGCTTTGTTTCGCCGTTTATCGGTCGCCTTGATGATATTGGCTTAAACGGTCTTGATCTGATTTCAGACATTCGTCAGGTCTATGATAATTACCCGGAACTGGAAACCGAAATTCTGGCCGCCAGCATCCGCAATGTCGTTCATATGCGCGAACTGGCCCTGATCGGGGCAGATGTGGCCACCTTGCCCGCCAAGGTTATGAAAGACATGGTCAAGCATCCATTGACCAGTTCGGGACTGGAAGGATTTCTGGCCGACTGGAAAGCCACCGGACAGCAGATTTTATAATGGCCTCGGAACAAGCCAATATTCTTGATTTTGAAGCGGCCTCCCGGGTGCGGATGCTGGAACGGGTTCGGTCCTTAACCCTGACCCGCGATGCACTGGTTGAAACCGCCCGGCAAAACCATGCCATCATGGCCCAAGTTCACGGCGCGGTGCTGGATATTATTGCGGCAGACGATTGGGTCGCACTGGACCATCGTTTGCAACACCGGGTCCGAACCACGTTGAACGCTGATTTTCTGGGTCTGTGGGTCGAAGGCACAACCTTGCCCAAGGATTTGAGCGGTATTCAGGTTCGCCCCGAGGGGTTTGTCGCCGAATTGATGCATGGTCAGTTTGAATATTTGGGACCCGTAAGTCCGCAAAGCGAGGTTTTGTACAAAAACCGGGCCGCAGAGATGCAATCAGAAGCGTTGATCCGACTGGATTGGGGACCGGGCGAGGCCTTGTTGGCTTTTGCCGCCAAGGATCGATACGCCTATGGGGCCGGGCAAGGCACCGAATTGATCAGTTTTTTTGCGCGGGCAGTGGAACGTGTGATCAGCCATTGGGCCAGATAAGGAAACTATCGTGGCCGGACAAAAATCAGAATCAGCCAGCCTGCTTGATGATTTTTGCGGGTGGATTACCGCCGAGCGGCGACTGGCCAAGCTGTCGGTAGAAGCCTATCGCCGGGATCTGGGATTTTTCTTCGCCTTTTTGCAAGACCACCGGCAACAAACGATTGGCCGGCAGGTTTTGTCCAATTTGAGCATCGCTGATTTTCGCGCCTTTCTGGCGGCACGGCGCCAAGGTCCGCCCGCGGTCGGCTCACGTACCTTGGCCCGTAACTTGTCAGCCTTACGCACTTTTTTTGGTTGGTTGGAAGCCCGGCGCGGCATTGCTTGCCCGGCACTGGCGCTAGTGGAGGGACCAAAACTGGCCAAAAGTCTGCCCAAAGCCATTAGCCCACAAGCGGCCCAGGATCTGCTGGCTCTGGCGGCGGATCCACGTCGCACCCAAATCCCATGGATTGCCGCGCGCGATGTTGCTTTATTGCTGGTGCTGTATGGCGCGGGCTTGCGGATTGCCGAAGCCTTGGCATTAAAGGGCCGCGATTTACCGTTATCAGACGTGCTGCGGGTCATTGGCAAAGGCGGCAAGACCCGTCTGGTCCCACTATTGCCTGCGGCGCGGGACGCAGTGGCGGCTTATGTTACACAATGCCCCTTTGCCATGGCGCGCGATCAAGCGGTGTTTCGCGGCATTCGCGGCGGCACGATGGGAGCCAGAGAAGCCCAAAGCCTGTTGCAACAATTACGCGGTCAATTGGGCCTGCCGAGCAGCCTAACCCCGCACGCCCTGCGTCATTCCTTTGCTACGCATCTTCTGGCTGGTGGCGGCGATCTTCGGACCATTCAGGAATTGCTGGGCCATTCCTCTTTGTCCTCAACCCAGATTTACGCCGCCGTGGATCAAGCCCATCTGGCCGCAATGGTCGCCAAAGCCCATCCGCGCGCCTAAAGGCGGTTTCCTTATGCTGGCGGCATATATTCAGGATAGAAATACCGCAAATACTCAAGCCATTCCGGTTTTAGAGGAATATCATACAACGCCCCGGTCAGGACCGGGATAATCGCGGCACCGATCACCGCCCCGGCCAGCATAAATCCGATTGCCACCCGATTTGCTGCCTTTGGGTGCCCCGCATCCATCACCCAATAGCGCACCCCAGTACCGACATGGGTAAGCAGAGCGAACACGCCCAAGAAATAGTATGGGATAAAATACAGCGTGAACGGCGCACCGCCCATCACCGAAGCCGGCCAAGAAAAGTCTGTTTCTAGTTGAAAGGCAATGCGGGCCATGTAGAGCGCCCACAAATGCTCGACAACAAAAAATAGGAATACCCCGCCGGACAAAATTTGCGCCCACGACCAAAACCCTCGGGGCCGACCCCGGCGCAAGGATTTGAACAGCAATGTTGCGCCAAGCAGGATCTGAACTCCCATTAAGCCTAACAACAACACCTCAATCGGCGGAAAGCGGTAGACCACGCGCAAGGCCTTTTGCACCTGATTATAAGCGTCGATCCCGAACCAGCCCGACAGATGATTACCAAGATGCACAGTGACAAAAACCAGCAAGACCAAGGCGCTGAGTTTATGCAATTGCCGTAATTTGTTGGGTGATTCGGTCATTTGATTACGCTTTCAAACCAGTGCAGGGATTTATCCATTTGGGTCTGCGGAATTTCATTCAGGCCCAATTGGCCAATATCAGCCAGCGAAACAGCGGCCAATTCGGCCCGCCAAGCTTTCTCAGCCCGCCACATGGTCCGCGCTATGCCGCATGGATTTTTATAACAGGGCGGCTCGACGCCGGACGGGCCGCGCTGGCGGATTTCGGTGCATTGGAAATGCGCCGCCCTGCCATCAATGGCCTGTACGATATTGAGCACGGATATCTGATCGGCCGGTTTGGCCAGTGAATACCCACCGCCCGGCCCTTTGCTGCTGGAAACCAGCCCGGCTTGTGACAGGCTCTGCAAATGCTTGGCCAGATAATGGCTGGGCAAATCAAAAAACTCAGCCAAGCGTTTGGCTGACAATGCAATATCGGGCGGCAGCGCCGCTAAAATACTACAACAGTGGATGGCCCACTCTATGCCTTCATTTAATTTCATAAAGCGGACATAACATGTCCATTATATAACGGTCAATACTTATCCGCTATTATTTGATGGCGTTGAGAGCTAACTGCATCTCGGCCCGGTCCATTTCGTCCATCGACAGGTCAAGCAAGGCGGATATACGCGCCTCGAGCGCCTCATAGGTTTGTTCAAAAGCGACTGCGATTTGGGCTTTACTGCCGGTCACAGCAGCAGGATCGGGCAATCCCCAATGGGCGGCAATGGGTCCGCCGGGCCAGACCGGACAGGTTTCGTCAGCCGCGTCATCACAAACCGTAATGGCCATATCCAGCGCCGGAGCATCCGTGCCGGCAAATTCCGTCCAGCTTTTTGAGCTTAAATTACGCACTGCATAGCCATAATCGCCCAACAGACTGCTAGCCGCCGGGTGAATTTTCCCAACCGGGTTCGACCCGGCTGAAAAAGCCACAAAGTCCCGGGAACCCAACCGATTCAAGATCGATTCGGCCAAAATGGATCGGGCCGAATTGCCAGTACACAGGAACAACACAGTGCGGCGGCCGGTTTGGGCTTGTGGCGTGGTGGTCTCTGTCGCCTCTGCTTCTTTCGGGCTTGGCGGTACGGGTTTGGCTTGCGCGGTGGCAGGTGGCCTTTTAGCTTTCACCTCAGGTTTTCGGTTGGCGATGGGGGCCGCTATTGCAGCTCCAGCCAAATCCGCCCAATAGCTGGAAACCTTTTGCGTACCGACTTCATTAAAGAAATAGAACAAGCTGGTCCCCTTGCGGTTGACCCCGATCAGCCCGGCTTGACGTAATTTGGACAGGTGCGCCGACAGGGTCGATGCACCGATACCCAAAACTTCGGCCAGCTCACCAGCCATCATTTGATCCGGCCAACGCGCCGCCAGCATTTTGTAGATGGCCAACCGGGAAACATGGGACAGTGCCCCAAATGCCGCCAAGGCTTGTTGTTCGTCTTGATCCATAACTATGCTCCCATGCTGCACACTTGAGTCATAACTTATGTTTTGTTATTTCGCAAATCAACGAAATTATAACTTGCGTTACGGCACGCATTCTCAACCTGATGATGCTTGCACTCTTTCATAATCCAGCACCCAGATGTCTGTCCATTCGGAGTCTTCCGGATTTTTACTCTGCCAACGCCAGACCAGATGATCCGGGTGCGCCATACCATTGCAAATTCCGAGTCATCCACATGGTTGTGGCAATGGCACCGAAGGCCGAAATAGCACCGACCAGCAAGGCATAGTCTTCGAGACGCATTAGCACAAACAACAAGCCATAAACCGAACCAAACACCGCAATGGCTGGCCCGGTTTGCGCTCGTCCAAACACCGCACCGGCGTAAAGCGCGGTCAAACCCACCGTGCTGATCGCGGCAATCGCAAAGGCCAGATCAAAACCGATATGCTCAGAGAATGCCAAGAGCAGCAAGTAAAACACCGATTGAGCCAAGCCGACCAACACATATTGCGCGGCGTGCACCGGCTGATCCGCCTTCATTTCAAACAGGAAATAGGCCAAAAAAACAAAGCCAATAAATAACAACGCGTATTTCAACGAGCGGGATACATATTGATAGGGTGATGATTTTTCCACCAGCTTGACCTGCATGCCGGTTTGCCCCCGGTTCCAACCGGTAAAGGTACTATCATAAGCCAGAGCCGGTAAACCAGAAGCCAAAGATGGAATGGTTCGGCTGGCCTGAAACCCGGCTTCGGTAATTTGCCGGGTCGTCGGTAAAAACTCACCGCCAAAGCCGGGATGTGGCCAGTTTCCCTTGATGGACAGGTCAGTGGTGCTGGCAAACGGCACCAAAGAGAATTGCCGGCCACCGCCCAATTTGAAATTGACCTTGATCTGCAACTGCTCTTCACCCAACAAATCACCCACCGGCACACTGATTGCCTGTCCGAACCCGGGTGAGAACTGATATTTATTGAGGACGCGCGAGCCAACATGATCCTCATCCCACACGTCTGCCACGGCATTTAGTGACAAATCGCCCGAGAACGGTGCAAATTTGCGCTTTGCACCATCAACCCCGTCCAGCCAGGCATCACCCAAGGCACCGCGCAGGTCACTGACCCCGATCAGGATTTGTGCCTGACCCAATGCCAGCTTGCGGCGCGTATCAAAAGTTCCTTTCAATGCGGCTAGGTCAAAACGGGCCTCAAAGGCCAGATCTGCACCATACACTTGCACTTTGTATAATGATTTTTGGCGGGTCGTTACATCCAGCACGGCACTGGCACTGGCTCGTTCCGCAAACAGCAGCAGGGTATCGACAACCTGCCATATACCATCCTTGTTTTGAAGCTCAACCGGCACAACCAGCACCGGCCCGGTGACTTTTTGTGGGCCACCCGCTGCCGCAGCAATTTCGGATCGGGTAGTTTCAGCCCGGCTGGAGCGATCAAACACGATGCCAAATACGAAAAGGGCGGGGATGGTCATGACCAGGGCTAACCCACAAACCAGCAATAATTTGATACCGGGGGAACGCATCATCTGGGTGTTTGGTTTGAGATCGGACATGGCTTTTCCTTAGCGTAAATTTCAAATTTTGCCGATATTGCCGGTGTCGCAAGGCAGGATGATGCAGTTTCTATGACCTTATTGCGGCAATTTGGCCACGCCGATCTGGCTTGTCAAAACGACCTTGCCATGATCTTGATACGGCATGCATATCGTTGACGAAATGATTTTGGAGCGGGCGACCAAACTGCAAGCCATTCCATTTTTGTGGCGGCTGATCCAACCAGTTTTGTACAAGATGCTGGGCTATGATGCGGCGCGGACCATGGCCGACCGGATTGCCGATGGCTCCGGCTTTGATGCATTTGGCCATGTCTCCGACCTGTTGGGTCTGCGCGTAAACTGCGAAGGTCTGGACCATGTTCCAGCGCAGGGCCGCACTGTGATCATTGGCAATCACCCAACTGGCTTGGCCGATGGTATTGCCATGTTTGATGCCTTGCGCGAACGCCGGCCCGATCTAACCTTTATGGCCAATGCCGATGCCTTGCGGGTCGTGCCTAAGGCCGAAGACATTATTATTCCAGTGGAATGGTTGCTCGACAAACGCAGCCGTGAAAAAACCCGCCTGACCATGCGCTCCTTCCGGCAAGCCATGGCCGATGAACGATGCGTTGTTTTGTTCCCATCCGGCACTTTGGCCAAATGGACCTTGGGCGGGCTGGTCGAAAAACCATGGGCCAGTACCGCAACCTCACTGGCCCGCAAATATGATGCACCGATTGTCCCGGTACACATGACCGGAATGAACTCGTTTTTGTATTATTTATTTTGTGCGCTGAACACAGAATTACGCGATGTTACGTTATTTCACGAATTACTGAATAAACGCGGAAATCTATTTGAATTGAACTTTGGCAAACCGGTTTTGCCTGAGTTCTTGCCCAAAAGTGCGGCAGAGGCCACGGCGCTAATCCGGAACATTGTTACCGGGCAATTGGCCATTACTGAATAAAATTCAAAGCCGGGTTACAGCACTCGTTCCAGCATCATTTTTTTAATCTCACCAATTGCCTTGGCCGGGTTTAGACCTTTGGGACAAACCTGGGTGCAATTCATGATGGTGTGACAGCGATACAAGCGAAACGGGTCTTCCAGTGCATCAAGGCGCTCGCCGGTGGCTTCGTCCCGGCTGTCGATCAGCCAGCGATAGGCTTGCAATAACGCAGCAGGACCCAGATATTTGTCACCATTCCACCAATAACTCGGACAAGCCGTTGAGCACGAAGCGCACATGATGCACTCGTACAAGCCATCCAGCTTGTCGCGATCTTCCGGGGCTTGGCGCCATTCTTTTTGCGGCTCCGGTGTGGTGGTGCGAAGGTACGGTTCCATCGCGGCATGTTGCGCATAAAAATCGGTTAGGTCCGGCACCAAGTCCTTGATCACTGCCAGATGCGGCAATGGCGATATTGAGATCACACCCCCTTTGCCTTTTAACTCGCCATGACCCTTGGTGCAGGCAATGGTGTTCCGGCCATCAATGTTCATGGCGCACGAGCCGCAAATCCCTTCGCGGCACGAGCGGCGAAACGATAGGGTCGGATCAATTTCATCCTTGATATAGATCAGTACATGCAGGGTCATCGGTCCGCATTTGGATGTATCTATATCGAACAGGTCCCAACGGGGATTTGCCCCGCCATCCGGATCATATCGGTAGATACGAAAGGTCCGCACCTGAGCCGGGTCAGACCCGTCCGGGGCAGGCCAGTGTTTACCTTTGGTAATCTTCGAGTTTTTGGGCAGGGTTAATTGTGCCATATCACGGGCCTCGTTTTGTGGCTTATTTGTTGTTGGTTGGTGCGGCCAACCGAAAGTACCTGTCCCCGGCCTTGAGCCGGGGTCCAGTTCTTGCTGGCAAGTGGCGTGGACC
>NVXG01000044.1 GCA_002733805.1 Robiginitomaculum sp. | reverse complement strand
GCCCAGGGAAACCCCTACCCCGACACCGACGCCACCACCCACATTTATGCTTCCTGTGGCAGACCAGTGGACCTTTGGCCTTGATCGAAGGGCTGTGGCTTTGCGATGCAGGTCGTCAGGTTTGCTTCATAGATGCCGCCCAAAACCTTGGTGGATCATGGAAAGTCGCTTCCTGTTTAGGGTATGATAATATAGAAACCGGCGTGCATCTGATCGAAAATCGTCCCAACGTTAACCGTTGGATGCGCTCCGTATTGCAAGGCCGTGTCCTCAGCCAAGAGACCATGCAAAATACCGGTCTTTGGCGGGGGCACCATATCCCGATCGCCGCCACCCGTGTGCTTTTGCACAGTCTGGTGGCGGGCAAGGCGGTATTGCGGCGGCGGTTCGACACTGCCAGCCGGGTGGGTTTGTCGGCGCGCAGAGCGGCCCAGAACCTGAACACCGAGTTTCTCTATCCTACGGGCGGCTTTTCTAGTCTTGTGGCCGCGCTTACTGCGCAATTGCGCCAAAAGGGTGCCAAATTTTGCATGGGGTCGCAGGTTGAAAGTGTAACCCCCCGTGCGACCTCGATCATGCTGCACGGCGCGGGTTGGAATATGGAGGCGGCCCGGCTTTTGATGTCATCACGCGCCCATGCGCACATTAACGCGAATGATGCGCCGGAAGTGGCGGTTTCAAGCACCACGATCAACAGCATTGCCGTGTTGATCGACGGTCAGGCGCGCTTTGACGGCTATGTCGAGATTTTCACTGACCCGTTGATCAAACGCTGCCGCAACATTGGTATTTTCGCCTGCCCGAAGGTTGACCCCACGCAAACAATCCTCTCGGTTCAGCTGCGCAAGCCAATGAACTTGCTTAAAAATTGCGGCACACAAGTTTGCTATAGCTTGAGCGTGCTGGGGCTGCTTGAACAATCTGCACGCTGTCTCGATGAACAGCCAATGCCGGTGGTTTTGCACACGATGAGCGCGCGCAGTGCGCAGCAAATAAACCAGCGGTTTAGCCCCGTCTTGCAGGTCCTCGAAAGCACCGATTTTGCGGATTGTCTTGAAACAAGGCTTCAAAACTATCTTCGGGCATCGCCCAGCGAATAGTCGTACATACTGAACACAGCTGACGCAAACGGCGCCGCAAGCAATGCTTAAATCCAACGCAAATTTATTGGCGGCCCTCGTCGGCGCGCTAAGGTCAAATTCTTGCACTGCAGGCATAACAATAAGGTCAATTCTGCAATTGTGGCTAGACGTCTACTCAATAAAGTACTTTCAATTTTTCAATGGCTTGGTGGTATATGGTGTTCACTTTTCGCAGATAGTAGGTGTCCCGGCCTTGTAGGCGATCAGGGCGCGCTCATCTGATCCGAACCGGCGGAGCGGCCAATAACGAGCGGGCGGTGCGGTGGAAAACACCATCAAAGAATTAGCCGCCGCCTGCCTTGCCACGGGTCAGTTTCTTACGATCAAACTGAGGCAGCATATTAACACTGCTGAGCTGCGCCATGTTACATGCCGCCGCTTGCGCCCCATTACCCACCCCGGCGGCCCGAGCAGAATAATAGTCATAGGTCGAACAATCCTCAGCATATGTATTGTTTTGCCGCCGCTATCTTGAGGATGTGCTTGAGTTTGCTGACATCAGTTCCAATTCAGAACAAATATTCGATCAGAAGCCCTTCAAACAATGTTAAGCCGAGAAGGCGGTCAAATATTCCAAAGAGTACTAACAAAGTACCCCCCCCGGAAAACAGAGCGTTTTTTAACCCGTCACGGCAGCCGAAATAGACGTACAGCGAGACAGCAATCGGGCCACCAATTACAAAACCGACAGACAGCAACAGAACCGTATAGACGGCGAGCCAGAAAAACATTTCAGCCTCTGTTTTTGCTGATTTGTCTTTAGGTACTTCATCGACCGACACATCTATAACTTTTGGCTTCGCACTATTTCGTAGGTCAGCGATCACTTGAAAACCGCATAATATAGCACCCGGTATGCCAATTATATAGGGAAGGAATGCGGCCTGTGAGGGCAACCAGAGTGACAGGAGCAAGGCCGATGAAAATAAGCCGAACATCACCAGTGAAGTGAGTACTTTTGTATCAATTTTCATTGTTGTTTTCCTTCGATGTCGTGCCTTTACGCTCGCGCCAAATATATGTTGCGATGGTCAAGATAATCAGAGCAATCAGGACCAGCGATAGGGGGCGCATGAAGAATGTAGGGCCCCAGATAGCCAGTGCTTTGTTTAGAGAACCTTCAGCAATCGGGCCAAGAACCAACCCGATGACAAATGGGGGCCTCGGCCAGCCGTGCTTTTTCAGAAAGTAGCCAATCACGCCAATACCAACCAATAGCGGGATGTTTTCCCAGGCTGCCTCAGACAGATAAGCACCCAAAAAGGCGAGCACCAGAACGAACGGAATAAGCAGATTGCCCTTCACATAGACGAGCAGCGAAAACGCGGGCGCCATCGCCAGAAACACAAAGACCGACAGGAAATTCGCCAGAGCCAAAGCCCAGATCAACGTCCACACCAAATGCATTCCTGTTAGCGCCATTTGCGGGCCGGGCTGAATACCGAGCATTACAAAAGCGCCAATCAGGATCGCCATACCAGAACTGCCCGGCACGCCAAAAAACAGGGTTGGCAGCAGCGCGCCGCCTTCTTTTGCGTTATTGGCCGTTTCCGGGGCGATTACGCCGCGCACGTCACCCTTGCCAAAGTTTTCCGGGTTTTTGCAGGTTTGTACGGCGTGGCCATAACACAACCAAGAGGCCGCGTCGCCGCCAAGACCGGGGATCGCGCCAATGGCAGCCCCCATCACAGAGGTACGCACCGTCAGCCATGGGTTGCGGAACACATCGCCAATTCCTTGCAGTACTTGCTTCATGTCATAGCGTGACATTTTGCCTGACACTTCGGAAATGGAGCCGCCTTTGACACCCAGAGCCATCATTTCGGGAATGGCAAACACTCCTAAAACGGCGGCGACGATACTGACCCCATCCCATAAGAACAGCTGGTCAAAAGTAAAGCGTTGCGAGCCGGTTTGGGGGTCCAATCCGATAAATGAAACCATTAGGCCCAAGAGGCCCACGGATATACCCTTGGTTAGGCTTTTGCCGGATAACATTGCGATAAAGGTAATGCCGAAAAGCGCGAGCAGAAAAAACTCCGCAGGACTAAAAGCCAGGACGACAGGCTTCAAAACGGGCAACATCGCCGCAAGGAAAAGCGCGCCAATGATTCCGCCCACGCCCGATGCTCCAAGCGATGCTCCAAGTGCACGCCCCGCCTCGCCCTTTTGCGCCATCGGGTAGCCATCAACAATTGTTGCAGCATCCGGGCCGGTGCCCGGCACGCCAAACAAGATTGACGGGATAGATCCGCCAGTATGCACCACCGCGTGCATCGCCAGAAGGAAAACTGCGCCAGGTATCGCCTCCATTCCGAACACAAAAGGGATCATAAGGACGATCCCCAATTTGCCGCCGAGCCCAGGGATTGCGCCAAAAAACATCCCGATTGGGATTGCCAGTAAAATTAATCCCATCAAGTAGCTGGAACTTAGTATTTCGATTAGTGGTCCGAATACTTCTTGAATGTTCATGTATCTCTGGCGGTAATACCGCCCCCCCCGTTTTTTGAGTCGCTCAAAACGCTCAATTTCATAGAGCCGTTGGCCCCATTATTCTGGAGATACTTATAGGCGGCGGGTCATGTGTAAACTATTTATGGACCGCCGTTCTGCATACAGGAACTCTATTTTCAATAGCATTGATCCCAAAGACACGACAAGAGACGGTGAGTAAAGCATACAAACTCATCAACAAGCTGGATACTATTATGAAAATCGGATTTATCGGAGCGGGCGCTATGGGCGCGCTAATGGCGCAGCATGTCGCAGATTCCGGCCATCAAGTTTCAGTTTTTGATACAAATGCAGATGCCCTTGCCACCGCAACATCCGGCAGCGTTACTGCCGCACAAAGCGTCGCGAGCATAGCGCGCAGCTGCGAAGTTATTGTCATCATGGTGGCGTCAGATGATCAAAGTAGGGCTGTGGTCGGCGCTATCATCGATGCAGGCCGCGCGTCCAAATCAACCCCGAAAACCACCATCGTGGTCGCAGCCACAAATCACCCTGATACCATGAGAGAACTGGCGACAAAATGCGCCAAGCATGGCCTTGGCTTTGTCGACGCCCCCGTTTGTTATGGGATGCAAGGCGCGAAACAGGGTAATCTAATATCGCTCTGCGGGGGCCTGAAAGCCGATGTCGATCATGTCCGACCAATATTGATGAGCTATAGCCGTAGCGTAGAGCATGTTGGCGATATCGGCGCCGGACAAATTGCCAAAACCTGCAACAACATGATGCATTGGGCTGCCTGCGTAGCAAATTTCGAAACGCTTGCGCTGGCAAAATCTTACGGTCTTGATGCGCAGAAAATGCGGGAAATTCTCCTTAAATGCCCCGCGCGCAACACCACATTGGAGCGCTGGGACACGTCACGTTTTACATGGCATGAAAAGGATATGGATGTCGCACTCAGCCTGTCGCAGCAAGTCGGGCTCAGTCTGCCGTTCTTTGGCCAGGTCGACCAGTTGATGAAGCGTCTAAGCCCGGATCAGGTGCGCCGGCTTTTATACGAAAACACCAGTGAATATCTTGGTCAAACCATCGGCCTTGAACCATCAGATCTCGAACCAGAGCGGTAAAAGCAAATCGGCTCTATTCTTTTATATGGAACATCGTGCCGTTGACGGGAACCGTGACGCACCCCTATCCTCGAATGATCATACAGATTTTTCAACGGAGGAACCCATGACAAAAGATAAGTCAACCGAAGCTGGTGTCGGCCACAATAGTGAGACCGTCGACAAGGTGGTTTGGGAGCGATGGACTCGTAAAAGGACTTTCGTTCGGGCGCTGGAAGGCAACTACAGCGAAATGAAGAAAGATCTCTACGATCAACCGCGCGTCTTCAAAACCAGTGAGATGAAGTGGAAGGGTGGCCCGCATAACTTTGGCAAAAAAGTTATTAATCCGCAGGCGAACCGGGTGGCGCAATCGATCGAGGCACATGTTGATGCGTTTGCACCTCATGGCTACGGCCAGATTCACGGGCACATGAACTCGGCTGTATTTTTCATTCTCAAGGGCCATGGGCATGACATCCACGATGGTCGCCGCATCGACTGGGAAGCCGGTGATGCGCTCATCGTCGAAAACGGTTGTGTGCACCAACACTTGAACGATTCCGATGATGAAACCTTTGTGCTGGTCCTTAAAGCCAAGCCGCTTTTCCTGTTTATGCACATGGTGTTTCAAGAAATGGTCGAGTTCCCACCGACGGAACCCGTTCCTGGCCATGAAGATTATCAGCCGCCCAGTAGTCTCTAAATCGCTGCGCTCAGACAATCAGTATTGGAAATAATATGAACCCCACGACTTTCGCAGATACAATCGAACGCCAACGCGCAAAAAAAGGCGCCCCCGAGGTTTCCTTTTACAAAGACTCGCTGGTCGCCAGTCAGCAATTCCGCAAAGAATATGACGAACGCCTGAATGTCGTTAAACACGGCGATATGCCACTGGAACGTTCAGCCGACGGCATGATCAAACACATCATCAATGAGCGCATGAACACAAAGGAATGCTGCATTGATGTCTATATGCAGTTTATTGAGGCGCAAAAAGCGACCGGCACAAGCCGCCACCTTTCTGAAGAAATTGCCTTCGTTATTGAAGGTACTGGCTATGATCACCATTACGATGTGCATTTCGAATGCAAAACCGCATTTGAATGGACATGGGATACCAAGCCAAAGAAATATGAATGGGGTCCGGGTGATTTTATCTATGTGCCGCCATATGTGGCGCATAAACGTTTCAATACTTCAGATATAGAAGCACGTTTGGTGGTATGTAACAGCCGCGTGATAAAAGCCATCGGGCTGGACTGGTTCGACCAGCTTGAGCCCGCCGAAGGCTTTGAAGATGCTTGGGTTCCACCAAAAGACGAAACATAAAACGCCAAAAATGGCAGTGCAGAAATGCGCTGCCATTTTCAATCAGCATGGAGGAAAAAATGAATAAAGTTTTATTAACAGCCGCGGCTGCACTCTGTCTAGGACTGCCCGTAATGGCCGATGGTTATTACGAAGGCCAAACCATCAAATACATCATTGCGACAAACCCCGGCGGCAATTACGACGCTTACGGACGCCTTGTAGGACAATATCTGGCGGAAGAATTGGGGGCAGATGGCATCTTGTATGTTAATCTGCCAGGAGCGGGCCATATAATCGGCGCCAATACTCTTGCAGCAGCTGACCCGGATGGCTTGACCATCGGCACGTTTAATACCGGCCTCATTTACTCGCAAATATTGCAACGCGAAGGGATGAATTTTGATCTGAATGATCTTAGTTGGGTCGGCAAAGCCGCAGCTGATGCACGCGCATTTGTCGTGAGCAATGATAGCGGCATCGAGAGCTTTGAGGATTTACAGGCAGTAACAGAGCCGGTGCTATTTGCGGCTTCGGGTGTTGGCTCCGCCTCAAATACCGAGACACGTTTGCTCATCGACGGGCTTGATCTTATGGTCACAATGATCCCGGGATATGGTGGCAATGAGGGCGAAATGGCAATGTTGCGCGGCGAAGTTGTTGGCATGCTCGGGTCCGTTGGTGCTTTGCAACCTTTTGTCGACACCGATAATGGGCATTTTATTGCAACCATTGGCGGCACGGCTCAGCCACAAATGATCGACTTTGCGACAACCGATAAAGCCCGAACCATAATTAGCCTAATTGACGCAATGTCGAATATGGGCCGAATGACAGCTGCCCCTGCCGGTGTCGATCCTGTTGTGCTGGAAGAGCTCCGCACCGCGTATATGGCGGTTATGGTAGACCCCGCGTTTCTGGCCACAGCCGAACGTCTCGGCCTGTCGATTGAACCGGCACGTGGCGACGTTGTTGCGGCTAGCGTAAATGCTGCCTTGCAACAAAGCCCGGAAACGATTGAAATCATTGCCACAGCCGTGAATGTGGAGATCCCGACTATCCACACAGCGGGTCCGATCCTCGCTTTGGACGAGTCACACCGACAAGTAGAGTTCAACGCAGGTGGCACATTAATCAGCGCAAAGATTTCAGGCTCGCGCACCATTATTACAATTGACGGCGCAGAGGCTGATCGGGACCAACTCGAGGTTGGGATGGAATGCGAGATTGAATTCGATCCAAACGACGAGAACAATGAGCCAAAAGTAATGGCCTGTATGCGGTAGATTAGCCGCACCGATGATACTGAAATGGGCACGCTTTGAGGTGCCCATTTTTTTGTCCGCTAGCGCGCTACAATCGCAAGGAACCCGGCTAAAAACGGCAAGGCAAAGGCAGACATTACCCTTATCCGCAAAAACAAAAGCCCCAATAGTGGTATCTCAAAAATAAATATCCGGTGCATCGCAAAGATACTCCAAGACGTGATGAAGGCAATTACCGCAGCATCAGACGCCCCTGCCCCAGAAAATACCGCGGCGATGGAGAATGTCACGACCGGCCCGGCCGGAATGATTATTCCGACCAATACAGCAAGCGGAATGGCGACAATACCCGCACCGTCGCCCAACATCCGCGAGATAGGCTCGCTCGGCAGGATATCCGCGATAAAGCCAGCAGCAATCAAGGCGCAAATCATTCTGGGCACCAGCACTGCAAATTGCTCGATCCCGCGCTTAAACGCCGGCGCAATATCTTGCCCGCCACGCCGAATGGCAATTCCAAGCAAAATTGCAAGAACCACCAAAAGGACAGCCAATCCGACGCTCATATTGTATCGCTTTCTTTAGGTTTTCTTAGGTCCCATTTGAATCTTCGAGACAATGTCCGTGCAATTAGTCCAGCAACAATTGGCAATGGTAGGCTGATAAGAAACCGAAAAGATGAAAATTCAAATCCCATGAATGGCACATCCCAAATCAGAATACGCTGCATCCCAAGTATAGACCAAGAAGTAATATAGGCGATTAGCGCTCCAACATCCGCCCCACCGCTGGCTAATACCGCCAGCAAAGCATAGGCAGATGATGGCCCGCCCGGGGTTAAACACCCGGCAACAAGTGCGATCAAAATTCCGCGTAGACCAGAATTATTGCCCACCAACGCTGAAATTTTGTCACGCGGCATCATCACCCAGATCAGAGCCGCAATTGAAAGCGCCACCAATATTCGCACAACCATTTTGCGGATTAGATGCCAGTCAGAAATAAGTGTCTCGACGAACCGGGCTTCGCCGGAGATAACAAAGCAAAGCAGCCCCATCGCAAAAGCGAATGCCATAAATGCCACAAACCCCTTACCAAAAGCTGCTTTTAGGATTGAACGCCGCCACTCTGCGTCCTTGAGGAATGAATAATCCATCTATGCTCAACCCAGCTTAATGGTCGTGATCGTGATGCTCTGCCCGTGCTTTGCCGTAGCGATTTGCCAATTGAGTAGTTTCGGCGTGCCCCGCGCTCATTGCGTCAATCACCGAACGGAACAAGTCGGCGTCCGGGGGGAGCTGCCCGGCAATAAAACCGGCCAAGCGCGCCAGAGCGATTGCATGTGACGCGATTGAATCAACGATCTCGTCTTCGGCAGTATTGGAGACGGTCGTCAGGGTGCGTCCGAGGTTTTCGTGGAAAATAACATCCATCAACTCCGAGCGCCCTTCGGCGGTGCTCAAATCCTGCTGATGCGGCGCTGGTTTCTCACCGAGAACCGCCCCAAGCATATTGCTCAATATACTAAACCGGTCCAGAATTTCTTTATTAACTTCCAAGTTCTCGTCAAGCTCACCACACATATTAGTTTGTCCTTTGTGTCAAAAAGAAATCCCAGCATTTTTTGTAGAGTGCGGGATTTGCAAGCGTTTTTGCATATTCACGCTTGGTCGCATCCGGCAATGGGTTGGCCCCGCCAAGGCTGAGACTGCGATAAACGCGTTCAGCGTTTTGTTCGGCATAGATCGCCCGGCAGACCGGTTCTTTTAGCTCTTGCCCGACAAAAACCACCCCGTGGTTAAGCAAATAGGCGCCGCAATTTACCCCCAGGCAATCGGCCAAATCAACGCCTCGCGCGGCAGATGAAATTGAATGACTGTGCTTGTATAGTGGCAGATCCGCGACCAAAGCCCCCTGCGGCATGACGCAAGGAATGCTCTGGCTACACGCGTTGAGCAACGTGCTCCAGTTCGGATGGCAATGGAGCAGCGCCTTCACATCTGGTCGGGCCTTATAAATCTCGGCATGCAGAAAAACCTCGTTGGGCAGGCGCTCACCCGCGACAAGTTGCCCGGCGGTATCTGCGATCGATATCTGCGACATTTCCATCGCGGCGCGGTTGGAGCCTCCGCTATTGATCAGAAATGTTGTGTCATCAATTCGAAGCGATGCGTGACCATTATAATCCATGATGCCCGCGGTCACCAATATACGAATGGCATCACAAATCTCTTGTTTTGCCTGCTCTTGCATCATCATCAAAACCCTGTGTTTGGCAGAGAGAGAAATGCAGTCATAGCCAAAGAGCCGCCAATGTAGATGGCCCCGGCACCAATTGCGCCGCCAGTTGCCAGCCGCACCCATCGCGAGCCTTTTTGCAATAGGCTGAGCGGATAACTGGCGACAGCTGATATCAGCGCCATGCCAGCAATTGAGCCTAGGCCGAAGACGGCGAAATACAATAGCGCACCGCCGATGCCTTGCACCGAGGCAATGATCAGCGCCAATAGCCCGGCAGAGCCGGCGGCCCCATGCATCAACCCAATAACAAGCGCTTTGGTGTTGGTACGGCGCGCCGCATTGCTCAACTTGTGATGATCTTCGTGGTCTTGACCCTGTTCACCAATGTGGTGATGCACGTGAATATGGTGCGCGTCACCGTGCTGATGCCTATGAACATGGGCGCCGGATTTTTTCATGCTCCACAACAGATGAACACCAAGTGTTACAATCATGAGGCCAACGGCAAGCTCCAGCGCCGATTCCATTTGTGTTGAAATGCTCAGCCCCAGCAGCACCACGGCCGAACAAATAAGGAAAAGCGCTAGCGTATGCCCCAAACCCCAAAACATACCGCGCATAATAGCCGCACGTCGTGAGCTTTCATTGTTGAGCATAGTCGAAACTGCCGCAAGATGATCCGCTTCCAGCGCATGACCCATACCAACAAACAGCCCAACCGATAACAACGCTAACAGGTCCATCTTAACTCCTAAGCACGTAATGCCGACAGCATAGCCGGGACAAAATCGTTGTCTTGCGCAACAACCAATACCGACGCGTAGGGCCGCAATGAAGCAACCACTTCATTAACGGCATTCTGACTTTCTCCGGCTGCGAGAGCGAGCCCCGCAATCATGATTTTTCGCGCATAAGCTTCCTTGGCAATCGCTTCGGCCGTCCCGGTTGCATGGGTTTCGCAAGAGATTAGAACGATCACATCCGCATGATTAATCTCGTCGAAAAAATCTGCTGGCTCCCCACCGGGGTGGCTCAGCCGCAAAGCGGTCGCATCGGTAGGATCCTCACCGTCTTTTCCCGGCTCAACCGTCAGAAAATGCGCACCATTCCACGGCGCCTCAGAGATTTTATGTAAAACCTCGGCGGCCTTATAGTCCAGCGCGAAAATCCGCGTTGAACGTGTTTTTGAGTTTGGATAATTCACCCGAAACTGAGCCTCAGCGGCGGTCGCAGCCTTGGCACAGCTTCCCAACAACGTTGGATGGACTTGCGTTTCCATAGATTACACCGAAGTCTGTTTTTGCCCGGCCCGCACTTTTAGATCGTCTACACAGGCTTCGGCAAAAGACGCATCCGGCGCCAACACTTTGGCCACAGAACGCACTTTCTGGTGCGAAATTACTGTACCCGGAGGCGTAATTCCCTTGTCACGCAACGCGGTTACAGCTTTGCGCAATCTATGGCGTGCCATAATAATTCCGTTGTCGGTAGAGACCAGATTTTCTTTGGTACGATCAATGATCGGGCCCATGCTTTCCTGTAGGCTACCATCTTGGATAGCGATACCTTTGACGCCAGAGTAGGTGTCGCCACGGCGCTGCGCCGCGCGGTCCATCATATAGTCATTGTACTTGTTTTGCAGGGGCTGAAACGTGCCCGGAACATATTCACAATGCACACCATGGCCGTCCATCATCGCTTGGCGTTCCTCAGATGTCAGCGCCCGCGTTGGATGGTAATCATAGCTCCACGCCATGCAGTTTTCGTCATCAATTGGGATCCAAAAATGCCCATGAACCGGGTGGTCGCCCCGTGGCGGAACCATCGAAAAACTGGGCATAACCCATGGCGTAATCCGCCAGTAGAACTTCCCGTCTTCGGCGTTTCGGCGCGCCCCGATGAACAAACCGCCATCAGACTCAACCACTTCAAAAACCGGTTTTTTGTCGGCAAGGTTATAGGCGTTACCTTTTGCACCTTTAAAAAGTGGGTCGGTATTCAGGCCGCCGGAATGCAGGAAGGACACGTGACTGGAATCGATGCCACCTTCCATTGCTTGCAGCCAATTGCTTTCTTGCCAGCGTTTGGAGGTAAATGTTTGCGCGGCTGGAACCATTGCGAATTCCCATTCCGGCATTTCCGGACGATTGTCTTTATCGCCCATATGGGTCCATAATACATCGCCGATCTGCACCAATGGATAGCCTTGTAGCTTGATTTTTTCACAAAATCCGCTCTCAGGTGCCTCGGATGGCACCTCAACGCATTGGCCGGTATGATCAAATTTCCAACCGTGATACGGGCAGCGCAAACCACCCTCTTCGTTGCGGCCAAACCACAGCGAGACACCCCGATGCGCACAAAATTCATCAATCAGACCAAGCCGACCATGCGTGTCACGAAAGGCGATCAAACGTTCGCCCAACAGCTTTACACGAACCGGGTCACAGTCATTTTCGGGAAGCTCACTCGTCAACAGCGCAGGAATCCAGTACTGGCGAAACATGTCGCCCATCGCAGTTCCCGGATCAGTCTGGGTTAGCAGATCATTAATCTCTTTACGTAGCATACCTAATCTCCTCTGTTTTTACGTGCTGAACGTGCTGATATTGGCAATGGGATCAGACCCCCGCCAATATCCTTCCCGTTAAAGTCGCTATGGTTTTGGCGGCAGGTCAGGCTTTTCTGCCTCATAGGCTTCGGCCATTTGCGACGTCAGATTGTTCTGCGCCAAAGAATCCGCAAACATCGTGCGAACGGCCTGAGATTCGTCAGCATAATCAATCTGGTCGCCGCCAATCCGCTGAGATATCCATGCCTTAGGCACGCCTTGCGAATTTCGGATTGCAACACCTTCATATTTGAATGCCAGATACCGCGCCGGCGTTGTCCCAGTGTTGAAATGCTGGTGATACCACATGTTCGGCGGCACAATCATTGAGCCAGCTTTCCACTCATATCTGGTCGGTTCTTCACCCTCGGCCCACATCAATGAGTAGCCTTCACCAGACAGAATGATCACATGAGCGCCGGGACCGTGGCGGTGGCATTTCTTATAGGTGCCGACCGGGAATTGGCTGATATGGCTGTTCATCGAACATTTCGCCAGCTGGAAACGGATATGACCGCCACCAGCGCCCCGCTCTTTTGCTGGGATCAATGGCAGGTTGATCGCGTCATGAACAAAATTGGTCTCCATCAGCAGACCTTTTTGCTCACCTTGATCGGCGAAGTAATCCGCCTCACCTGAGAACCGGCCTTTGAAATCATGGTCGGTGCCAAACAAGAAATCAGGCTCTTCATAGACGTTCATCAGCGGCGGCATATTTGTAACCGACACAAAACGCGCAGGCTGAGAACCGGACCCGTTAAAATGCTGGTGAGTGGCGTTAAGCGGCACACCAAAGATAGACCCTGGCCCCCACTCAAAACTAACTTTTACGCCAGCACTGTTCGAAACAACGGTCGAGCCGCGCCCGGACAGCACCAATATTGTCTCTTCAAACAATTGCCGGTGTGGTTCCAGTTTTCCGCCGGGGCGGATCTCCATCACATAACAATCATTCGTGGTCCGAGAGGCATCATGGTTGATAAAAACAGCATCGCCACCGCGCCGCGCCCAGGGCTTCAATTCGACGTCTTTAAGATCGGGAACATAAATTCCGTCAATTATATCAAGCCCTTCAGATGCGATGAATCGCGTATAAGGCGTCTCTTTTTCCGATTTGAATTTTTCTGCGAACTTATCTGACACAATAGCGCTCTTTGCCATTCTTGATCCCTCTTAAATATTTTCCGCGCCAAAACGCAGGCAAATTATTTCGTTGCGTCAAGGCTACCGAAGGATTATTGTCTCGTCAATGGACCGACGATCCGCATGTAGGAACATATGGCAATGAGCAATAACAACACGAAACTTCCCTCACACACTGTAGATGATCACATGTTTGGGGATTTCTACGCGCATGAGCATGAGGGAGATTCGGACCATGACCATGATGATATGGACCCAGGGCCGCTGGAGGATAATCCCATCTGGCAAAGGGACAATGTCGCGTTGACATCGGTGGGCATCGATATCGGATCAGCTGGCACGCAGGTGATATTTTCGAATATTCACCTTCAGCGTAAAAGCGACAGCCTCGCGAGCCGGTACATTATTGTTGACCGTAAAACTGTCTATGAATCGCCGGTAAGCTTCACGCCCTATTCTGATGAAGTCACCATTGATGGCGCGGCGTTGGGGGTTATCATCGACGATGCCTACCATAGCGCTGGCATCCGCCCACGTGACATTGATACCGGCGTGGTAATTCTGACAGGCGAAGCTTTGCGCCGCGAAAATGCAGCCGCCATCGCGCAGGTCATCTCCGAAAAGGGCGGTGACTTTGTTACCGCAACGGCTGGCAACCATATGGAGGCTATGCTCGCCGCTTATGGCTCTGGAGCAGCCAAAGCCAGCCACGATCAAAAGTGCCGGATTTTGAATATTGATATTGGCGGCGGGACAACCAAACTCGCCCTGGCGGATTGCGGCCAAATTGTTTGGACGGCGGCATTTCATATCGGTGGCCGCCTGATCGCTACAGAAAATGGGCTGGTGACGCGCCTCGACCCGGCAGGCGCACATCACGCCCGCCAAGTTGGTATCGACCTCAGTGTTGGGGCGCCAATAGACGCTTTAGGCATGGCAAAAATATCGACCCACCTTGCCAAACTCATCGTCGGCGCTGTTACGTTAACACCACCAACAGATGAAATTCGCCGCCTTTTCCTCACCGACCTGCCAACAGATTTCAATGACATAAAGGGCATTATGTTCTCGGGCGGCGTCGGTGAATACGTCGCGCGGCGCGAAGAGCGCGATTTTGGCGATCTTGGCAAAGTTCTTGGCCACGAGCTGCGTCGTCGCGTCGACAATGGTGACCTAAACGCGCCATTTTTAGCGGCGGCAGCTTGTATGCGCGCAACTGCATTGGGGGCTTCTGAATATTCGGTTCAGCTCAGCGGCCAAACCAGCACCATCACCGCGCCGGGCACGGTTTTACCCCGACGCAGTATGCAAGTGCTAAAACCCAACCTTGATCTTTCCACACATCCCAGTACGCGCGAGATTGCACAGAGTATTCTACATCATTTTGAGGCATTTGATCTCGACCCGGAAACGGCTGAAGTTGCTCTCGCATTTGAATTTCACGTGGCGCCAGAATACAGACTAATCCGCACATTGGCCGATGGCATTGTCTCTGCCTTGGGGAAATATCTCGCATCGGGGCGGTCCCTCTACGTCATGATAGATGGTGACATCGCCCAAACTCTCGGCGGCATCCTTCAAGACGAAATCAGTTTGAGTAACGAGCTTTTGATACTGGATGGCATCAGTTTGCGAGATTTTGACTACATAGATCTTGGAAAAGTACGCCTGCCTTCGTTCACTGTTCCGGTCACAATAAAGTCGCTGTTGTTTTCAGAGGATCCAAACGGGCCGCAGCGCCAAGAGCGCATTCATTTTCACGAGCACGGATCAGAACAGCACACACATAGCCATAAACACGTCTGAAGCACCGTATGTTTTCGCGCCTCCAGCTTCGCATTCCTCCATACAGAACATTGACATTATTTGTATGCGCGGCAAAACAAAGGTTCACAGCTTTGAAGTCGGTACAAGGACGGACCACAATATGAACCAGGAATCGAAAACGATTAACCGCAATCCGCGCCGCGATAGCCCGCGCCTTTCATCTGTCACCACAGCAATTCATCTGCTCAAAACCTTTTCCGAGGCTGACGCCGAATTGGGCATCAGCGAGTTGGCAAAACGCCTCGGGGTTGCCAAGAGCACAGTGCACCGGCTGGCCAGTGCCTTGCTGGATGAAGGGCTGTTACAACAAAACGCCGCAACGGGTCGCTATTACCTCGGCATTGCCTTGTTCTCGCTTGGCTCGCTTGTACGCGCCCGGCTTGATGTCGCGGGTGAATCCAAGAATCTACTGAATATTTTGCGCGATTCTTCAAATGAAAATGCCCGTCTAGCAGTTCTTGAGCGGCAACAAGTCGTATTCCTGCACGATTTTGAAAGCAACCAGACATTGCGATTAAGATCCTCCACTGGCCAAGTCCGTCCGGCCTACTGCACCGCAGAAGGGTTGTGCTTGCTGTCAGGTCTTCAAGAAAAAGAACTGGTCGAGTTCTTTAAACTTCCTCGCAAAAACTTAACGAATAAAACCGTTACTGATGAGGAAAAGATTCGCCAAAAATTATTGCAAATTAAACGTCGCGGATATGCGACTGAAGATGAAGAATGTGATGAGGGTACACGCTGTATTGCTGCCCCGATTTATAACGCCGAAGGCCGCATAATAGCCGCCGTCGGAATTGCGGGACCCCGCGTGCGTATTCGCAAAAGTCAATTCTCCAAAGTCGCGCCAACCGTCATAGAAACTGCCGAACTAATTTCCGAACGGATGGGCGGTAGGCGGTGGCAGAAAATCTATGTCTGACCAGACTTAACCATAACAGGATGATATATGCCCCGCATAAAAATAGAGGCCAGCGATGTCGAATTCGAATGTGCAAGCAATGATACTATCTTACGAGCCGCATTGCGGGCGGGAATTGGCATGCCCTATTCATGTAACGTTGGCTCCTGCGGAAACTGCCGGTTTGTCCTGATTGAGGGCGAGGTTGAACACAATTTCAAACAGGCCCCGGCTTGGTCGGAGCGCGAGCATAAGCGCAATCGTTGGCTCGGTTGCCAAGCAGCGCCAAAAACTGATTGCATTATCAAATTCAGAGCTGATCCAGACAGTATTTCTCCGAACCGACCACAAAAGCTAAGCGTTTCACTTCTCGAAAGCCGGGACATTACCCGTGACATCAAGGAGTTTAGTTTTTCATTACCATCCATCATTGACTTCCAACCGGGACAATATGCGCTGATCTCACATTTAGGTATCAAGGGTGGACGGGCTTTTTCTATGTCCAGTCAGCCTCGAAGTGAGGTTTGGAAATTTATGATCAAACGAGTACCAGGCGGCAAACTGACCGACTACCTTTTCGACAAAGCCAAGCTTGGTGAGCAATTCGAAATTGATGGCCCCTTTGGCACCGCCTATTTACGATCAGACAGTCCACGCGATCTTATTTTAATGGCCGGTGGATCTGGGCTTTCACCAATGGTTTCAATCGCCGAAGCCGCCCTTGTAAGCGCCATGTTAGACACTCGGAAACTCCATTTCTATTACGGGGCTCGCACCGCGAATGATCTTTTCGATTTATCGATATTTTCAACAGCCCTCCGCAAAAAAATGAAGTTTTCCATGGTACTGTCCGATCCGGCTGCGGGAACGGATTGGCCCGGTGCCAAGGGATATTTACACGATATTGTTGCCCAGGATTTTGGCAAAAATCTATCCTCACATGAAATCTATTTCGCCGGTCCTGCCATTATGTCTGCCGCTATTCAAAAGGCAGCACATGAATTGGATGTGCCGATGAACCAGCTTCGGTTCGACGAATTTTATTAACTCCATTTTGAATAGGACTATGCGATAATGCAAAATCTAAAGCTGACGCTTGGCTGTTGGGATTATGACCGCGTTCTACCACTTCTGGATGGCCGTATTTCACCCGAAGGCATTGACCTGACATTCCTAAATATGATTGTCGAGGAGACGTTTTTTCGAATGTTGCGACATCAAGAATTTGATGTTTCCGAAATGTCGATGTCCTCATATGTTGTTTCGCTAAGTAAAACTGAGCGCCCGTTTATAGCTATTCCGGTATTTCCAAGTCGGTTCTTTCGGCATTCCTGTATTTATGTGAATACCGCTTCAGGCATTACAGAGCCAAAAGACCTGATCGGAAAACGGATTGGCACGCCTGAATATCAAATGACCGCGCCAGTTTGGATTCGCGGCATTCTGTCCGAGCATTACGATGTGCCGGTAGATTCCGTTACCTATGTGACTGGCGGTGAAGAGGCACCAAACCGAGTAGAAAAATTAAAACTTCACCTACCTGAAAATATTAAAGTTGAGCCAATAGGCCCCGGAAAAACCTTAGCAAAGATGCTCGCCGACGGAGAAATAGATGCGCTGCACACAGCGCGTAAACCGTCCACATTCGAATCAAACAAAGTGCGACGTTTATTTCCCAACTATCTTGAAGTCGAGAAAAACTATTGGCTGAAAACGTCAATTTTTCCAATCATGCACGTCGTTGCCATCCGTCGACCTCTTTATGAAGATAATCGTTGGATCGCTATGAACCTGTTTAAGGCGTTTAAGCGGGCACAGGATATTTGTTATCAGGGCCTGAAAGAAACAGCAGCGCTGAAGGGTATGTTACCTTGGTTCAACGCCCATGCCGAAGAAGCCTTTTCGCTCATGGGGGACGATTTTTGGCCCTACGGATTAGAGAAGAACCGCAAAACTCTGAAAACGTTCCTGCGCTATCACCATGAACAGGGCCTTTCTCCAAATTTACTCACGCCTGAAGACATGTTTGCCCCCGAAACGCTTGAAGAATTTGTCATCTAAGCATCGGCCCCAATAGAAAGCACTACCATGAGCAAAACTACCATAGCCGCGCTTCAGCAAATGAAACGTGATAAGAAAAAGATCTTTGGCGTCGTTGTTTGGGATTATCAGATGGCCCAAATTGTTGACAAAGTGGGCGTCGATATTGTTTCGGTCGGAGATACTGTCGGCCATAATCTTTGGGGGCAAAGCAACCCGCTGGAAATCACCATGGACCAGATGATTACGGTAACCCAGGCGGTTCGGAGGGGTGTCAAAAATGCGCTGGTCAGCGCAGATTTCCCTTATGGGCCGCTTCAAGACGGTGTTGAGAGTGCTGTCAGCGCCGCCATCCGCTTTGTCAAAGAAGCTGGTGTCGATATGATCAAGCTTGATGGGGCCGCAGATTTTCCTGAGGCCGTGACCGCTTTGGTCAAAGCTGGCATTCCGGTTTGGGCACAGTTTGGGGTGACCCCGCAAACCGCGCTGTCTTACGGAATGGAATATGGTGCGATGAACCGCGCCGATGCTCAGATCCCTGTCGATATGCAAAAGCGGATGCTTGCAGACGCAAAAATGCTCGAAGCCGCGGGGGCGTCTCTGCTCGACTTCACCAATTCCGGCCCCGTTGTTGGCCCCGCCGTCACCGAACAAATCTCAATCCCGGTGATTGGCGGCTTTGGTGGCGGTCCTTGGCTTGATGGGCGCGTGCGTATGGCAAATGCAGCGATAGGATATTCGGCTAAGGCGTTAAATTCAGACGTTGAAAACTACGCCAATGTGTCAAAAACCATCTTCGATGCCATCACCGAACTTGGTCAAGATGTTCGCGCTGGCCACCAAATCAAGGGCACGCCCCCCACCAACTAATACGGAGAGACCCATGCCTTTTGTTAAAATTGACGGTATTCGAACGCGTTATGAAATACGTGGTGAAGGTGCGCCCATATTAATGTTCTCCCCAGGTGGTTTTGACGCCCGATTGGAAAAATGGAGCAACCTTGGGGTTTATGCCCGGATCAAACTACTCGATCATTTGCCGCAAAAATATCAGTGCATCCTATTTGACCGTCGCGAGAATGGGCAGTCTGGTGGGCGGGTTGAGCATATTACCTGGGACCATTTTGTGCGCCAAGGCGCTGGGTTGTTGGATCATTTGGGCATCGAAAAAGCCCATTTATTGGGGGGATGCATGGGCTGTTGCCCTGTTGCCGCCTTTAATGTTGCACACCCGGAACGGACGCGCAGCGTGGTGCATTACTGGCCAGTTGGCGGTGCGAATTACCGTATCAGCGGACACCAACGTTTCGCCAGGCATCTCGCTTTTGTTGAGGAAAACGGATTGCAGGCGGTGGTCGATTTGGTGCGCAGCCATGACAAGAATTTCAGCGGCGATCCGCGCGGTGGGCCTTGGGGGCAAGTCATTCGAAACGAGCCGGAATTCGCAAAACACTACAGCGCGCTGGATCAAGCGTTTTATCTATTGAAAGTTACGGCAATGTATCGTGGCTTGCTTGATCGCGACACCGCGCCCGGGGCGGAGCCTGAAGACATGATGCAGCTCAACACCCCAGCCTTGATCGTGCCCGGTGCTGACGGTTTTCATGCGACATCTGCGGCGCGTTATTTGCAGGAATGTCTCGTTGGATCAGAATATTGGGATATCCCGACCGGCGATCAAACCGAACAAAACGCGCCCGCCCGTGTCATGCAGTTTTTAGACATGCATTAACACAGGCATAAGGCAACAATCACCCGTTCGCATCATGGGTCGTAGGGGCAAACAGCCCCTCGACTCCGATGCTCTTGGGAATGATTTTTTGAGTTACGGCATGGGCGATCAGCTGCTCCAAAACCTGTGCATTTATTTCAATCCCATAGGGTAAAGGGTCGTCCATAAACTGCAACGCGGCCAAATGGACGCGATCAATAGGGGTCAGATTCTTGATCTGACCGGCCTTCAATTGAGCTACATATTGGCGCTTAGATTCAGCAAAAACCTCAAAAACCTGCATAGCCAAATCGGGATTGTCCGCGAGCACGCTATCCTTAATAACCACCAAGTGGTTGATCGGATACAGACCGCGTGTGCGCAGCGCCTTCACCCCTGCCTCAAACGGATTTTCGATCATCGATGTCACGTTCGGCGCATCCACCTTCGCACCAATGGCGGCTTTCAGCGCGCCACTTACCAGCATCTCTCCCATGTCTTTTCCAGCGCCTATCGGCTGCACATTTTTCGGCGCCTGATAGGCTTGCACATGTTCGTCACCGGAAAGCATCCAAGTAATTTTCGCCAGATCAACATCATGCTCATCTTGCAAGATTGAACGCGCCCATACGCCAGTAGTGACCGTGTAACCTCGATTTGTTCCGACGTATCCCCCCTCCAATTCCTTTGGGGATTTCAACCCCATATCGGTGTTATGCAGTAGTGCGCCATGATGGAAATCACGCACAAGAAACACAGGTATTGCTGTGAACTTAACGCCATGTGCACGCGCGCAAATATAGGTTGTTAGCGCCATTTCGCAGATATCGTATTCGAGGTTGCGAACCATTTTTCGAAAGCCGTGCACCAATACCGGCAATTCCTCAAAATCGAAGTCAAACGCATCAGAGGTCACATCTCCGGCCTTAAGCGCCCGATTATTGCCCTGTGTTCGCGTTACTGTTTTATAGGCTGGTTTTGTCATTTTGAGCTCCTAAGGAAATAGTGTTTAGCAACAATTTTCGCCGCTATCGTCCAGCAGGCTGGGCAGCAGCCAGCGGATAGGAATATCACCCAGAGTGACCAAACTCACAGGTTTGAATACGCGAAACCTGTAGCGCCGTTCTGTGTCCAACCAAAACAAAACAACAGTTTCTTTTTTGGGAAATCCGGGCGTGCTGTTTTGTTGTTCAGACACAAGCACGATCATTTCTGCACACAGCTGAAATCGCTCTCGCACCCATGCTTCGATCTCACCGAGGTAGCGGATATTTGCCGCATCAAACCGTTGCTGCCCAAACATGTCTCGTCCCCCATCCATCCGCATACTCACTCTAACTTTGGTCAGCATTTTTCGCGACCACGAACGCCAAGATTTTCGCCGAATTTCTCATTTTGTGACCGACGTTCCTTTATTCGGGACAAACAATTTGAATTGCGCGCGGCAGTTTGCTAGCAAAAGTCTAGCATAATATGGAGATTCCAAGGTGACCGAAAAAGTTCTCGCTGCCGTTCGAACCGCGCCAAATACCACTGAATTTCAAGAATTTGATATGCCCGATATCCCAGATGACGGCGCATTGTTAAAAGTCGAAGTTGCCGGAATATGTGGAACGGATGTAAAGTTCTACGCTAACCCTCCAATTTCCGAACCAGTGATTATGGGCCATGAAAATATTGGCTATATCGCGAAGGCGGGCAAAACATTCTTACAGCGCAAAGGGCTAAAAGAGGGCGATCTGGTGTTTGCTGAGCACTATATCGGCTGCTTCCAATGTGAGTGGTGCCATCGCGGCGAATATCGTTTGTGTATCGCAACCGACTGGCGCAAAAATCCAAACGGATTACGTTATGGATACACTTCTTCGATGCGGGCCCCACATCTCTGGGGCGGTTTCGCGCAATATATGTATCTGCCTTGGAACTCGATATTGCACAAAGTCCCTGATGGTCTTTCGCCCGAACTCGCCGGGGTTGTAACACCAATGGCCAACGGTATTCAGTGGGCATTGTTTGACTGCGGCGTCGGCTATGACAGCCGCGTTTTGGTTCAAGGCCCAGGCCAGCAGGGCTTGTCCCAAGTTGTCGCCTGCAAACAAGCCGGCGCATCGCTGATCATCGTCACAGGCACCTCAAAAGACACCGCCAGACTGCAAGTCGCCAAAAATCTGGGCGCCGATTATGTGATAAATGTCGACGAAGAGGACCCGCTGGAGCGGATCAACCAAATCACCAGCAATGAAGGTGTCGACGTATCGCTAGATTGCACGGCTGGGGCTGGCACAATCCCTATTTTGCTGGGCATCGAAGCGCTTAAGCGCAAGGGCGGTACATTGCTCATTCAAGGCGAAGTTTCCGAATTTCCGAATTTCCCGATCGCAAAAGTTGCCAACAAATACATTACTGTCAAAGCGGCGCGCGGGCATAATTATGAGAGTTGCGAGCTGGGCTTGCGCCAGTTAAATTCGGACCGTTTTGACCTTGATCAGATCACAACCCACCGGTTTGCACTGAAAGACACTCACGAAGCCATCAAGGCCGTTGGGGCCAGTGATGGCGTCATTCACGTCTCACTTATGCCTTGGAAATAGGGCTGTGTCTCCTCCCGCCCTTGTTGATAGTCGAATTCCGGTCACAGTTCTTACTGGCTATTTGGGGGCGGGGAAAACCACGCTGATCAAACGTATATTGCAAGGCGGTGCTGGCGCAGGATTCGCCGTCATCGTCAACGAATTTGGCGACATCGGTATAGATGGCGACCTGATCAAAACCGGCAAAGAAGAACTGATCGAACTCAGCAATGGGTGTGTCTGTTGTGTGGTGCGCGGTGACCTGATCCGCACTTTGCGAACCTTGCTCGACCGACCAAAACCACTGAGGCACATCCTCATTGAGACCACGGGTCTGGCGAACCCCTCGCCCATAATTCAAACCTTCCATATAGATCAAATTATACAGGCAAGATGCCGGCTGGATTCGGTGATCACTGTGGTTGATGCCATCCATATGGCCGAACAAATTCGCACCCATGCTGATGCGGTTGATCAAATCGCTTTTGCTGATTTGATCCTGTTGAACAAATCTGGTGGCCTGTCACCAAACGAATTAAAGGCCGCGCGGGCAACGCTGCGCGAACTTAATCCTATTGCACACATTCAAAATACCAATCGCTGTGAAATCGACCCGCAGCCATTGTTGAGCCGGCATGGTTTTGACCTCGCTTTGGTAGAGGAGCGATTGGGCCAATTTGTCGAGCCAAGCCACAACCATGCCCATGCTCACATCGAAAAGGATCAGATCAGCAGCCTTTCATTTACTTGCGAAACACCGATGCATGCCGATCATCTGAGCGACTGGCTCGAAGCACTATTAGCGGTCCATGGCCCTGATATTTTGCGGACCAAGGGCATCATTTCGGTCATCAACGACGATCGTAAACTCGTCATTCAGGCGGTGAATATGATGCTGGAAGGCGATTTTTTAGGGTCCTGGGGGCCAGATGCACCACGGCAAAGTCGCTTGGTATTTATCGGTCGAAACCTCAATAAGGCCGATCTTGAAACCGGCTTTTTAAATTGTAGAGCCGCGGCACGTTAACGCCGACGCAATTCATCCCACAAGGAGAAATACATGGCCATTGTCGCCACGAATATCAAACGAGCTGATCGAAAAGCCGCAGATGCGTTGGCAAGTTTTGGGGTTGCAACAACCCACGAGGCTCAGGGGCGGGTCGGCTTGATGGCCGCCTATATGCGTCCAATTTTTCGCGGCAGCGCCATAAGCGGTACCGCGGTTACGGTATCGGCGGCTCCGGGTGATAACTGGATGATCCATGTCGCCGCCGAACAGTGTGAGCCCGGCGATATATTAGTCGTCAGCCCCATCTCAACCTCGGAATCCGGGTATTTTGGTGATCTGTTGGGCACGTTACTACAATCACGCGGCGTGCGCGGGCTGATCATTGATGCCGGCTGCCGCGATGTCGATGATCTTGAAAAAATGAACTTCCCGGTTTGGTCAAAATGTATCTCGGCCCACGGTACCGTCAAAGAAACATTGGGCGACGTCAATTTGCCGATTTCTTGTGCGGGCCAGATCGTAAATCCAGGCGATGTGATCGTTGCCGATATTGACGGCGTCGTCGTCGTGCCGCGCCTATCGGCCAGCGCCACGGTCACGCTTTGCCAAAAGCGAGAAGAACGCGAAGCCACCATCAGGTCAAACTACGCCGCCGGTAAATTGGGGCTCGACCTGAATGATATGCGGCCTGCTTTGGCTGCTAAAGGCCTTCGTTACATTGACCAATCTGACCTGTGAGGACTTCCAATGATCATTGATTGCCACGGCCATTACACGACCGCACCGGCGCAACTTCAAGACTATCGGGATGCGCAAATTCTTAACTTTGACGATCCGACAAACCCGCCACCGGTGCTAAAGAATATCAGCGACGACCAGATCCGCGAGAGCATTGTCCAAAACCAACTGCGTGCTCTAAAAGAGCGCGGGTCGGACATGACCATTTTTTCGCCTAAAGCCTCTGCTATGGCCCATCATATTGGTGATGAAGCGGTCTCAAAGATCTGGACCCGGTTGAACAATGATATGATCCACCGCGTGGTTTCATTATTCCCGGACAACTTCATTGGCGTGTGTCAGTTGCCGCAATCCGTAAATGTCCCTATCGAAAATTCGATTGAGGAATTGGAGCGCTGTGTGAACGAGCTTGGGTTTGTGGGCTGCAACCTTAACCCCGATCCGTCCGGGGGCATGTGGTCTGGCCGCCCTCTGACCGACAAGTCCTGGTATCCATTATTTGAAAAACTGGTTGAGCTAGATGTTCCGGCAATGATCCATGTCTCAGGCTCGTGTAACGATAACTTTCACGCGACCGGCGCGCATTATATCAATGCGGATACAACGGCGTTCATGCAATTTCTTGAGGGTGATTTGTTCAAAGATTTCCCCGATCTTCGTTTGGTTATCCCGCATGGTGGCGGCGCGGTGCCGTATCACTGGGGGCGGTATCGGGGCTTGGCGGACATGCTCAAAAAACCGGCCCTGTCGGAACATATTATGAAGAATGTTTTCTTCGATACATGTGTGTATCATCTGCCGGGGATCGAGCTTTTGTTCAAAGTCATCGACATTGACAACATCCTATTCGCCTCCGAAATGTTTGGCGCAGTTAAAGGTGTAGACCCGGAAACTGGGCACAATTTCGACGATACAAAACGCTATGTCGACGCGTTGCCCCTTAATGATGACCAGCGCGCTCAAGTGTATGAAGGGAATGTCCGGCGGGTTTATCCGCGCCTCGACAAAGCTCTAAAAGCCCGAGGTCTTTAGACGCCAGCCTGCCCCATGCGACGATCACAATCGTCGCATGGTCGGACCTTCTGCTTCGATAAGTTGGTCACATATTCGGTCAATGAATGCCCGAAAACTCGCGGAGCACAAATGCGATTCAAACTCAGGGCGATGGACAAACAACAACGTTCGGGTCACGGTCGGCGCGACAATAAGTCGGCCCTTCAGCTTGCCTTTTTGCAGCTCACCCTTCGCAGCTCCAAATGGCATAACGGTCTGTGCGACACCTTTTGCAACCAAATCCTTTACTGCACGAATGGACTGCACTTCGTAAGAGGCATTTAATTTCAGCCCCAACCTTTCGGCCATTTGGTCAATGAGCCTAAAAATCACGTCCTCACGACTGGTGAGTGCGAGTTGGCTGTTGAGCACTTCGCGAAATGTTATTGTGTCACCCTCTGGTGTGTCATCTGGCGCGGATAAAAACATCAAATCCTCCTCCAGAAGTGCCCGCTTAGACAGGGTTGTGCCGCTGACATCCTCATAAGTCAGCGCACATGAGAGCGCGCCATCGGCCAATAGACGCATTTGTAAAAAGCTAAATTCCTCGACTAAGCCAAGCTGGACACCTGATACATTTTTCTCCAGATCCACGAGGATGTTGTCACCAACCAAACGCATAATGCTAGGCGTTACGCCAAGTGTCAGCGATACAAAACCCTTACCGCTCATACGCCTTACTTCGCGTTGAGCAGAATCCACCCGGGACAAAATATCTTTTGCGTGATCATACAATAAATTGCCCGCATCCGTCGACGTGACGCCACGCGAATGACGGTCTAGTAAAGCGACCCCCAACTCATCTTCAAGATTTCGGATTTGGATGCCAAGTGCCGTTTGAGCAACGTTCATTTTTGCCGCAGTCCGCGTGATGCTACCCGTTTCGATAACGCCGCAAAAATATTTTAGCTGGACCAAGTTGATGGCGTTCTCCGTCGAAAATTGTCGAACAAACACTGCTTCTCTAACAATGTAGCATGTATCCAGACTTGGCAATTAACAACGTAAACGCAGGCTCAAAACACGGTATATGACAGCCAACCGGCGTTCAGATGCAAAAAATTCGCGATCATTACGCTGTCCAGACTTAAAAAGACTGCCCCCAACACCGCCAAAATGACCGAGAAGATCACCCAAACGTCCAAAACCTCGAAGTCACGATTTAACACAGCATTAAAGATAATCCGAAACACGACAGATAATCTCTGGATCGGCACAACAACCGACACGGGAACCAAGGCGAGGGCCATATAGCGACAGAGCTGCGAGGCGGCGACAAAAACCGCCGAGAGGGCAAACCAGTTGAACGACGAGCGGCCCTGCCCCGTTACATAGCGCAGCCCGCCATTCGCCATGACAAGTGCGATGACAACAAGCGTTGCAGCCGTATATGAAACGAGAATTCCGGCAATGCTATCGGTTACAGAACCGCTTTCACCCAGCGCCAGCACGATCAATAGCGGGCTTGATCCATAGCCAAGCGCGCAGATCATCCCCCAGAACAGGCCGGGTAAATATTGCGGTTCAAACCCTTTGCTTTTTGCGCTGGCCATTATCTTTTTGCGCCGCGCCATCATAATAGCCGGGCCAATCAGCACCAAAACAACACCGATACAATTAAGCACCGTCAGGCTTTCGTCAAGAAACACAACCGCCAGAGCGATGGCCACCAGAATGCTGATCTGCTGCACCGGGGTAGACAGCGTCGCCCCCAGCGCTTGTGTCGCCCGATAATTTCCGTACCGGCCAAATACGAAATGAACCACCCCGGCCAGAGACATCCAGCCCCAGGCGGAGATGTTCCAGTTTGCCATCGCATCAAAGCCACCAAAAATCAGGGCAATAACCGCGAATATTGGCACGCCAAACGGCACCGTTATCGCGAGCCCCTGAAGCACAGTGGCATGTAGAACACCGCGCCGAACCGTCGCGTTATTTAGGCCAAAAAAGGCAGCCGAGGTCAGCGCCAGTCCAATCCCAAGCATTTGTTACCCTTTTGACGTGTCAGGGGTGGTATCAAGGCGCTTGGGTTGGTTCAGGTATTGCCGAATTGTTTTCGCATTCAGCTCTACCGACGGGTCATATTCCGGCGCGTCTTCGATCTGCTCAAGATCATTCAGCCCACATTGCTTGAAGATCCTGTTGATCGTTGAAATGAGCCGCAAAGGGCGGTTAGGGTCGGCATTAAAATGCTGGTGAATAGTATTCGGCGGCACGTAAATCACGTCCCCGGCCTCATAATCAAACTGCTGGATCTTTTCTTGGGGGGTCCAGTGATAATCGTCGGTGATTTCGACATCACAATCCTGATGCAAGTCATACCCGCGCCCCTCCAGCACATAAAGGCATTCCTCTGCCAAATGCCTGTGCTTCCCTGATTTTGAGCCTGGCGGAATGATCTGCATATAGGCATCAACTGTTTCGATCCGGGTGTTCATCTGTTCATTCAGCAGATGCTTCAACAGACCTTGGCGCGACATTTCCCAAGGCATTTCCTCGGGGCTAACGGTTTTCGCGCGCTTGCTGTTTCGTGCCGGTGCGGTCTCGGCGTCATCCAGAAGCTGTTGGTAAAGGTCTCGGTTTTCGGCACCATCTATCCAAGTGCTTGTTTCCTGCCATGCCATTTTAATAGCCCTCTTTCGGATGATTAAAATCTTCTTCTTCTTCGCGCACGACATAACCCTCGCCCCCCGGCGCAGGATCAAGGCTGCGGGGCTCAACCGTTTTTTGGAATAACATATTCATGAACACAAACATCGGCTTTGTCTTCAAAACAAGCGCCCGCGCTGGCTTGGTATTAGACGCGTTAAAGTGTTGGTGGACACAGTTATTATGCACAATCGCAATATCGCCTGCCTTCCAGTCATAGCGAATACCGTCGTGAATCTCGTAGCCTTCGCCATCCAAAATATAGAACGCCGCTTCGTTGACATGCCCGTGTTTCTGAGACTTGCCGCCGGGCGCATATTCTTCGAGATGGATATGGAAAAGCTGACTAATCCCATCTTTAGGTTCGACATAGTGGCGGCTATAGGCCTGAGGCCCATCGACAAATTTGATCTCGCTTGCCCGCCGGACCCGCGGCATTGAGCGCACGCGTTTCAGCTCTTCGTTTAGATTATATTCGCCCTGAACAGCGCGCACGAATATGCGGTCTTTTTGGCTATGGTAATAGCCGGCCCTGCGCGAATCCTCGGGCACATCCCCGGATTTCCGATCATCTGAATTTCCCATTATATTTTAGTCCCTTTCAGGCTGTGTTGCGCCGAGATTTCTTATATAAGAACATTATTCCACTATAAAGAACAGCACTCAATCTTCTGCCTGTGGAAGGCTTCGTATTATTAATGAGATAAAACAAAGTGTTATTGGATTTTTGCAATTCCATATGCCGGAACAAATTAAAGAAACTGAAAATGCCAATCACTCTTTCTTGCATATGGAACATTGTTCTTTTATTCAGATAATAAATCTAATCTGGAGAATACCATGCAGAAAGCCCTGGAAATTTGTGACAAATCGGACGTGGCGGAAGGGTCTATCCTGAAGGTAGATATCAATGAGCTTGAGCTGGCTGTGTATCATGCTGAGGGGGCGTTTTATGTCACAGATGACCTTTGCACCCACGGCCCTGGTTCGCTGTCAGAGGGCTATTTGGAGGGTCATGTCATTGAGTGTGATTTCCACAATGGCAAATTTGATATTCGCAACGGTGAGGTTGTTGCACCACCCTGTTTAGTTGAAATCAAAACCTACAAAATCATCGATCACGACAGCAAAGTCGTGATCGAAATTGGCTGATGCAAATTAACCGTCCGCCAAAATGGCGGACGGTTAAGGCGTTACTCTGCTATCATTTTGCGCCGTGCCATGACCTGACGCATCATCGGCAAAAAGAATGTCAGCAAAGTCGCGACGATTAAGATCACCGAAATTGGCCGGTCAAACATATATGCCAACACCCGGTTGTCTGAAATCAACTGAACCTGATGCAGTGATTTTTCTGCGGTTTCTCCAAGAACAAGCGCAATCACCAGCGTTAGACGCGGATAGTCGAACCGGATCATCAAGTAACCCACAATCCCCATCACCAATGTCAAAAGAACATCCGCCATGCGGCCTTCCAGCACATAAACACCTGTCAACGAAATCGCGATAACAACCGGCACCACAACCCCGACATCAACCTTGGTGATCAAGATCAGGTACCGTGACATCATTAAACCGAGTAAAGATGCGCCAACAGCAGACGCGGTTAGGGCGACGATCAGTCCATAAATTTCACGCTCATGGTAGAGTAGAATTGCCGGGCCGGGATCAATGCCATGCAGCACCAGAATACCTAGAAACAACGCCGTTTCCGCACTACCGGGAATGCCAAACGCAATGGTCGGGATAAGTGACCCACCGTCTTTGGCGTTATTGGCAGCTTCAGGCGCGATGACACCGCGAATATTGCCTTTGCCGTAGCTATCGGGGTCTTTGTCGGTCTGCACGGTTGAGCTATAGGCCAGAAACGAGGCCACTGTACCGCCCAGCCCTGGTATCGCTCCAATGATCGTGCCAATCAACGAGCCTCGTAAGAGCACCGGCCAGTGCGTAAAGACTGACTTCACCCCGGCCCAAACGCCGGTTACTTTCATGGTCTCGGGGTTATTTCCCGCCTCCTGACGTGCAACCGAACCGCCCTTTAGCGCCAATTCAATCATCTGGCTGATGGCAAACATGCCGGTCAGGGTTGGCACCAAAGGAATACCATCCCACAAGTACCCCACGCCGCCGGTAAACCGCAGCTCGCCCGAGATCGCATCAGCGCCGACAAAGGCAAATATCAACCCAACACAACCTGCAATTAGTCCCCGCAACAGTTTGCCACGCACAGACACCGCAATAGCCGTCAGGCCCAGTACAGTCAGCAAAAAGAATTCGGATGGCCCAAAGCTAAGCACAATTTTTTTTGCCAGAGGGATAAACAAAAGCAGCGTAAACAACCCGATTAACCCCCCCAAAGCCGAGGCCGCGGCAGATGCGCCGATCGCCAATCCGGCCTTTCCTTGCTGTGCCAACGGATACCCATCAAAAGTGGTCGCCGCGTTTGGGGCAGTGCCCGGGGTATTTAGCAAAATTGCGGTGATCGAGCCACCAAATGACGTAGCCCCCATGACGCCGCCAGCCAAATACATCGCCGCCAGCGGCTCCATATTAAAGGTAACCGGGATCAACAATGCCAGCGCCGTTGTGCCGCCAAGGCCGGGGATAACGCCGAAACACAGTCCCAGTAATATCCCGGCAAGAAGATATAGTACATTTCCGCCAGCGACGATTTCGTAACTGGCTGAGAAAAGAGCATCAAACCCCATTCGACTCTCCCAAAGTCTGCGGCGGGCCGAAATCAATACGGCCCACCAGTAAAAATTATTTCAGAAGATCTTGATATTGCAGATAGAACTCCGAAATATCGGCCATCATCGCTGTGGTATCTTCTGGACTTAACCAGTTCAGTTCAGTGCCGGTGCTCTCGGCCCACATGATAACGTCTTCGCTTTCAGCAGCTGTTCTGAATGCAGCAGACAAGATCGCGACAATTTCTGCCGGCATGTCAGCTGGCCCGCCAATCGCCCGGCTAAGGCCGAACTGCGCCAATTCCGGGTGTCCTAGTTCAACAGCGTTCTGAACGCCCTCTGCGACAGTTTCTTCGGTCAGCGTTGCGATTAAGCGTAAGTCGCCGGTGTCGGTATAGCGTGCCAGTGACGAGATCGGCTTGAGTGTTGCATCAACTTCACCCCGCAACACGGCGATCATCGTGTCGTTTGATCCGCCGTAACCCGTCACATTCACGATAGGGCAGCCAAGAATATCAAAGGCGATTACCGACGTGATTGAAGATGTCGAGTTTGTGCCGGTATCAGAAAGCTTGATAGGGCGGCCCAAATTACACAGATCCTGAACGCTCTGAATCGGTGAATCTCCCGCTACGGCGATGGCGTAATTGGACTGTGCCAAATTTGCGATCCATGTCACCGATGCCAGGTCAAAGCCTAAGTCCCGGCCAACCAGTTCGGCCACGTTTAGACCCGGGATATTATAGATACCGATAGTATAGCCATCAGCGGCGGCCCGTGAAACGGCTTGTCCGCCACGCGTGCCCGATGCCCCGGGGACATTTTCGGGTATAACTGTCGTGCCCAGTGCAATCTCGACAGCCGGAGCGAATGTACGAACGATGGTATCGAAGCCGCCGCCCGCGCTATAGGGCACAACGATCGTCACCCTGTCATCCGAAGGAAATTCGGCCAATACCGGACTTGCTGCAAGCATTGCCGCTGCAACTACACCTTTTAAAAGTAAATTATTCATTTTTCAGTCTCCTCGCTTTTTCGGTTGATTTACCAATTAGATACGCCGCCATCTTCAAACAACAGACCACGGTAGAGTTCGTAATTGAGCATCAACTCAAACACGAATGCCTCGAACCCAAGCACAATCAGACCAACGAAAACCGCTTGCTTTAGCGGGCGTTGGGATCGAATTCGAGTGAATAGGACGCAAAACACAGGCATGGTCGGCAAAATACCAATCAGCGCCATGCCGACAAAGCAGCCACCAATCCAAGCCATCAATCCCAGCTCTTTTTTGACCGCTGGGTTATGGGTCATTTCGCGTCGGGTGAAATCGGCCCCCCAAAAGGCGCGCATCATTTCACTGCCGGGCAATTTGGTTCGTGTCCAAAGATCAACGACCGCCAACCCGGTTAACGTGATAGCGACCAAAGATGGTAACCGTCGCGCCACCTCTCCATATGACTGCGACCAGAAATAAACCGCCGCGGCCAAGACCAGAATTGTCAGCGCCGGATAGATGGAACGGACGGAATATGGTACGGTTTCAGAATTAGCTTTTGTCATTTGATCGCCCCGTAGCTACAGCCGTCTCGGCTGGAAAAACCAATGATTTGACAACGACAGGAACCGATCCGGTCGACAGGATAACCTCGCCAATATCAATAAAATCGAGCGCGCCTAGGCTGATCCCGTCGATCGAAATGACCGGGTTGGGCAAAAGTGCATTTTCACGGCAATGGATCCCCAATAATCCGCCAATATCACTCTGCGCCACCATTATCAGCGGCTGCCCGTCTTGCAGCACCGGCCCTAGGCCCGCGATCAGGCCGCGCGCCAGCGCATCAAGCCGGTGATAGGTCGCCGACCCCGCCCATTTCAGGGCAATCGCTACCGGGCGATCACCAGTATCCAGCCCGAGCTGGCGCAATGCCATACGTATCTGCAGGCTAATATTATCGACATCCAATTCTGCGGCGTCTAAGCTGAGATCAGGGCATATGGTGGCAATGTTGGTAACCGGCAACGCGTCAGCCGGATCAAAATAAACGGTGCTCCCGCTGAGCTGAACCGAATATTGCGAGGCCCCCAAAACCGTTGCTCTGATCCCGTCAAAATGCGGCAATATAGGGGTCCCGGCCATCTCAAACCCAATCTTCAGGCAGCCGGCAAGCTGAGGCCCAAGATCGCCAAAATCCTGCACAGAATTACCGTATATATACTCCGAGACACCACCGGAAAAAATAACAGCGTCAGGCGTTAGACCTTGTGGCAGCCCCGGAAGACGGCGCCAGTCTTCGGCCAGATGCCCCTCTATCGCCGCCATGATCCGGTTGCTCAAAGCACCGGCAAATTCCTCTTTTGCCTGCGCGTCAAACACCGCGCCTATCTGGAGCTTCATTCCCAAACTTTGCGCGGTTTTTTCGCCAAACTCCTCGAGCCGGACGATCCGATCTTCTTTGTCGGTCACGATAAGGCGCGCGCCAGCCTCCACTGCCGTTGAATGCAAAATCTCGCCGCCCTTGCACAGCGAGATTTTGGTGGTGCCCCCGCCGATATCGACATTTAGGATCAACCTGCCATCGTTGGAAGCCGCGACAGCACCAGACCCATGCGCCGACATCAATGCCTCGAGGCTGTCGCCCGCGCTAACGGCGACAAACTTACCCGCCTCGTCGGCAAAAAGCGCACCAATCGCGCGGGCATTCTGCCGCCGCACCGCAACCCCGGTCAATATAAGCGCACCCGTGTCGACCTTGTCTGGCGACAGGCCACTTTTGCGGTATACCTCGTCAAAAAAGGCCCTTAGCGCCTGAGGATCAATATCCCCATTTTGCAAGTAAGGCGTCAAAATGATCTCGGATTGATACAGAACCTCGCGTTCGGAAACGACGTATTTTGTATCCAACCGCTCAAGCGTAATGCGTGAAAACAGCATATGCGCGGTTGATGATCCAATATCGACGCCAACGCTGATGAGACGGATCTCATCTTCTTCGACAAGTGATCGACTAGCGCCAGAGAAGTATATGCGACCGCCGATAACCGGCGCCGCATTCTCGACGTCAGGCTTCCCTTCAATCACCCTTATGCTCCTTTTTCAGGCTCTACATAGCGCGACGGCTCCATCCGAGACTTGGCGCCGTTGGCCTCAAGTTTTGCCTCAAACTCCTGTCGAAAATGCGGGTCTTCCATCCAATAAGGAATAGCGGTGCCGCCCTCGGTTACATCCATCGCGGTATAGTCGGTTTGTTCGGCTCCCGGGCGCAGACCAGTGACCAAACTGGGGTGATTTGGGCCAAACCACGCCGACAGACGAAACGGCTCAGACGATGTGTTAAAATGCTGGTGATACCAACGTGCGCCGCCCGGTGCGGCGCTGACCATGCCAAATTGGCCGTAATCAATGCGCTGCACTTTGTCGCCATGGCCGTTTTTCCACGGATTAACGCCGAGCTCCTCCGGCCATGTATAGGTATAGCCAGAGCCCTTAACACATATCAGCACAGCGGCAGAACTATGCGCATGCGCTTTTGAATACCGCCCGGTTTCGTGTTGTCCAAGCCAGAGATAAAACTTGTTCCCTGTCATAAACGGCTCAACCCGCCGATAGCCCGGCGACCGGCGATTATCCAACGGCAATTCGCAATTCACCACATCCGGGACCAGATTGGTGCGGCGCATCGCAAGGCCGCGAATAGGGTCCGGTTCGATCTCTTCAACCGCCTTATAATAGTCTTCTTCTTTTGAATAACGGTCTGCGAAATTGTAAGGCGCGTTGAAAATAAAGTCGGTGTTTCCTATCAAGTCCATCAAATTGGGCGCGGTTGTACCGGCGATAAGCAGTGCCGGTTGGTTGGTCGCATTCACGATACGATGGTAGGCGTTCACAGGGATCGAAAACAGCGAACCAGCCTGCCATTCAAACACATGTTTGTGGCCGCCATCCTCAAGCCAAACCTCGGTCGTGCCCCGGCCTTCAACCACCAGAAAAATTTCTTCATAAATGTGTTTCTCGGGGATCAGGGCGCCGGCCGCAGGCACCTCGACAACATAACAGCCCCACTTTCCTTCGGTGCCGTGCAATTGAATATAATGGCCTCGCCCGCCCATCCGCGGCCAATCAACCAACTGCAAATCTTTGACACTGCTCAACCCAAGTCCACGATAAATCGGGATATCGTCTTGCTCCATAAATTGATCATAATCAGAGAGCGGTTGTCCGAAACGGCCATGCCCTGCACGATCTTCATCAAGTGGTTCGTGCCAGTGGACTTTATTGGATATTTCGTCGTGCATTCGTAATTTCCTGACTATTTTTTAGGAGGGCGATAGAAGTGGAATTGTGGTTTTTAGAAGATGCGGTAGCCTTCGAAATAACGATGTACGATCCCGCGGTAGAGCTTGATGTCAAACCCATATTCGAACAGCACGAACAAGATTATTGTGATGCTAAACACAATAATGAGTGTCAGGATCAGCCGCTCTTTGGCCAACACCCGCATCAGGAAAAACATGAATACCGCGACACCCAAATAGTGACCGCCGATGAGGATCATGACAAAGAGCAAGGTCGCCCAACACACAAGTCCGAACACTTTATTAAGCGTGCTCAATGACCCTTTGCGCGCCTGAGTGAGCACAAGTTTGAAACGGTCCATTGAGCCGGAGCGCAGCAATCGAATGAACTGGATTATCAGCAGGAGTATCAACGGCACCATCGCAACAAACGGTGTGCGCGATGAAACCAACTGGTAGGTTGTCGCCTCCAGAAACGCCGCCACGACAATAACAAACAGCCCGCCGACAAAGATCAGTTCCAGCGCCTGCGAATATTGCTGACCCGTCACCTCTGGTTCGGCCTCAGGTTGCTCGTCGGCTTGGTTTTGTGTTTTGGATTGCACGCTTACTTCCCCTTTTTCTCTCGCGAAATGCCGATAACGTTATAGGCTAGGAACCCAATCGTCAGAATGCCTAGCCCGAGTGGAATTGGCGTCATGAAGAACAGTGGACCATCAATCAAAAGAGCCAGATACAGGTTCTTTTCAACGGCGAAGCCAAGAACAAAACCGATCAAAAGTGCGGCACGGGAATAGTTGAGAATCTTCATTAGGTAGCCAATCCCCCCGAAGACCAAGGCGATGCCGATATCAAACAAAGACCTGTCTGAGGCATAGGCACCGGTAACAATAATTGTCAAAATTACCGGCACCATGATTGAGGCGCGTATCGAGGTCGCTCTCGACAGCGGATTAACCAGAAACATGCCAACAACGGTGCCGATCAAATTGCCGATGATGATCGTGAAGATCATGATGAAAATAATATCAACGTGGTTGTTGAGCATCTGTGGCCCGGTTTCGAGACCCAAGATGAACAGCCCACTCAAGAGGATCGCCATCGACGAACTGCCCGGAATGCCAAACGCCAGTGTAGATGCCAGCGCCCCGCCCTCCACCGCATCATTTGCAGCTTCGGCAGCGATCACGCCCTCCACATTACCTTTGCCAAAACTTTCTTTGTTTTTGGAGGTTTGCTTGGCGTGGCCGTAAGCAACAAATGAAGCGGGCGCGCTGCCCAGCCCGGGGATAAGCCCCATGATTGTTCCAATCGCCGAACATCGAAGAACCAACCACCAGTGCTTAAACGCCAAGCCTATGCCGCGGAAAATCTGCTTTTGCGTCTCCCGTGCGGATAGCGCTCTTGTGTTTTTCCCGGCAAGCGAGCCGCCATTGACCCAAAGCTCAATCATTTCCGCAACTGCAAATAGGCCAAGAACAACGGGCACCAGCGAAATGCCGTCAGCCAGATTGCTCGACTCAAAGGTAAATCGTTGTTGGTTGGTTACGTTATCAACGCCAACCATTGCCATCAAAAGGCCAAGCAGAGCCGCGATCAAACTTCGGGTAATATCCTCTTTGCCGAGAACCGCGACAAAGGTAAGCGCCAGCATCGCCAGCATGAAAATTTCGGGCGGGCCGAAAAAAAGCACGACGCTTCGCAACACCGGCAGCAACAAGGCCAAAGCCACAGCGCCAAATGTTGCCCCGAGAAAACACGAGGCCATCGCAGCACCAACCGCAATTCCGGCTAGGCCTTTGTCGCGCATTGGCGGGCCATCCAGCAGGGTCGCCGCGTTTTGCCCGGTACCGGGCGTGCTAAACAAAATTGCGGTCAATCCGCCGCCTTGGGCCACGGTAGAATGTGCGCCCAAAAGGAAGGCAATGCCCGCGCCGGGCTCCATCGTGTACAAAAAGGAAATCGCCATCGCCATGGCAAAATGACCGCTCAAACCCGGTATTACGCCGATGATTAATCCAAAGATCGCGCCCAACCCAAGATATGGTAAAACCGACAGACTAATGGATTGGAAAAACCCACTAACCAGCCCCTCAATAATTGTCATTCTGTCGATCCCTTTGCGTCAATTACACCTCCCCCGGCCAAGATGCCGGAGGCGAATATAGTCATATTTTGGAGTAGATTACAGTTCGCCGCGGATCGCGGCCACAAACAGTTCTTTTAGCTCAGGCGTCAAGTCGGTCGAGGCGCTCGCGATGGCTGCCATTGCTGCGCCATCGATATATGACAGGCTGCGGCCTGCCTCTTCGGCAGCGGCAATAAACTCCGGATCTTGCATCACGTTGCGGAATGCTTCAGCCAGAAATTCCACCCGATCCTGCGGCACGCCGGGAGGTGCGGCCACGGGACGCCCGACCGCATTCAATGCGCTCCACGCGTCCAGTATCATCTGCGAATGAACAGGATCGGCGGCTTGTTCAACGTAAGAAAACAGGCTCTCAACGTCTTGGAAATTTTCGAGCATCTCCATGCCACCATGTACGATAACCCTGTTGTCGCCCGCGGCTACACCGCTCAGCGCACTGCCAAGAGAGCCCCACATCGCGTCAATATCGCCCCGCAACAATGCTTGGCGTACGTCGGAAGAACTACCAAACCCGTGAATGACCTGTTGGTTCAATCCAAAGGCGCTGCCGACCAAAACCGCATCAACATATGTTGAGCCACCCAGACCTGTTGCGCCAATTTTAACTGGGCTCTCCGAGGCCAGAATATCTGCAAGGCTGTAATATGGAGAAGTTGTTGGCACAACCAACACGCGCGAATCTGCGACAACCCGGCCGAGGAAATTGTAGTCAGCGACACGGTAGGCTGCTCCTTCAATCTCCGACAGTTCGTTCGTCACCATGGCAGAGCCATTGATGATGCCGATTGTCAGGCCATCATTTGGCGCGTTAAAAATTTCGTTTGCGCCGCGCATGCCGCCTGCGCCCGGCATATTCTCGATCTCGACTCGCGCATGCGTATATCTTTCAAGAAACGGGGCGATCAAGCGGGCGTATTCATCATATCCGCCGCCGGGCTTATAAGGCACAATCCAAGTGATTTTTTCGCCTTCGTAGAACGCTGCAGCATCTTGCGCAAATACCGGTCCAGCCGCGCCTTGCACTGTCACCGCCAATATCGAGGCGACCAGTCCCTTTAGTACATTCCTTCGCATTTTTCTTCCTCCCATGAAGAACGGAAATTCCATGATTTCTTGGGCACTTAAATTCAACTGGCGCTTTCCGTAAGCGCCCACCCAAACCGAAAATCTCAACACAGATAGCACTGCCAAGCCCCTAGCTTGATCCCTCCGCACCACCTGAACTGACAAGACCTCCGACCAATCTGAAAACTATTCTAAAGTGCGCAATCAAGCTGCGTCAATGGGATGTCGGTCTATATAGGGGAACGAATTGTCGCCATAAGCCAGCTGATAAATAGCTGGCTTATGTGCCTAGACAACCACCAATATAACGCCAATAATCGCAAGCACTGCTGCCATGAAGACAAGCGCGCTCGGAAGAGATTCACTCCGAAAGACCACCAAGGTTAAGAAGAACGATACGAAGACCTCGAGCGATGAGATCATCACTACGGTAGAGACATCTTCATAGGCTAAAGCGGCAAAGAGCAAGATTTGTCCCGCTGACATAGACACCGCCGAAATCACAATCCATCGATCTAAGCTTTTGAAAATATTCTGAAAATATCCCCGATAGCGGGTCGAAAATATTGCAATAAAGCCAAAAAATACGAACCCGCTTGCGGCGCTTATAAAGGTTCCGAGTGAGGCTGAATCCATCATCGTCAGCCCAAGTTTTCGGGTGACATAGGCACTTGCATAGGCCAGCGCGGCCAACACGCCAATCATATAGGAGGATAGCCGAGGTGCATTGTCGAGCCCCTCCGTCGCCCGGCGGCTGAAGCCGTCATATATCAACAGACTAAAACCAAGTACGATTGCGGTCATCCCCATGACATCCATCTGAGAAAACCGTTCTCCCAGGAAGAAATACGCCAACAAAATTGCAAATACGGGGTTCAATCGCTTCAAAGCGGATGACCGCAAAACACCCAGTTGGCGTATTGACGCAAACAGTAAACTCCGGCCCAAAACCATGGCAAAAATTCCCGCAAAGATGAACCACATAACTCCGCGTGAAAAGTCTGGCCCCGTAACAAAATCACCCCTCCCGATCATCCAGATTGCGAGAGAGATGACCAAGGTCACCAGCACTGAAAACATCACACCTTTGTCACCATCTGAGCGCGTGGTTTTTGCGATCGAGAGGCTCGCAAACGAGAAGGCTATTGCAGAAAAAAGAGCGAGCCATTTACCCAAATACTCTACGTCAAATTCCATTGCAGCATCCTCATGTCAAAAAGTGAGGCGAGGACACATGCCCAACGCACTGATGCGACTTACCGGACAAGCTGAACGGGCGTAAGAACGTTGCGGAACTATATTCCTGTATACGGAATTCTGTCATTTTTGACAGCGTTGGGAGCAAAGAAGGGAATTACTCGGGAAAAAACATCCCGGCTCAATGTGAACCGCTCCCACACCTGGCCAAAATTATTGATATACGCACAGGCATTCTCCAGAAAACCATCGTCGCCAGTCGAGACTGTCTGACATCAGCACCTGTGGGACAGAATTGAGGCTTAGCTAACGGAGGATTTCTGGTTCATCGTAATCGTTACCGAGTGAAGATG
>NVXG01000043.1 GCA_002733805.1 Robiginitomaculum sp. | reverse complement strand
ATAATATCCACCAACAGGTCATCAATCAGTTCTATACGGGCGATGGGCAGGCCCATCTGTATCACTTGCCGTAAACTCAGCGGCGCGTTCCAGTGCGCCGCCAACCGCAAAACAGGTTTCTTCGTCCAGTGCTTTACCAATGACTTGCAGGCCCAGCGGCAGACCTTGGTGATCCAGTGCGGCTGGCACTGAAATGCCGGGCAATCCGGCCAGATTGGCCGTGACTGTAAAGACGTCATTCAAGTACATTTGCACCGGATCGTCCGATACTTCGCCAATGCCAAACGCGGCGCTTGGTGTGGTTGGGGTCAGCAGCGCATCACAGCTCTGCCAAGCCTTTGTGAAATCCTCGGCAATTTTGGCCCGGACTTTTTGGGCGCGGATGTAATAGGCATCATAAAACCCGGCCGACAGCACATAGGTGCCGATCATGATCCGGCGACGCACTTCTTCGCCAAAGCCTTGGGCGCGGGTGCGCTCGTAGGTGCTGTTCAAATCGTGCCCCTCAACCCGAGTGCCATAACGCATCCCGTCATAGCGCGCCAAATTGGACGAAGCTTCGGCTGGCGCCACAATGTAATAAGCCGGTAGCGCGTATTTGGTGTGGGGCAGACTGACATCAACGATTTCACAACCCGCCTCGCGTAGCCAGTTGATCCCCTGCTCCCACAGGGTTTCGATCGCCTCTGGCATGCCATCCATCCGGTATTCCTTGGGAATACCGATCCGCATGCCTTTCAGCGAACGCGTACAAGCCGAAACAAAATCCGGCACATCGCGCTGTAAACTGGTGCTGTCCTTGGCATCATAGCCCGACATGGATTGCAACATCAGGGCCGCATCTTCGACCGTCTTGGTAATTGGCCCGGCCTGATCCAAGGATGAAGCAAATGCCACAATACCCCAGCGTGAGCATCGGCCATAGGTTGGCTTTATGCCCACCGTGCCGGTAAAGGCGGCGGGTTGGCGGATCGAACCGCCAGTGTCGGTGGCAGTAGCAGCCAGACACAAATCAGCCGAAACCGCAGTGGCCGAACCACCCGACGAGCCGCCGGGCACCATATCCGTGTCGGAATTTCCGCGCCGCCACGGGCTGATCACATTGCCAAAGGCGCTGTTTTCATTTGACGAGCCCATGGCAAATTCGTCCATGTTCAACTTGCCCAGCATTACCGCGCCATCGGCCCACAAATTGCTGGTGACGGTGCTTTCATAAGGTGGGATGAACTCGCCCAAAATCTTGCTACCGGCGCAGGTTTTAACCCCGTCAACACAGAACAAATCCTTGATGCCGATCGGTGCGCCTTCCAGTGCGCCGCCCTCGCCTTTGGCTAGTTTGGCATCCGATGCATCGGCCATGGCCAAGGCTTTTTCCGGCGTTTCGGTCAAAAAGGCATTCAAGCCCCGCGCGGCTTCCATCGCATCCAAATGCGCTTGGGTAATTTCGCGGGACGAAAATTTCTTGTCGCGTAAGCCGCGCACCGCATCGCTCAGGGAAAGAGTGGTAAAGTCAGACATTATTCAACCGCCTTGGGCACAACAAAAAAACCATCTTCGGATTTGGGCGCATTGGCCAATACCTGATCGCGGATATTGCCGTCATTCACCACGTCTTCGCGCAAGTGAATTTGGGTTTCCACCGCCGACGTCATCGGCTCGACCCCGGTAACATCGACCTCGTTCAACTGTTCGATCCAGCCAAGCAACCCGTTTAGCTCAGCCGCCAACGGCTCCAGCTTCTCATCCGGCACATCGAGCCGGGCCAGACGAGCGATTTTGCGTACAATTTTTGCATCCACCGACATCGGCGATCCTCTTCATCAATTTCAACAGCGGAGCGGTACCAAGCCTACTGCCCAAGTGCAAGTAAAAGCCCGAACTGGACCGTATTTTGGCTTGCTTTGCCCACCGCACCGGGTATTCAGCCCTAATGAGCATTGTCACCAACGATGAATTACCAGCCAGCGGCCCCCTATTGGGTCTGGATCCGGGCACCAAAACCATAGGGTTGGCGGTGTCTGATTTGCGCCGCTCCATCGCTACGGGTATTACCACCTTGCGACGCACCAAAATGGCCATAGATGCGGACGAAATCTTTGCGCTTTACACTGAGCGCGAATGTACCGGGATCGTGTTGGGCCTACCCATTCAGATGGATGGCCGCGAGGGACCACGCGCTCAATCGGTACGTGCCTTTGCTCGCAATTTGTTGGCCGTGCGCGATGTGCCTATTTTGCTGTGGGATGAACGGCTCTCCACCTCAGCGGTCGAGCGGATGCTGATCGAAGCCGACACACGGCGCTCCAAACGCAAAGAAGTCATCGATAAACTAGCCGCCGCCTACATTCTGCAAGGCGCGCTGGATTTTTTGCGGATGCGCGGGACCAACACGTAAAATTTCCGATCCTTCGAGGGCGCTGCGCGCCACCTCAGGATGAGGAACTTTTGAACCGAACGAAGTCCAACACCACCCACCTCATGCTGAGGTGCGAACATAGTGAGCCTCGAAGCATCGGCACCTAAGATCAGTTCTCGATCTGTCCGGCTCGTTCCAGCATCAGGTAATACACCTGCACCCCGTGGGCGAAGTCTTCGACTCCCATCCGCTCATTTAATCCATGGATGCGTCCAAAGTCGGAGCTGTCAAAGGTATAAGGGGCAAAGCGGTAAATATCGTCGGTGACAATCGCAAAATACCGAGAGTCCGTACCACCCAACACCACATTGGGCGCAACCAATGTACCGGGAAACCCGTCATTGATCGCCTGTTCCAGCCACGCATAAGGACCGGTGCCAATTTGCGAAATCGGCGAAGGTTCATTGCCCGGTGGATTGGCAATCGACACCTCAATATCTGGGTTATCAATCGCGGCGCGCACATGGGCCACCACGTCCGCCACACTATCGCGGGCATGAAGGCGAAAATTGACAAAGGCCTGCGCCTCTCTGGGCAAGGCATTTTCCTTGATCCCAGCATGCAAGATGGTCGGCGCAATGGTGGTCCCTAACATGGCCCGACCCGAATTCGATTGCTTCAAGGCGTCTTCAACCGTCCGCCCGAACAGCCACAAATTTGCCAGCACAAAGCGTTTGGAAAAACCAACTTCTTCAGAGCGCGCTGTGGCCCGTAACATCTTGATCAATACGACATCCAGCTTTTGCTCAAACGGATGCGCCTCAACCGCAGCAATGGCTCGTGACAACGCACCTAATGAAGTGGTGACCGGCGGCGTTGACGAATGTCCGCCTTCGGCTTTTGAGGTTAAAATCAAGGTCAGATAGCCTTTTTCGGCCACGCCAATGCGCGCCACCGGTCCGGCCACATCGGGCATATTCGTGGTAATGGCTCCGCCTTCGTCGATCACCGCCCATGGATGAATGTTTCGTTCTTTGAGCAAAGCTGCAATGGCCATCGCGCCAGGGCCACCCACTTCCTCATCATGACCAAATGCAAAAATCAGGGTGCGTTTGGGTTGATAGCCGCTGGCCGCCAAGCGATCAGCCGCCTCCAATATGGCAATCAGCGATCCTTTGTCATCAATCGCACCACGACCCCAGATAAATCCGTCTTCGATCAAACCGGAAAATGGCGGTTTTTCCCAACCAGAGCCAGGCGCTTCATCGGCCGGTACCACGTCCTGATGGGCCAGAAACACCACAGGGTCGAGATTGGAATCGGTTCCGGCCCAAGTGTTCATCTGTGATGAACCAGCCACCATTTCCGTGCTGACCGCCGCGTAAAAATTGGGGTAGGTCAGAGCCAACCAGTCCTGAAAAGTTGCAAAAATCTCCGGATCAAACAAGGTCCGATCCTGCGTTGATATGGTCTTGAAACGCACCGCCTCGGACAAATGATTGGCCGTCTGGTTTGCATCAACTTCGATCAACGTCACCCCACTGCCTTCATTTTTTGACAGATTGATCGGGGCCAATGACAGGGTTCGAAACACCAATATGCCAATCAAAATCACCAAGCCAACGCCGATAATTGTTCTTTTACCGCTCAATCCACTCATATCGCTCTCCTACACCCGATTTCGGGCAATCTATGGCAAACCGATAAAAATACCAGATGTTTGATTTTGCCATTCACGATAAATTCAAATTTGGTCCCTTGCGCTTTGCAGGTGGGTTTGATCCAAATGCAATTCAACAGTGGGAGCCGGATCATGAATTTTCTAAAATCAGTATATGTGGTGAGTTATATCAGTTTTGCGATTGCCGTTTCAATTTTTGCTGCGATGCGCTTGGCCGATGGCGGACACCCGATTATTTGGGTGGGTGTGTTGCTGACCACCGCGCCTTTTATGCTGATTTTAAGCTGGATCATGCTGGTGCAACGCACGGCCCGAACCAGCCAGCGTTTTCCGGTTATCATCTTCCTTGCCATCCTCGGATTGGCCATGGCGCTTTTGGGTTGGAACCAGATGCAAGCATCAATACTGGGCGTACAATTGGCAAGTGGCGGGTTGCTTGGCTTCCTGATCTATACCTACTGGTATTCCAGTTTCAATAACCGATCGAGCCAAATTGAAGTGGGAAAAAAGCTGCCCGATTTCACCCTGACCTTGGCAGATGGTTCCGAAATGACTTCAGAGCAATTACGCGACCGGCCGAGCATTTTGATGTTTTATCGGGGAAATTGGTGTCCGTTGTGCATGGCGCAGGTCCGCGAGTTGTCCAAGCGCTATCAGGAGCTAGAAGCGGCCAACGTCCGCACCGCAATGATCTCGCCACAACCGCACAAAAATACCATCAGCCTCGCCAAAAAGTTCAACGTAGGGTTTGAGTTTTATACCGACCGCAAAAATAAGGCCGCCCGAGCCTTAGGCATTGCCAACAAATTCGGCGTGCCTATGGGCATGCAGGTGCTGGGCTATGATAGCGAAACTGTCTTGCCCACCGTCATCATCACTGACGCAAATGGAAAAGTAATCTGGCTTCACGAAACCGACAATTACCGCGTACGCCCCGAACCCGACGTGTTCATGGCCGTGCTGCGCCAACACGGGATTGCCGTTTGATCGCCAACGTGTTACGTTGTCTTACACTGTAAGATGAGGATGCTATGAGCAAATCCACGATTACCTTTCGTACAGACACTGAACGGCGCGATACGCTTGATGCACTGGCGGCCAGTCGGCAACGTAATCGCAGTTTTTTGATCAATGAAGCGATCGACAATTATCTGGAAATCCAGAAATGGCATATTGAGCATATCAAGCAGGCGTTGGCTGAGTTGGATCGCGGTGAGTTTGTCAGTCAGGAAGATATGCGCGAAACATTTGCTGAATTGCGGGCGCGATGCAAATAATCTGGGCGCCAAGCGCCCGCGCAGATATGTACCAGATTTTTGAATTTATTATGGCAGAAAACCCAGTAGCGGCAGTATCTGTTCTGGATCAGATTGAACGTAGCGTTGAACATTTATCCGCTCACCCTGAAATTGGACGACGCGGGCACGTACTTGGCACTCGCGAACTGATCATCCCCAATACGCCCTACATGGTGGTGTATCGAGTGACCAACGACCAGATCGAAATTGCTTCAATCCTGCACGAATCCAGAGACTGGCCCGATCCCATGTAAGTTCACAGTGGGAAATTATTGAAACTTTGAAGTTAAATGCTCTGAATAATCTTCTCAATCGGATCATAACCCCGGTATCCGGCGATAGGTTCCCAGCCAGAAAAAGTCCCATAAAGAAACCCTGATAATTGTTTTTCTTGATCGTAACCCGAGCCAGCATGCGCTATATTCTGCAGCAAAATTTCCAAACGTTTAAAATAGTTAAATGTGCTTGAATCGGTGATTAAATAGTTATGCAAAATAAAATCAATTTGCTTGGCCAACATGATAAGAGAAAATACAATTTCTTGGAACTCACATTCGTTGTGAGCAATATAATTTCGAAAGGCATACCACCCCTCATCACCTTCTCGCCCACCTTCAAAAACTGTGCGAAAACCCCCAACTGTCATAAGTTGGTCCATAGTTTTGGTTTCTGCTGATATATCGTTCCGTCCACCTTTTTGGCTTGCAAAAACAATATTATAGAGAAGTTCCAACTTTATTTCTTGATAGAATTTTCTGAAGTTTTCTTTGATAATTTGTCGTTTTCTTTTCTCAGGAAGATAAACTACAAGAAAATAAATAAAGAAGGATACTAATACTCCAGGAAGAAACATTGACGTTATTTTATAGAAATCTGCCCACCACCATTGAGTAGAAAAATGCAGTTTTTGCAATTGTTCCGCAGTGATTCCGACATAAACAACAAACGTTATCGCAAACCAAAATAAAATCCTTCCAAAAAAACCGTGCAAAGTTTGGATAATCCTCTGCGTATACGTTCTAAATGCCCATTTCTCGGTAATTTTCATTCACCAAACACCTATCTAACCAACCCTTTTCCCAATACTGCATCGCCAACAAACGGATTGCTGGCACGTTCCTCGCCGAATGTACTCATCGGGCCGTGGCCCGGTACAAAGCGCATGTCATTGCCGAGCGGCCAAAGTTTTTGGGCAATGCTATCGAGTAATTGCTGGTGATTGCCTTTGGGGAAATCGGTGCGCCCGATGGAGCCTTTGAACAGAACGTCACCAACGAATGAAAACGCCCCTTCGCGATTGAAAATCACTACGTGTCCGGGGGTATGACCTGGACAATGCACCACGCCAAATGTATTGCCATCCAGTTCCAGCGTATCGCCCTCTTTCAAGTAGCGATCCGGTGTGAAATTACGTCCGCCGACAATGCCATATTTGGCCCCTTGCGCCTCGATGTCATCCAGTAACCATTGGTCATCTTTGTGCGGGCCAATAATCGGGCATCCGGTCCGCTCTCTGATTTCAGCAGCAGCACCAGCATGGTCCAGATGGCCATGGGTCAACCAGACCGCGACAATCTTGATGTTGTTCTGCGCGGCTGCCGCCATCAATTTGTCGGTCTCGCCACCCGGATCAATAAACACCCCTTCGCCACTGCTCGGCGACCACAACAGGGAAGTGTTCTGCTGTAACGGCGTGACCGGCACGACTTGAATTTGTAATTTGGGCGGGCTGGATGCTGTCTGGTTCATGCCCCGGTTCTAGGAGGTCGGCCTGACGCTGAAAAGAGCCGAGGGTTAAATAATGCAGGTTCCGGTGCGCTGCCGATGCTTCGAGGCTCCCAAAAGGTCGCACCTCAGCATGAGGTAGGTGGTAGGACGTTTGGCTCGTTTCAAAAAAACACCTCATCCTGAGGTGGCGCGTGAGCGCCCTCGAAGCATCGGCTAGCGACGAGCGCATGGACCCTCCGGTCAAGCCGGAGGGCAACGAAAAGTGTGGGGTCAAGCCGGAGGGAAACGAAAAGTGTGGGCGTATAGAAATTCCATTTGGTATCGGGACTAGGTAATCATAGAGCATTCGCCTCCCTCCGGCTTGACCGGAGGGTCCAGTTCTCATTGTCATTTTGTATTGTCACGCCCGGCAGCCGCCACACAGATAAATCACAATACACGGACACTCATTGGCGTATCCGACACACTAAACTCACAAACAATCTACCCTTGTTGACACTCACTGACGCTTGGGAATTTAGGAATAGATGCAGTTCCCCGCCATGGCCCGCTCCAGTTTATACTGGGCATGCAATCGCACCCGATTGCTGCTCTTTGACAACGTAAATCCTTCCAAATCGCAGTAATACTTCATCTTTTCTGGTGAAAGTTGGATGAAGCAGTATTGCCAAGATATACGTTATTTGCGCCTTTGGATTAGTTTTATCCGTTGATAAAACCACCAACGCTGATTGATTTTTTATTTTCCCGCCAAATTTGGCAGATTTTCTGCCCGCTTTGCCTGCTTGCGGCAAAGGGCGCTTTGGTTTACAGCACAGAAAATCAAATGGGTCGCTGGATGACTGCCACGAACTACTCTTTCGCCAAGCCTCATTTTCTGGGGATTGCCGGTTTGAACCGGCCAGAGGTGGAATCATTGCTCGAACTGGCCGATCGCTATATCGAGCTGAACCGGCGCACCGTCAAAATATCCGACAAATTGCGCGGCCTGACCCAGATCAATCTGTTTTTTGAACCCTCGACTCGGACCCAGTCCTCATTTGAGATCGCCGGCAAACGCCTTGGCATGGACGTCATCAATATGATGGTCCAAACCTCATCCGTATCGAAAGGCGAAACCCTGATCGACACTGCGGTCACCCTAAACGCCATGCACCCCGACGTGCTGGTGGTGCGCCACTCGGCATCAGGCGCGGCAGAGCTGCTCAGCCAGAAGGTTGATTGCGCCGTCATCAATGCCGGCGACGGACAGCACGAGCACCCGACACAAGCCCTGCTTGATGCGCTAGCCATTCGCCGCGCCTTGGGCCGGATGGACGGCTTGCGGATTGCCATTTGCGGCGATATCGCCCATTCGCGGGTGGCGCGCTCCAATGTGGCGCTGATGAACTTGCTGGGGGCTGAGGTGCGCCTGTGTGGCCCGCCTACCCTCCTGCCGTCCGATGCGGATCGTTGGGGCGCAGAGGTGTTTCACAATATGGACGAAGCGGTCACCGGCTGTGACGTGGTGATGATGTTGCGTCTACAAAATGAGCGGATGGACAGCGCGGCCATTCCTTCGGCCCGCGAGTATTTCCGGTTCTATGGTTTGGACCGGGCCAGATTAGCCAAAGCGGGCAAACAAGCATTGGTCATGCATCCGGGACCGATGAACCGGGGGGTCGAGATCGACTCCGAATTAGCTGACGATCCGCAAGTAAGCCTAATCACCGGACAGGTCGAGATGGGCGTGGCGGCCCGCATGGCGGTGCTCGACATGCTGGTCAGCGACCGGGCCGATAGCGACCGCGCCGGAGATGCGCCATGAACCGGGATGCCCAGCCAATTTTGATCCGCAATGCCCGGGTGATGGACCCGGCCAGCGGGTTGGATGAACAGATGGACTTGGCTATATCCGGTGGAAAAATTGTTGAGCTTGGTAAAACCCTCGCTCAAACTGACGAGATGCAAAGCGTCGATGCGGCTGGGCTGGTGCTCTGCCCCGGCCTGATCGACCTGAAGGTGAAAACCGGGGAACCGGGTTCGGAACACCGAGAAACCCTGCACAGCGCTGGTCTGGCCGCAGCAGCAGGCGGTGTGACCACTATGGTGATCTCGCCCGATACCGATCCGGTGATTGATGATGCGGCATTGGTCGAGTTCATCGCGCGCTCTTCGCGGAGCAAATCATTGGTCAATGTGTTGCCAGCCGGAGCGTTGACCAAAGGCTTGGCCGGACAGAAAATGGCCGAAATTGGCTTGATGAGTGAAGCCGGCGCCGTGCTGTTTTCCAATGGTGACCAATCTATTGCCAGCGCCGATGTGATGCGAAAGGTGCTGGCCTATGCCGGAGCCTTCAATGCGCTGGTATCGTGCCGGGCCGAGGACGCGACCTTGGCTGGTTCTGGTGTGATGCACAGCGGCGAGCTGTCGTCTCGCCTTGGATTGAAGGGCATTCCGATTGCCGCCGAAACCATCAACATTGCGCGCGACATCGCCTTGGCGGAGCTGACCGGCGGGCAATTGCTGATTGATCAGATATCCTCCGCCGATGGCATTGCACTAGTTCGCGGGGCCAAAGCCAAAGGGCTGGAAGTGTTCTGTTCGGTATCGGTACACCATTTGACCTTGAATGAACTGGATGTGGGCGAATACCGGACCTTTGCCCGGTTGTGCCCTCCTTTGCGGGCTGAAACTGATCGGCGGGCTTTGGTGGCTGGGCTGGCAGATGGCACGGTGGACGCCATCGTCTCGGCACATGATCCAAGGCCAGCCGAAGAAAAACGCCTGCCGTTTGCTGAAAGCACACCCGGCGCTTGTGGTTTAGAAACCCTATTGTGCGGGGCATTATCCTTGGTCCACAATGAGGAAATTTCGCTCATCGAGCTATTGCGCGGCCTGACCAGCGGCCCGGCTGACCTGTTGGGATTGCCCAGCGGACGGATTGAGACGGGCGCGCCAGCCGACCTGATCTTGTTCGATCTGGACACGCCTTGGGTTTGCGATGCGGGCCAGCTTCTGTCAAAGTCGAAAAATACACCGTTTGACGGGCGTCGCATGCAAGGCAAAACCAGCGCGACTCTGGTTGGTGGTGAAGTGGTATATGACAGCCACGGTCTGTTTGCCGGTTAGGAGAAAGCATGTTGCCAGTTTGGGGTTTGGCCGCGATTGGCGGGTATCTGTTGGGTTCATTGCCGTTTGGCATCCTGCTGACCCGTTGGTTTGGCGTGGGCGATATTCGCCAGATCGGTTCGGGTAATATCGGGGCCACCAATGTCCTGCGTACCGGGCGCAAAGACTTGGCACTGGCCACCGTATTGCTGGATGCGGGCAAAGCTGCTGCTGCCTATTGGCTGGTCCTGCATTTGCTGGAAGGGGCCACGTTTGCCACCGCCATGTTTGCGGCATTGTGCGCCCTGATCGGTCATTGCTATCCAGTTTGGCTGAAATTCAAAGGCGGTAAAGGCGTCGCCACCTTCTTTGGTGGTGTGTTCATCGCAGATTGGCAATTGGGTCTGATCGTCGGAATGATCTGGCTAATCGTAGCCTTTTCCATGCGTATTTCGTCCTTGGCTGCCCTGATCGCGGTCAATGGTGCGCCCGCGTTGGCGCTGGCCATGGGACGACCCGATCTGGCCGTATTTATCGGCTTGATGGCACTAGTCATCTCGTTCCGACACCTTGAGAACATCCGGCGGCTGATAGCCGGAACCGAACCGAAATTTGGCTCCAAAGACAAGAAATGAGCCGACCAACCGCCCTGTCTCATTCTGAATTGCGGGACTGGCTGCGCCTCAGCCGCACCATCGGAGTTGGCCCAGTTACCTTTCGCGATCTACTACAGCGTTATGGCACAGCCAGTGAAGCCTTGGCCGAATTACCCCGACTGGCCCGGCGCGGCGGCAGAATTAAGCCCTTGTCTATACCCGCTCGCGAGATGGCTGAAGCAGAAATGGATGCCTTGGATCAAATGGGCGGCACGATGCTGCCGGCCTGTGATCCTGTATACCCGCGATTGCTGGCCGCAATTGATCCACCTCCACCGATCTTGTCGGTGTTGGGCGACCCGACCCTGTTTGCTCAAAAAACCTGTGCAATCGTCGGGTCCCGAAATGCTTCGGCCATCGGCATGCGCTTCGCCCGCCAGATCGCCAATGAATTGGGGCAAGCCGGTATTCTGGTGGTTTCGGGTCTGGCCCGCGGCATAGATGGAGCAGCCCATAGTGGCGCGCTGGAGAGCGGTACAATCGCCGTAGTGGCTGGCGGGGTCGATCATGTTTATCCAGCCCAACATGCCGAACTGCGCCATGCCATCCTTGAAGGAGGTGCCGTCGTCTCGGAGCGTGCTTTGGGGCATCGCGCTACGGCGCGGGATTTCCCACGGCGCAACCGGATCATTTCGGGCCTGAGCTTGGGTGTCGTGGTGATCGAAGCAGCCAAACGCTCCGGATCGCTGATCACGGCGCGCTATGCATTAGAACAGAACCGCGAAGTATTTGCCGCACCCGGCTCACCGCTTGATCCCCGGGCCAGCGGGGCCAACGGCTTGATCCGCCAAGGTGCCATGTTAATTGAGACCAGCACGGACATTCTGGATGTCCTGAATGAACAACCTAGTTTGCATTTGCAGGAGCAGGAACCAGACTACCGCAACCACCCGGCCCGACAATGCGACGAAAGCGATGTGGATCAGGCCCGCGATTTGATCCTTGGTTTGTTATCGCCCAGCCCAGTGCATCGGGACGAATTGGTCCGAGCCTGTGGCTTACCGATTGCGGTTTGCAGCTCTGCGCTCATCGAGTTGGAATTGGCCGAATTGGCGATTTGCCTGCCCGGTGGACTAGTCACCAGCACGACCTAGAACTTGCCTTCGGTTTTGGCATTGATCGCAAAACTGGAAGCCAACACCATCAGCTCGCCCAATTCAGCCAGTCCGGAATTTAGAGCAATTTCTGCTAATTGCGGTAATATCTCGGATAAGTAATCTGCCGCGTCATGCGCGCTGATCAATGGCATCTCCACAGGGTCAGTCCCGTCATTTTGTTGAATATCATGCTCTGCCATTCGAAATCTTTCTTGGTTGAGTGTTATGATTTTTACAACCTATACGGGTTTTTCAGCAAACACAAGTAGCTTTCCATTGACAAAATGCTCCGGGGAATTGCAGTTTCGCGCGCCGTTACGAACTGATGCTGGGCAATAAACAGGAAAATTTCATGAAAGTGGTTGTCGTTGAGTCCCCTGCAAAGGCGAAAACAATCAACAAATATCTGGGTTCTGATTATTACGTGCTAGCCAGTTTTGGCCATGTACGGGATCTGCCGCCCAAAGATGGCTCGGTACGTCCGGATGAAGACTTTGCGATGAGTTGGGAAGTCAGCACTCGTTCGGCCAAACACCTCAAAGCCATTGCCGATGCAACCAAAACCGCATCTGCCCTGATCCTGGCCACTGACCCGGACCGGGAAGGCGAGGCCATTTCTTGGCATTTAATTGAAGCCCTGAAAAAACGCCGCGTCCTGAAAAAAGACCTGCCGGTCAGCCGAGTGGTCTTTAACGCCATCACCAAATCCGCCGTGACCGAAGCCATGGCCAACCCACGCGAAGTGGATATGGAACTGGTCGAGGCCTATTTGGCCCGCCGGGCGCTGGATTATCTGGTCGGGTTTACTCTATCGCCGATCTTATGGCGCAAATTGCCCGGCTCCCGTTCGGCCGGACGAGTGCAATCCGTCGCGCTTCGGTTGATTTGTAGTCGCGAACTGGAAATTGAGAAATTCAAAACCGATGAATATTGGAGCGTTGCTGCCAAGGCCAAAGTTGGGGCGACCGATCCCTTTGAAACCAAACTGGTAACGTTGGCTGGTAAAAAACTGGGTAAACTTGATCTGAACTCGGAAAAAACCGCCATGGCCGCCAAAGCCATTGTAGAAACCGGCAGTTTTAAAGTCAGTAGCGTCGAAGCCAAACCAACCAAACGGCACCCCTCGCCGCCGTTTATTACTTCGACCCTACAACAAGAAGCATCCCGTAAGCTGGGGTTTTCCGCCTCGCAAACCATGCGGGGCGCCCAACGCCTGTATGAAGGGATCAACATCGGTGGCGAAACCGTTGGTCTGATCACCTATATGCGGACCGATTCAATCCAAATGGTCTCTGAAGGTATTAGTCAAGCCCGATCAGCCATTGCCAAGCGTTTTGGTGACGATTACGTGCCGGATAGTCCGCGCCTCTACAAAACAAAAGCCAAAAACGCGCAGGAAGCTCACGAAGCCATCCGCCCGACTTCGTTTTTCCGACACCCGGATTCGCTAAATCTGGATGCTGATGAGAAAAAACTGTACCGGCTGATCTGGAACCGCGCCGTGGCCAGCCAGATGCAAAGCGCCCGCCAAGAGCGGACCACAATCGAGCTTTCCCATAACGATACGGTGCTGCGCGCCACCGGCACCGTGACCCTGTTCCCCGGCTTTTTAGCGCTGTATCAAGAAGGCCGCGACGATGCTGAAAATGAAACCGATAACCAATTGCCCAAAGTTGAAGTCGGCCAAGCATCGGCCATCAGCGATATATTGGCCGAGCAGCATTTTACCCAACCACCCCCGCGCTTCACCGAAGCATCTTTGGTCAAACAGATGGAACATCTGGGCATTGGTCGCCCGTCAACCTATGCCTCGATTTTGCAGGTTTTGCGAGATCGCGACTATGTCACATTGGAGAAAAAGCGGTTCATCCCGGACGACAAAGGTCGGGTTGTTGTGGCTTTTCTTGAAAATTTCTTCGCGCGCTATGTCGAATATGATTTTACAGCCGGTCTGGAAGAACAACTCGATGCGGTTGCCAATGGGGAGCTGAACTGGAAAAAACTCCTATCAGATTTCTGGACTGATTTTTCTGCGGCCATTGCCGATATTGCCGACCTTCGGGTCACCCATGTACTCGACGCACTGGACGAAACGTTGGGACCGCATTTGTTCCCGCAAGTGGAAGGTGAACCGGATCCCCGCAAATGCCCATCCTGCGATGATGGTCGTCTGGGTTTGAAACTCAGCCGCTATGGCGCCTTTATCGGGTGCAGCAATTACCCAGATTGTAAATTCACCAAACCGTTGTCCAACAATGGCGAAAATGGCGAAGGCAATGTGGTCAAGGACGAAGCCCTTGGCACCGATCCAGATACCGGCCTTGAAGTTTTCCTGAAAAATGGCCGTTTTGGTCCCTATGTACAATTGGGATCAGAAGACAAACCAAAACGCGGCAGTCTGCCAAAATCATGGCCACCCGATCAGGTCGATCTGGAACAGGCTCTGAAATTGCTCAATTTACCGCGCGAAGTTGGTGCCCACCCGGAAGATGGCAAGATGATCACCGCCGCCATTGGCAGATATGGTCCTTATGTTCATCATGAAAAGACCTACGCCAACTTGCCGACCATCGAAGAAGTCTTTGAAGTGGGTCTGAACCGTGCAGTTGATCTGATTGCTGAAAAACGATCCAAAAAAGGCGGCCGGGCCGGCGCAACAGTTTTGAAGGATTTGGGCGAACACCCAGAAACCAAAAAACCGATGCAGGTATTGGACGGTCGATATGGCCCCTACGTCAAGCATGAACGCACCAATGCAACCTTGCCACGGGGTACCGACCCACAAAGCGTAACCCCCGAACAAGCCGTGGAATGGATTGCCGCAAAAGCTGCCAAAGGTGGTAAAAAGAAACCGGCCAAAAAGAAAGCAGCTAAAAAACCTGCGAAAAAGAAGCCAGCTAAAAAAGCGACAAAAAAGCCCGTAAAAAAGAAAGTATAATGCCGATTGCCTGATCCAAAAGCTACTTTGAACCAACGTATACTCAGCGCGCTGGAAACGGCCAGTAACGGCTTGGACCGGCGCCAGTTGTCACGAGTTCTAAAAATCCGTCCGGCGCAGAAATTCGAATTCAAAGCGGCTTTAGTTGCTTTGCTTGGCGCAGGTGAAATTGAGAAAAATCACCGACGAAGGTATCAAAAAGCGGGAAAACTGCCGCCGGTCACAGTGGTCGAATTTCACCAACGTGATGAAGATGGTGAATTGCTGGCTCGCCCGCGCGACAAGCACGGCTCGCCCCCCAATATCCGTCTTGCCTCGGGCAATGCTGCCTCAGGTCCAAACAGTGTCGGCATTGGCGATGTCGCACTGGTGCGGCTGGAGCCGACCGATGATGGTTATGTCGCCCGGATCATCCGCAAACTGGATAACTCGGAACAAGGCCCAATGCTGGGTCTGATCGCCAAAGGACAAGGCGGTTGGCGCATTGAAAGCATCAGCCGCAAAAACAAGAGCGCATTTGTCTTGCGCCGTGAAGATGGCAATTTGGTCTCTGAAGGTGATCTAATTCGTTTTCAGCCAAACCCCGGACGACGGGACGGCGTGCGCCAAGCCAAATTGGTTGAGCAAATTGGCTCGATCCACCAACCCAAAGCGGCCAGCCTGCTGGCCTTGGCCGAAAACGGAATCAAAGAAGGCTTTACGCCTGAAGAAGAAGCCCAAGCTGATGCGGCCACAGAACCCGGTCTGACCGGCCGTGAAGATTTACGAAAACTCCCTTTGATCACCATCGACCCGGATGATGCCCGTGATTTTGATGATGCGGTACATGCCCATGCTGATACTGACCCGGCCAATGCCGGTGGTTGGGTGGTCTGGGTGGCCATCGCCGATGTTGCGGCCTTTGTCCCCCCAGGCTCCCCTTTGGATATTGGGGCGCAGCGGCGTGGCAATTCAATCTATTTGCCGGATCGTGTGGTTCCGATGTTACCCGAAGCTCTGTCTGCCAATTTATGCAGCTTGCGACCCAATGAAGACCGGGCCTGTCTGGCCGTTCGGATCATACTGGATGCGTCCGGTCACATGCGAAGCCACAAGTTCACCCGTGGCCTGATGCGCTCTCATGCCCGCCTGACCTATGAGCAGGCGCAAAGCGCCATAGACGGCAAACCTGACGAGCAGACGCGTCCATTGCTGGAGCCATATTTGCAACCGCTATGGGCGGCTTGGGCGGCCTTGCAAGCCGCGCGGGACAAGCGTGAACCCTTAGAAATTGAAACTATTGAGCGCCGCATCCGGATTGGCGAAAATGGCGAGATACTCTCCATTACTGCCAAGCAGAGACTGGATGCTCACCGACTGATCGAAGCCTTTATGGTGCAGGCTAATGTTTGTGCGGCTGAAACGCTGGAGCAAAAACAACAACCCTTGATCTACCGGGTGCACGAGGTGCCTGAACAAGCTAAAATCCATGGATTGGCCGAGTTCCTGCGCTCAGTTGGATTGAAATGGGCCAAAGGAGAGCGCCCGACACCGGGCAGGTTCAATCAATTATTACGCAAAGTGGCCGGAACGGACATGATGCAAATGGTCAACCAGATTGTGTTGCGTTCTCAGATGCGGGCCATTTATGACACGCGCAATGTCGGCCATTTTGGATTGGCACTGGACCGTTATGCCCACTTCACATCCCCGATCCGACGCTATGCCGACCTGACCGTTCACCGCGCCCTGATCCGGGCTTGTGGACTGGGTACGGACGGCGCAACCGATCAGGAACAAGTCGCCTTAAAGGGCATTGCTGAGCAAATCACCGCAACCGAACGCGCTGCCATGGCCGCCGAACGCGATGCGATGAGCCGCTATGTTGCGGCGCACCTTTCCGAACAGGTGCAAGCCAGTTTCAGTGCCCGGATTTCCGGTGTAACGCGGTTTGGCCTGTTTCTGACCCTAGATGAAACCGGTGCGGATGGACTGGTGCCAATTCGCAGCCTTGGCAATGAATACTTTCATCATGACGAACATGCCCATGCGCTGATCGGCCGCGATAGTGGCGGTCGATATCGACTGGGTATGGCCGTAAAAGTCAGGTTGCTCGAAGCCAATGCGGCAACAGGCGGGTTGATCTTTGAAATGTTGAGCCAGCCTGAACCCGGTCCGAGACCCAAGCGATCCGGCGGCGGCCCGCGTCAACATGGCCCCAACCACCGGGGAAAAGGTCGACCCAAATCATTCAAGCGACGCAAAAAATGAACCAGAAATCGTCCCCTAAAAAATCCGAACACGCCACCCGCCCCAAACTGGCATCTACCTTAATCCTGCTGCGAGAAAATATGGGTGACGTTGAGTTTTTGATGGGCAAGAGAGCTATGGGCCACCGCTTCATGCCGGGTAAATTTGTATTTCCCGGAGGCCGGGTTGATGCAGGTGATGCCAAAGCACCCATCGCCACACCCATATGCCCCAACATGGTGCAAACCATGGCCAAATACATACCCGAAACCCGGGCCTTTGCGACGGCCTCTGCGGCCATTCGTGAAACCTATGAGGAAACCGGGCTAAAACTGGCCAAGTCGGTTTTACCATCCGGTTCACCTAAAAAAACGCCAGGCAGCTTTCGAGCGTTCTTTGACAATCAACTCGGGTTAGATATGGCTTCCTTATCCCTGTTGGCCCGAGCCATTACCCCGCCCTATCACGCCAAGCGATTTGATACTTGGTTTTTCACGGCGCGGGCTGACACCTTGATTGATGATCCGGCGGATCTAGCCAGTGGCGAGTTGGAAGAACTGCAATGGGTTACCAGCGATCAGGCAAATGATCTTGATCTGCCGATGATCACCCGCATGGTTCTGACCGACCTGCAAGCCCGCACTGCCGATCCAGATGTAGGCACGCCTTTTTACCACAAATATTATGGCAAACACGTACGCACTCTGCTTTAGCCCCGTTCCCCAATCCAGTTGAACCAAACGATGGTGGCCAAAACGTCACCATGTTCGAAAAATCAGCCAATGCATGAAACTTCACCTTGCGCCAACTGAAGCCAAGCGTATGCCCGTCTCCCCGAACAGGTAAGATTTTGATGGCGCATACAGATCAAGATATGGAAGCACCCGGCTGGCGATTATCAATCGCTGCTGCAATTTCGTGTGTATCCATTGTCGGGATGGCCTTTGGGCTGGGCTTACCCCTATTGGCCATGAATTTGGAACGGATGACAGGTTCGGGACTGGTCATCGGAATCAATGCGTTAAGTGGCGCTGTGTCGATTGTGGTCGCCGCACCGTTTGCACCCTTGATCCTCTCCAGATACCCGGCGCGCCCTATTTTGATTTTCAGCCTGTTGCTCACTTCATTTAGCTACATTTTTTACCGTTTGGTCGATTCGGTAACCCTGTGGATGGTCATGCGGTTCATTTCCGGCTTTACGATCTCGATCTTGTTTATTGCCAGCGAAACTTGGATCAACCAATTGGCCCCAAATCACCTGCGCGCTCGCTTGCTGAGTATTTACTCCATTGCATTGGCGGCTGGTTTTGGCCTTGGCGGCTTATTGGTTGCCTATCTGGGCATTTCCGGGTGGGCACCCTTTGTGGCCGGAGCGATCATCTGTCTGCTAGGCATTTTACCCCTGTTGGCCCCTGGACCGCAATTGATTGCGCCGGATCGGGATGAAGTCTCGCCTAGCATATTGTTTTCCTATTTTTCCAAAGCACCACGGATCATGCTGGCCGCCTTGGCATTTGGTGCCATTGAAACGGCCGCAACCCATTTTTCGCCGGTTTGGGCCTTGCGGGCTGGGCTGGGCGAAACCGAAGCCTTGCGGCTAATCTCGGTCGGCGCAATCGGGGTGATTGCCCTGCAATTTCCAATTGGTTGGCTTGGCGACAAAATGGATCGCTACCGTCTGTTGGTTATCTGCGGCGTGGCTACGTTGATTGCTCCGATTTTGATGTGGCTGACCATCGGTCTTTCAACCACGGTGCTTTACATCATATTTTTCATCTATGTCGGTATGGGCGAAGGCTTGTACATACTGGCTTTGGTTCTGGTCGGACAAAAATTTGGCAAAAAAGAACTAACTGCCGCCAGCGCAGCTCTGGTCCTGATGTATGGAATTGGCTCCATGTTAAGTCCTTTGGTCATCGGACCGTTGATGGATGTGTTTAACCCACACGGTGCGATGTTTGGCCTGGCCCTTTTCGCCGTAATTTACCTAGGCGCAGCGTTCTGGTTCCGAGGTCGCCCAACAACTGTGTAAGACAGCCAACTAACTGGTTGACAGGTCGGTATTGACCAGTATTGTCCGCCGCTCTTGCCGAAAAGACCGGCATCACTTCCTATTGGAGTTGGAACAATGGCCAAACCAGCCGGTATTAAAATTCGCTTGAATTCCACAGCAGGAACCGGGTTTTTCTACGTAACCAAGAAAAATGCCCGTACCATGACCGAAAAGCTGGTACTGAAAAAGTACGACCCGGTTGTACGCAAGCATGTTGAATTTAAAGAAGGCAAGATCAAGTAGTTGATCTAGCGGGTTCAGCCCGCTGCCTGCTTCATATCTGGCTTTTTAGTGGCTGCAATCATGCGATTGCGGCCATTTTTCTTGGCATGATACAATGCAGCATCGGCCCGGGCTAATGCCTGTTCGCCTGTTTCACCTGCGCCAAGGATAGCAAGGCCACCCGAAACGGTAATCCGAATCGTTTTATCATCTGGCACAATGGCAAATTCAAATTCTTCAATTGCTTTGCGAAATCGTTCCGCGCCAGCTTTGGCACTTTGCAAATCCGCTCTGGGCATCAGAATAACAAATTCCTCGCCACCATAGCGACAACTGATGTCAATCGCTCGAAAGCTGGATTGGATATGTTTGGCAATTTGTTGCAACACCGCATCGCCAGCCTGATGGCCCCACGTATCGTTTACGCGCTTGAAATGATCAATATCGATCATCAAAATCACACCGGTTTCCACTCCCTGCCCAGCCCGATTGGACAACTCTTTCAAACGGTTATCCAAATGGCGACGATTGAACAGCCCGGTCAGTTGATCGGTAAAGGCCAGCTCCAACGATTGATCGAGATTGCCGCGCAATTGTTCGGTATAAAACCGGCGTTCCAGCAAAGTGCGCACCCGCGCCCGCAGCTCAAAACGCTCCACCGGACGTTCCAATATGTCATTCGCTCCGATATCCAGAGCCCGCACCGAGCGCTCCCTTTCCTCCGGATTGATCATGCACAGGATCGGCATTTGCCGGGTTGCCTCTTTGGCCCGCACATTGGCGCATAACCGTAAGCCGTCAAATTTCTTGGTAGCCAGATTAATCAAAATCAAATCGAAATTCTGCCCGGCCATTTCAGCTGCGGTTCGTTGATCCGTGACCACTTGGCAGTTGTATGGCTCACCCAACTTTTCAGCGATTCGCAATCCGTAACGTTCATTTTCCTCGACCACCAGAATTCTGCCACCAGCTGACTTGGGCAAGGAGGCGATGACCGCCGCAGCCCCTTCCGGTCGCCCGGAAGCATCGCGCAATCGCAATTCGTTCATCACAGAGTTCAACCGAAGCAAAGACCGGACCCGCGCAAACAAAGCAATATCATCAATCGGTTTGCTCAAAAAATCGTCAGCACCGGCTTGCAAGCCATCAACGCGGTCTTTTTGTTGGTCGAGCGCCGTGACCATAACCACAGGTATGTGCTGCGTTATCGGATCTTTTTTGAGTTGGCGACACGTTTCGAACCCGTCCATGATCGGCATCATCACGTCGAGCAAGATTAAATCGGGTTGCTCCTGTCTGGCGGTCAAAATAGCGTCAGCGCCACTATTAGCGACTAGAACATCGTAATATTCAGCTTCCAGCTTGGCGCTGAGAACCCGGATATTACTATCCATATCATCGACAATGAGAATTCGACCGGTCATCGATGCGCTCCCCGGTCAGTCTTTAAGGAAGGACTTGATCGTCTCCATGAACGGCACAACCGAAATCGGTTTGGAAATGTAGGCCTCACATCCGCCTTCGCGTATACGTTCCTCATCCCCCTTCATTGCAAAAGCTGTAACTGCAATTACCGGAATTTTTGCAAGCGCTTCATCTTCCTTGATCCATTTAATGACTTCCAAACCGGAAACTTCCGGCAATTGAATATCCATCAGGATCAAATCTGGCTCTTGTTCTCTGGCAATCTGCAATGCCTGTAACCCTTCACGGGTTTGTAAAGTCTCATATCCGTGCGCTTCGAGCAGATCACGAAATAATTTCATGTTCAGCTCGTTATCTTCAACAATGAGAATCTTCTTTGGCATAGCCTTTAACATGGCGCTAGCGCCCACCGAGTTGCCGTCCTTGGGACGTTGAGTTTCTTGTGACCGCATTAAACGCCAAACTCCTTAAAACTCCATTGACCGAGCCATTAAAAACCACCAGAGTGAACAAGTCGTGAACATTAGCCGAAAAAATTCAAATATACTAGTCGGAATCGACCTTGGGGGCACCAAGATCGAGACCGCAGGTTTTGATGCCGAATCTCCAGAACTCACCAATATTTGGCGCAATCGAGTGGCAACGCCTGATAATTATCAATCCACGCTCGAAGTGTTGAGCCAACAAATCACTGCCGCTTGCACTCACTGCGCCTTGCCTGATGACCATCCGATCGGGGTTGGTTGCCCCGGTTGCCCCAACCCAAAAACCGGCTTGATCCGCAACGCCAACTCCACATGGTTGAATGGGCAAAATCTGGCCCAAGACCTGAAAATAAAAACCGGCCACCCGGTCCGACTACAAAATGATGCCAATTGCTTTATCCGCTCAGAAGCCAGAGATGGCGCAGCAAAAGGATTTGGTTCGGCGTTTGGCGTGATCATCGGCACCGGGTGCGGCGGCGGCGTGTGGCTTGGGACAAACCTCTGGCCCGGTGCCAGTGGTATTGCTGGCGAGTGGGGACATAATTCGCTGCCTTGGCCGGGTCCAAACGAGACCCCCGGTCCGTCCTGCTGGTGTGGTCAGCAAAATTGCCTAGAGAGCTGGCTCAGTGGCCCCGGCATGTTGCGGCACTACCAACAAGAAGGCGGACCAGCCCATTCAGTGGAAGAACTAGCCCGACGCGCTTTGGCCGGTGACCAACTGGAACAATCCACACTAGATCAATATGCCAACCGATTGGCCCGGGGGCTGGCCCAAATGATCAATCTGCTTGATGTCGAGGTCATTGTGTTGGGTGGTGGTCTTTCCAATTTACCGCAAATTGCCGAACGAACCGAACGCCTGATCGGCCAATGGGTATTTTCCGATGCGTCGACCGTTCGCATTGTACAAAACCATCACGGGGATAGTTCGGGGGTTCGCGGTGCAGCTCTGTTGTGGGCCAATGAGCGCCCATCATGAGCGCCACAAGCTGGTGCCGCGATTGTGCGCGCCCTGTCCCCGACGGAGTTGCCGCTTGTCCAAAGTGCCGCTCGGCCCGTCTGTTTCACCATCCAGAAGCCAGCTCGCATTTCATTGCCCATCTGGATTGCGATGCATTTTTTGCCTCGGTTGAAAAACGCGATAATCCAGAACTAAAAGCCAAACCTCTGTTAATTGGCGGCAAAGGCCCGCGAGCCGTGGTTGCTACGGCCTGTTATCTGGCTCGGGCCTATGGCGCGCGCTCTGCCATGCCAATGGGCAAAGCCAAGCGGTTGTGCCCAAGGGCCGTTATCGTATCCCCCAACATAAAAAAATATGCGTATGAAGGCCAGAAAATCCGTGAAATGATGCGCGAATTGACCCCCATGGTCGAGCCGTTATCGATTGATGAAGCCTTTATGGATTTGAGCGGCACCGAGCGCCTGCATCATGCTCCGCCCATACAAATCTTGATGGAGCTACAAAACAAAATTGAAATCGAGCGCGGACTGGGCGTGTCTATCGGGTTGTCTCACAACAAATTTCTGGCAAAAATTGCTTCTGATCTAGATAAACCACGCGGATTTTCAGTTATCGGCAAAGCCGAAACTATGGAGTTTCTGGCCCCCAAAGCCCCCACTTTTGTCTATGGAGTCGGCCCGGCATTTGGCCAGCGGCTCAAGCGTGATGGCCTGTTAACACTGGCACAAATACGAGAGCTGCCAGAAATGGAAATGGCCCGGCGCTATGGCGAAAGTGGCCAGCGCTTGCACCGTCTGGCCAGCGGCAATGATCAACGAAAGGTCAATCCGGTTTCGATCCGAAAATCCATTTCCAGCGAAACCACGTTCAACAAGGACATCAATGACCTCGCACAACTTGAAAAAGTCCTGTGGCGAATGTGTGAAAAAACTTCCACCTTGGCCAAAAATAAGCAATTGGCCGGGCATACCTTAACCCTCAAATTAAAAACATCATCGCATCAGATTTTGACACGAAGCATTACCAAGCAGCAACCGGTGCAATTAACCGACACATTGTTTCGTGAATTAGGCAGTAAATTGGCACGGGCCGTGGACGGTCAAAGGTTTCGGTTGTTGGGGGCCGGGTTGTCCACTTTGGTTCCAGTTGAAAAAGACTTCCGTGAACCGGTTACTGACCTGCTGGAACCCACCCGGGAAAGGCGAGCCAAAGCCGAGCGGGCCATGGACGCCGCCCGCGAAAAATTCGGACCCGATGCGATAATCAAAGGTCGTGGTTTGCGCGACTAACTCGCCTCAGATCAGACTCTCAAACCAATCCAGTGGCAGTTCCCAAAACTTAGCGTTTTTGCGGGAAAATGCTCCCATATGGCCAATGCGATCCGAGCCAATGGATGCCGGCTCAACCCAAATGGTCTCTTTGGGTGCGCGGCTGTACCAATCCAACACTACGGGCAGCGTTTTTGGATTGACCACAGGGTCATCAGTAAAGCCATAGGAACGAATGGGCTCTTTTACTTCGCCAAACCAATGACGACCCAACCGCCCGGAGCTGACATCAGGCCACAGATATTTTGGGTTGAGACACCAGGAACGCCATTGAGAATACACCCCGGCTGGCAGGTCCGTCCCCTGCCAACGCCCCCCATGTTGCAAATAGCCATGGCGAAACAGGTTCCATGGCCCCAATATCCAGAAAAATATAAACTCCATCACCCAGTCTTTGGCCCAATGTCCACCCCAATACCCGGAACCCACCGCAATAAAAGCGTGGGCGGTCGCCTTGGCATGATTGTCCATAAACCCAATGAAATGTCCGCCAACCGAATGACCCAACGTAAACAAAGGCAAGTTTGGCACCTGTCGTTCCAGCTCATCCAGTGCGCCTGAGGCATCCAGTTGTCCCCAATCTGCCATTGTGGCCTGATACCCGCGCAAATGTTCCGGCCGCGAGCTGCCAACGCCGCGACAATCATAGAGCAAACAGGCAAAGCCCCTTTGGGCCGCATATTTGGCAAAATGTGCATAAAAATCAGTGGTAACAGCCGTAGCAGAAGAGATCAAAAGCCCCGCTATCGGTGATTTTGGAGCAATCAGCACACCGCCCAATGGCGCCCCATCTCGCGCAGCAAATGTTAGCTTCTGTTCACTAATTTTCATCTTCTACCCTCGTTACAAACAACACTGTGCCGGGTTCCGCGAGGGTAAAGTCAAGAACGAAAACCTGCCTTTCGCCATTTTATGACGCTCGGATCTATCTTTGCCACATTGCAGTTCGACACTGACCAACGGTTCCGCTAATCTGTAAAACTCCATTTCATCCGAACAGGACACCCAACCGATGACTGATTTCAATGCACGGATCAAGCAATTGGGTATTGAACTGCCAAAACCAGCCACCCCGATTGCCAATTATGTACCTTTTGTGCGAACCGGCAATTTACTGACCATATCCGGGCAAACTGCCTTTGGTCCGGACGGCATTGTCACCGGTATTTTGGGCAAAGACATGGATATTGACGGCGGCAAAGCAGCAGCCCGGGTTTGCGGTATCAATTTACTGGCACAAGTCGCCGCAGCACTGGATGGCGATCTAAACCGGGTTAAACGGGTCATTCGTCTGGGTGGGTTTGTGCAAACGCAAGCAGGCTTTACGGATATTCCAAACGTCATGAACGGCGCATCTGATCTGATGGTTGAGGTTTTTGGGGATATTGGCCGACATGCCCGTTTTGCTGTCGGGTGTTCATCCCTTCCATTGGGTACAGCCGTTGAAGTTGACGGCACGTTCGAGGTTGACTGAGCAAACGCCCCCTGCCGACAATGCGATCCAGATCAGCGTCCTTCGCTCGATCAGCGAGATGGATCCCGGTGCATGGGATGCATTGGCCAACCCACCGCAGCAACCATTTGATCCATTTATTGCCCACGCCTTTTTGCTGGCATTAGAACAGTCGGGCAGCGTGAGCGCCGAGACCGGTTGGATGCCGGTTCATGTGATTGCAAAAAATACCGACGGCCAGATCGTCGGTGCGATGCCGCTTTACCTCAAAAGCCATTCGCAAGGTGAGTATGTTTTTGATCATGGCTGGGCCGCAGCCTTCGAGCAGGCCGGCGGGAGTTATTACCCAAAATTACAATCCTCCATCCCGTTCACACCAGTTGCCGGCCCTCGATTGCTCAGCTCCGACCCAACCATTTGCAGCGCCTTGATTGATGCGGTGCAGGAGCTGACTTCGCGCTTTGGGGCATCATCAGCCCACATCACGTTTGCCCGAGAACAAGAAACCAAAAGTTTCAAGCAAGCCAAATGGATGCAACGCAAGGGTTTGCAATTTCACTTTCCAAATCCCAGATATGCTGATTATGAAGAATTTTTGGCAACCTTGACTTCGCGCAAACGAAAGGCCTTACGGTCTGAGCGCAAGAAAGCCAATCAAGATGTTGATATAATATCATTTTCTGGTAACCAATTAACCTCGGAACATTGGGATGCATTCTTTGGGTTTTATCTGGACACCGGGGCCAGAAAGTGGGGCACGCCCTATTTGAACCGAACTTTTTTTGAACTGATTGGGCAATCCATGGCGCAGCATATTTTGTTGATCCTGGCTCGACGTGATGGGCAATGGGTTGCTGGCGCGCTCAATTTTATCGGTGGAGATTGCCTGTACGGCCGTTATTGGGGCTGCACAGAACACCATGACAGTTTGCATTTCGAGCTGTGCTATCACCGTGCCATCGAGGCGGCAATTGCCATGAAATTATCAAGGGTAGAGGCTGGCGCCCAAGGTGCCCACAAAATGGCTCGGGGCTACTTGCCGGTTCTAACCAATTCTTGGCACCATTTGCCCGATCCCGGTTTCGCCGATGCGGTCGGACGGTTTCTGAAGGAAGAAACTTTCGAGATGAGAAGGGAGCAAGCGGCTTGTGCGGCCCTTTCGCCCTATCGTCAAAGCGCCGCATTTACCAACGAGGGTGATTGGCTTACCGTGCCGCAAAATGATGGAGAGTTGTGAGATGAGTCTGTCCGGCAGTTATAATCCTGACAATATATTTGCGAAAATCCTGCGCGGTGAAATTCCCGCCTGCAAAGTATATGAAGACGAGCATATATTGTCATTTATGGATGTATTTCCGCAAGCTCCAGCCCACACTCTGGTCATCCCCAAACAAGGCGGACGGAATTTACTGGATACGGATGATGCCGAACTGATCCATGTGATCAAGGGCGTAAAACGCATTGCAAAAGCCGTTGAAACTGCATTTTCGCCCGATGGCATCATCATTACCCAGTTCAATGGCCAATCGGCTGGGCAAACGGTATTTCATCTGCACTTTCATATTATTCCGCGCTTTGACAACCAGCCCATGGATCGCCATGGCCGTGGGAAACAGGCCGATATGCAAGTTTTGCGGGCCCAAGCTGACAAAATTGCTACGGCACTGGATACACCTGCCGGATGAACTTTACCGGTTAGCAATCAGTACCCGGGTACAGGATACCCACCTGTTTGTTATCAGAGTGTATCATGCGATTTTGCTCCCTAGTCTGTTTATTGGTCCTGATGCTGGCACAAGCTCCGGCCGGATTGGCCCAGCCAAGCGACTCCACGCAAACCACTCGCCCAAAAATCGGGTTGGTATTGGGCGGTGGCGGGGCACTCGGTCTCTCTCATGTAGGCATTATCCAACGTCTGGAAGAAGAAGGCATTCGGCCTGATATTGTGGTCGGCACATCCATTGGCGCGGTGGTCGGTGCTACGTACACGTCTGGATATTCTGGTGCCGAGCTATCGGTTTTGGTTGATGATCTGGACTGGGAAAATATGTTTGCCGATGCCTCGCATCGTTCCCGGCTAAACTTTCGTCGCAAGCAAGATGATGTAGATTTTCCAATTCGCTTGAAAATTGGCATTGGCAAAGATGGCCTAAAACTGCCCAGAGGGGCGATTGAAGGGCAAAAACTTTATTTTGAGCTGACCCGGTTGATCAATACCCGCAATCCCGGCGCACGGTTTTCAAACTTGGATCGCCCATTCAAAGCCATTGCCACAGATCTTGAAAACAAGGAAACCGTGATTTTATCAGAAGGCGACTTAACCCGCGCTGTGTTCGCTTCCATGGCGGTTCCCGGTATATTGCCGCCGGTACAGATCGGCGATCACCTGTTGGTTGATGGCGGGTTGGCCAATAATTTACCGATCAGCATCGCCCGGCAAATGGGGGCCGACATCATCATTGCGGTTGATCTATCCCGTCCACCCAAGCTAGCGGCTGATATCAACAATGTGTTTGACGTGGTTGGGCAATTAGCCGCGTTCATTACCTTGCAGCAAGCCGAAATAGAACTCGAAGGTTTGACTGAGATTGATATTTTGATCAAACCGGATTTGACCGGGTTTTCGCCGATTGATTTCGAAAAAGGTAACGAGCTGGTGCTGGTTGGCCGACAAGCCGTCGATGCAGTATTGCCGCAACTCCAAAATCTGGCCAGAGCCATCAAAACCGCACCAGTGGCGGGAATTACCACAATTGCAACGACTCCATTTATTGTCGCCATTGAACTGGATAATCAAACCAGCACCTCTGATGAATTGATCTGGGCCAATCTTCACATTGAAGACAATGCGCCATTGGACCAGCAGCAATTGGCCAAAGATATCACCGACCTTTATGGCTATGATCTGTTCAGCCGGGTGGACTACCGCTTGATCGAACAAGAAGATGGCACTCACTTGCAGCTTAGCTTGCAGGAACAAGCCGCTGGTGACGGGTTCTTGCGTTTCGGATTTGCCATGCAAAGCAATTTCGAAAACGAAGGCGCTTTTAACGCGCAAGTCAGTTACACACGGCGCAATCTGAACCGATTGGGCGCGGAATGGCGCTCGGTCTTGCGTATTGGCAATGATCCGGGGTTGTCCACTGAATGGTACCAACCCCTTACTGCGCGACAAGATTGGTTTGTCTCAGCAGGTTTAGATGCGATCCGAACCAATTTTGCATTGTTTGACGACACCAATACCTCGGTTGGAGAGCTTCGGTTCGATAATTTATCCATTCAAGCAGCTTTGGGTAAAACAGTCGGTCGAATTGGGGAATTCAGGGTCGGGATAGAGCACAGTTGGACCCGAATTGAACGCTCCATTGGCTTTGTCGGCTTTCCCAAACAATCAGAAAAATCCACCGACATGTTTGCCGGTTTTCGCTTGGACACCTTCGACAGTTTATCCTTTCCAGCAACTGGGTGGCGAGGGGAAATCAAGTTTGATGCTTCACTGACTGGGGATTTCAATACATTTGAAGACAAAACCCTATCCTTTCAGTTGAGCCATGCCATGCCATTTGCCGGTGGAACTTTAATCCCCAATGTAGAAGCAGGATTGGCTCTTGATCTGGAAGCAGGCGGCATTGGTTCTCAAAGCCTGGGCGGGTTCCTGGAGTTATCCGGTCTTGCTCCCTTCTCCCGCCTTGGCAATCACAAGGCATTTGGCTCATTGGTCTGGTACCGCCCGGTAACTGATACAACCGGATTGATCTCTTGGCCGCTATACCTTGGGTTTTCGCTGGAAGCCGGCAATGTATTCGAACGGCTGGAAGATATTCGGTTTTCCAATATGACCAAAGCGGGCAGCGTCTTTATCGCCGCTCCTACGCCAATTGGTCCGGTTTATCTGGCTACTGGCATTACCGAACACGGCGATACCAGTGTCTATCTGTTCGTTGGGCAGACTTTTTAGGCTGAATGCCATTAGTTTGCCGTTGATCGTCCTGAAAGAATTCGGTAATTTTAACCATGACCAATTTCCCACTTTCCTTGTTGACCGGATATGCCGCCTTTCGGAAAAATCATTTTTTTCAGGAAAACAAACGATATAAGGTGCTGGCTGAAAAAGGGCAGACGCCAGAGATTCTGGTCATTGCCTGTTGTGATTCTAGGGCCGGACCCGAAACCATTTTCAACACCCGACCCGGCGAGATATTCGTCATCCGAAATGTAGCAAATATGATCCCGCCACGAAAACCAGATGGCCAGCATCATTCCACATCGGCCGCCTTAGAATTTGCAGTAACCACGCTCAAAGTGAAGCACATTTTAGTAATGGGACATGGCAGATGCGGGGGGATTGCTGCCGCGTTAGCCTCTCCGTCCGGGTCCCGAGAGCCGGGCGATTTCATCGGCAATTGGATGGATTTGCTGACCCCTTCCACGCAAAAGGTATTGGCCGCACCAGACCTTGCTCCGGCCGAGCAGCAATTAGCCTTGGAGCGGGCTTCGATCATTCGCTCGATTGATAATCTTCGAACCTTCCCGGCGGTCAGGCAGCGCGAAGCCCAAGGAAAACTACAATTGCACGGCGGTTGGTTTGATATTTCAAGCGGTGAATTATGGGTATATGACGCCGATTTGGGTCAGTTTGTTCAACCCTGACTTTGGTCAATCTCGGCGACCTTGGCCAAGGCCAATTTTGCTTTTTCCACGTCAGCCGTTCGAACCAATAGATAGTCCGTATCAAATGTCGAAATGGCAAACACCGAAACGCCATGATCGGCCAATGCAGTGGTCAATTTGGCCAAAATACCAATCAACGCGAAATCCAGTTTGCCCTGCACCACAAAGGCGCGCCAGTCCGGCTCGATTTTTGCCTTTTCTGGCGCAATAGCCTGCCGACAAACCAAAGATACCTCACCTGAGGTTTGCGTAAGGCAATAGAGCGCCTCACCTGTACCATCCGGGGCTTGGCTCCAGTGTTGTAACTGGCAGACCGCATATTCGTCAGGCAATAGTGCCAACGGCAGTTTGTTCACTTGCTTCGAACCGGTTTCTTTTTGGTTTGCCGACTGGGTTTTTTACCTGATTTTCGCTTGGGCCCTTCGGGAAACAACGAAAAGGCCAGCTTGTCTGCATTTTTCGGGTCTATATCAATCTTGACCAGCCCGCCATTTTTTAAATCACCGAACAAAATAGCATCCGACAAGGGTTTTTTGACATGATTTTGGATGGTTCTGGATAATGGCCGCGCGCCATAATTTTCGTCATAGCCCTTCTCGGCCAACCATTTGCGGGCGGCTGGGCTAAGCTCAAAGCTGACACCGCGATCTTCAAGCTGCAATTCGAGTTCCAACATGAATTTATCAACAACCCGGTGAATGCTTTCAATATCCAGCGGTGAAAAATCGACAATATCATCCAACCGATTGCGAAATTCCGGCGTAAACAGCCGTTTGATCGCCTCTTCGTTTTCACCATCACGTTTGCCGCGACCAAATCCGATAGAGTTTTTGGCCGCATCCGACGCACCGGCATTTGTGGTCATGATCAGGATTACATTGCGAAAATCAATCGACTTGCCATTATTGTCAGTCAGCACGCCATTATCCATCACCTGCAACAGAATGTTGAATATATCCGGGTGAGCCTTTTCGATCTCATCGAGCAACAGCACGCAGTGTGGATGTTTATCGACCTTATCGGTTAGCAATCCACCCTGATCATAGCCAACATACCCTGGAGGCGCGCCAATAAGACGCGAAACCGAATGTCGTTCCATGTATTCCGACATATCAAACCGTAGCAATTCGACACCCATAACCGAAGCCAGTTGCCGGGCAACTTCGGTTTTGCCGACCCCGGTTGGACCGGAAAACAAATAACAGCCGATTGGTTTTAACGGTTCCCGCAAACCAGCCCGGGCCATCTTGATCGCAGCCGATACTTGCTCAATCGCCGCGTCCTGACCAAACACCACACGTTTCAAATCCGTATCCAGAGATTTCAAGGCGGCTTCATCAGATTTGTTGACGGTTTTGGGTGGGATCCGCGCCATGCGGGCAATGATGTCCTCAACGTCCTTAACCCCAATGGTTTTCTTGCGGCGGGATTTTGGCAACAAACGCTGTCTGGCTCCGACTTCGTCAATGACATCAATTGCCTTGTCCGGTAATTTGCGGTCAGTCAGATGTCGGGCCGATAGTTCAACCGCAGCTTTAATCGAATCCAGCGTATAGCGAATTTCGTGAAAATCTTCGAAATATGGCTTCAGGCCTTGCATGATTTTAATGGCATCAGGAATGCTCGGTTCCACCACATCAATCTTCTGGAAGCGCCGGGCCAAAGCCCGATCCTTTTCAAAGTGTTGGCGGTGTTCTTTATAGCTAGTTGAACCCATGCAACGCAGAGTTCCGTTTTGCAGGGCAGGCTTCAATAAATTGGAGGCATCCAGCGCACCGCCAGAGGTCGCACCGGCTCCGATAATGGTATGGATTTCGTCGATGAACAGGATTGAATCCTCATGATCTTCCAACTCCTTTAGAACGGTTTTCAAGCGTTCTTCAAAGTCACCACGATAGCGGGTACCCGCCAGCAAACTGCCCATATCCAGTGAAAAAATGGTTGCACCAGCCAATACTTCCGGCACCTCGCCATGCACAATTTTGCGGGCGATCCCTTCGGCAATAGCGGTTTTACCCACACCCGGATCGCCGACCAATAACGGGTTATTTTTGCGTCGCCTGCACAATACTTGCATGCACCGTTCAACCTCGGACTCACGACCAATCAACGGATCAATTTTGCCATCCTTTGCTTTCTGATTGAGATCTACACAATAGCTTTCCAGTGCGCTTGGCTTGCGGCCGCGCTCCTCGCCCTCTTCGGGCTCGTCTGAACTTGGGTTGAAATCCGCACCGTCTTCATTGGCGATCCCGTGGGAAATATAGCTGACCACATCAAACCGGGTGATATCCTGCTCGTGCAAATAATAAACCGCATGGCTTTCGCGTTCCGCAAACAAGGCAACCAGCACGTTGGCCCCGCTGACATCACCATTGCCTGATGATTGCACATGAATGACCGCGCGCTGAATTACCCGTTGAAACGCCGAAGTCGGGCGCGCGCCATTTTCCTCTTTTTCAACGACCAGTTGGCCCATTTCATCTTCTAGGAAATCAATCAACTCGCCGCGCAGTGCCAGAATATCCGCATCACAAGCCACTAGAACCTCTGTCGCGTCCTGATCATCGAGCAGCGCCAGCAATAAATGCTCCAAGGTCACCAATTCATGTTGGCGAGAGTTGGCCGCAGCAACAGCGCGGTGCAGGGTTTCTTCCAAAGACGTTGTAAATGATGGCATGATGTTACGGCGCTATGCCTTCTCCATGGTACATTGCAGGGGATGTTCAGAATGGCGAGCCGCAGAAACCACTTGGGCGACCTTTGTTTCGGCAACTTCAAACGAATATACACCGCAGATGCCAATGCCGTCCTGATGGACGCTGAGCATGATGCGAACGGCTTCTTCTTCGGTTCGGTGAAAGACTTCACGCAATAAATGAACCACAAATTCCATGGGCGTATAATCGTCATTGAGCAGCAACACCTTGTACATGCTGGGCCGCTTGGTGTGTATTTCGGTTTTTTCCACCACACCGGTCTGGGGATCGTCCGGTGCAAACTTGCGATCTTGACCTTGATCCGGGTTTCTTCCCGGTGGGGTTTGGTCTTTTTTGGTCATTTTACGGTTCATCGGCCTCATGCAAAAGGGGTTGTTCTTCTCTAACATTATGTTGCTGGATCAACTTTGGAAGGGGAAGACGGCATTTTTTTGGCAATTATGCACAATTTACCAATCTCCATTTACCCTTGTGAAACGATAAAACGACTAAAATCACTGCTCACCGGGGAAATTCCATTGCGCCTGCACAGCTTTTTCATTGCGATTTTGATGTTGCTCCACCCAGCCATTGGGCTGGCAGGGCCGATTGAGCGCTATGCCTCTATTGCCGTGGTCGAGAGCACCGGAGAGGTGCTGCACGCCCGCCATGCCGATCAGTTGCGTTATCCAGCATCGTTAAGCAAGGTCATGACCCTGTACCTATTATTCGATGCCATTGAGCGCGGGGAAATCGGGCTGGATGATCCTTTGCGGATCAGCGCAAAAGCAGCCAAGGCCAAACCATCAAAACTGGGGCTGGTCGCGGGCAAAACCATTACCGTGGAAAATGCCATTCGGGCTCTGGTTACTAAAAGCGCCAATGATGTGGCCATCGTCGTTGCCGAACGGCTGGCCGGCGGCGAATCCAAATTTGGCCGACGCATGACACAGACCGCACAATTATTGGGGATGCCCCGCACCCGGTTTGCCAATGGCTCGGGCCTGCCTGACAAACGCCAAGTTTCGACCGCCAGCGATATGGCAGTGCTGGCTGCCGCCATCCACAAGGACTTCCCAGATTACTTTCGCTATTTCTCACTCGAAAAGTTCGTGTATAGCAAAAAGAGTTATGGCAATCACAACTCGTTACTGGGCCGCATATCTGGGGTCGACGGCTTGAAAACCGGCTATACCAACGCCTCAGGCTATAACATCGCGGTCACCGCCGAACGCAATGGGCAGCGGGTGATTGTCGTTGTCTTTGGTGGGGCCACCGCCACCCAAAGAGATTCGCACGCCACCGATTTGATAGAAGCAGCATTTTCAGAACTCGAGCGCCGAAAATCCTTGCTGGCTTTGGCTCATCCATTGGTTGGCATCGAGCCACTGAAACCCAACCCCGTTCAGCCGCCAGCTGGGTTGCCCGGGCAAATCGAACAAGGTTCTGCCGCAAAACGCGGGGTTCGCATCATCATCGAAGATCAGGACCTCGCCGCCCTGCCCATCGCCACCGGAATGGCTCCCATGGATCAATGGTTGATTCAGGTCGGTGCCTATTCGGATCGCGGCCAAGCCGAAGCCAGATTGCAGGCGGTCAGCAAGCTATTCTTACCCACATTGGGCAAAGCATTGCCGGTGGTTGAATCAGCAGATCGCAGTGGAAAAACTCTGTTTCGGGCCAGATTCAGGGGCTTGGCACAAAAGGGCGCAACCGCAGCTTGTATGGCTTTGGTCAATCGCGGCGAGCCGTGTTTTCCCTTGGCTGGTGCCCGTTAATCGGCGCAATCAACACCAGCTATCAAATGCCGAACCATTGAGCCACCGCGCACCCATCCCATCAGGATCATATACGGAATGGCCTTAAACTTCCCCTTTAGGGCGGCTTGTACCGGCCGGATCAAGGGGTACCGAACAAACAAATGAAAGAACATCGAGGGTGCCCGATTTTTGTGTTTGACGCAAAACTCGGCATCACCAATTCCGTACCAAGCAAATTTCTTGATGTAATCAGACAGCGACGAAAAATGTTCTTGCATTACCCGGGTTCGACCTGAGCCAAATCGATAGTCCGGCTTTTGGGACAAGCGATAAAAGAAATCCACATCATCTTTGTGCTTGGTGATATGGGCATCGAATTTGTTGACCTCGAAAACCCGCCGCCGATACAGCGCGGGCGCCGTACCGATCATGGTTTTTGGTCCCGGCTTATTCAGAAATACATCGTAAGCCTGATTTTCTGCCGCAGTCCAAAACCCGGTATCTTCAATCCCCAGATCGGCCTGCACCACATCAAAATCAAATTCGCACATATCGGCATAAAGACCGCGTAAGGTATCCGGTAAAATACGGTGATCCGCGTCGATCATGGCGATCAGCTCGTTTTGGGTTGCATCAATCCCCACTTGCCGATCAGCGGTCAGCGAACCAGTCATGGAGACCACGACCTTGTCGGTGAACTCGCGGGCAATTGCCGCCGTTTCATCACTGGAATTTCCATCGACCACGATGATCTCATCCGGTCCTGCCGCTTGAATGGCCTCCAGGGATTTGCGAATTCGTTTGGCTTCGTTTCTGGCACATAAAACCACAGACACCGGAGGCATTTTTGCTTGCAGAGCCTTGGTCTTGGATTTTCCTGCTGCCGAAGCCATCACGCGACTTTACGAGCGCCGACCAACTGATTCAAATCTTTGGCAACACTGCCCATGGTTTCATTCCAGTTCGACAGTGTTGGCGTGGCAAATATCTTGGCCTGCGGATACCAAGGATTTTGCTTTGATCCCAACAAAGGCCATGCCTCAGCCGTGGTTAAAAACCAAATGTTTGCACCGGATGCTGCACCCAAATTGGTTGTCGCATTCATCGGCCCGATCATGATGTCCAACGCACAACAAGCAGCGGCCACCCCGTCCAGATCATCTTTGAGGTCCAAGCCATCCAACTGATGGATGGTCACCCCAAGCTCATCGCGGATTTGAGTGATTTCGTCGTCACACTCGCCATATTGCATGTTGACGAACACTGCGCCCGGGGTTTTCAGCACCTGCTTCCACGCTTCAAACGGGCTGTAATACTTGGACCGACCAACGGTCATCAGCAATGATTTCCAGGAAATTCCAATTTTTGGACCAGCTGGTAGTTTGGCCAACTGCGCTTCAAAACCCTTGGTTTGCACCGAGTCAGCTTGCAAAAAACTGCCTGATTTTGGAAACTCGGCCAATGAATTACGGTACATCGCGCCCAATTGCGCCATTGGAATCCAGCCCTCATTCGTGCCAGAATTATCTTTCCAATCGACTACCCGAAAAGCCCGCCCTTCGGCCTCTGCGGTTTTGTGGCCACCAACTTCAGCATTCGGAAATGATCGCGCCACCAATGGAACCAGCCGTTTTTCCACAGCGATTTTAAGAAGCCCATCCGGACCCATGGCTTTTTGCAGATCAGCACATGCGTTCAAAAACATAACTTCGTCGCCCAAGCCCTGCTCGCCAACCAGCAGAATAGTTTTGGAACGGACATCACCCTCAACCGGGATCTGTAGGCTATCCATCACAAAAAACATTGAGCGTTCATAGTCGGGATGCAAACGGGCCGCATATTGTTGCCAGCCTTCTTCGATTTCGCCAATCGAGAGCAAACCGATGCCCAGACCATAGCGCATGGTCTCGCGGTCTTCGGCGCTTTCGGGGTTCACCAAGGCTTTTCGGCCGGCTTCAATGGCCCGGTGGCGATCACCGATCAATCCGGCCGCATAGGCCATATTATGCCAAGCCCGGGCAAATTCCGGGTTCAGACGCAAAGCCTCCTCATAAAAGGTAATGGCTTGATCGGGGTGGCCCTGCTCCAACAAGACCGTACCCAATGAATTCCACAACGTCGGGTCCTTCTCATTCACATACAGCGTGGTGCGAAGAATTTCGATGGCATCATCGAACCGCGCCATATCGCGCAGCACGCCAGACAGATTGACAATCCCATCGACATTGCCCGGTTTCATTTCCAGAAATAACCGCAAGAATTTTTCGGCAGCCGGTAGCATGTCCAGCTTCCAAGCGACTAAAGACAGATTTTGATAAATATCGGCATCGGTCGGGTCCAGTTCCCAGGCCCGCTGATAAAAATTCAGCGCCTTGGACAAATGCCCGAGCTTTTCAACCGCCACTGCCATGACGTGATTGGCCGCTGCTGAATTTTCATCCAAATCCAGCGCTCGCAAGGCCTGCTTGGCCGCTTCCAACGCGTTATCCTGCGCCAAGGCGGTCATGGCGCGTTTCAGAACCGATAACATCTTACGCTTCTTGCCCGAAGCGCCCTGCCCCTTGATCTGGGCCAATTGCATCCCACCGACGCTACCATGCGCGTCGCGTTTTGCCGCCTCCGGCGCTGTACCAACAAGATCATCCAGAACAAAAGACATATTCGATTACGCCCAAACCGGGCGCACCTCACCGACAAAAGAATCACTTGTCAGTGTCGCCCGCCAATGCTGACCGAAGGCTTAATGGAAGAAGCTGCAATCAAGTAGTGGAAAACGGGCACGTAAAAAAGCCCTACTGCCGCACGCCGGCTGTCGCCGTCCGGTTTCCCCTCAACTCCCAACACTCGCCCTTTAAAGCCTCTTTTATAGTTTTCCAAGCGGTGGCTAGCACGTCGTCGATCTCTTTGGACAAGCCGGTTTTTTCCGGCAGTTCCTCATCCAATTCTGGAAACTGAAATGACATCAATTCAGTAATTTTAATAATCCCGGAGCCAGGAATTTGAACGCTGACCTGACTGGCCGCTTCGACCTTAAGTATATCACCGACTTCCATAAGAGTACCAACTTCCACTGGATAGGTTAGAAGGCCGCGCGAAATAATGGCCCGTCCCTTTATAAAAACAACGGTTCCTCCGAATGTTGGCGGGTTGGCGGCGCATTCTGCGTCAGTTTTTGTTTCAAAATCATAATCGCTTTCCTTCCGCCAGGTTTTGGTAAAGCGTTGGGTCGAAATGTCTGGCTGCAGCATCAACGCGGACCAGGTGCTCATTCGCCCCTCATCAGCCAAACACCCTTTGCGTGAAACCCAAATGCAGCCGTTATTGGCTGCCAAATTGGCGGCTTCGCACATTTGGGCACCTTTGATTTTCCCAACTTCGATCATCGCCATAATGTCTTTTTGCTGGTTGCGGTTTTGCTCCCATTTCTCATCCAATTCCAACGCCAATTCCTTGGCCACAAACATATTGTTTGCCTTGCGCATGGATTGGTAATCTTCATACAGATAAACGCCCTCATTGTTCAGTTTGGACAATTTACTACGAGCTTCACCAATATCGGCTTCAATCTGGTCCAGACCCGTAATATCTGGTGCGATTTGGGCTAAATATTCGCCTCGGCACTGGGCTAACTTATCGTCCTCGGCAGTTCGCCAGGTCGTACCTAATTTAATTGACTCCATATTCAAAACCGGCCCAAAGGGCGCGTGCCAATACGCTTCCACACCCGGCTTGCAACCCGGAAACGGTTCAAATTTGCACAGTGAGGCTTGGGACATCATCCGGCACATCAAACCATTGTCGCGGCCATAACTAACGTGCAATTCCTTTGCACGCTCTTGTTTGGCCTTCAAATCTGCCCATATCTGGTCAATCTGAACCGCCAAGCTGGCCGCTGTATCAAAATCAATATCCGGTCGTTGGGCGCGATAACTAGCAATTTGGGATTGCACTTGCGATTGGGTAGCAAAAAATTCATTTGTCGCTGCATGCAGACCAGCGCGTTGTTTGGCTTCCCGGCGCAAACTTTCACGCATTCTATCGCCATAACGAGCCCGACACGTCAACTCAGCATTGTCAAACTTGTACTCCCCCTCTTTGCGCCAATTGCTTTGGTAAAAACCATCGCGCTCACCCAACTGGCTGAGCAAGTTTTCCAATTGCCCTACTTTTACCTCAGCCCGGCACTCTGACGCGGTCATTGTACTGCATCCGAATTTAGCTTCTGATGCGACAAAGACACAATACACTTCTCGGGCTGCTTTCAAGCTCCGTATATTATCCAAAGCAGCACCATATTTTCCCTCGGCAACGATCCAATTCTGATCAGCGGTTTCGGCCATGACCTTGGCGGCAACGATATCTTGGGTGTTCGCACCATTTGACTGACTTTTGGCATACAATCCTTTGAACCTCTGAATGCTCTGCTGGGTCGCAACATCGGCGCTGGCAAAAGCGTCAAGATTTGGATTTAATGTCGTTTCATATTTGCCCATATTAGCGAAATGGGATTTTGAGTGTTTTTCAAAACGTACTTTGCACTCCGCATTCTTGTCTTGTTGCGGCCCCCCAAAGTCGTCATCGCCCTCCTGTCGCCAATCACTCGAAAAAAGTGCCGTATTATTATACAAACCCGGCAACAAACCCTCTATTTGATCAATATTTCGATTCTGGCGACACGAAGCAGCACTCCAATTAGAACAGCCAGCAGCGGTGACTTCCGCTACATGATCACAAAAATTATTCTGGCTGGCCGCTTCGTTTTTGACGGCTTGAATGGCAGCTTGATTCTTAGCACGTCCATCTGCCCACACCCGGTCCATATTATCTGCTGCTGCGCGGGTTGCATCTACATCAGCGTTGGTGGCGTTCTTGCCACGGCTGATAGCCAGTTTGGCAGCGAAACCATTCAATGCACCTTGTACTTGGTTTTGAGCATTTTGCGCAGCCCGCAAGGCTGCGGCACGCTGGCGCCCGGCCTGTTTGGCGGCGTTCCCCAACTGGTTTCCAGCCGAAGCAAATTGCGTCCGGCAAACTTCCATTTTTTCATTATGTGCTTTTGCCGCCGCATTTTTTGCCGCAACATCATCATCAGCCCAGCTGGCAGGTATTCCAAACCCCACCCAAGCAACAATAAACAATCCAGAAATCAGGTTCTTGAAAAACATACCATACCACCTTGCAAACGCAGGTAGTAAAACACCCCACCCGATCCACCGGCAAGATTGCCCGTTCCCTGAAAACAGGTCAAGTAATCCAGTTATGAAGAATGCGGGTAAAGCTGTCGAAACGGATCACGGATTCAGCCTTTTGGAAGGCTCGTTAGAACACCATGCGAACGCAAAACCGGGAAATGCTCCAAAAAACTTGGAAAACAAGTACAAGCTAATAACGCGGCCCCGGCCTATCTAGTTATTTTAGCTATAGAAAAATGGTGCCCGGGGGCGGATTTGAACCACCGACACGCGGATTTTCAGTCCGCTGCTCTACCCCTGAGCTACCCGGGCCAGCCAAATTGGGGATGCAAGCCAAGGCCGCATCTCCATACAGGGAGCCGCGTTATAGGCAAGCCTTTGGCACCTGTCCATGCCCTTTTATGGCTCAACCTGCGAAAGCTTGAATTATGCGAACCGATTGGCGATTTTTTTGTCCAGAAAGTTGCGACATTCTGAATAGGCCATGGCTCGCAAGTCCCGGGGACCAAACATTTCATCGGTCGGGTTTGGCGTTTTCCAAAACTCGACGGGCGGGCCATCATTCCCCAAAATCTCATCAGCACGTTCCTGCGCCTCTGTAGTCAACACCACAATCAGGTCAAACTCGGACAAGTCCAGATCATCAAAATTCTTGGGGTTATGTTCGGCCAGATCGACCCCCCAATCCTCCATGACCTGCACCATAAATGGATCCAGATACCCGTCATAGACACCGCAACTATCGGCTTTTAACTCACCCTTGAACCGTCGGCGCACCAAGGCGGCCGCCATCGGAGAGCGGATAGAATTCATCGTGCAGGCGAACAATATTTTTTTAGGCTTGTCGTCGGTCATATTGGCTGCCTCACATGTAACGCGCATAACAAGGTAAATAACCTTCGTGCGGTATCAAAATCCATCTCTACCTTACCTTCCAAGCGGGCCTCCAACAATTCGGAACCTTCATTGTGCAAGCCGCGCCGCCCCATGTCCAACGCCTCGATTCTCTCCGGCGGGGCCATTCGGATGGCGTCATAATAACTTTCACAAACCATGAAATAATCACGGATAATCCGGCGAAACGGTGACAGGGACAATAAATGTCGCTTCACCGGGTCGCCATTTTCTCGGGCAATGTCCAGCACCAGGCGCCGGTCCATGATCGACAAAGACAAATGAAACGGTCCTTCGTCCTCTCCGGCCGGGCGGAATTGGTTCTCCTCAAGCAAATCAAAAATAGCAACGCGCCGCTCATGCTCGGATTCGGCCGTGGTTGCCGCCAACGAGTTCGGATCCAGATGGACATGGACAATCCGGTTATTCGAGGTTTTAGCCATGTTTGGGCCTTGATTTTGCGCCCCAAGGTTCGGACAAATCAACCAAAGCCACGTCGAGACATTCGATCTGTAATTTCATCTCACCACCATCGGAAAAAGCCAATGTCAAAACCCCGCCGGGTTCGTCCTTTGGATCCAGATCAAAGCTGAGCGCCAGCAAGGACAAAATGCCATTGCGCTTACCTTGGGCGATCCCTTTGGCCTGCACCTTCAAAACGCCACCGATTTGCAAGGCGGATCGGGTGCGCGCCGGGTGGATCAATCGCCCCCGTTCCCAGCAAAAGCGGTTCATGGCGATAATCAATTGATGAGAACCGGCATGATGAACAATATCCCCAACCCGGGTTATCGCATCCTGCACCATCGAGGAAATCACTTGTAAACTTTCGAGATCAGTCGCTAACAAACGCACGTCTTGGTTCTCCTCGTTCAGCAGCGCCCAACATAGCCACAGCGTGCAGGTCGGGCAACGGGTTTGCACACGATGTCGTGGGTTATCTGGTTTCAGGTTTGCCGGTCAGTCGTTTGAACAGCGCCAACAAGCTCAACAGCAAGACAAGCGACAACACCACAGCAACCAAACTCCATTTGGCGGACGTGGCAAAACTGGTCAATTTAGCAATGGTTTCTGGCTGTTTCGGCCAAGCCATCATCAGATAACTAATCCCGAAATTTTCCAGCAAATCAAAATCCAAAATGGCGAAGGGCAATAAGGGCAACCATTTGGTCCGTGCAGCCCAGCTCGTGCTTGCCGCCAAATAACGCAAGGTCATGCAGAGGATCACCGCGAAAAGAAGCGAATACACAATTGGATAGGCCACATCCAACGTGAGGTGCATGGTTGTGGAAAGTTTGCGACCCGCTTCACCCAGACTTTGCACATGAGCAAAGGCCACGTCGGGCGAATAGGCAAACAACAGGTCCAGCGGCGCGGTGGCACCTGCCGGAATGTCAGACGAAGTGGCCAATAATGGCATCAACGCAAACGCAAACACCAGATACATAACCAGAAATAACCAAAACACCGGCCAGGTCGAGATACGTTGCACACGAGACAAGACAAATTCAAACATGGGCGCTCCATTTGAACAGCGATGGATTTGCGTCGCCATAAAGGTAGACTCAACCCCGAACCCTGTTCATACAGCGCGGATTGGTATTGTCCAAATACGGGGCTCTAAAGTGAATTTTAGGTTTGAGCCACAACCGAACCCAAAGGTGAGATGCAAGGTGTCAAATAAACTAGGGGCACATCAGGTAATCAATAATGTGGTTCTTCTGAAGCAAATTATCATTAGGAGTTAAAATGAATATTTCGCCACTTATCGTTATTTTTATGACAGTTTTTTAGCTGAACTGGGTGACAAAACTCAAATTTCTACTGTTTTGTTTGCGACAGATGGTGAGCGCAATCCATGGATGGTTTTTGCTGCTGCATCGTCGGCTCTGATTGTTTCAACCGCCATCGCAGTACTTCTTGGTACATTCGCACGTTGCCTGCAATCACCTGCACCGTGTTTGACAATTTCTTAATCCGCT
>NVXG01000042.1 GCA_002733805.1 Robiginitomaculum sp. | reverse complement strand
CTTGCGGGAGAGGCGGCGGCGAAGCCGACGGAGGGGGTGATCCCCACGATTGAAAATCCAATTATGCATAGGCTAGCCTTTTGGAAATATTCTCAAAGTCACTACCGCCTATCAAAATGAGATGCGGCACAACCTGCGTTCGAAACCGAGCCTACCCCAGCGCCTTATTGATGTTCTCCACCATTTTCTTGGCATCAGACAGCAACATCATGGTGTTGTCGCGGTAGAACAAGGTATTGTCGATCCCGGCATAGCCTGAGGACAAAGAGCGTTTGATAAAGAACACGGTTCCAGCGTTCCAGACCTGTAAAACCGGCATGCCATAAATCGGTGACGATGGGTCGTCTTCGGCTGCTGGATTGGTCACATCATTGGCCCCGATGACAAAGGCCACGTCGGCCCCGGCAAATTCAGAGTTGATATCTTCCAGCTCAAACACGTCATCATAGGGCACATTGGCTTCGGCCAGCAGCACATTCATATGGCCCGGCATCCGTCCGGCCACCGGGTGAATGGCGTATTTAACCTCAACGCCTTCTGCTTTGAGCAAATCACCCATTTCACGTAAAGCATGTTGGGCCTGTGCCACCGCCATGCCATAGCCCGGAACAATGATGACTTTGGCGGCATTTTTCATGATGAAAGCCGCGTCATCGGCTGCACCTAATTTTACATTGCGTTCAATGCCATCGTCTTCGGTGGCGGCGACCACATCGCCAAACCCACCCATGATCACCGAGATAAAAGAGCGGTTCATGGCCTTGCACATGATGTAGGACAAAATGGCACCGGAAGAACCAACCAGCGCACCGGTGATCAAAAGGGCATTGTTTTCCAGCGTAAAGCCCAGCGCCGCCGCCGCCCATCCCGAATAGGAGTTTAGCATGGAGACCACCACCGGCATGTCGGCTCCACCAATGGGAATAATCAGCAAAAACCCAAACAAGAAGGCCACTGCGGTCAGGGCCCAGAACAGGTTATGTGCTGCCGCGCCGGTGCCGTGCGTGCCGATTAACAGAATAATCAAAACGATGGCTAGAACCAGCAGTCCAATATTGATCAAATGGCGCATGGGCAGCAGGATCGGTTTGCCCGACATATTGCCATTTAGTTTGGCAAAGGCGATGATCGAGCCAGAAAAAGTAATCGCGCCGATAAATACGCCCAGAGACAGTTCGATCAGGGATTGCGTATGCAAGGTGCCATCCCGTCCGGCAATGTGAAATGCATCAGGTGAATAAAGCGCCGCAGCAGCCACCAGAACCGCAGCCAACCCGACCAGCGAGTGAAACGCCGCTACCAATTGTGGCATGTCGGTCATGGCAATGCGCCGGGCGATCACCGCGCCCACGCCGCCACCGATGGCCAGCGCAATAAAGATACCAACCAGAGCGCCGCCAGCCTGGATCGACAACAGGCTGGTGATAATGGCGATGCCCATCCCAATCATGCCAAATCGATTGCCTTGCCTAGCGCTGGCCGGTGAGGAAAGCCCGCGCAAAGCCAGAATAAACAGGATGCCGGAAACCAGATAGGCAAAAGATGCGATGGTGGGATTCATGAGGATTACTTTCCTGTTTTAGGCTCAGCCATTTGGCTTGCGGCATTTATTCTTGAGGATATGGCCGTTTTCACACCCAGCGCCAATACAGGCGATGTAAAGAGAAACATGATCATCTCTCTTTTTTCTTGTACATGGCCAACATGCGTTGGGTGACCAGAAAGCCGCCAAAAATATTGACGGCAGCAAGAACAGTGGCGATCAGGCCAAAAACCTTGGTTTGGGTGGCAGCAGCCATGGTTGCTTGGTCAGAGCCGGGAAAAGCACTGGCGGCGGCGGCGATCAATGCGCCCACAACAATAACTGATGAAATGGCGTTGGTAACGGCCATAAGAGGCGTGTGCAGGGCTGGCGTTACGCTCCACACCACAAAATATCCGACAAAACAGGCCATGGCGAAAATTGCCAGACGTAAAACAAATGGGTCTACCATTTCCATGTTCAGCTTCCTTTTTTCTTGGGTGCAGCGCGCTTGGCAGCTGGTTTTTTAGCCGGGGCTTTTTTTACCGGTGCCTTTTTAACTGGCGCTTTTCTTGCAGCAGGTTTTTTAGTTGCTGCCTTGGGTGTTGCGGATTTTTTAACTGGCGCTTTCTTGGCTGCGGGCTTTTTGGCCGGAGCCTTCTTAGCCGGAGCTTTTTTTACCGGAACCTTCTTCGCAAAGGCATCATTGGTCACTTTGTTGCCGCGACTCAAATTAGCTCCAAGGACAATCTCGTCCTCCCAATTTGGGCTATAGCTACCGTTTTTGGCACTAAGTAGCGGCAAAATGGCCGCTAGATTGCGCCCGTACAGCGCCGAGGTATCGGCTGCTAAGCGGGAGGGTAAATTGGTGTATCCGGCAATCGTCACGCCATGGCGCACCACAACCTGACCCGGTTTGGTCAAGGCGCAATTGCCGCCACGTTCTGCGGCCATATCAATAATGACTGAGCCGTCTGCCATGGACTTGACCATGGCCTCGCTGATCAATTTCGGAGCCGGTCGGCCCGGAATCAAGGCGGTGGTGATCACAATATCCTGTTTGGCGATGTGTCCGGCCACCAGTTCGGCTTGTTCTTTTTGGTAGGCAGCCGACATTTGTTTGGCATAGCCGCCAGCCGTTTCAGCTTCTTTGAACTCGTCATTCTCGACCGCAACGAACTTGGCACCCAATGAGGCAACCTGTTCTTTGGCTGCTGGGCGCACATCGGTGGCCGAAACAATGGCCCCCAGACGCCGGGCTGTGGCAATAGCTTGCAATCCAGCAACCCCAGCGCCCATCACAAAAGTTTTGGCTGCGGCAATGGTCCCGGCCGCCGTCATCATCATGGGGAAGGCTTTGCCATATAATTCGGCGGCCTCAATGACAGCGCGGTATCCAGCTAAGTTGGATTGCGAGGACAGGGCATCCATCGATTGCGCCCGGGTGATTCGGGGTACAAATTCCATGGCAAAGGCATCAACACCTTTGGCGGCACAGGCTTGCACAAAGCCCGGATCATCAAACGGATCGAGCAAGGCAATCAGACCTGCGCCCTTTTTAAGATCGTTCAAAATGGTTTTGGCTGGTCGGCGAACGGCCAGCAATAGATCGGCACCGGTTAATGTGGCTTTTGCGGTTTTGGCGATCTTGGCACCGGCTTCTTTATAAGCGGCATCGGCGATTGAAGCCCCTTTGCCGGCTCCGGTTTCAATGGTTACCTGATGCCCGGCAGCTATCATTTTTTTGATAGTCTCCGGGGTGAGTGCAACCCGGGATTCGCCCGGCATTTTTTCCTTTAGCACCGCAAGTTTCATATGTTTTCACCTGGTTTGTTAAGTTAGGAAAGCCTTTGATTTTTGGGGAAGCCGGATTGTTATCGCGTCTTATCCCAAGCCGGCTATGGCCGAAATGCCCATGCCCATAATCAGGGTCAAAATGGCCAGACCGACGATCGTTGCGTACCATGCGCTGCCAATTTTTAGAACCATGCCGGTCAGAATTGCGGTGACAAATGAAATAATCAAAGCTGGAAACCAAGCTATTTTGGCGGCAAAAACCATAGAGAAAAATAAGATGCTGACGCCGATCAAACCACCGGACCAGACGGTAATATCCAAAATCCGGCCATAGGTCTCGCGGTGTTGGGAAATGTTCTGCGCACCATGCTGGTAATTGCTCATTTTGGTCTTCCTTGAATTTGCACGAATTACTGCAATTTGGGTACACTGTGCCGTGTCCCGGATCAAGGCATCTCTTGCTCACATTGACGTGGGTCGGACCGGGTGACTAGATTCCAGACCCGAAGATGGAACGCAAGGCGCTGACCAAGGCCAAGGGTTGGTCGAGCATTACATGGTGATGCGCTTGCGGGATGGATAAATGATGAGCGCTTTTGGGAAAAGCTTGTTTCATGAAGCCCCATAATTCATCCGAGACCAGCATCGAATTTCCCCCCCGGATCAGGGTAATCGGGCATTTCAGCTCGTTTAGCACCTCGATCGCGGCGCGCATATCATAGCGCATTTTGGGCCATAATTGCGGGTCAAAGCGCCAAGTCCAGCCATTTTCGACCTGCTTTAAGGATGCCCGGGCAATATGATCAACCAGAAACAGGTTTTCGCATTCCTGCGACGGTAGCAATCGGAACCGGCCCAGTGCGGCCTCCAGATTGTCATAGACTTTGCCACCGCGCGATGGTGGTGCGGTGCGTCGTTGTTTTTCAGCCGGACGTACCGGGCTGTCGATCACCACAGCGCCTTGAATGCGTTCGCCATGACGTGCCGCAAACCCCATGGCAACAAATCCACCAAAGGAGTGTCCGACCAGCCATGGTTTTTCATCTGACTCGAACAACCCGGCGGCTTCGGCTGCGGCTAATGCTTCATCAGCATAGAGCGGCATATCGTAATATTCGCGCCAATCGCTTTGTCCCATGCCTGACAGGTCCAGCGCCACCACTCGGTAATGCGGTACAAAAAACGGCGCAATAAAATCCCACCAGCCTTTATGGGCGACACCGCCATGCACCAAAATTAGACCGGGTTTCCCGCGCGTTCCCCAGGCCCGATAGCGTATATTGGCACCGGAGACCTCTACATCGCCTTCTTCGATTGGGCTTTGCAGGCAGTCTTGAAACCAAGTCGGTGCCGGTGGTTTTTCACCATTCAAATGCGCCAATGGCAGAACCGGCCGTTCGCGGGTTTTGCTTTTGCTTTTTTTGTCGGTGTCTTTGGTTGGTTTTGTCATGAGATTGCGGATAGCGCCCTCATGCCCATACGTCAATCAACGAGCTTGCATGGCGAGTGTTTCAATTTGAACCAATTAACGTTGCCGTAACCACGATCTGTAACCGGGCCTTTACCGCCATCGGTCATAGTACGGCTAACAAGAGCTGATCCGGGGCGCTGTAATTTTGTTCCGGTAAAACAAGACGCACAAAAGAAGGCGTAAAAAAATGGCCAAGACAATTTTGATCGTGGATGATGATCCCACCCAGCGCCGCTTGATGCAGGCCGTGGTGGAAAAACAGAACTTTACCGCAGCCCACGCCGATAGCGGTGAAGCGGCGCTGGAGGCTCTGACCTCGGCTGGGAATATCGACATTATCCTGCTGGATCTGGTTATGCCGGGCATGGGCGGCATGAAGGCGCTGGAAGAAATACGCATCCGCGCCCCGCATGTACCGGTCATTGTACTGACCGGGCAGGGCGGAATCGACACTGTGGTCAAGGCGATGCAGGCTGGGGCGGCTGATTTTTTTGTAAAACCGGTCAGTCCGGAACGTCTGACTGTTTCTTTGCGCAATGTAATGAAGGTCGGCGAGTTGGAAGGCGAAGTGGTCCGTTTGCGTAAAACCGCCAACGGGGCGCTGACCTTTGGTGATATGATTGCTGATGCGCCCGCCATGCGTCAGGTGGTACGTCTCGGCGAGCGAGCCGCAAAATCCAATATTCCGATTTTGGTGCTGGGACAAAGTGGTGTGGGCAAGGAGCTGGTCGCGCGGGCCATTCATGGTGCCTCTGCACGCTCTGGCAAACCAATGATTACGGTGAATTGTGGGGCGTTGCCCGAAAATCTGGTTGAGAGCATTTTGTTTGGCCATGAAAAAGGTGCATTTACCGGCGCGATTGACAAGCATTTGGGTAAATTCCGCGAAGCTGATGGCGGAACATTGTTTCTCGACGAAGTGGGTGATTTGCCATTGGACATGCAGGTGAAGCTGCTTCGTGCCTTGCAAGAGGGCGAAATTGACCCGGTTGGGGCCAGGCGCTCGATAAAGGTTGATGTGCGTATTATCTCGGCGACCAATCGCGATTTGGTCGAAGATGTAAAGCAAGGTAAATTTCGCGAAGACCTGTTTTATCGCCTGAATGTATTTCCAATGGATGTGCCGCCTTTGCAAGATCGTATGGAAGACCTGCCGGAGTTGGTTCGTCATTTTATTGGGTGCTTCAATGCCCAGGAGGGCACTCATATTACCGGGGTCAAAGGCGAAACCATGGCCTTGCTCAAAGGGTTTGGCTGGCCAGGGAATGTGCGCCAGCTAGAAAATGCTGTGTTTCGCGCCGTTGTTTTGTGTGAAGAAAACGAGTTGTCCGCTGAAGATTTTCCGCATATTTCCGGTGTAACTCGCCAGATCAGCCCCAGTGCCGCTGAAGAAGAGGCGCTGGTTGTGGCTCCAGTGGAAGTCAACCAGATAGATGGTCCGGTTGCGGCCAATGATGGTCCGGTACACTTTACCAATACGTCTGGTCATATTCGTCAGTTAGAGGCGATTGAGCGCGATTTGATTGAGTTCGCCATTGGTGCGTATTCTGGTCATATGTCAGAGATTGCCCGGCGACTGGGAATCGGCCGATCCACCTTGTACCGCAAAGTACGAGAACACGATCTGGACCCCAAAGCCAACAAAATGGCCGGGTAGCGATATTATTATTTCATATATGAAGTAATAATATCGCCAATCATATCTTTCCGCCTTTGATCACTTGTAGTTTTGGTGGCCCTGCGGCCTTCGGCGGAGTTGGTTCGATTTCGTTATCCGGCTCGTCCGGTTGGTACGAGCGCACCCCATATTTCTTCTTTGGGGTTTTATTGCCAAAGCCGGAGCCGCGATTCATTGGTTTACGTTTTTTGCCTTTAATCTTGTCCTCAATTTCTTTCAGCTTGTAGGCTTGGCGGTAGGATAATGCCTCGTCGGAGCGGCCTTTTTCTAGGTCAACAAAGGCGCTATCAAATTTTTCAAGGCGCTCTTCAAGTCCACCGACAAATTCGTCCTCCCATTCGGTAAATTTATTGTCCTCGCTTAACGTATCTTTTTTGGTTTGGGCGCGCCGCAAGCGAGCCAAGGCTTTTCTCTTTTTGGCCTCCAGCTGTTTTTGTTTTTTGCGAGCATCATCCATCGAGATCAGCCGCCCTTTCCAAAGTGACGCAATATGCTCTCGGCATTTTCGCCTCTTAGCTGCCAGGACATGCAGCGTACACCACCACCCATCTGACAGACTGGCTCGGACAAGACCAGAACAATTGTTTTGCTGGTCACGGCCCGTAATTGTTCCAAGGCAATTTGGTCTTCAGCAATGCCAAACTGCGGGAAATATATACGTTCTGGGGTGACCAGCATGTTGGTGTACAGACCACAAGCCGAGCCAAAGCGTTGGTCATAAATCTGGCTGCCATCATACGGCGTGACCAATTCAGTGATTACAACGCCGGGTAATCCAGCGCGCAGGTCAGCGTGTAATTGCGCGGCATAGGCTGGATCGGTCGGGTAGGAATTAACCACCAAGCTATTGGGGCCAATAAAAGCCACCACGCCGTCAGCGTGCTCTAAGCCGCCTTGTTCATCGGCCTCGATAAAGGCGACGTTGGTAACGCCACCCAGCGACAATATAGCTTGACGTGCCGTGCCCTCGGATAAGTGATTATCGCGCAGGAACTTGCGGCTGATCACCACATTGCCGGCATAATCATCAACGAAATTGCCGCCATCATTTAACAAATCACTTTCTGCAAAGGAAAGATCAGCGGTTTCCAGCATTTCGGCGAAAGTTTTCTGCACAGCATCCGCATCATCTTGGCCCGTGCGGCCGCCACCCTGTCCGGCCGAAGTATAGCGAAACATCATCGGATTGTTGGCGTTTGACAGGGAAAAGTCTCGGGCCCAGATGTCTAATTGCGGGGTAATGGCCACCTTATCAGCGCCAAGTTCTTTCATATATTTCATATATGAAATATCGTCAGTCAACACCAATACGCGATCATATTGGGCAATCTTCCGGGCATAGGCCAGGTGAAAGTCAAATACCTTGGCAGCAATTGGTTGGTAATAGGGATCGTTTGCGTTGATCGCAGCCAGCACGATCAATTCTCTTGGATCCGGTTTTATATGCACCGACGTCTCCTTTGCCTGCAAGGGCTGGCAAGCTGCTCCACTGAACACCAAGGTGCCACAGATCAGCCAATTTGCCAGTTTTTGCTGGAAAGTTTGGTGCATATATCCGCCTTATGTTTCTCCGAGAGCTGACAGATACAGGTCCAGTATGGCCTCTTGTTCCTGCCGGGTCTCACGATCCATCTTACGAATACGGACCACTTGGCGCAAGATTTTGGTGTCAAAGCCAAATGCCTTGGCCTCGTCATAGACTGCTTTGATGTCTTCAAGTACCGCCTTTTTATCTTCTTCCAGCCGTTCGACCCGGGCCAAAGTGGATTTTAATTGTTCGCGGGTCGATTGGCCCATATCTACGGTCATGTTGGTCAGTCCTGTTTCATTGTTTTGTATGAAGTTTGATAGAATCGGTACTTTCAAACGTACAAATACCGCAGGCCGACCATCTGCGGCAAGCGGATTTGCTAAAACATTCCAATGTTGTGCGGGACTATAATTGTCGGCCTTCGACCAGCCGCTTCAACCGGGAAACACCATTTATTGCCTCGGGCAAAAAGGGGTGAATTTCCAAGGCATCTGAATAGGCCTGATAGGCCCCTTCTGCGGAGCCTAATCGCTCCAGAACCAAACCCAATCCAGTTAAGGCGCCAAAATGACGGGGCTGTAGTTCAAGAGCAATGCCCAAGTCTTCCATTGCTGCTGCGTATTCACCGCGCGCATAACCCAGTGCGGCCCGTCGGTTCCAGCCTTCGGCAAACTCGGGGGCAAACGCGATCACATCGTCATAAAAATCGCCGGCCAGATCAAAATCACCCGCTGCTTGGGCCGATATGCCTCGTTGTAAGATAAGATCAACGCTGGCTGAACCTGATGCAAAGAACCGGGCCCAAATTTCTTCGGCCAACAATTCAGCTTCGGCCTCTTCCGTTATGTCGGCCATCCGGTCGAGCAGGGCTTCTACATTGCCGCCAATTTCTTCTTGTGCCAGAACCGGGCTTGTCGCCAATCCGAGGCCGGAAATTCCAAGGCAGAGAGCCAATATGAGCGCGTTGCATTTCATGAGGATGAATATACCGGTTCCCGATTAAAAGGTCACGTTGCGTTTTTGCAATTCTACGATCAGGGTTTGCGCATCAACAAATAAGTGCGCCGACATACCCAACTGCCGTGCCACATCAACATTTTCAGCTACATCGTCGATGAAAAAAACCTGCTCCGCCCGGCAATTCATGCGGTCCAAGGTCAGCTCGAACAAAGCGGGGTCGGGCTTTAACAAGCCTTCGTCACCGGAAACGATAATATCGCGAAATAGGCGCAGGAATGGAAACAACCTATATTCCAGCGGCATAACCTCGGCTGGCATATTGGTTAGTGCATATAAAGGATGTCCGGCTTTGGCCAAAGCGTTCAGCAAGACATCCATGCCCGTAACCGGCCCGGCGAACATGTCGGCCCAACGGTCTTTCCAATTGCGTATCTGGGTTTCCCAATGGGGAAATTGCGGTATCAGAAGAGCCGCGCCATCTGCCATGGATCGGCCCCGGTCATGTTCCACATGCCACGCCCGCGTGCAGCAGGTGTTCAAAAACGCCTGCATTTCTTGTTCAGTATCGAACTGCTGACGATAGAAATTGGCTGGATCCCACTGGACCAGCACATTTCCAATATCAAATAACAGGTGAAGCTGCGGCAGTGAAGGCGACTACAGGTCAGGCGATTAGCCTTGACGCGCCTTAAACCGAGGATCCGTTTTATTGATCACGTACACGCGACCTTTGCGGCGAACCACTTTACAGTCCTTGTGACGGTTTTTTAAGGATTTCAGAGAGCTGCGAACTTTCATGGTCCCGGTTCCAATGTCTGGTTTGGGCAAAACAAAAGGAGCCTCTAAAGAGCCTCCAGCGAAGAGGCGCGGACCCTAGTCAGGGCATAGTGTTCTGTCAACCAATGAATCTGTAATTTGATTGCGCCCTCCGGGTCGGTCATACTGCGCCTATGCGGTTTCTATTTTCATGCCTGATTATGTTGTTTTTTGCGGGATCACCGGCTTGGGCCTTGGTGTCGGTTGACCTTGAATTGGTACTGGCTGCCGACATCTCTTTTTCGGTGGATGAAGAAGAGGCCAAGCGCCAACGCGAAGGCTATCTGGCCGCTTTGCGTTCCCAAGAGGTGATCGACGCAATCCTGTCGGGACCGGAAGGCGCGATCGCGACCAGCTATGTCGAATGGGCTGATGACAATACCCAACGCATGGTGGCTGACTGGACCTTGATCCGTAATGAAGCCGACGCATTGGCTTTTGCTGATCGGGTCCGCGCCGCACCTTTTGTACAAGGTCGATATACCGCAATTGGCAGTGCGATTACTGCCTGTGTCGGCATGATCAATGATAATGAATATGACGGGTTTCGCAAAATCATCGATATTTCCGGAGATGGTCCGCAAAATCAGGGGAAATCCCTGCCAATTGCCCGCGCCCTGGCCGCAGCGTCCGATATCACTGTTAATGGCCTGCCGGTTTTGCCGATGGATCGAAATCCATGGCGGCCCAAGGTCAAGGTTGATGTGGATCAGTATTATCGGGACAATGTCATTGTCGGAGCCGCAGCTTTTGTCGCACCCGCCGAAGGATTTGAAGATTTCAAAGACGCTATTTTGAAAAAACTGATTCTAGAAATTGCCTGGATCCCCGGCCTGAGTCATCCGGCCACTCGTGCAGCCCCGTGATGCGGCTTCAAATTTCTGTCTGGGCATTGCTGTTATTGGCTTGGAGTTTTCCGGCCCGATCGGATGATGACGCACAGACCTTTGCAGCTTGGAAAATCAGCTTTGTCGAGCGCAGCGTATCCGCTGGACGCGATGAAGTTGGCTTGAACCGTTTGCTGGACGGCATTACGCCCGATGAGACCGTGTTGGAGCGCGATCGCTTCCAACCAGAGTTTACCCGACCGATCTGGGAATACTTACAAGGTGCCGTATCCGAATTGCGGGTATCAGGCGGCAAAAAAGCCCTGCAAAGCCAGAAAAAGGTGCTGGACCAATTGGAACAAACCACCGGTGTTCCGGCGGAGGTCATTACCGCGATCTGGGGGCTGGAAAGCGCCTATGGCAAAATTCAGGGCAATTTTGATGTGGTGCGCGCTTTGGCAACCTTGGCCCATGACGGGCGTCGCCGGGCGTGGGCCGAAGGCGAATTGCTGGCTTTGCTGACCATGATCGAAAATGGAGATGCGCGGCGCGAAGACTTAAAAGGGGCGTGGGCCGGAGCCATGGGGCAAACCCAGTTCATGCCAACCACCTTTTTGCAATACGCAATTGATGGCGATGGGGATGGTAAAAAAGACATCTGGAATTCGACGCCAGATGCATTGGCGTCCACCGCAAATTATTTGTTGCGTCACGGTTGGAAAGCACAGGAAAGCTGGGGCGAAGAAGTAAGTCTTGTCGAAGCTTTTCCATACGAGCTGGCCGATGACACAGTTTTATCCATTGGATCATGGGCGGTGCGCGGCGCAAGCCCGATCCATGGTGGCCATTGGCCAGAAACAGAGCTGGGCACGGCAGCGCGCTTACTGCTACCAGCCGGGGCACACGGGCCAAAAATACTGGTTGGTGGAAATTTCAGGGTATTCAAACGCTATAACAACTCAACCGCCTACGCACTCGGCGTTGGTTTGCTGGCTCGGGCGCTGGATGACAAGGCGGGTTTGATCGCTAAATGGCCGACCGATTTGGTGACGTTATCGCGCCCCCAAATTCAGCAAATGCAAGAATTGCTAAAAGAAAAAGGTCATGACCCCGGTGGGGTTGATGGGTTGGCTGGACCCAATACCCGGCGGGCTTTGCGAGCTTACCAGCTACAAATTGGTTTGCTACCGGATGGGTTTGCCAGTTTGCAAATGTTGCAAAACCTACGGGTCAATCAAACGCAGGATTGACCGATCCCGCGTGCAGGATTAATCGGTCTCGTGATCTACCGGTTGCAGGAACGACAGTATAAATACGCCGCTCAATGAAACCAATAACAAGCTATAGGACGCGGCCGGCCCGACAAACTGATAGAGCGCCAACCCGGTAAAGGGTGCCAGCATAAACCCAGCCCCGGCCGTGGCGGCAACCAGTCCGGCTGCGCCGCCCTGTTCGTGTTCATTGACCCGTAGGGATGCCGCACTGGACATACCGGGACGGATCAAGCCGGATCCAATGGAAGCAACAACAAAGGCCAATCCAATCATCCAGACCGTACTGGCCATGATCATCAGCCCGGCGCCGAGTGCCGCGCAAAATCCGCCTAAGGTCATCAATTGCCGTGGGTTGGGCTTGGCCAGTGGGATAAACCCAAACTGGACGACCAGAACACCGACGGCTCCCAATGCGAAGATGGCTCCGGATATGGGTAAAGCGCTGGCTGCATCAAGCACCAAGCGGTCCGAGGTGTAAAATAGCAGGGTTTGTAAAAACACTCCGTGGGCCATCCAGCTGAGTGTGCCGATCAATAACAAGGTCCGCAGGCGCTTGTCGATGACTAGCGCGAACATGGCCTTGCCGGTTACCGTGCTTCTGTTCGGTCTTTGATGTTCCGGCATGGCGATCGCGATCACTGCAAAAAACAGCACCGAAACACCAACCAGAAAATACATGGCTCGTGGCACCCCCAACCCGGTGCTGAGCCACGCAGCCAAAGGTGGGCCAATTGCAGTACCCAGTCCGGCACCTGCTGCCAGCAATGACAATAATCTGGTTCGTTCAGAGCGCGCTGTCCGATCCGCAATATAGGCTTGCGCGGCCGGTTGCATCGCACAACCAATGGCTCCGTAAATCACCCGCGACAGTGCCAGAAGTACCAAGGCGGTAGCAGCGGTGGCCGCCCCACTGCCAATCCAAGCCGAAACCAGCCCCATGGCCAGCAGAGACAGGCCGTTGCCGATAATACCAAGCAACAAGACGGGTCGCCGTCCGGTCAGGTCGGACAACCAGCCCCAAAACGGGCTAAAAAACATATAGAGCACGGAAGAGCCGGCAAAAATCAGCCCCATATACAACTCGCCCGCGCCCAATTGCCGGATCAATACCGGCAAAATGACAAACAGCAGGGAGTTGGATGCGCCGATCAACACCATGACCAGAAACAGCAGGAAAAAAGCGATATGTCGATTATTGGAAATGAAACAATCTACTTTCGAATCAAAAGGGGTCACCGAATGATGACCCCTGAATAGCGTATTTTACCGCCCAGTGTGCGTGGTTTTAATCTTCTTCCGCATAGCAATGGGCTGGAAATGAGGCGCTTTGTGGATGCTCCCAGTCATTTTGTCCAAGACAGGAATCACCCCACTCCTCGGCAGATTGAGCTTTTTGCTCCACCGCCCATTGATCAGCACAAGCCGCATAGTTCAGGGTTTCGGTTGGTAGGGAACCATCGCCCATAACCCGGTAATTGATACAGGTCTGATATTGGGCCACTTGGGTTTTGAATTGGTGTAATTTTACCGAAAATACATCCAGCTCATCTGATGATAGTTTGGAAGACCAAGCGGTATCATAATCAGGGAATTGGGGTCGATCCGGCAAAGTGCCGCATAATGGAACAACCAGCTTAACCCCCTTGGCCATGATATCGGCCGGACAGGCCTTATAATTGCGCTGCGCGTCATTTTGTGGACGATACCCGTCGGCTGCCACCACTTGGGTGGAAAATGCGGCCAGCACACTGACGATTGTGACAAATTTGGTTTTGTTCATTTTATTACCCCTGATACGGAAAACGAGTTTCAGTTTGTGATGGTTGATTATTCAGATTTGGCCTTGTGGGTCTCAACCCAGTCTTCATTGAGTTTGTCGTAGGCTTTTCCCAGAGCATTTTGGTCGGCTCCAGCGGTGTTGTAATTTTCCATTGCGGCGCGCCAAGCTTCCCTTGATACGGATCCCGGATCAAGGATGAGGGCATCAAGGCAGGTTTTGTACGCGGTGTTGGCCATTGCATAGGTTTGCACCAGCCCGGTTGCTTCGTTCAATTGGTCATAGCTCAACAATGCCCCGTAAGCTGGAAGCTCAGGCAGTTCCGGCGCTACACAGGCTTCATCAGCCAATACCGGGATGGAACTTGCAATAAACATAAATCCTGCAAGTAATTTTAGCTTCAGCATTTGACAGCTCCTGGTCCGTCTAGGTTACAAACGCGGTGTCCCTCGCGATTGGTCGGTTCCAGTCCGCGAGATATGTAGCATTCCTGTTCTTGTTTCGCAACAATTCACCAAAACAATACACATCTGGCAATACTGCATTAAACATTCCAACTGATACTAGTGCCAAATTGGGACAGTTTTGAACGGTTCCGGTCGAGATTTGGTTACAGGGAAGAGTTATCTGATGTTTCAGATCATTGGGATATTATTTGTTTTTGGCATGGTGTTTGGTGGTTTTATACTGTCCGGCGGGCAGATGGCACCGATTTTACACTCTGCGCCGTATGAAATGATGATGATCGGCGGTGCCGCCGTTGGTGCATTGTTGATCGGAAATAAGGGAAAGACCGCCTTGGGCGCATTAACCGGCCTGGGTAAAATGATGATCGGCCCCAAGTGGAAAAAAAAGGACTATTCTGATCTGTTGGCCCTGCTATTTACCCTGACTAAAACCATGAAAATGAAGGGGGTTATCGCGCTGGAGACCCACATTGAAAACCCGAAAGACAGTTCCATTTTTGCTAATTACCCAAAGATTCTGAAAGACCATTTTGCCACTGACTTTATTTGCGACACCTTGCGGATGATGACCATGAATTTGGAAGATCCGTATCAGGTGGAAGACGCCATGGAAAAACTGCTGGAAAAGCACCATCATGAAGCGTTGGAGCCAGCCCATGCCCTACAAAATATGGCAGATGCTTTGCCGGCGCTGGGGATTGTTGCGGCGGTGTTGGGGATCGTTAAAACCATGGGCGCGATTACCGAACCGCCGGAATATCTGGGCCGGATGATCGGTTCGGCGCTGGTTGGTACTTTCCTGGGTGTGTTTTTGGCTTATGGCTTGGTTGGACCATTTGGTACGCGCCTGCAAGCCGTCATGGATGAAGAGGCTAGTTTTTATAAAATCATCCAGACAGTGTTGGTGGCGCATTTGCATGGCAATGCCGCGCAAATTTCCGTTGAATTGGGGCGTGGCGTAGTACCCACTCCCTCGCAACCCAGCTTTGCAGAGCTGGAAGATGCGCTTTCCACCATCGAAGCGGTATAAATTTACCAACCCTACAGGTTTTTTTGCGTTCATTTGTGCTGACTTTTCGGGCGACAGGCCGGATTCTTTGCGCTATGCACGTTACATAACGTTCATATTTATGGGGAGAAACGAATATGGCAGAGAAGAGTGGAAGTAAAACTTGGGTTTGGCTGGGTCTGATCATCATTGCGGCATTGGCCGTCTGGATGTTTGTATTCAAGGGTGATCCAAAACAAGCCATGCAAGACGCTGGCGCTGCTGGTAATGCAGTAAAAGAAGCGGCAGGTGATGCCATGGGTGCGACGGCTGAAGCCGCAGGCGACATGGTTGAAGCGGCCGGTGATGCTGCATCTGGTGCCGCCGATGCAACGGCAGAAGCAGCTGGCGACATGGTTGATGCCGCAGGTGATATGGCAGAAGCAGCTGGTGAAGCCGCAGGTCATGCCATGGATGCTGCTGCAGATATGGCAGAAGATGCTGGCGACATGGCAGCAAGCGCAATGGGTACGGCAGATGATGCCGGTGCCGAAGTAGAAGCCGCTGCTGACGAGGTTGTCGAAGAAGCTGAGGCAGCTGCCGAAGATCATTGATCAACCGGTTCTATCGGTTTGATTGAATAGAAAAAGAGAAAAGCTGCTCCGATTGGAGTGGCTTTTTTCATTTTAAATTGGAATTTTGATCCATGACCCGGCAATTTCTGGGACTGCCAACCGCCACGTTGAAATGGTCAGAGACTGGGGAGCCGGAAGATGTCCACACTGGCGATGTTTATTTTTCAGCCAATGACGGGTTGGCGGAAACCAAAGCAGTCTTTTTGGCTGGATGCGATTTACCGGCCCGGTGGCAGCACAATGATCTGCACAGTATTGGTGAGCTGGGTTTTGGTACGGGCCTCAATTTTATGGCGACGCTGGCCGAATGGCGACAGTTTGCCCGGCCCGATCAACGTCTGCATTATATCGCCATTGAAGGTGCGCCACTAACCCCGGAGCAATTATCGCGTGCCCATGAAGCTTTTCCAGAGTTGCAACGTGAAGCCGGGGATTTGCAACAAATCTGGCCGGATGCGGTCAAGGGATTTCACCGCCGAACACTACCCGGCAATGCCAATGAACCAAAGGTCGAGCTTACTCTATTATTTGGGCCGGTTGCCGAAATGCTGGCTCAATTGGATGCGGGTATCGATAGCTGGTTTCTGGATGGGTTTGCGCCAGCCCAAAACCCGCAAATGTGGAGTGAGGAAGTGTTCGCGCAATTGGCCCGCTTGAGCCGCTCCGGGGCGCGCTTGGCTACCTATAGTGTGGCTGGGTTGGTCCGGCGGGGTTTGGGCGCGCAGGGCTTTGACGTGAGCAAATTACCGGGCCATGGCCGCAAACGGCAGCGGCTGGAAGCCATTTACAAAGAAGGCCCTCAGACGGCTCAAACACAATCCGAGCCGTCAGACGCTGTCCCGGATACTGTCATTGTAATTGGCGGCGGCATTGCGGGGGCTTGTCTGACTCATCAATTTACCCAAGCAGGCGTGGGTGTGACTTTGATTGAGGCGCAGGGTTTAGCCGCCGGAGCCAGCGGAAACGAGCTTGGATTGATCAGCCCCAGGCTTGATCTGGAAGACAGTGCGCTCGCCCGATTTTACCGATCTGCCTTTGTTTATGCTGGTCAGTTTTATTCGCACAATTGCAGTGCGGCGTTTAATCCCACAGGGCTTGTGCGACAAGCGGCAACTCTTGAGAAAGCGCAAAAGCACTGCGATCTGATTTCCAATATGGCCCTACCAGAACCCTTGGCCAAGCTGGCAGATGATGGCTCCAGCTTGTTTTTGAAAACCGGCGCGACTTTGCACCCAATGGCTGCAATTGCACAGCTGACCCAATCGGCCAAGTTGATCAAGGCCCGGGCGAAACGGCTGGAACGCAAAGCCGGACAATGGGTGGTTATTGGCGACCATGAGCAAGTTATTGCTTCGGCGAAAATACTGGTTCTGGCATTGGGCGTTGGCGAACTGGACGGTGTAGAGCTGCCAGCTTTGCGTTTGTTGCGCGGGCAGGTGTCGATCGGTACTGCCGGACAACATGGGGTCAACGTGCCAATGATCGGGGCCAGCTATGTGTTGGGACTGGATGCGGATCGCTTGTTGTTCGGGGCGACCCATGATCGGGTGGACGACCGAGATTGCAACGAAATCCGACCGGTGGATCACCAGCGAAATTTAGCCAATTTGCAGATTTTGCGCCCGGATCTGGCAGAGCAGATCGAGCTGTCCCAACTGACCGGCCGGGCCAGTGTACGTGCCGCCAGCCCAGACCTGCAACCCCTGGCTGGGCCGGTGGCGGATGCGGATAAATGCGGGCCATGGTCTAAACAATTTTGGGGTAAATTATCTGACTATTCATCTGCTCCGGTGCTAGATGGCCTGTACCTATTAAATGGGCTGGGTTCGCGTGGATTGACGCTAGCGCCTCTGTTGGCAAAGTTGATTGTATCCGAAATTTGTGGAGAACCATCCCCATTGGAGCGCGATGCCAGAACGGCTGTGCATCCGGCCCGGTTTTGTGCACGTGCGGCGCGGCGCCAATAGAAGAAATGCAAAATTTTGAATAAATGCAAGATACTCGGCCAAGTTGCGAAGAAAATTCAAACAAGGAAACAGGTGTTTACGTCCAAAGGGGGAAAAATATCACGGAATCAAAATAGAGTCGTCTGTCCCTAGTGAAACTACGATAGAATTATGTTATAAGCCTCAACAATTGTATTGGGGAGTAGCGTAATGAACAATATAAACTCGCGACCTGGGTTTTTCGCGGCATTTTTCGGTTTTAAAAGAATGGTCTCGCCATTTTTTATTACCCTCGTTTATTTTTTAGGTTTAATTGGCATTATTGCATGTGTGGTTAAGCACATCATGCAGGGTCCGAATTTACCGGGATATCTGGTTGGGTATATGGATCAGTACGTACCGGGCGATATGCAAACCTATGTGGCCTATGCCTTGGTCGTTCTTGGCGGATTTTTGGTAATTTTAGTTTGGCGGTTTGTTTGTGAGCTGTTGATTTCGCTATTTGGTATTTTCAATCGTTTGAGCGAAATCAAAGTTCTGTTGGGTGAGCCAGTTTCTGCGGCCGCCAGTGCGGCACGGGTGAAGGCAACTATTGCACCGGCCAAGGCTAAAAGAGAGAAGCCCAAAAAACCAACTAAGGCGAATAAAGAAAAAGCCATAGCGATTGCTGCTGCTGCGCCAGTCGTTGCAGCCGTTGCTGAAGCTAAAGAGGCGGTTGAAGAAGCCGCTGAAAAGGCCAAAGACAGCGACAATTCGAATGATGATGGTCCTGAAGACGATGATCCACCTCGTTCGCGCCGTCGCCGTCGCTAGGGTTTAACCAGATCAGGGTTAGCGTTTGGGCAGTGGGTGACCACTGACCAATAGCTGACCCTTTTTCTCACTGATCTTGATCTTCTGGTTTTCACTAAAGACCCCGTCCAGGATCATTCTGGCCAAAGGGTCCTGCAATTCGCGTTGGATAACCCGTTTTAACGGTCTGGCCCCATAGGCAGGATCATACCCTTTCTCGCCGAGCCATTGGATCGCTTTGTCATCAACGGATATGCCCAAGCCCTGATTGTGCAACAGGGCAGCCAATCGTTCGATTTGTATCCCGACAATGCTGGCCATATGTTCCGGTTGCAGCCGGTGGAACAGCACGATCTCATCGATCCGGTTTATGAACTCAGGACGGAAATGGTTCCGCACCTCGGCCATGACCGCCGCATTGGCTTCTTCTTCGGCTTCGCCTGATCCAGCCGCCAAATGGGTCGAGCCCAAGTTTGAGGTCATGATGATCAAAGTGTTCCGAAAGTCCACCGTGCGGCCTTGTCCATCAGTCAGCCGACCGTCATCCAATACCTGCAAAAGGACGTTGAAAACATCTGGGTGGGCTTTTTCCACCTCGTCAAACAGGATGACTTGATATGGCTTGCGCCGAACGGCCTCGGTCAGTGCCCCGCCTTCTTCATAGCCGACATAGCCCGGAGGGGCACCCAACATGCGGGCCACCGAATGTTTCTCCATGTATTCGGACATATCTAGTCGGGTGATCGAGGTTTCATCATCAAACAGAAATTCAGCCAAGGCCTTGGTCAACTCAGTTTTGCCAACGCCGGTTGGTCCCAAAAACAAAAAGGAACCGATGGGCCGGGCCGGATCGTTCAATCCGGCTCTGGCCCGACGTACCGCATCGGATACGGCGGCCAGTGCTTCTTCCTGTCCGATCACCCGACCCCGCAAGGCATCTTCCATGGCCAGCAGTTTTTCACGTTCGCCTTCGAGCATTTTTTCAACAGGAATACCGGTCCAGCGAGCGACAATTTGGGCGATGTGATTGCTTTGCACCACTTCTTCAACCAACCCACCTGTGTTGTCGGCAGCATTGGATACAGCTGTTTCTAATTGCGGGATGCGGCCGTATTTCAATTCGGAGGCTCGGGTCCAGTCACCTTCCCGTTCGGCTTCGGCCAGCTCATTTCGCAAATGCTCAAGGGTTTCCTTGGCTTTGGTTGATCCAGCCAGTTTTTCTTTCTCGGCACGCCATGCGCCCGTGAGTTCGGCCGATTTGGCAGAGCCTTCTTCCAATTCAGCTTCCAGCATAATCAGGCGTTTTTTGGATGCGGCGTCGCTTTCTTTTCGTAAGGCCTCCAGCTCAATCTGAACTTGAACCAGACGACGGTCCAGCTCGTCTAGTTCTTCTGGTTTGCTGTCGATCTGCATCCGCAGACGGGAGCTGGCCTCGTCCATCAGGTCAATCGCCTTGTCCGGCAAAAACCGATCGGTGATGTATCTGGCTGATAATTTGGCGGCCGCCACGATCGCACCATCAGAAATGCGAATGCCGTGATGGACTTCGTATTTTTCCTTCAAACCGCGCAGGATTGAAATGGTGTCTTCCACATTGGGTTCTTCGATCAAAACCGGCTGAAATCGACGGGCCAGCGCTGCATCTTTTTCAACATACTTGCGGTATTCAGCCAAGGTGGTTGCGCCGATGCAGCGCAATTCACCACGAGCCAAAGCTGGTTTTAACAAATTGGACGCATCCATGGCGCCATCCGTTTTGCCGGCTCCGACGAGGGTATGCATCTCATCAATGAATAAAATGACTGATCCGGCTGCGGCCTGCACTTCCTCGATAACGGCTTTTAAGCGCTCTTCAAACTCACCGCGATATTTGGCCCCGGCAATCAGAGAGCCCATATCCAAGCTGAGCAATTGCTTGTCTTGCAAGGATTCTGGCACGTCCTTGTTGATGATGCGTAAAGCCAGTCCTTCGGCAATAGCTGTTTTACCAACGCCGGGTTCCCCGATCAAAACTGGATTATTTTTGGTGCGTCGTGATAAGACCTGAATGGTGCGGCGAATTTCATCTTCGCGACCAATGATCGGGTCCAACTTGCCATCCCGAGCCAGTGCGGTGAGGTCAGTGGTGTATTTTTTCAAGGCTTCGTAATTGTCTTCAGCCGAAGCGCTGTCAGCTTTTCGCCCCTTTCGGATCTGCTCAATGGCCAAGCCCAAATTTTGCGCAGTCAGTCCTGAAGATTTGAGAAGCTCATAACTCGGACTTTTGGAGGGCATGGTCAGCGCCAGCAACAGACGTTCGGCCGTGACAAAACTATCGCCCGCCTTCTTGGCGATTTTCTCGGCCATTTGAAACAGTTCAGCCGTTTCGCGAGCCATATAAACCTTGCCATCCCCGCCTTCAACTGTTGGCAGTTTGCCCAAAGTGGCAATTGTCTCGCGCAATGCCGCTTCCGGGTCTGCTCCGGTGGCCCGCATCAGGTTTGCTGCCAGACCTTCGCGGTCATCGAGCAGCGCCTTTAAAATATGTTCCGGAGTCAGTTGTTGATGTCCAGCGCTTAACGCAGAGGTTTGTGCAACCTGTACCATGCCCTTGGCACGTTCCGTGAATTTCTCAAATTCCATTTCGTTCTCCCAACCAATCATGAGATGGTTGTCGTGTGACCCAAAGGGGCTGCCCATCTGGGCTCACATGCAACCCTTGTTCCTGAACTAGATAGGTGTGGCCATTAAGTCACACAAGGGCAGCGGCCAAAATGTCGCAGAGTTAACTTGGTGGGTCCGTGCATAGCCGTCCGTAAATCAGTGAATCCCGTACGCCGATATGGGTATTCCAATTACCACGGGCCCGGCCTTCATACAAAAATCCTAGTTTTTCAATGACCCGGATTGAGCCTGCATTATCCGGGTCGGCATCGGCATAAATGCGCCGAAGGTTACGTTGGTCAAACCCGTACTGGACCACTGCGTGAGCGGCTTCAACGACCAGACCTTTGCCCCAATGATCCCGGCGCAGGATAAATCCGATTTCGGCAATGCCGGACCTTCGGTCACCTAGATATATCCAACCCAATGCCTGATCGTTTTGCAAAGTCAGAACCCAACAGGTAGAGGTTGAATCGGCGACCGAGAGGGCAACATACGCATGGGTCTCAGCTTGGGTTTTGTGCGGTGGCCCAGACCAATAGGTGCAAACTTGCGGGTCGGAAAAAACCGCAAACAGCGCCTCGGCATCTGAAGCAATCAAAGGACGCAAAACCATTCGTTCGGTATTTAGCGTGGGGTTGTCAGGTTTCACGGCGTGGTGTTGGAGGTTTGCTGGCGTTCGCGGCGTAATTCAGAGGCGCGTTTTTTGACGCTGGCTGATTTTAATTGCCCGCAAGCTGCTCCAATATCGCGGCCACGCGGGGTCCGGATGGGTGAGGCATATCCTGCTTTGTTGACGATCTCGGCAAAGGCTTCAATTCGTCCCCAACTGGAACATTCATAAACTGATCCCGGCCACGGGTTAAACGGGATCAGATTAATCTTGGCCGGGATGCCCGCCAGCAGGCGGACTAGTTTGCGCGCCTCGGCATCGCTATCATTCACCCCCTTTAACATCACATATTCAAAGGTGATGCGCCGGGCATTGCTGGCACCGGGATAGGTGCGGCAGGCTTCGAGCAATTTGGCCAAATTGTATTTCTTGTTAATCGGTACCAACTCATTACGCAGATCATCGTGGACGGCGTGCAGGGAAATGGCCAGCATGGCTTGGCCTTGTTCCCCTAGTTCGTGCATCTTTGGTACAATGCCTGAGGTGGAAACCGTAATGCGCCGCCGGGATATGGAAATACCTTCGCCATCGGAAATGATACCGGTCGCGGTCAGGACATTTTCCAGATTATACAGAGGCTCGCCCATGCCCATAAACACCACATTGGTAATTTTGCGTCCCTCGGACGGGCTGGGCCATTCGTCCAGATCATCACGGGCAACCAGAATCTGCCCAACTATTTCGGCTGAAGTCAGATTGCGAACCAATGCTTGTGAGCCGGTATGGCAAAACGTGCAGTTCAAGGTGCAACCGACCTGTGACGATACGCACAAGGCACCCGAGCGGCCAACGCCCGGTATGAACACGGTTTCGGCCTCAATGCCTGGCGCAAAGCGGATCAGGTATTTTCGGGTGCCGTCCTTGGATACTAGTCGCTCGACAATTTCTGGGCGAGATAGATCAAAGGACTTTGACAGGTTCGCGCGCAATTCCTTACCCAGATTGGTCATCTTGGCAAAGTCGTGCACCCCTTGATGGTATAGCCAGCGAAAGATCTGGTTGGCCCGCATTTTGGCGGGTTTTTCATCCAGCCCGGTTTCACGTAACGCGGTGGCAATGCCGGGCCGGTCCAACCCGATCAGGGTCGGGAGGCTTGGTTTGGCCAATGTGCCAGTGGATTTCAGGTCAATCTGCATGCAGCGGCTTATAGAGCAAGGACCGTAGTTTCCCAAGTGCTCAGCACACGAAAAACACCCTGCGACAAAATGTATATAAGAATGAGTTGCATTTACGATTAAGTTGTTGTATATGCGACTTATTCGCAACTAGCGTGGTGGGAAACGAAGCCAAAGAAAAATGGCTTCTGTTTAATTTGGGATTGGAAAAATGACGAGTTTACGTAAAGTTTTATTGGGTGGTGCGGCACTGGCGCTGGCTATGCACCCGCTATCAGCCTTGGCCGACACTGCAACACCCGACATGGCCGAGATGTGGCGGGTTATTCAGGCACAACAGGCCGAAATCGACCGGCTGCGCGGGGAGCTGGTCGGCACCAGGGCGCAAGCGGTTGAAACCCGCGAAACACTGGAAACTACGGTGCAGCATGTTGAGGCGGTTGCCGACGCAGTTGAAACCTCTTCGGCAAGTGGCGGCGACGGCTGGTGGAACAAAACCTCATTGGGTGGCTATGGTGAATTGCACTATGAAGGCGGGGCCAAAGACCAGATCGATTTTCACCGATTTGTGCTGTTTGTCGGGCACGAGTTCACCGACAATATCCGGTTCCACTCTGAGATCGAGTTGGAGCACGCCATTGCCGGGAACGGCAAAGTTGGCGAATTCGAACTGGAACAAGCTTATCTGGAAATGGATGTGGGCAAAAACGCGCAAGTTTTTGGTGGTGTAAGCTTGATCCCGGTTGGCATTATCAATGAAACCCACGAGCCGCCAACTTTTTATGGCGTAGAGCGTAATGCAGTTGAAAAAAACATCATCCCTGCCACCTGGTGGGAAGGTGGAATTGGCGCGCGGGGCAATATCGGCAATACCGGGTTTTCTTGGGATGCGATGTTTTCTTCTGGCCTTAATCTAAATGCAAATAATGGATACAAAATTCGATCCGGGCGCAACAAAGTAGGCAAGGCAGAGTTCAACAGCCAAGCCTATTCCGCGCGGTTGGGCTATAGCGGCATACTCGGTATTTCGTTGGCGGCATCAATTTATTATCAGCCGGATGTCACCCAAGGGGTCGGCGATACCATCACGGGTGGCGATGTATCGGCTACCTTGTTCACCGTGTCGGCTGATACCCGGTTCAACGGGTTTGGTTTGCGAGCCCTCTATTCCCACTGGAACCTGGATGGAGCCGACGTCAATCTGACCGGGCGCGACAAGCAATCCGGTTTCTATCTTGAGCCGTCCTATAAGTTCAGTCTGCCCATGGGCGATCTGCTGCCGGATGCCCAGTTTGGGGTGTTTTACCGGTATTCCGATTGGGATAATAATGCCGGTCTGAATAACCAGAGCGGCCAGCACCGTAATGTATTTGGTGCCAATTTCTGGCCGATAGAAGATATTGTCTTCAAAATAGACTATATCTCGGAAAGCAAGGAAAGCGGTGGTCCAACCAAAAACTCTGTAAACCTTGGACTTGGATATCAGTTCTAAGGTGGGTATAGGCCAGCAAATGAGTTCTGAAATTAACATGATAAGATCAAGGCGCTTTTTCCTGATGGGAATGAGCGCCTTGATTTGTGGTGCGCCCGGCGCAATGGCGACCGAAGCAAATGATGCAAAAGAAGCGTTTCTGAAAAGCTCGTTCGAAACCGGCATTCCAATGTCAAAAGTTTTGTGGTTGACCAAAAACCTGAAACCGCAAGTCAAAAAAATCCTCAAACATGCGTATCCGGCGCTGCGGGTCCGCTATTGGCAGAATGGAACGCGCACCGCATGGGTGCTGGATGAAATTGGAAAATACAAACCAATCACTGTGGGCATTGTGGTGCAAGATGGGGCCATTGAGCGGTTAAAAGTGCTGACCTATCGCGAAAGCCATGGTTGGGAAGTTCGCCATGATTTTTTCACCCGACAGTTTATCGGAGCAAGATTGCCCAAACCACATAAACTGGATCGTAAAGTGGATGGTATTTCCGGGGCGACCCTGTCGGTTCGTGCTTTGAAAAAACTAGCTATATTGGCGCTATTTCTGGACCAGAAGGTGCAAAAGCAATGAGTCGCAAACGTAGACTTGCATCGCCATTGCGTCGGTGGCATCGGCGTTTAGGTTTGGTTTCGGCCCTTTTTGTGTTGATCCTCGCCAGCACCGGGTTCTTGTTGCTTTTTGCAGATAAGCTAGGGCTTGATCAACATCATTGGGGTGGCCCGGCCATTGCGGGTATTTACCAGTTAAGCCCCGAAGCCGAACCAATTGGCGTACCCTTGGGTAATGATAACTGGGTGATCATGGTTGATGGGCTGGTCTATGTGGGTGCTTCGGACCCGACCGTATTGTCTCCGCCTTTGTTGGCTGCAATGCGGGACGATGAATTTATTTATTTTTCAAACGGCGAAGAAACCGTTTTAAGCTTGCCAGACGGCACATTGATTGAGCGACGGGACGGAATGACCTTTTCGGGAAGCTCTCCGGCCCCGATCCCTGCCGCCATCCGCAAACTGGCAATCCAGCGATTTTCCGGGCGGGGTTTGCCGATTTCGCGCGTATTGCTGGATATTCATACCGGGCGGTTTTTTGGCCCGCTTGGATCATGGTTGATGGCCTTGGCCAGCCTGTTGCTGATTTTGCTGTCATTAAGCGGGGTTTATATGTGGGGCAAGAACGCGCGGCGCTAGCGTTTATATCTCGAGTATCTGACCATCATTACGAACCAACATGGCACCTTGCACACCGGCTTTTTCCAAGCTGTCAAAAACTTCGCGTTCCGGCATCAAGGTAAAGGCGGTGGCCAAGGCATCGGCCCAACTAGCCGAGGCGTGGACCACACTGACCGAAGCAAATTCCGGAACGACCGGGTATCCGCTGGGCGCAAATATGTGTGAAAAATTTTCACCGAGTGCCCCGCCGCCAGAGGCAGAAGTTGCCAGTCCAGCATTTTGCAATTTGATTTGGCCGGCGGTATGCAAAACATTGTGTGGGCTCTGAATATCAATGGTAAATTCTCGTTGGCCAAAGGCTTGAAATTCACCAAGATCAACCAGACCGGAAGTCGCCCCGGATTGGGCCAGCAGATGGGCAACTTGCTCGGCAATATATCCTTGGGCGATTCCATTTAAGGTAATGGCCATGCCCTTTTGCAAAAACCGGATGTTTGATCCGCTTACCTGTATATTGCGGTAATTCACCAATTGCCGGGCTTTGGCCATTTTGCGGGTTTTTTCTGCCAAAGATATGTTTTGACCCTGCCAATTGGTGACGGTGGTCCAATAGGCTTGCACGCTGATATCAAAGGCTCCTTCTGTCAGCTCGGATATGCGCATTGATTGATCCAGAAGTTCAAGGAATTCTGGCGAGGCGTTTTGCAGCTCTGTCTCCCGGTTGAGCCGGGAAATCTCGGAATGATTCTGATAGAGCGAAAAAATCCGGGACAGGCGATCAATGGTCTGCCCTGCTTTGGCGAACCATTGATCAGCCGTGGATTTGTCCAACCCGTACAGCTTGATTGATCCCGGCGCGCCCAGCGCCTCACCCTGCCAAACATGGGCAGGTGCTGTCGGTTGATTTTTGGCACAACCTACCAATGATACGGCAAGGCCAGCGACCAGCGCACTGCGGCGGGTGAGCAAGGAACTACCGATCAGGCTTCGGGTCGTATGATTGACCCGGCCAGATTGATCATCACTTCACGCGCATCATAAGCCCGGTCGTTGTCAGCCGGTTTTGCGCCTTTTCCCATGACAATTTCGGCCGAGGCTTGATAGCGGGTAATCTGGCGCATATCCAGACTGTCAAAAAATGGATCATAGCCATAGCCATAGCCCCAGCCATAAGAGGGTCGAAAATAGCTCCAACCAAAATAACTGCGGGCATGATAGTTATGTCCATAACCGCCACCGAAAGAAGAGCCACCGATATAGCGGTCTTTTGATTCTGTTGCGCGATCGGAAATAATGAAATGATCAAATCCGCGCTGGGCGGTCAGTTCGGCTGCCCGGTACAATAGATAGTTTTCAACCGTATCCAGGTCGGTCAATGAGTTGCCTGAAAAACTGACCCGAAATCGGTTCTGTTCGATCTGTTGTTCGGCAAAACCGCGAGAATTATTACCGGCTGCCTGATAGGGTGTGGCCGTGGCGCAAGCACTGAGTGCCAACGCCGTAGCGGCAAGAAGAATGGAGGTACGCATGGGGGGAGACTCCTTAATCTTGTGAAGATGAACAAAATATAGGGCTTTTTTGTCCCGACTTCAAATCACAAGCTGACTTGTTCAGTTCACGTTCATGTTTCTTTTCCATGGTAGAGGAAATTACAAACAACAGGAACTCAAATCATGATTTTATCACTGGCTATTCTTCTTGTCGCCGTTTCTTCGCCGGTGGGTCGTCTGACCGACGCCTGTATGGCTGAGGGTGAGGCCCGGGCCAATTGTGTTTGCTATGCCGACTTTATCAAAGATCACACTTCCGACCGGGAATTGGGCGCATTGGCCACGTTGGCCACGCCACAAAATCATGAAAATCTAGAAAATGCTTTTCGTGCCCTGATGAAAGCTGGCCTGACTCCGGCCGAAATTTTTGATATTGGCCTGCGCGCTGACAAATTAACCGACACCGCCACCAAAGCCTGCGCCGGGAAATAAGATCCTGTTACCGGTTTTTACCGGCGGCGCGGTCACGTCCGGCCAGCAGGCGCAGACGTAACGCGGTTAATTCAATAAACCCGTCGGCATCTTTTTGATCATAAACCACGTCGTCCTCAAAGGTCACATGCTCTAGTGAATAGAGAGAGTTGGGCGAGGTACGGCCAATGATCGAAGCTAATCCTTTGTAGAGTTTGAGCCGGACCTCGCCATTGACCATGGCTTGACTGTGATCAATGGCCGCTTGCAACATTTCGCGTTCTGGTGAGAACCAAAAGCCATTATAGATCAGCTCGGCATAGCGCGGCATCAACTCGTCTTTGAGGTGCATAGCGCCCGCATCCAAGGTAATCTCTTCAATCCCTCGGTGCGCTGCAAGCAGGATTGTCCCGCCCGGTGTTTCGTAAATGCCGCGTGATTTCATGCCGATAAAGCGGTTTTCCAACAAATCCAATCTGCCGATCCCGTGTTTGCCACCCAATTCATTGAGCTTGGTGAGCAAAGCCGCAGGAGACAGGGTTTTTCCATCAACACTGACCGGATCGCCATGAGCAAAGCCAATGCGGATGATCTGGGGTTTATTCGGTGCATCTTCTGGTCGACAGGTGCGTTGATAGACAAATTCAGGGGCTTCCAGCGCCGGGTCTTCCAGCGCCTTTCCTTCGGATGAAGTGTGCAGCAAATTGGCATCCACTGAAAACGGCGCTTCGCCGCGCTTGTCTTCGGGTACGGGAATGCCTTGTTGCTCGGCATAGTTCAGCAGGTCGGTACGGGAGCCAAATTCCCATTGTCGCCATGGCGCGATGATTTTGATCTCCGGGTTTAAGGCCAGATAGGCCAGCTCGAAGCGGATCTGGTCATTGCCCTTGCCGGTTGCGCCGTGGCAAACCGCATCAGCTCCGGTCAAATTGGCAATCTCGATCTGCCGTTTGGCAATCAAAGGCCGCGCAATGGCCGTGCCGAGCAGATAACGGCCCTCATAAACCGTGTTGGCCCGAAACATCGGAAACACATAATCGCGCACAAATTCTTCGCGCAAATCTTCGACAAAAATTTCTTTGACCCCGAGCTGTTCGGCCTTGGCGCGGGCCGGTTCCAGTTCTTCGCCCTGACCCAGATCGGCGGTAAAAGCTACCACTTCGGCTCCCAGTTCGGTCTGTAACCATTTTAGGATAATTGAGGTATCCAGACCACCGGAATAGGCCAAAACAATCTTTTTCGGGGTATCGGCCATTTTAGGCTCTCCAAGCAGTGATTTGTGTTTCCCTGTGGAAAACCTGTAACCGAGCATAATGTCAATGGTTTTTGGGCTTACGTCCTCACAAAAAACTGATCATTTTGCACTCGCGAAACTAACATGCTTTGCTTAGGGTGCGCCAACGAGCGGTTTTGTGTAGGAAGTTGACTATGGAAACGTTGGAAGCCGCTTTGATCGCGTATCCATGGGGAATTTACCTATGCCTGATTCTGGCCCCGTTCATCCAAGAAGATGCGGCGGTGATTTTGGCTGCGTCTTCGGCCAGTCAGGGGGTCGGTGATCCCACGCTATTGTTCATCAGTATTTTGGTTGGTCTTAGCGCCAGTGATCTGTGGAAATACTGGGCTGGCCGGTGGGGCCGAACCCACCAAAAAGCCGACTGGCTGGCCAGTCATGGCAAGGTGACATTGGTCCGGGACAAGGTGGTGGATCAACTGGCGATGACCCTGATGGCGACCCGGTTTATACCGGGCACCAGAATTCCGATTTATCTGGCTTCCGGATTTTTCAAAGTACCGTTTGACCGGTTTTCCCTCTGGGTGATCTTGTCCGGGGCGCTCTATATCGTGCTGACATTTGCCCTATTTTATTATCTGGGTGAGATCGGCGGCGAACATGCCAAAAAATGGGCACCTTTGGTGGCCATCTCGCTGGTGCTGTTGGTTTGGGTCGTGCAATGGGTACGAGGCCGAAAACAGAAGGCAACCTAGTTTTAGGCCTCTTAGAGCTAGTTTTGCCGTTTGCACTCTTGCTTTTTGCTTCCTCGGCGGCATTGTGATCTCGAAAACAAGCAGGAGAGAAAAATGACCCGCAAACTTTGTCTGATTACGGGCGCTTCGGCCGGTATTGGTGCGGCACTGGCTCGCGAATTTGCAGCCCATGGTTGGGATCTGGCTTTAACGGCGCGCCGTAAAGACCGGTTGCAGGACATGGCCGAAGAGCTAAAGGCACAGTACGGGGTCGAAAGTCTGATTATTCCGGCGGACCTGACCAAAAAAACTGCACCAAAAGCCATCATGAAGGCGGTAAGCGATGCGGGACGTCAGGTAGATGGTCTGATCAACAATGCGGGCTATGGCTTGCCCGGTACCTTCACCCAACCGAGCTGGAAAGATCATGACCGCTTTTTGCAGGTTATGCTAAACGCGCCGTTGGAGCTTTGTTATCTGGCATTGCCGGGCATGCGAGAGCGGCGCTTTGGCCGGATCATCAATGTGGCATCTTTGGCCGGACATTTACCTGGTTCAAGTGGTCATACGCTCTATGGGGCTGACAAATCCTTTTTGATCAAGTTTTCTGAATCGCTGAATTTCGAAAATGTCGAACACGGTGTGCATGTCAGCGCCTTGTGTCCCGGCTTTACGTATTCCGAGTTTCATGACGTCAATGATACCCGACCCATGGTCTCCCAAATGCCGAATTATATGTGGAAAACTGCCGAATATGTGGCCAAATCTGGTTATGAGGCCGTTGAGCGAAATGTACCGGTTCGTATTCCGGGCGGGGTCAATAAAACAATTGCAGCCATTGTAAAAATACTGCCTGACCCGCTGGCCCGTAGTTGGATGAAGGCACAATCTGCCAAATTCCGCCGACAAGATGGCGACCAGTAGCACCGGGCTTATCCATGCTTGATCTACAAATCCTGATCCTGTTTTCAGGTGCTTGTTTGATCTTGGCGATGATCCCGGGACCGGACAATTTATTTGTCTCAGCGCAAAGTTTGGCCAATGGCCGCAATGCGGGACTGGCGGCAGCTTTTGGCATTATTTTTGGCAGTATCGTGTGGACGGTCGCGGCAACCCTTGGCCTGACAGCATTGTTGGCCACATTGCCCGCTGTATTCATTGGCATTCAGATATTAGGCGCCGGGTATTTAGTCTTCTTGGCTTATGATTTGTGGCGTGCTGCCGAGCGTCCGGCGACGGCAAGTGTGGGCACCATCCATGCGTTTCGCCGAGGCCTGATCACCAATTTACTAAACCCGAAAGTCGGATTGTATTACTTAGCCTTTTTACCGCAATTCATCGAGGCCGCCCGTGGTCCGGTCTGGATGCAGATGTTAGTTTTAGGGGCGTTGTTCAATGTGGTCGGCGGGTTGGTTATGGTCAGCCTGGCGCTAATTGCCGGTTCCTTGCAAGCCCGCATAGCCGAAAAACCCGATCAGGGAAAATGGCTGACCCGGCTGGGTGCCTTGATCCTGTTGGCCATCGCCGGAAAACTAATTTGGGGCTTGGTGAGCTAAAGCCCGGCCAGCTTTCGGGCTTGCGCGGCGCTGGTTCCGGCTTCGCGCAAAGCGCGTAAGCTCATTGCACCATCGCGCTTGGCCAGTCGTTTTCCCTGCTCATCCAGCAATAATGAATGGTGGTGATAGACCGGCGTTTGCCAGCCAAGCAGCGCCTGTAACAAGACGTGGATGTGGGTGCTTTCAAACAGATCTAACCCCCGGACCACATCAGTAATACCTTGCAAGGCATCGTCATGGGTCACCGCAAGGTGATACGACGTGGCAATATCCTTGCGGGCCAGAATGACATCGCCCAATCGGGTGGGATCAGCTTGGATCAATCCGGTTTCGTCGTCCGGTCCAATTCCGTGTTCCTGCCATTCCATATCATTCCATATGGGACCCAGTCGGTCCTTGGCGGCCTCTAGCGACAAACGCCAAGCGAAACCCTGCCCCTCCGCCAGACGCGCCGCCTGCTCCGAGGCGCTCATGGGCTGCTCAGGGCCGAGATAGATTTCGGTCGGGCCGTGCGGCGCGCTGGCAATGGCAGCAGCGACCTCTCGCCGGGTTAAAAAGCATGGATACAATACGCCCTGTTCGATCAAAATATCCAATGCTGTGGCAAAATCCGCTATGTGTTCCGATTGTTTGCGAACCGGTTCTGTCCAGCTCAGGCCAAGCCAGCGCAGGTCATCATAGATTGCGCTTTCAAATTCGGAGCGGCAACGAGGCTGGTCGATGTCTTCGATCCGCAGCAGAAACTGCGCGCTGTTCGCGCTTGCCCAATCAAAGCTACGCAAGGCACTGGCTGCGTGGCCCAAGTGTAGCAGGCCAGTTGGGGAAGGGGCAAAACGGGTGCGTCTAGAACTCATGACACAATCATATCTTGCCTTGATGCCGGGCGAAAGTGGCGCGCACCCACCCAACCAAATCTGATTTTTACTTGAAGCGTGTCACAAAATCATCAAGTCTTGTATCTTATCCCGAATGCCTCAGGGCTTTAGGGGAGCCAAAACAGGAGACTGCGTTTTCAAAACAAGTCAGATCAGAATTTTTTCCACCGGGTTTTTGTGCATGTGCCGGAGTTGGTTATGGGAATGATTTCGCCTTCAGCGCGGGGTTGGCCTTGTCTGGTCCTGAACGCAGATTTTGCACCGCTGAGCTACCAACCGCTTTCGCTGATCTCGTGGCAGGACGCTATAAAACAAGTGTTTTTAGGTCGGGTGCAGACGGTGGCCGAATATGACCACGCGGTTTCTTCGCCGAGCTTCGAAATGGCATTGCCATCAGTGATCGCCCTAAAATCCTATGTGAAACAAAACCGGCAAGTGGCCTTTACCCGATTCAATGTCTTTTTGCGCGATGGGTTTTCCTGCGTGTATTGCGGCTCTGGCCATGAATTGACCTTTGATCATTTGATCCCGCGCTCCAAAGGTGGACGGACCAATTGGGACAATATCGTTGCGGCATGTTCACCGTGCAATTTGCGAAAGGGCGGACGATTACCCAAAGAATGCGGCATGGTTCCACACCTGAAACCGCGTCGTCCCAGTGCCTATGAATTGCGTGACATGGGCCGCAAATTTCCGCCTAACTTTCTGCATGATAGTTGGATGGACTATTTGTACTGGGATGTGGAGTTGGAGAGTTAGAGCATTTCCAGCAAAAGTGGGAACCGGTTTTGCGGCAAGGAAATGCGCCCAGCTAAAGAGATAGAGCATTTGGGTTCAAACTGAACCGAAGTGATCTTAAACTTAACTACCTGTGGAACCAAAGCCGCCGGAGCCGCGCTTGGTGCCGGACAAATCAAGCGTGGTCATCCACTCCATCTGAGTCACCGGCGCCACCACCAATTGTGCGATCCGCATGCCGCGTTCAATGGTAAAACGCTGTGCGCCATGATTGATCAGGATCACTTTTACTTCGCCGCGATAATCGGCATCAATGGTGCCTGGCGAATTCAAAACGGTAATTCCGTGATTGAGCGCTAGCCCGGACCGGGGCCGCACCTGCGCTTCAAAGCCGGAAGGCAAAGCCATGGCCAACCCGGTGGGGACCATCACCCGGCGACCCGGTTCGATATATAAGGCTTCATCGGCCGGGATTGCCGCCGCCAGATCCATACCGGCGCTGTCCGGCGTTTCGTAAACTGGCAAATCCAGCCCTTCAAAATGCTCCAGTGTTTTAACCGCAACCAAGGGGCGAAGCTCTGTCATTTCTGGTTCTCCTGCAACGCGTCGGCAATGGTTTGAGCCAGCCGCCGGGCGGTTTGTTGTTTGCTCATTTGCGGCCAGCTTTCTGGCCCTTGTTGGCGGATCAGGATTACCTGATTATCTTCTCCGCCCATCACATCGCCCGAAACATCATTGGCGACAATCCAGTCGCATTTCTTGCGTTGCAATTTCGCGGTCGCATGCTCGATCAGGTTTTCTGTTTCGGCTGCAAAGCCGATGACCAAGCTAGGGCGCGCCTTTTTGGGTAATTGGCTGATCGTGGCTAAAATGTCCGGGTTCTCACAAAAGGTCAGTGTGGGCGGCGGTGCGCCTTTTTGTTTTTTTATCTTTTGATTTGTCGCATCCGCGACCCGCCAGTCGGCCACAGCAGCCACAAAAATGGCTACATCAACTGGCAACGCTTGCTCGGTAGCGGCCATCATATCGCGCGCAGTCTCCACTGAAACACGTGCGACACCCGGCGGCGTATCCAAATGAACCGGGCCAGCAATCAGAGTGACATCCGCACCCAATTCGGCCAAGGCTCCGGCAATGGCAAAGCCTTGTTTGCCGCTGGATCGGTTGGCCAGATAACGCACCGGGTCAATTGGTTCGCAAGTCGGCCCTGCGGTCACCAACACCTTCTTTCCAGTCAGTGGGCCATTGCCGAGATGGGTGGTTATGGCTTGCATGATCTCAGCCGGTTCTGCCATGCGTCCCGGTCCAAACTCGCCGCAAGCCATGTCGCCCTCATTCGGGCCAACAAAATGTATGCCATCACCACGTAACGTTTCGACATTGCGCCTAGTGGCGGCGTGTTGCCACATGCGGACATTCATGGTGGGGCTGAGTAAAACTGGTGTGTCGGTGGCGAGCAAACAGGTCGAAGCCAGATCATTGGCCAGACCATTGGCCATTTTGGCCATCAGGTCGGCGGTTGCTGGTGCGACCACGATCAGATCAGCAGATCGAGATAATTGAATATGGCCCATCTCGGCTTCATCAGTCAGATCAAATAGGTCTGAATAGACTTTCTCGCCGGTTAGCGCCGAGACGGACAGCGGCGTAACAAACTCAGTGCCGGCTCTGGTCAATATGGCTTTGACCCCAGCCCCGGCCTTGCGGAGTAACCGGATCAGCTCAAGGCTTTTATAGGCAGCAATTCCGCCGCCTATGATTAAAAGAACCTGTTTGCCATTCATCGAGTTTGTCATCCGCCCAAAAATACAAATTTTATGGCAATCAGCAAGAGGGCTGCACTACCAACCAGTAAACCAATATCCCGAAGGCGGTGTGAGCGCGCCTGCCAATGGCTGAGGCGGCGTAAACTGTCATCGTCAACTGAGAACCCCTGTTCACGGGTAGCTTTGGCAATTTCAGTTAAATCAGTAATGGCCGCAGGTAACGCGCGCAAGGCATCGCGCATGTCCAACAGATCATCAGCCAGTTCATCCAATTGCCCTTCCGGGCCAAGCTCGCGTTTAATCCAGCGCTCAATGACGGGTTCCGCTGAGCCCCACAAATCATGGTTGGGGTCCAGCGTGCGAGCCACGCCTTCAACCTGCACCATGGTTTTTTGCAACAGCACCAATTCGGGCCGCAAATGCATGTCAAAGCGTGCCGTTACCGCAAACAGATGCAGCAAGAGCTGCCCCATGGAGACATCTTTGGCGGTTTTGCCAAACACTGGCTCGCCAACCGAGCGCAGGGCTTGGGCAAACTCATCGACCATATGGGTATCCGGCACATAACCGGCTTCGAAATGAACCTCAGCCACCCGGCGATAATCACGCCGCAAAAAGCCGTAGAGAATTTCGGCTAGATAGCGGCGTTGGGCCGGACCAATTCGGCCAATAATCCCGAAATCAACCAGTCCTAAACCTCCATCGGGCAGGGCAAACATATTGCCTTCATGCAAATCAGCGTGAAACACACCATGGTCCAGCGCGAAGGATAAAAAACTGGTCGGGATAATTTCGGCCAACTTGACCAGATCAATCCCGGATTTTTTCAAAGCTGGCAGGTCGGTCAGGGCAATCCCGTCCAGCCAATCCATGACCAGAACCCGCTCGCGGGTTTGTTCCCAATGAATTTGTGGAATGGTGATGTGTTCAAACTGGGTGGCGATCTCACCAAGTTCAGAGGCGGCGGCCGCTTCCATCCGCAGATCCAACTCCAGCAACAGAGACTTGGCTACGGTTTCAACAAAGCGCACTGGCTCCAGTCTTTTTGAGGCCGGAAACCATTTTTCGGCCAAGCGCGCACCCATTTGCAAGGCTTGAACGTCCTTGTTGATCCGCGCCCCGACATCGGGTCGCAATAATTTTACGGCAATGTCCTGTCCGCCCACGTCTTTGGCTTTATGGACCTGGGCTACGGACGCCGCTGCCATTGGCTCGGTGAACCCATGGATCAATTTTGGCCAGTCCTCACCCAACTCTTGGGACAGGATGGCTTTGGCCTCTTCTCGCGAAAAGGGTTGCATCTGATCTTTTAGCCCAGCCAATCCAGCTACGACTTCTGGTGAAAGTATATCGCCGCGCGTGGCCAGAAATTGCCCGAGCTTGACATAAGATGGTCCCAGTTTTTCCAGTGCGCGGGCTAATCGCTCGCCGCGATTGCCTTTGGGGGTTGGCAAGCCAAATCTGGCCAGCCAACCGATAAACCGGGTGCCGACGGGTAACAGACCCCGAAATTCCGGCGGGACCAAAGCGTCATGTCGGGCCAAAACCAAGCCTGAACCGATTAGCCGGAAAAACGTCAGCAGCTTATTCATGCCTCAAATTTTCCAACCAGTATGCAGGGCAGCAACGCCGCCGGTAAAATTGCGGAAGGAAACTTTGGCAAACCCAGCGGCTTCCATCATTCCGGCAAAAGTCTTTTGATCCGGGAATTTTCGAATGCTCTCAACAAGATATTGATAGCTGTCACGATCGTTTGAGACCATGCCGCCAATGACCGGGATCGCATTGAACGACCAAAAATCATAAGGAATTTCCAAGGCTCTGGAAGTTGGCTTGGAAAATTCCAGACATAAAAACCGACCGCCCGGTTTCAACACCCGGCGCATATCGCGTAAAGCGCGGGGCTTGTCGGTCACATTGCGAATGCCAAAACTGATGGTCACTACATCAGCCGTATTATCCGCAAAGGGCAATTGTTCCGCATTGCCACAGACCCATGTAATGGTTTTTGGGTCGGTTTCTTTTCGTCCGGCCAGCAACATTTCAGCATTGATATCGCTGACAATGGCTTTGGCAGGTTGTCCGCCACGCCGTGTTTTGACCTTGTTTGCTGCCGCTAAAAACCGGCGAGAAAGATCGCCGGTGCCGCCTGCTACATCAATCAGCAGTTCACCGGGCTGTGGGTTGGCTTTGGCGATGACCATGTCTTTCCAGATGCGGTGCACACCCATCGACATGAAATCATTCATTAGATCATAGCGATCGGCAACCCGATCAAACACTTCGCGCACCAACCCGGCCTTTTCGGCTTTGGGCACGTCGCGAAATCCGAACGATTCTTCATTGGTTTTTGTGGACTTAATGGTCATGGCGGCGGAACATAGCGATAAGTGAAGCGCCGCGCTATAGGACTTTTTGACATGCCCGAACTTCCTGAGGTTGAAACCGTACGAAAAGGGCTGGCTCCGGTGTTTGCCGACAACCGGATCGCCCACGTGCATCTGGCCCGGCCCAATTTACGATTTGAGTTCTCCGAAGGTTTTGTTGAAACACTAAACGGAGCGCTGGTTGTCCATCTAGGTCGGCGTGCCAAATATTTGTTGTTCGAACTGGACAATGGCCAGACCCTGCTCAGCCATCTGGGCATGAGCGGCTCTTTTTTGGCCCTAGCACCCGGAGAGCCGGAGCCGGAGGGGCGCAAATCAAAACACGACCATGTGGTGTTCGAGCTGCAAGATGGATCGCGTGTGCTCTATAATGACCCGCGTCGTTTTGGGTTTATGCTGCTGTTTGCCACGGAGGGTCTGGAAAACTCGAAATTCTTGAAAGATTTGGGGCCGGAGCCAGTGGGCAATGAATTGTCGGCGGCGGGCCTATTTCAGAAAATGCAGCGTCGGACCGGGCCAGTAAAAACGGCACTTTTGGATCAAAAACTGATCGCCGGTCTTGGCAATATCTATGTGTGCGAAGCATTATTCCGGGCCAAGATACACCCGCAAACCCGGTGTTGCGATCTATCGGAATTGCAAGCCACGGTTCTGGTCCGTCATATTCGCGATGTAATCCGCCAAGCTATCGAGGTGGGTGGCTCCACCTTGAATGATTTTTCTGCGGCGGATGGCGCGCTGGGTTATTTTCAACACAGATTTGAAGTGTATGACCGAGCGGGCGACCCTTGTCTGGCTGCAAAGTGTACTGGAATGATTGCGCGAATTGTCCAAGCTGGACGATCCAGCTTTTATTGTCCAGTTTGCCAAAATACTGAAAATTAATTGGTGCGGAGCAACCAGATTTTGTAGGTTCCCCAGCTTAGTATAGCGGCTTTTGCCTATTGTACGGGGCGCTTAACTGGATTAAGAGCCGTGCCGGTCGGGCCTGTCGTACCGGTCTGAAGCAAACGGGATGAGATGAAATGTCATTTGAAACCATACAATCAAAAACTGACGGACGAGTTGGGATCATTACCCTGAACCGTCCTGATGCGCTAAATGCGTTGAACGCTCAGATGACCAAAGAACTGGCCGAGGCGCTGGCCCGGTTTGATGCCGACACCGAAATCGGTTGTGTGGTGTTAACGGGTTCCAAGAAAGCATTTGCAGCTGGGGCTGATATCAAGGAATTGCAGGCACGCAAGTTCGTTGAACTTTATCTCAATGACCCGTTTAGCGAAACCTGGGAAGCCGTAGCACGATTCAAAAAACCCATTATCGCAGCGGTGGCCGGGTATGCGTTGGGCGGTGGCTGTGAAGTCGCCATGATGTGCGATTTTATCATTGCTGCTGAAAATGCTAAATTTGGCCAGCCAGAGATCAATCTAGGTGTGATGCCCGGCTCCGGTGGTACGCAACGCCTAACCCGCTTTGTCGGAAAATCCAAAGCCATGGATATGTGCCTGACCGGCCGAATGATGGATGTGCAGGAGGCCGAGCGTTCTGGCTTGGTATCCCGAGTGGTTCCCGTTGATGATTTGATGGATGAGGCCATAAAATCCGCGCAGATCATTGCTGATAAATCCCTACCAATTGCCGTGATGACCAAAGAGGCGATCAATACCGCCTATGAGACTACCTTGGCCCAAGGCATACGATTTGAACGCCGGGTATTTCATTCGCAATTTGCCACGGAAGACCAAGCAGAAGGCATGGCTGCTTTTGTCGAAAAGCGCGAACCGCATTTCAAAAACCGATAGGTAGCCAGACAATGCCCGCCCAATCCGGTCTGCGGCCTGTATAAACAGTTGACCTCGTGCCATGGCAAAGCTATATGCCCCGGCTCGCTCTAGTAACATTGATTTTCGAGAGCAATTCAATTCGTCAAATCCCTGCCAACGGGTAGGAAATAACAAGGTACGTTATGGCTAATACAAGTTCTGCCAAAAAAGCGGTCCGGCAAATTGCCCGACGCACCGCTGTCAATAAATCCCGCCGCACCAATGTGCGCTCCACTTTGCGGGTTGTCGAAGAAGCGATCACCAGCGGCGATCAGCCTGCTGCAAAAGCCGCATTTGCTGTGGCCGAGCCAACCATGATGCGCGCCGTGAGCAAAGGTGTGTTTCACAAGAACACGGCAGCGCGGAAAATTTCCCGGCTGTCTCAACGGATCAAGGCGCTGGGCACCAAATAACGCTCAAGCCAAAAGACTAAACAAGGAAACCGGCCAGTTTGTGCCGGTTTTTTTGTGTCCATTTTTGGATTTTTCTGAACTTTGCCAACAATTTTTCAGCGCCCTTAGAATCTGATGAGAGTCAACTAAAAAGAATCAATTTTTTTTTCAGCCAGCAAGTCCGCAAGAGTCAACAACTTAGCGTAAATGGCGAGTTAATTTGGGTTGGTTTGGCTGCTGGCAGGATTGACCCAAATCACGATTTTGATAGGTTGCGGCTCAGACGGAATTTTCGACAGGTTGTCAGCCATAAATACTAGGGTGTCGGATTGGTATTTTTGGATAGTTTTCAAAAAACCGTTTTATAACAAATAGATGCAGGTTAACAGATTGAATTGTTAACCAGCGTGCCTGAGGGGGCTCGATCATTGGGTAACCATATACTTCCTGTTGTGCAAAGCACGGGTGATCCGACCCAACTGGACCAGGTCTGGGCCATGGTTTGTCGCCAGTTGCAACAACAGATAGACCCGCGTGATTTTCGCTCATGGATTGTGCGCTTACAGGTTGTAAGTGACCAAGATGGACGAGTTGGTTTGGGTGCGCCCAATGCCTTCTCTCGCGATTGGATCCGTGAAAATCTGTTTGATGACATTTGTGCCTTGTGGCAGCAATTCGATCCAGAAAAGCGCCAACTTTGCTTGACGGTGCTTTGCCTAAATACTGAGACAATCAATGCTCGTGTCGAAGATCCGACTGGAGCGCCAACTGGACCTCAAGCAAATGCTGCACCAGCAATCGCGCTCGGGGCGAGCTTTGAAAAGTACCGGTTTGATAATTTTGTGGTCGGGCCAAGTAATGAAGTGGCCTGGGCCATGGCCAAGGCTGCCGCTCGTGGTCCGCAAGCCCGTTTCAACCCGCTGTTCATTCACGGCAGTTATGGGTTGGGCAAGACCCATTTGTTGCGAGCCATTGCCCATCAGGCCCGGTTACATGCGCCGACTCGGCGGGTGTCTTATTTAACGGCCGAGGACTTTGTGCAGAACTTTGTTTCGGCCTTGCGCGGTTCGCAATCCGCTGAGTTCAAGAAAAAAGTCCGTTCGCTGGATTTGTTGTTGATTGACGATATTCATTTTCTGGCCGGTAAAGCCGCCACTCAGGAAGAATTTGTCCACACTCTTTGTTCGTTGATTGAAAGCGGCGCACAAGTGGTGTTGAGCGCCGATCGTTCGCCCGGCGAGATCGCCTCGTTTGATGATCGGTTGCGCTCGCACCTAAATGGCGGATTAGTTTGCCGTATTGCGCCGGCCGGATTTGAGTTGCGCCGTGACATTCTATCCAACCGGATTGCTGAAATGGCCGACGAGTTTGACGGATTGGATGTCCCCAATCCCGTACTGGATTTTCTGGCGGCAAAAGTATCGACCAGCCCACGGGAATTGCTGGGCGCCTTAAATATGATTTTGTCAGGCACTATCATGCTGGGTCGTCCGATCACCTTGGATGCGGCGCAAGACATTTTGTCTGATATCGTCCGAGCAACCCGGGTCAAGGTATCGGTGGCCGATATCCAAAAAGGAACCGCATCCTGGTTTGGATTGAGCAAAGAAGATTTGCTGTCACGCCGTAAGACCCGCAACATTGTTCGGCCCCGGCAGATCGCCATGTATCTGGCCAAGCAACTGACCTCGTCTTCTTTACCCATGATTGGTCAGCGCTTTGATGGCCGGGATCACACGACGGTAATCCATGCAGTTAAAACCATAAATCGCCTGATTGACGACGATCCGTTGTTTGCCAACGAAGTTGAAGGCTTGCGTCGCTCGCTGACCAAGCTACATTCACACAACGAATGAAGCGGGGTTTTCCTGCCTGAATGATGAAACTCTCTTGTTTTTGGCATATTGCCGATAAACCAAGAGGTACAGAACCGGATAGAGCGCGATGAAATTTACCATTGAGCGGGCCAATCTTCTAAAAGCCCTGAACCATGTAACCAGTGTGGTTGAGCGACGAAACACCATACCCATTTTGTCAAATATTCTGCTTTCTGTAACGGCGGACGCGGTCAGTTTTGCCGCCACAGACCTTGATATTGAAATTGTTGAAACGGTCAGCGCCGATGTGCGTACCGAAGGTGTGGCGACATTACCGGCCCACACATTTTACGAAATTGTCCGAAAACTGCCCGATGGCGCTGAAGTCACCCTTGAGGCCAATACAGAAGACGGACAAATCATCATTCATGCGGGTCGGGCTAGATTTTCCTTGCCAACTCTTCCCGAAGATGAGTTTCCAGCCCTGTCGGCTGATGGCTTGACCCACAGCTTTGAGATGGACGCATCTGAACTGGCGCGCCTGATCGACAAAACCCGGTTTGCGGTGTCCAGCGAGGAAACCAGATATTATCTGAACGGAGTGCATTTGCATGCCACCGAGGGCGATGACGCAGTTATCCGGGCCGTGGCCACCGATGGCCATCAGTTGGCGCTTTGCGAATCTGCCATGCCAGAGGGTGCTGCCGGCATGCCAGCCATTATCATTCCGCGCAAAACAATTGGTGAAGTGCGAAAACTGATCGATGATATGGCCGATGCGGTTCAAGTGCAGGTATCAGACGCTAAAATCCGCTTTACGGCAGGCTCGGCAATCCTGACCTCCAAGCTGATCGACGGATCATTCCCGGATTATCAACGGGTCATTCCAAAAGACAATGAAAACAAGCTCGAGCTGGAAAACCGGACCTTTGCCGCCTCGGTTGATCGGGTATCGACAGTCAGTGTCGAAAAATCCAGATCGGTCAAAATGGTGTTGGAAGCCGATATGCTTACTTTACGCGTCTCCAACCCGGAATCCGGTCAGGGGACTGAGGAAATTCCGGTGTCTTACGGTGGCGAGCCGATGGAGATCGGCTTTAATGCGAAATACCTGCTCAATGTCTTGTCGCAAATTGACGGGCAGGACGTGATCTTTCGACTATCCAATGCCAATTCACCGATTTTGATCGAAGACAGTGGCGACGAGCACGCTTTATACGTCCTGATGCCGTTGCGGGTGTGATTGAAACTGCTTTAGTTGCACTCAGTCTGAACCGATTTCGATCCCACACCGATGCCCAATTTGAGTTGAGCCCAAAGCCCGTGGTATTGTTTGGGGCGAATGGCACCGGCAAAACCAATGTATTGGAAGCGATTTCCCTTTTGGCTCCGGGGCGAGGCTTGCGCCGTGCGCCATACGCGCAGGCGGTGCAACGCGGCTCCGACCAGCCATGGGCTATCCACGCCGTTTTGGCCCATCCGGATGGTGAGTTTCAAATCGGGACCGGCCTTACCCCTTCTGCCAATGGACAAAGCCGCCGGGTGCGAATTGACGGGCAAAATGCCAGTGCCGGTGCGTTGGCCCGTCTGGTGCGTCAGGTCTGGTTGACCCCGGCCCAAGATCGGATTTTTTCCGGTCCGCGCGGGGTGCGGTTAAAATATTTTGATCGTTTAGTTTTTTCGCTGTTTCCGGGGCATGGCCGGGCGGTGAATGCCTATGAAAAAGCCTTACGCAATCGCCAGCGTCTGTTGGATGAGGGTCGTGCCGACCCGGCTTGGCTGGATGGCCTGGAACAGCAAATGGCCGAGTTTGGCGCGCAAATCCATCAGGCTCGAGCCGAGACGGTGCGTCGTTTGCGGCTCGAGATTGAAAGTCGGGCTGAGGGGGCGTTTCCAAAAGCCGATCTGGCGATCAGTGGTCATGAGGTATTGGCCAGTTTTACCATGGAACAAGAACCAAAAATAGAGGCCACCTTAAAGGACGCACTGGCCCAACATCGGGAGTTACATGCCAAAGCCGGACGAACCTTGCATGGACCGCACCGGGCCGATCTGGCCGTGGCATGGGGTGCAGGGGAAATGCCGGCGGCCGATTGTTCGACCGGAGAACAAAAAGCCTTGCTGGTTGGCTTGTCGTTGGCCCATGCGCGGGCGGTTACGGCCGACGCGCAAGCGCCGCCGCCTTTGATCCTGCTGGATGAAGCCTGTGCCCATCTGGATGAAAATCGCCGTGCCGCGTTGATTGAAGAGATTAATCAGTTGCAAGGCCAAGCATGGCTCACCGGAACAGACCGTTCCCTGTTTGAAGCATTTGGGGATCACGCCCAGTTTTTTGAACTATCTGATGTGGGAATTGTTCCACGTTCCTGTGGCTGATTTCCGCACCTTTTTGCTCGCTCATCATGAAACTTCAGGGTAGATTTGAGGGATGACAGATGAAACGAATCAATCGGCCGCTGAAGAAGAATATGGTGCGGACAGCATCAAGGTTCTAAAAGGACTCGATGCCGTACGAAAACGGCCGGGCATGTATATTGGCGACACCGATGATGGATCGGGTCTGCACCACATGGTGTATGAGGTTGTTGATAACGCAATTGACGAAGCTTTGGCCGGGCATTGTGACACGGTTGAGGTGGTTTTATACGCCGATGGTTCGGCTTCGGTTTCGGACAATGGCCGGGGAATTCCAACCGCCATACACGAGGAAGAAGGCGTGTCAGCAGCGCAGGTGATCATGACCCAGCTACACGCGGGTGGTAAGTTTGATCAAAATTCCTACAAAATTTCTGGTGGCCTGCACGGCGTGGGCGTTTCTGTGGTTAACGCCCTTTCATCAGAATTGAATTTGACCATTTGGCGCGGCGGCAAAACCCATGAAATGAAGTTCATTCATGGGGATCCGGTTGATGATCTGGTGGTCAGTGGGGATGCACCAAAAGGCAAAACCGGGACTATGGTTCGGTTTCTGCCTTCGACCGATACCTTCACCATGGTCGAGTTTGATCGAAATACCTTGCAGCACCGCTTGCGGGAGTTGGCATTTTTGAACTCCGGTGTGGCCATCAGATTGCGCGATGAACGCGGCACCGAAGTGTTTGAGATCGAGCTGGCCTATGAAGGCGGTGTTCAGGAATTTGCCCGCCATCTGGATCGGGCTAAAACGCCCTTGCTGGAAGATCCAATTATCATCCGAGGTGAGCGCGAAGGTGTCGAGATCGATGCCGCTCTTTGGTGGAATGATGGCTATCATGAGCGGGTTTTGTGTTTCACCAATAATATCCCACAGCGCGATGGCGGCACGCATTTGGCGGGCTTTCGCGGGGCGCTGACCCGGGCCATCAACAATTACGCCACAACAAGCGGCATGGCTAAACGGGAAAAAGTCTCGCTGACTGGTGATGATAGCCGCGAAGGCCTGACCTGTGTGCTGTCAGTCAAAGTGCCAGACCCGAAGTTTTCGTCACAAACCAAAGACAAACTGGTCTCGTCCGAGGTGCGTCCGATCGTGGAAAACATTATGGGTACGGGTTTGTCTGAATGGTTTGAAGAACACCCGGCTGAAAGCAAGATGATTATCCAAAAAATCATCGAAGCAGCAGCGGCCCGCGATGCGGCCAGAAAAGCCCGTGAATTGACTCGGCGCAAATCAGCGCTGGATATTGCGTCCCTACCCGGAAAGCTGGCCGATTGTCAGGAACG
>NVXG01000041.1 GCA_002733805.1 Robiginitomaculum sp. | reverse complement strand
CTGGGAGGTGAGCGAAGATGGGCTTCGTTGGGAATTTGATTTAATTGATGCGAAATGGTCGGATGGCGTTGAAGTTACCGCTGATGATTTCGTATTTTCCTTTCGCCGCTTGCTCAATCCAGAGACCCAGTCGCAATATGCTTCGCTGGTCTATCCCGTTAAAAATGCGGCCGGTGTAAACGCAGGCGAGTTGCCGTTAGAAGACTTGGGCGTCACCGCACTCAGTCCAAAAAAATTGCGGATCGACCTAGAATATCCAGCTCCGTATCTGCTCGGCTTACTGACCCATTATACCACCTTTCCGGTCCCGGCTCATGTGGTCGAGCAGTTTGGAAATAAATGGATTCAACCGGAGAATATTCAGGTCAACGGCCCCTACAAGCTGACGGAATGGCGGACCAACGATTTTGTCCATTCCGTGCGCAACCCTTCTTTTTACGACAATGAGAATGTCTGTCTGGACGAAATTTATTATTATGCCATTCCCGATTCCAATACGGCAGAGCGGCAAGTGCGCGAAGGTCGTCTGGATGTAAACAATGATTTCCCCGGCCGCAAAATGGAATTCCTGAATAAGGAATTGCCGGGTTATGTCCGGGTGCATCCGTTTTTGGGCACCACGTATCTCTCGTTCAACACGACTATAAAACCGTTTGATGATCAACGTGTGCGATTGGCATTGGCAATGGCAATTGATCGGGATCATATCACCCAGAACGTGATGAAATCCGGTTATATCTCGACCTATTCTCTGGTGCCTCCGGGTGTCGGGAATTACCCGGAAGGTGCCGTGGCCAGTTGGGCCTCCTTGTCGTTTGAACAACGTAAAGTGAAGGCAAAGGCGTTATTGGAGGAAGCTGGCTTTGGTCCGGACAATCCATTGCAGTTTGAATATACGCACCGCTCGACCGGCGATAATCCGGTGGCAGCACCTGGATTGCAAAGCGATTGGAATAATATTGCGCCATGGGTCAATGTTACCATTGCTCAGGTTGAAACCCAGATATTGTATGCAAATCAGCGTGCCGGGGATTTCACGGTCAGTGATGGCGCATGGGTCGCCGACTTTAACGATGCTAGTAATTTCCTGTATCTGATGGAAACCCGGGCCGGGGCGATGAATTATTCCAGATATTCAAATCCGAAATATGATCAATTGATGGATGCGGCCAACCGGGAAATGGACATGGTTCTACGCTCGGATATGATGAAGCGGGCCGAGCAGATGATGCTGGACGACATGCCGATCATTCCTATGTGGAATTTGGTCAATAAGGCGCTGGTCAACCCAAGAGTCAGTGGCTGGGAAGACAATATCGTGGACATTCACCGCTCGCGCTATTTGTGCATCGCTGATGACTAGCCGTTCAATCCCGCGTCTCTTGTGAACCAGCGCCTGATCCAATACGCTGTATTGGTAATCAGGGGACTGGTATGGAAGAAGAACTAGTCGGCACAGTGATCGAGGCGGGCGTATTGGCCGCCATGGCACCGGACGAGATTGAACTTCGGGCTGATGATACCAAGTCGGAGTTTCAGTCTTCGACCGCGTTGGATGAATGTTCCAATTGCAATACCGTTCTGGAAGGCAGGTATTGCCATGTGTGCGGACAGGTGGCCGATACCTTTCACCGCCCATTATGGTCTCTGTTTGCTGATATTTTTGATGGCTTGTTCGGACTTGATGGGCGGATATGGCGAACCATTCCACCACTGATGTTACGTCCTGGTGAGATCACGCTCAAATATTTGAGCGGAGTTCGCAAACCATATTTGCAGCCGTTCAAACTTTTTCTGGCCGCATCAGTCCTGTTTTTTCTAGTGTTTGAATTGGCAATTCGGGACCAGACTGATGGTTTGCAACTTGGGCCAGACGGCTCCCAGATTGTGCTGGGTACGACAAGTAAAAAAGAACGCCGTGAAGCCATTGCGGCGATCAAAGAAGCCCGAAACGAGATTAAACAATCTGTATCCACTTCAGCTGGTAGTGCGGTAGATGATGTTGGCAAGATATTGGAAGATCAAATTACGAAACTCGATACTGAGAACACATCGCCGTCCGTAAATGCCCCGACCAAAGAACAAATAATTTGCGCGATGCAGGGTGTTGTTATTCCAAAAAACTTGAGTGAAGAATGCAAGCAGCTGCGCGCCGAAAAGAAGGCGGGCGAGGCGGCAGAAAGGGCAAAAGAAGAGCTATCTTCAGAAGTAAAACCTGATCCAGGGTCTGAATTGAGGGTGGATATTGATCTTGACGATAACTCTGGAGAAATAACCTGGCTCGATTTGCAATCCAGACAGTTTCTGGCCACCAATATCGAAACAGCTATTCGTGATCCGCAACTTTATGCTGCGACAGTTGGCCGGTGGGCACCACGTCTGGCTTTCTTTCTGGCTCCGTTTTTTGGATTTTTGCTGGCCCTGTCCTATTTCTGGCGGCGTAAATTATATGTGTATGACCATATGATTGTGGCCTTGCATTTCCATTCTTTCCTGTTTCTGTTTTTGGCGATTTTAATCCCATTCGGGATATTGATTAACCCGCCATTGGCTGTTGTCGTATTTATCGGCTGGAGCAATTTCTATTTGTGGCAATTGCACAAGAAGATATATGGCAGTAGCTGGTTCACCGCCGGATTGCGGGTGCTGGCCTTGGATTTTGTCTATTTCAACGTGTTGGTCATCGGATTGTTGGGCTTGTTGGTACTCGGTATTTTGCTGCTGTAGCACCAAAGAACTATCTGGGTTATTTATCAAACTGCGCCTCATGCCAGCGCAAATGATCTTCGATAAAACTGGCAATGAAATAATAGGAATGGTCATATCCAACTTGGCGGCGCACCGTAACTTGCTGGCTCGCTTTTTTACAAGCCAATTCGAATAATTCAGGTCGTAATTGCTCTGCCAGAAAAGTGTCATCCAGACCTTGATCAATCAGGATATGGGCCGGGCCGGGTGAGGCTTCAACCAACTGGCAGGCATCATATTGTTTCCAGTCTGATTGGTTGTCGCCAAGATAGGTGCGAAATGCTTTTTGGCCCCAAGGCACCTGCATAGGAGCAACAATGGGCGAGAATGCGGAACAAGTCTTGAAAATATCCGGGCGTTTCAAGTGCAAGGTAAGTGCGCCATGCCCACCCATGGAATGACCAAATATGCCTCGGCGAGTTGGGTCGGTTGCAAACTTCTGATCAATCAATGGAACCAGTTCTTCAATAATCCACCGATCCATTTGAAAATATTCCCGCCATGGGTTTTGTGTGGTGCTCAAGTAGAACCCGGCACCTTGTCCCAAGTCATAGGCAGCATCGTCAGCCACGCCTTCGCCGCGCGGACTGGTATCTGGTGCGACCAAAATAATGCCCAATTCGGTTGCCAATTTTTGCGCCCCGGCTTTTTCAACAAAATTCATCGGGGTGCAGGTCAATCCGGATAACCAGTAGAGAACAGGAAACGGTCCCTTGCCGGGCGGTATAAATACCGCAAATTGCATATCGCAATTGCATGCAGCACTGGGCGCGCTCCATAGAGCTTGTTCCCCACCAAACATTTTGTTTCTGGAACCAAGTTTCATCCCGACTACCCTTTGTGTTTTTTTGTGCAGCCCCGTATTGATAGAGCAGAATCCTGTTCGGTCCACCCTTTGCTATGGGGCCTGCATGGAAATGGCAAAGAGACCAAAATGGAATTGTCAGGTGTGAGCGAACTGGACCATGAGATTTATGCGCCAGTCATGCGAGTGCTGGAAGAAGAGCGTTCCAATGTTTACCTGACCGGGCGCGCCGGGACTGGAAAAACCACGTTGCTCCGACAGTTTGTGGCGCGCAATGCCAAGACGGTCGTGGTGTTGGCCCCAACCGGTATTGCGGCGATTGCCGCCGGTGGTCAGACCCTACATTCATTTTTCCGGTTTCCACCGCGTCTTATCGAAGCCAGTGATGTCAAACGCCTGCGCCATGCCAAGGCGATTGGCGCGATGGGTACGTTGGTGATCGACGAGGTATCAATGGTTCGCTCTGACATGATGGCGGCCATTGACCAGAGTTTGCGGCTGAATCGCGGTGTGGATGCGCCCTTTGGCGGCGTACAGATCGTATTGGTCGGCGATCCGTATCAATTGCCGCCAGTGATCGAACGGGGCTTGGAAACCTATCTTGAGGATATTCATGACGGGTGTTACTTTTTTTCACCGCCCGCTTTTCGGGAAGCCGGGTTTCGTTTGATCGAGTTAACCCGGGTGTTTCGCCAGTCGGATCCGGTCTTTCTGGACGTATTGGCCGGTGTGCGCCGTGGGGAATTGGATCGGCAACAGGCCGAATTTCTGGATGATTGCGTATCAGACATTGATCCCGTGGTGGCGGCAGATACCCATGTGGTATTGACCGGAACCAATGCCGTCGCCTTTGAAATCAACCACCGAAAGCTGGCCGCCCTGCCGGGGAAGCAAACCGAGTATGAAGCTAAAGTCACCGGACAATTTGATGCTAAATTGTTTCCGACTGAATCGCCCTTGTCGTTGAAGGCCGGGGCGCGGGTGATTTTGCTGCGTAATGATAGCGAAAAGAGATGGGTCAACGGAACCTTGGCTGAAATCGTCAGTGTAGAGCCGGGGAAATTGCGGATCAAAATTGATGACAAGGAATACAAGATCGAACCGACCGTATGGGAGCGTTATCGGTATGAATTTGATTCAGAAAAGTCAGAGCTTAAAAAAGAAGTGGTCGGCACCTTCAAGCAATATCCCTTGCGTCTTGCTTGGGCCTTGACCATTCACAAAGCCCAAGGGCAAACCTTGGACAGGGTTTTTGTTGATTTGCGCCGTGGCCTGTTTGCGCATGGACAAGCCTATGTGGCTTTGAGTCGCTGCCGAACACTGGAAGGCCTGTTGCTGTCGCGCGGCTTGACATCGCGTGATCTGATTATGGATCGCCGCGCTTTGGCTTTGGGGCGATTGCAGGATGTTGAAGAATGGTCCGGTGGCCGAATGGCCATGTTGGAAACCCTTTTTCAATAAGTATCAGCGCATTTGGGTACAGAGACACCTGTTTGATTGGAGCTAATGATGAAACGTGAAATTACTGCCATTTTGTTGTCGAGTATGTTTGCTGTGTCGGCTTGTTCGGCCATCGGAATACCAAGTCGCCCAACCCAACATGGGCCATCCAATAGCAGCCATGGCGCAGCCCATTGGGGATATGAAGGCGAAGAAGGTCCGGCCCATTGGGCGACGTTATCCGCCGATTACCACATGTGTGCTGCTGGTTCCATGCAGTCGCCGATTGATCTGGCAGCAGTGAATGCCAGTGGGGATGTATCCTTGAAATTAGATTATATGCCGGGTGCTGTTTCCATTGCGTATAACGGCCATACGGTACAGGCCAATTTTGCACCCGGTCGCTCGGCGGCGATTGATCAGCGGAAATTCGAATTGGTCCAATTGCACTTTCATACACCGTCTGAACATGTGCTCGATGCGAAACCGTTCCCAATTGAAGTGCATTTTGTACATGCGACCCATGCCGGCGAATTGCTGGTGGTGGGTGTGTTGTTTGTCGAAGGTGAGGCAAACGCCGAACTGGCCACTATCTTGGACGCGCTGGGCACTCGGCCCGGTCCGGTAACGACCAAGCTCGACCCGTCTGGCTTGTTGCCACATGATCTCTCGGTATTTCGATATATGGGTTCGCTAACCACGCCACCTTGTTCAGAAGGGGTCAACTGGCATGTGGCAAAATCCCATATCAGCGCCAGCGCAGAGCAAATTGTTCAACTGCATCAGGTTCTGGGTGAAAATGCGCGCCCAGTCCAGAAGCACAATAATCGGTTATTGCTGGCACCTGCCGACTAATTTGGCCGACTATTTGGTCGACTAATCCGCTCCCATTTGCGTGGCGCTTTTTGCCAATTTTGTAATTGCTGTCCAATTTTGTTCGGCGATTAAAGCTGAGGGTGCGATCCAACTTCCGCCAACACAATCTACATTGGGCGCGGCCAGATAAGCCGGAGCCAAAGCTGCGCTGATCGAACCGGTTGGGCAAAACCGCAGGTCGGGCAATGGCCCCCGGATGGCGTTCAACCAGGCCCGCCCGCCCGATTGTTCAGCTGGAAAGAATTTAACGGCGGTAAACCCGGCATTGGTGGCTTGCATGGCTTCGGACGTTGTGGCAATTCCGGGCAAGCAAGGCAGTCGGCTGTCCATCATTGCAGCAGATAACTCGTCGGTCAGACCCGGTGAAACCAGAAAATCAACAGACGCATCCACGCACAACCTCACATATCCCGGGGTCAACACCGTTCCCATGCCGATGACCAACTCCGGCACCGCCTGCTTCATTTGAATCAGAGCCTCGAGGGCAATTGGTGAGCGCAAAGTCAATTCGATCACCCGTAGCCCGCCGTCAAACAAGGCGTGCGCCAATGGAATTGCGTGGGCCAGATCCGTCACGGTGAGCACCGGAATGACGCTGGCTTGCCTCATGATTTCTTGAATGGATTTAGCCATCTAACTTCCTTCCTGCTCTGGCAGGTCGCCTAGTCCGGGGATGGAGAGCGCGCCCTGTTCGGCGGTTCCCGTTAATTGCCGAAAACCGCTGAACAACTCACGGCCCATGCCGGTTTGTATTGTTTCGGGTAAAATGGTTTGGCTTCTTCTGGCCCATTGGCGGGTGCTGACCTCAATTTCAAGTCGTCCGGCCACTGCATCCAACAAGATCATATCGTCGTCCATGACTTTGCCCAATGCGCCGCCCAAGGCAGCTTCAGGGCTGACATGGATGGCCGCCGGTACTTTGCCCGAGGCACCGGACATTCGCCCGTCAGTGACTAGGGCCACGGCAAAGCCCTTATCTTGCAAGGTGCCAAGGCAGGGGGTCAGTTTGTGTAGTTCCGGCATGCCATTGGCCCGGGGTCCCTGAAAGCGCAATACGGCGATCATATCCCGCTCCAATTGCCCGGCATTGTACTGGTCCAAAAACTCATCTTGCGAATGAAATACTGCGGCGGGTGCCCGGACAATCTGGTGGATGGGCTGTACCGCCGAAATTTTGATGATGGCGCGGCCCAATGATCCGGTCAATAATTTCAAACCGCCGGTTTTGGCAAAGGGTTTGGCATAAGAACGAATGATATTTTCATCAAGACTGGCAGCAACGGCTGGTTGCCAAGACAGGGCTTCATCCTGCACGATTGGCTGGCTGGCATAGGCCCGCAAACCAGATCCAGCCACGGTTTGTACATCTTCGTGCAGCAACCCATTATCGAGCAATTCGCCGATGACCAGACCCAGTCCACCGACTTTGGTGAAATGGTTCACATCGGCCGGGCCATTTGGGTAGATCCGGCACAAAAGTGGCGTGATACTGCCCAATTCGTCAAAATCAGTCCAATCAATATGGATCCCCGCTGCTCGCGCAATGGCGACCAGATGGATCGTATGATTGGTCGAGCCGCCGGTGGCGTGCAGGCCCACAATCGCATTTACAATGGTCCGTTCATCAATCAGTTGGCCGAGCGGCGTATATGCGTCACTGCTGATCCCGATGGAGGCGCAGCGTTGGGCGGCGGCCTTGGTCAAGGCACCGCGCAATTCGGTATCGGGATTGGCAAAGGCCGCGCCGGGCATGTGCAAGCCCATTACCTCCATCAGCATTTGGTTGGAATTGGCTGTGCCGTAAAACGTACAGGTTCCGGGCGAGTGGTAGCTCTTGATCTCGGCGGTGAGTAATTCGTCCTTGCTGATCTTGCCTTGGCTGAACAATTGCCGAATGCGGGCTTTTTCCGGATTGGGTAACCCCGAACGCATTGGACCTGCCGGAATGCAGATCGCCGGTAAATGGCCAAAGGACAGCGCGCCAATCAGCAGACCCGGAATGATTTTGTCACAAACTCCCAGCAAGACCACGCCATCAAACATATTATGGGAAAGTGCAATGGCGGTGGCCATGGCGATCACATCACGGCTGAACAGTGACAGCTCCATGCCGGGTTGGCCTTGGGTTACGCCGTCACACATGGCCGGAACCCCGCCCGCAACTTGGGCGACTGCACCGATCTCATGCAAGGCCTGCTTGATAATATCCGGGTATTCGGCAAATGGTTGGTGGGCCGAAAGCATGTCATTGTAGGAAGTTACAATGCCGATATTTGTCTTTCCGCCGGTTTTCAGGGCTGCTTTGTCCTCACCGGAGCTTGCGGCAATGCCATGGGCCAGATTGCCACAAGACAAGCGGGAACGGCCCGGACCTTGTTGTCCAGCGGCGCGTATTTGATCCAGATAGCGGGTTCTGGTTTTGTCACTGCGCCGGATGATCCGGTCAGTGACTTGGATAAGAGTATTGTTAAGTTTCAAGCTCGTCCTCGTTTGTTTTGTACTGAAGGGTATCAGGGTGCCCAATGGACCTGCAAGGTTTTGCGGGTGTTGGCAATCAACGCCCGGACCGGCATGTCGGCAATGGGTCCGTCAGCCAATGCCTGTTGCCAAGTCTGTTGTTTTTGTTGGCCCGTAAACATCAAATGTAGATTATGGGCATTTGTAAAGGCTGCGAGGCCTAAGGTAATCCGCTCGGTGAATGGTCCAGTTACCTCACTGGGCAGCGCCTTGATAGCATGGACCAATGGCCCGGCTGGTCGCAATGCAGCACTTAAGCCATTTGCATGGGGGAACCATGAGGCAGTATGGCCATCACTGCCCAACCCAAAAACGCAAACGTCAAAGGGCAGGGGGATTTTGGCTATGCGACGTCTGACTTTATGTAGAGCCAAATACGGGTTGGCGCTGTCTGTTTTCAAGCCGACAAATTTGGCGGCGGCGGCCCGACCCCGTAGTAAGGTGGATTGGATGAAATCCTGATTGGAACCGGCTTCGCCCAGATCAACCCACCGTTCGTCAATGAGAACGATGCTGACTTTTGACCAATCCAGTTCTTTGGTGGACAAGATCCGGTATAAATCAGCCGGTGTTGAACCGCCGGAAACCGCCATGACTGCCGTGCCGCGCTTTGCAATGGCGTTTTGTAACTCGCCAGCCAACTGAGCAGCCAATTGCTGGCTCATCTGCTGATGGGATGGGTAAACATGCCAAGTTGGCGGACTATTGGCCGAATGGGGCATCGAACCATTCTCTTTCTTCCCTTGCCAGCAGCAATGCGGCTTGGGATGGCCCGTCTGTTCCAGAGGCATAACCGTACATTTTGTCGTGGCCTTTGTTCCAAGCGTGGGCAATTCCATCGACCCAGCGCCACGCGGCCTCGACTTCATCGCGGCGCATGAACAGGCTTAAATTACTGCGAACCACTGCCATCAACAATCGTTCATAGGCATCGGGATAGCCATTTTCGAAGTCATCGGCAAAGCTCAAATTCAAGGGTACATAGCGCAAGCGCACGCCGCCCGGACCGGGGTCCTTGGTCATCAACATCAATTTAACGCCTTCGTCCGGTTGCAGCCGAATAACCAACCGGTTGGGGTGAATTGTACCCTCGACGGCTCCCACAATGTCATGGGGAACTGGCTTGAACTGGATGATGATCTCGGACCGCTTGGCTTTCATACATTTGCCGGTTCGCAAGTAAAATGGTACCCCTGCCCAGCGCCAATTATCAATATGGGCCCGGATCGCCACAAAGGTTTCTGTGGTGCTGTCATGGCCCAATTGTTCGAGATATCCGGGTACGGCCTGACCGTCTATGGCCCCGGATTCGTATTGCGCCCGCACGACTTCCTTGGCCACGGTTTCACGAGTGATGGGCCGCAAGGCCCGCAGCACTTTTAGCTTTTCGGTACGAACTTCTTCGGCATCAAGCGAGGCAGGTGGCTCCATCGCCACCAGACAGGCCAATTGCAACAAATGGTTTTGCACCATATCGCGCAAGGCACCGGCTCGGTCATAATATCCAGCCCTTGATCCAACACCTAAGGATTCGGCAACCGTGATCTGCACATGATCAATGCCGCCAGCATTCCACATGGGTTCAAACAAAGAATTAGCAAAGCGCAGGATCAGTAGGTTCTGGACGGTTTCCTTGCCGAGATAATGATCGATCCGAAAAATATGATTTTCGGCGAATACCTCACCAACGCAATCATTGATTTTTCGTGCTGAATCATAGTCCGAACCAATTGGTTTTTCCAAAATGATCCGAGCATTTTTGGAATTGAGCTGGTGCGCGCCGATTGCCGCACAAACTGAACCATAAAGAGACGGAGGCAGGGCCAGATAAAATAGTCGGATTTTGTCCTGATCCGGTGCCAAATGGGATGATAACTCCGTCCAACCTGGGTTTTCACCTTCCACATCTAGCGCGATATAATGCAGCAAAGTGCAAAATTCTTCCCACTTTTCGCCAAAGCCAGATTTAGCTGCTGGAATATGCCCGGCAGCCAAATCGCAATACTGTTGGTTGGACAGTTTGTCTCTGGAGGCTGCAATGATCCGAGTATCATTTGGTATTTGTCCGTCACACCAGCGGTGGAACAGTGCGGGGATCAATTTGCGCTTGGCCAGATCTCCGGTTGCGCCGAAGATTACAATATCAAAGGGTTCGACCGGGACCAGTTTTGTCATTTTGTCTCATACAAGCGGATCAGTGGAGCGGGTGAGGAGAATCGAACTCCCGTATTCAGCTTGGGAAGCTGCTGCTCTACCATTGAGCTACACCCGCATATTGGCCTCTGTTATAGAGGGCGAATGTAGGGAAGCCCAAGCAGTTTATTCTATCGGCTTGCTCGGCGCCTTGGTGAATCTCATCATCAAATATTATCTAAATAATTTGCTCAGCTTCAAACCCTGCCCCTGATAATGACTGGTATTGGAGCCATACAGAGTGGCCGGTTTGCTTTGCATCGGTTCAAACACCAGACGGGCAATGCTCTGGCCATCGCCCAGCAAAAACGGCACATCGCGCCCCCGGATTTCCAATACGGCTTTGGACGAAGCATCGCCCGCTCCAAAGCCTGGATCAAAAAATCCGGCATAGTGAACGCGAAACTCGCCAATATCGGTAGCAATCGGCGCCATTTCGGCTGCCATATCGGGCGGTATTCGAATGTCTTCTTTGGAGGCCAGAATATAAAATTCATCCGGGTCGAGGATCAAATGGCCATTTTTGGTGGTCAGTGGTTCCCAAAAATCAAGATGATCATGCCCGGCAATCTTGGACAGATCCAATACCCCGGAATGACGTTTGGCTCGATAGCCAGCTAATCCAGTGCGGGGCAGAGAGATGGAGACTGTTTGGGTGTCTCTGGCCGGGTTTTCTGCTTCGGCCAAGCACCGTAGTCGCAATTGAGCCAAGCGATCGCCTTCGCGCACCAAAATCGAAAACGTGCGGGGGCATATCTCGATATAAAGCGGTCCGCGATAGCCCTTTTTAATGAGGTCAAAGCTGCCAGAGTGATCGCAAATCACCCGGGTAAAGACATCAATGCGTCCGGTCGAGCTTTTGGGATTGGCCCGGGCATCAATGTTGGCGGGCAGGTGCAGCGCCTCCAACAAGGGAACCAGATAAATACAGCCGGTTTCCAATACGGCACCTTGGCTAAGATCAATCTGGTGCATGACCAAGGGAGCTTGCAGTGTTTCAGAAACAGATCGATCCGGACCGGGTAGAAAACTGGCCCGTAAACGATAAGCGGTGCTGCCAAGTCGTAGATCAATGCTGGCCGGTTGAATTTGATCAACATCCAATGGAGACTGGCTGCTAATTGCCCCATCGGATACTAGGTTTTTGATTGCGGTATCGGGCAAAATGCCGGAATTTTCGCTCATGGTGGTTTCAATCCGTTGCGCCGTGAAATCATTGAAAAAAAGCTGTGCCGATTCCAACCCGACTGACAAGTGATCGCTGGCCAGTTCAGTTCAATGTGCAAACCAGAAGCGCATAAAACCTTGGACGGTCAGAAAAATAAAACAACAGGCAATTGCCAATGGTACGGCGACAAATGCTTGCGCCTGACTGGCAAATGGGTTGAACTGTGACCTATGTCATACCAGCAAATCACCGGTGATATTACGGTCCGGGTTACTCCGGAATTTATGGAAGCGGATTCTGATCCGCATGCCGGACGGTATTTATGGGCCTATACTGTCGAGATCGCCAATGGCGGTCCGCATGCGGTTCAGGTTTTGCGCCGCAGTTGGAAAATCACTGATGCCAACGGCTTAGTGTTGGAAGTGGGTGGCAAAGGTGTCATTGGCAAACAGCCGGTCATCGAACCGGGCCAAGTTTTTTCCTATACTTCTGGCACGCCTTTGCCGACCCCTTCAGGCATTATGGGTGGGGTTTATCAGGTGCGGGATGATAACGGCATTGTGTATGACGTGGTGATCCCGGCTTTCTCGCTGGACAGCCCTCACGACCGGGCGCGAATTCATTGAATATCCGGGAGCCGGCCCATGGCTGACTTGCGGCCGATTGTCCTGATCATTGGTGCAATGATCACGTTTTTGGGCATCTTTATGTTGGCCCCGATGATGGCCGATCTGGTGGCCGGTAATGATGGCTGGCGAAGCTTTGCGATTTCAGCAGTGATTACCTTGTTCACCGGTATCATTTTTCTGGTGGGCACGCGCGGCGGGCAAGTGCGGCTTTCGGTGCGGGGCGCTTTCTTTTTAACGACGTTTAGCTGGGTGGTGCTCAGCCTGTTTGCCGCTTTACCATTTATGCTCTCTGCTATGGCGTTATCGCTGACTAATGCAGTGTTTGAGTCCATGTCAGGGTTGACCACGACCGGCTCAACCATTTTGTCCGGTCTGGATGATATGGATCAGGGCATCTTGTTATGGCGGGCTATCTTGAACTGGATCGGTGGCATAGGGATTATTGTAACCGCATTGGCCGTCCTGCCGGCCTTAAAAATTGGCGGCATGCAGTTATTTTCCAGTGAATGGTTTGATCCGATGGGGAAGGTTTTACCTCGTGCTGGCGGCATTGCTGGAGGCATCGCCATGATTTATGTTGCTCTTACGCTGCTTTGTGGGGGCATTTACTGGTTATTGGGCATGAGTCCATTTGACGCGATGTGTCATGCAATGACGACTTTATCAACTGGAGGTTTTGCAAACTCCGATGCCAGTTTTGCGAGTTACACTTCCCATGGCGCAGATATTGCTGCCTCGGTCTTTATGATTGCAGGCGCGATGCCATTTGGGCTTTATATTCTGGCCGCAAATGGCCGTCCTCAAGAATTATTCAGAGACACGCAAGTTCGAACGTTTTTTTCAATACTGGCCGGATTAACCTGCTTGGTTACAATCTATATTTGGGTATTGGGTACGCAGACACCTGTCCATTCGTTACGGTCCGCCAGCTTCAATGTGATCTCGATTGTCACCGGAACTGGCTATGCCTTGGGTGATTATGAAAGTTGGGGACCAGCCATGGCCGGGCTGTTTTTCCTGATGATGTTTATTGGCGGTTGTGCCGGTTCCACTTCTTGCTCCATCAAGATATTCCGATACCAAGTCGCCTTTGAGGGCTTGCGAGTTTATATGCGCCGCATGTTGTATCCGCGTGAAGTGGACACGATGATTTATAATGGCAGACCGCTGCCAGAATCCGCACTCTATTCGGTGTTCGGTTTTATTTTCGCATTTTTTGCCTGTTATGCGGTGCTGGTCATTGGCTTGTCTTTGGTCGGGCTTGATCCGATCACCGCGATTTCTTCGGCTGCCACCTCGATTGCCAATGTTGGTCCGGGGTTGGGGCCGATTGTCGGTCCATCCGGCAATTTCGCAGCTTTGCCAGATCTAGCCAAGTGGATGATGGTGGCTGGAATGATCGTTGGTCGATTGGAAATTTTTACCGTACTGGTTCTGTTTACACCAAGATTCTGGCTTTCCTGAGCTAGCCTAAAGAGGCCGGGTCAAAGCAAAATGTTTTGGCGCAATACTCGCAAATCATCTCGATCTGTCCGCTCTCGGCAATCATGTCCTGCAATTCAGATGATGGGAAATTTTGCAGTACATCGCGCAATCGTGTCGGCGTGCAGGTGCACCGCTTGTGGACGGGCATCGGCTCAAAACATCGAACGCCTTGTTCGTGGAACAACCGGTATAGCAATCGTTCCGAATCCAGCATCGGATCGGTCAGCTCATCGGCGCCGATGGTGGCGACAAAAGCGCGTGCTGTATCCCATATATCTTCCGGTTGTTCTGTCTCAAAATCGCCTTCATCAGATTTTGCGTTGGCAATGCGCTGGATCAGTAAGCCGCCCCCGCGCCAGTGGGTCTGCCCGTGCTTGTCTGTGTGGCGCGCAATGGCGATGGCCAGTGCGCTGGGTAATTGTTCAGATTGCTGAAAATAGGTTTCGGCAGTTTTGGCAAAACTGGATGGTTCCAGCGTGGCAATTCCTTGATAGCGATGCTCGGCTTTGCCCGGATCAATGGTCAGGGCAAATTGCCCTTTGCCCAGTAAGTTGGCCAAATTAGGTTGTTTGTCCGTAGGCAGCTTGTCTTCATCATAGCGAATATAACCACGTACTCCGCCATCAGAAGTATAGTCCGATACCAGAAATGACACCGGACCATCCCCACTGGCTTGTACGATAACTCGTCCATCAAATTTCAAACTGGAACCGGCCAGGATGGACGTAATTACTGCTTCCCCGAGCAATTGGGCTACCGCAATTGGCAGATCATGAGCTTGCAGGATATCATCCAATACCGGGCCAAGCCGCACAATGCGCCCCCGCACGGGTTTGCCGTCCAGATGAAACGGGATGATCAGATCATCTTTGGTCGAATCAAGTTCACTCATGTCTTGCCAAAGCAGTATTTCAGCACGGCTTTTTGTACGTGCAGTCGGTTTTCGGCTTCGTCAAAAATCAAGCTTTGTGGCCCGTCTATTACTGCGGCTTCCACTTCTTCGCCGCGATGGGCTGGCAAGCAGTGCAAAAATGTTGCGTCCGGCTTGGCGAGGGCCATCAGCGCACCGTCTACCTGATAAGGGGCGAGTGTTGCTAACCGCTCCGCCGCGTCCGCATCGCCCATCGAGACAAATGTATCAGCAATTATTACATCGGCTCCAGCAGCAGCCTCACGCACATCGGTGCTGAGTGTAATATTGGCCCCGGCATTGATGGCGCATCCCACTTCGTCCTCATCTGATGCATAGGCCGCCGGACAGGCCAGCCGCAAGGCAAACCCGAATTTTGGGGCGGCATGCAAGAAGCTGTTGGCAACATTATTGCCATCGCCAACCCATGCTAATGTTAGTTGGGAGAGATCACCTTTGTGCTCTTGCAAGGTCATTAGGTCGGCCAGAATCTGGCAAGGGTGCGACGCATCGCTCAAAGCATTAATCACCGGAATATCGGCGTACTCGGCCATTTCAATCAATGTGGAATGATTGTTGGTCCGAAGCATGATCGCATCGACATAGCGCGACATGACTTGCGCCGTGTCGGCCACGCTTTCGCCGCGACCCAATTGCATGTCGGCAGCAGAAAGCACCATGGAGCTTCCACCCAATTGTCGAATGGCCATGTCGAAGCTGACCCGGGTTCGGGTTGAGCTTTTCTCAAAAATCATGGCCAGCATAATGCCAGGCAGGGCCGGGGATGGATCAATTGCGCCCTTGGGCAATCCGGCCCGCGCCGCTTTCATGGCGTGGGCATCATCCAGAATATTGGATAAATCTGTGGCGGAACAATCAGAAATATCCAGAAAATGACGGGTCATTTCGATGCGCTGTCTCGGGCTTTTTGCAAAGCCTTTCCCAATTTTTGCAAGGCTTCACGGGCATGATCCTCGGTGATGATCAGTGGCGGTGCCATTCGAATGACATTGTCACCAGCCGCACCGATCAACAGACCTTCATCACGGGCCAGTCCGGCCACTTCCTTGGCGACCAATTTGTCATTCAGCTTCAATCCAACCAGCAAGCCTTTGCCTCGGGTTTCAACCACCAAATCGGGGTATTCATCGGCCAAGGCAGCCAATTGCTGTTTCAGGAAATTTCCAACTTTGACCACATGATCCATCATGCCCGGTTTTTCCAACTCATCCCACAAGGCGATCCCGACCGCCATGGCCAGCGGATTGCCGCCAAAGGTCGAACCATGGGTGCCGACCACCATGTGTTCACCAACCTTTTGGGTTAGCAAAAATGCGCCAAGTGGAAAGCCACCACCAACGCCTTTGGCCACGGCCATGCCGTCCGGTTCGGCATTACTCCATTGGTGGGCAAACAATTTGCCGGTGCGACCGGCTCCGCACTGCACTTCATCATAGAGAAGAAGTGCGCCGGTTTCGTCGCATTTGGCGCGCAATAATTGTAGGAATTCATCATCTGCGGCGCGTACGCCGCCTTCGCCTTGCACCGGCTCAATCAAAACGGCCGCCGTTTTGTCGCTGATGGCGGCAAGGAAAGCTTCCTCGTCGCCAAATGGCAATTGCACAAAACCAGCCATGGCGGGACCAAAGCCTTTCAAATAGGCCGGGTTGCCACCCGCATTGATGGCGCCATAGGTTCGGCCATGAAACGCGCCAGCAAAGGTCAGAATTTCGATGCGGTCCGGTTGGTTGTTGTCTGCATGATATTTACGGGCCGCTTTTAACATGCCTTCGACTGCTTCGGTGCCGGAATTGGTGAAAAACACCAAATCAGCAAAGGTGCTGTCGCAATACCGTTTGGCCAATTGTTCGCGGGCTGGAACCTCAAACATATTGGAGAGATGCCACAAAGTATCAGCTTGGGATTTTAGCGCATCCACCAGAGCCGGGTGGCAGTGACCCAGCGAGTTAACCGCAATGCCGGCAATAAAATCGAGCCATGGTTTGTCATCTGCATCGTACAGGTACACACCTTCGCCACGGGTAAATACCAGATTTGGCGGTGCATAGGTTGGTACTAGATTGCTGGTCATCGGGGTCTCCGCATCACAAGGGAATAAAGAAAGAGGAAAGGATCATGTTTTCAGGCGCCAGCCGGAACGCAAGATTAAATAACAAGTGCTGGCCAAAATGATATTGATCACCGACACAAAAAGTACGCCAGTGCCTACATTGCCGTCGCTAACGCCGGTAAATCCATATCGGAAGCCGTCAATCAGATAAAAGAACGGGTTGATCATGCTGAGGCGCTGAAAGCTTTCTGGCAGGACGGTGATCGAGTAAAACGTGCCGGACAACATGGTAAGCGGCAACAAGAAGAAGTTTTGAATGGCAGCCAGATGATCAAACCGGTTTCCGGTGATACCGGCGATTAGCCCGATCATTCCCATCATCAAAACTGCGTTCAGCCCAAATACAAGGACGGCCCAAGGATGAGCGATATCAAATGGCATCATCAACATCATGGCCAGCCCGGTGCCAATACCGACCATCAAGCCGCGCGTTGCTGCGCCGCCAATAAAGGCGAGGCATAATTCAAGCGCTGAAAGGGGCGGCATCAGGAAATCGACGGAGTTGCCCTGAACCTTTGAGATAATCAAGGATGAGGCCGTATTGGCAAATGACTGGTTCAACATGCCCATCATCATCAATCCGGGGATCAGGAATTGTACATATTCCACCCCGTGAATGGCCGGCCGTGCATCGCCAAAGGCGTATTTAAAAATTACTAGAAACATCAGGGATGAGATCACCGGGGCCAGCAAGGTCTGAAAGCCAACCTTGATAAAGCGCATGACTTCCTTAGTGAACAAGGTCCACAGACCTAGCCAGTTTATGATGCCGATATGACGGACTTTGAAGTTATGCAGTTCCGAACTCATTAAAGTGTTTTAGTCGGTAAAAAAGCCAGTTACAATCCAGTTTCTGCTTGTGAAGAAAATCCCTTTTTAGTTGCGTAAATCTGTGGATAGTTCGATCGCGCATCTTGTGTGTGTCGCGGATTGAGATACTATACCTTGTGTTTACGAGGGGTTTTTGGTTCTGGATCCAGTCTGGGCTTGGGCCAAAACAAATGGATATAGCGGCCAGAACATCTGGCCAAATTGGGGAAGTGCAAATGGCTTGGACTGACGATCGGGTTGAAACTCTTAAAAAACTCTGGACCGAAGGCTTGAGCGCTAGCCAGATTGCCCGGGAAATGGGTGGGGTAACCCGCAACGCAGTAATCGGCAAAGTGCATCGTCTGGGTCTGTCTGGTCGCGCTACCCCGTCACGGCCGCCACGGTCGAGACCTCGTCCGCGCGCCAAAGCTAAAGTGATCCGCACTGGAGCAATTGCGCCCAGTTTGAAAACCCCAGCTTCTGCGCCTGCTGTTCGTCGTGAAGAACCACCCGTAGTGCCGATTGAACCGCAAAAACTGCCCAATGGTGAGTTTGCCACGGTGCTGACCCTGACCAATAAATTATGTAAATGGCCGATTGGCGATCCGGCCAAACCTGGGTTCAAATTCTGTGGTCGCGGCTCAACCGAAAGCTCGCCTTATTGTGCAGACCATGCGGCGCAAGCCTATCAACCGCAATCGCGTCGTCGTCGTCGGCCGGTGGTGCAAACTGCTAACGTTCTGGATGCTTTGGCTTCGGCTCGCCGCAAATTCGTCTGAATACAAGCGTTTTTACAAGAAAAGAAAATGACCGCTGGCACCCTGCTGGCGGTCTTTTTTATGGTGCCTAGTTTTTAGGTTGAGCTTGCAAGGTCTGAATCGCTTTGGCAGAGTGTTCAAACAATCATTTTATCAGGTGAAACATGAACCATTCGAAACCCAATGCAGAGCGTTCCCCGCAACTATCGCGCCGCTTCATGTTAAGTGGTGTGGCCGGGTTGGGAATGGTTAGTTTGGTCGCAAGCACATCAGTTCAGGCTCGACAGAACGGGATGGAACCGGCCAGCAAAAATGCACAAGATGAGGCATTTTGGCGTGAAATTGCCGCAGACTTTGACGTCTCACCAGAAATTACCAATCTCGAAAACGGGTATTGGGGGATTATGTCCCGCCCAGTGCTGGAGACTTATATAGACAATACCCGCAAGGTGAACCGCGAAAACTCGCACTATGCCCGGCGCGGATATAAAGCAGATTACCAGGAAATTCGGCGCCAAGTCGCGCAAATACTCGGCGCAAAACCGAGCGAGATCGTCGTAACACGCGGTGCAACCGAAGCCTTGCAGGGGTTGATTGGTGGTTATAACAAGTTGCTGCCCGGACAGGCCGTGATGTATGCGGATCTGGATTATTATTCAATGAAAACCGCGATGGACCGATTGGCGGTAGATCGGGCTTGTGATGTGGTGCGGCTGTCGATACCCGAACCTACGGACTACCAAGGCTTGTTGGATTTTTATCAAAATGCACTGGATGCAAACCCCAAAGTCAAACTGTTATTACTGACCCAGATTGGCCATCGTACCGGTCTGCAAATTCCGGTGCGCGAAGTTACCGAAATGGCCCGCAAAGCCGGGGTCGATGTGATCGTTGATGCGGCGCATTCCTTTGGACAGATGGACATCAAAATTGAGGATATCGGGGCGGACTTTATCGGGTTTAATCTGCACAAATGGATCGGTGCGCCGATCGGAGTTGGTGTGATGTATATCCGCGAGGACCGGCTGGAAGATATTCGGCCCAACTTATCTTCCGAAGGGGATGAATTACTTCACACCGAGGGCCGTATTCATACCGGCACGGTTAATTTTGCCGCGATGATGAGTATTCCGGCTGCATTGGCCTATCGTCGGCAAATTGGCGGACAACGGATCGAGGCCCGGCTGCGGTATTTGCGTCAGATATGGGTAGATGAAGTGGGTGATCTGGATGCGGTGCAAGTCCTGACCCCACCAGATGAACGGCTACATGCCGGGATTACGTCGTTTCGGCTGGGCGGCAAAACCAGCACTAAGGATAACAAAGCCATTGCTGAGCAATTATTACAAGAACATGGTATTTTTACCGTTTACCGGGGTGGAGTGGCACATGGGGATTGCGTGCGTGTGACGCCAGCCATCTACAACAATGCGGATCAGGTGCATCGATTGGCCATCGCATTGCGAAAAATGGCAAAACATCTATGACAGCACATACGCGCTGGTGCATTCGCCGCGCTTTGATCACTATGGCAATTGTCGGGCCATTGCTGACTTTGATCAACCAATGGGAAGGCTTGGCCCGGTTTGATCTGAACTGGTGGAAAGTGGCCCTGACCTTCATCGTGCCGTTTGCGGTCTCGCTTAGCAGTTCGCTACCGGGTGGCGGTAAAGAATAACGTTGCTAGTCCCAGCTTACGGCGTGACGATGGCAAAAAATGGATCGGGTTGATCGTGAGCTTTTAAGAACTTGATCAAGGTCAATGGGTTGCCATCCACCTTGATCCGTCCGGTGGCCAATAATCGACCAAAACCCGTGGTGCCCAGCGAGACCGCGTTCAAATCGGCCCGGTTCATGTGAACGTCCAAGGTTGGAGTATCCGTTAGTTCGGTTCGAATGCTGGTCACACCGTTTTGCACATGAACCCATACTGTCTCTTCGGTGTCGGTCATGGTAAAGTTGAGATCAACATTCAGATCACCCGCCTTTTGCGGGTTAAGCCGAGTGGCCAAAGCCTCGAACCAGGTTTGTAGGGGGATGGCTTCGACAATATCGGCACTGGAAGTTTGCGGGCCAGTATTTTGAATACCTTCGCGCAGTTCCAGTGCGCCGGTCAGGTAGATATTGCGCCACGGTGCGCTTTCGGCTTGAAACCCCATTTGTTCATAGGCCGCCGCCAGCCAATTTTTAGCCTTCTGGTTGTTTGGTTCGGCAAAGACCAGATGATTGAGCAAGCTGGCCGCCCACCGATACTCGCCACGATCAAAGGCGGTTTGCCCAGCGGTGAGAAGTTTGTCTGCGCCACCGGCTAGTTCAACCATACGCACCGCTTCTTGTTCGGGTGGCAAGGTATTGAGATGGGCTGGATTGCCATCAAAATAGCCAAAATAGCGTTGGTAGGTCGCTTTGGAGTTGTGGTTCAAAGTTCCATAATATCCGCGTACCGCAAAGTCCTCACCTTGGAACGCGGGTTCTTCGATCAAATTACCAATTTCGTGAATGGTTGCGCCATTATTGGCCAACCGCAGGGTTTGGTCATGAATGTAGCGGTAAATATCTCGCTGATTGGCCAGCCAATCGTTGATTTCGCGGTTTCCCCAAGTTGGCCAGTTGTGGGATGCAGCGCCAAATTCGGCTTGTTTCCCCCATTTTTGTAGCATCAGGTCGAGGTATTTGCTCCATGCCAAGGCATCGCGAACTTTGGCCCCGCGCAAGGTCAAAATATTGTGCAGGGAAGACAAGGCAATTTCGGAGGTGAACAGGGTTTTGTAAGACGGCAGGTAAAACACAAACTCCGAAGGGGCTTCGGCCCCCGGTGTATTCAGGAACTCAAAAGTGATACCGTCAATTTGCAAAGTTTCCTCATGGCCAGTAATGATCTGGGTCGGTGCGACAAAACCGATCTGGCCTCGACTTAAGGTCTTGCCAATGCCGCTATCAATCATCTGGGCCGGTCCGGCTGGCAGGATCGTCCCAAACATATAGGCGGCGCGCCGGGACATGGCTGGGCCAGCCAAGACATTCTCCGATATGGCTTCTTCGGCAAAGCCCTCGGGTGCAATGATCGGGATGGAACCGGTTTTGATCTGTTGTTCAGACAATACACCGCGAACACCACCAAAATGATCGGCATGGGAATGCGTGTAAATCACCGCTGAAACGGCCCGATCGCCCAAGTGTTGGCGGGCCAGACCCAGTGCAGCAGAGGCAGTTTCGGCGGTCAGCAACGGATCAATGACAATCCACCCAGTTTTGCCCTCAATCAGAGTCATGGTGGCCAGATCATACCCACGGAGCTGGTAAATCCCTTGGGTGACCTCAAACAAGCCGTGCACGGCATTGCGCCGGGCCTGTTGCCATAGAGACGGATTGGCCGTGGCTGGCGTGGGTTCTTCCAAAAAAGAGAATCGGTCATTGCTCCAGATAATTTCACCGGCTGCATTGTAGATGATTCCACCCGGAATTTGAGCCAACAAGCCACGTTTTGCCTGTTGCATGTCCTTCTCACTGCCCAGGTCCAATCGGCTGGCCAATGCGGAATTTATGCCTTGCGTAAAAGAGGTGGCTTGTCCGACCGGGGGCAGGGCATAGGGGATGGTTGAGGGGGCTTCGGCCGAAGTGGTTGTTGGGGCCACTGGATTACAGGCGCCGATCAACCCAAGCCCACAAATCAATGTCCAGACTAATTTTTGCATGCTTTACCTCGATTTTCCATGTTTCATGGCTATTGTAGAACAGCTGGTTGGCGACATCCAAATTATTTTACTTGTTTCTTGCATCCATATTCACAAGCCAAAGCATCATGAAGTTTGTAGTCACCCGCCTCGAGGTGATTGGGCAAAGAGAGTTTTTTACATCATGACAATCAAGCAATGTTTGTTGAAAAACGATAAAAGTTGATTGACTTTCGCGATGATACAATTAACGTCTGCTAAACAAAGAAAACAAAAACGGGCTGTTTAATGCGTCGATCGATGATAATTTTGGCTTCGGCCACCTTTTTAAGTTCCTGTGCTTCTATGGGTGGATTATCCGGTGATGCCGGGTTTGGTGCCGATCCTGTTTCCGATGTGGCACAATTGGCGCCGAAACAATGGAAATCCGAGTTGGAAACAACAGGTCTGGCTCGGGTCCAGCCCTGGGTTTCTAGTTTTGGCGATGAGCAGGTTGAGCAATTGGTTGCTGAGGCGTTGGCTCACAACCGTAATTTGGCCGCTGGTGCAGCTCGAATTGAGCAAGCCTTGGCGTTGGCCAAAGTCGGCGGTGCGGCACGTTTGCCTTCGGTAACTCTGGGTGCGAGCGGTACCGGGAATTTTGTCCCTAATGCAGCGAATACCGATACCTATGGCGGCAGTGTTTCGGCCAGTTGGGAATTGGATGTCTGGGGCAGGGTGCGGGACCGGGCCAATGCCGGATATCGAGATGCCGATGCAGCGCAAGCCGATTTTGAAGCATTACAATTGTCCGTGGCCGGGCAAACCGTTTCAGCATGGATTGATTTGTACGCGGCCAGTCAGCAAGAAACCTTGGCGGCCGATGATGTGCAGACCCGGGATCGTTCCTTGGGAATTGTACAGCGTAGATATAAAAGCGGGTTGTCCAGTTCGTTGGATATTCGCCTGGCCCGATCTGCTTTGGCGGGGAGTCAGGCCACTCGCGCTTTTCAGAAACAACAACATGCCAACGCCGCCCGGCGGTTGGAGATTTTGCTGGGACGATATCCTAGCAATGAAATCAAGGCAGTCGCAGCTCTTCCGGTTTTACCCCAACTGGATGCCTTGGGCACACCGGTCGATCTGTTAACCCGGCGACCGGATGTGCGAGCTGCCGAGCAACGATTGAGCGCTGCCGGCTTACGTGTCTCCGAAGCACGAAAGGCGTTACTCCCCACCTTGTCGCTCTCCGGATCGGCCAAGACTGGCGGCGGCTCAATCGGCGATATTTTTGATTTTGATCGAGCTATCGGTCAGTTGATTGGTTCCTTGAGCCAGCCCTTATTTCGGGGCGGTGCAATCAAGGCGGATATTGCCAGAAACGAAGCGCGCTTACGTGAACAACTGGAAACCTATGCCCAGATTGTTCTAACCGCGTGGCGCGAGGTAGAAGACGCACTGTCCGGCGAGGTTTATTTGGCCGATCGTGAGGCTGCATTACAGGTCTCGTCGGTTGAGGCCAATGAAGCCCAAAGGCTGGCCGAGCGCGAATACGTGCGCGGTGTTGGCACTATTTTTGAGTTGCTGGATGCCCAGCGTCGCCGCATTTCGGCCGAAGGGCAATTGATCACGGCGACCAGTGCCCGGGCCAGCAATCGCGTTAGCCTGTTTTTGGCATTGGGCGGTGATTTGAAATTACAAGCGGTACAAACCGCAAATCTTAATGATGAGGATTCGACAACATGAGCATGCAGAACCAGGTTCCCAGCGCGGATCCGGCCGCTAGGTCGCATCGCAAAAAACGTACCATTGGCCAGATCATTTTCTTTTTCATGCCAGTGATCATTCTACTGGCCGGTGTCGGTGGTTTCGTGGCTTTGGGGCTAAAATCTCCCAAAGCTGAAAAGGAAGATAACACTATCAAAGCCGTAGCAGTTTTGGTTGCCTCTCCTTCGGCAGAACAAGTCAATTTGCGGGTTCTGACTCAGGGCGAAGTTAAAGCCCGGACTGAAATTGATGTGGTGCCGCAGGTTGGTGGTAAGATTGATTACATATCGAGAAGTTTTCTCGAAGGCGGCATCTTCAAAAAAGGCGAAGTGTTGATCCGAATTGAATCGGCTGACTATGATCTTCGGGTTGTGCAGGCAGCGGCCACAGTTGCACAAGCCCAGCAAGGATTGTTGCGCGAAGAGGCCGAAGCACAAATCGCGGCGCATGACTGGGACGAATTGGGCGAAGGTGAGGCATCTGCACTGACCTTACGTGTACCACAACTGGCCCAAGCCAAAGCCAGCCTTGCTGCCGCTAATGCTTCATTGGCTGATGCCAAACTGCAATTGGGCCGCACCTATATTCGGGCACCATTTGCCGGGCGAGTACGCACCAAGGGCGCCGATGTGGGCCAATATGTAACGCCAGGCGCCCGGTTGGGTCGTATTTTCTCCACTGACGTGGTCGATGTGCGTCTGCCTTTGACCGATGCTGAATTGGCCAAACTTGATCTGCCTTTGGCTTTTGTCGAGGATGAAAACAATCGGGGGCCAGAGGTAAGGCTTTCCGCAGTTGTGGCCGGTAAGCCTCGGGTCTGGAACGGGAGAATTACCCGTACAGACAGTGCGATAGACTCAAGCACCCGCGTGCTGTTTGCCTTTGTCGAGGTTATTGAGCCGTACGGAAAAGGCTCTGACAATGGCATGCCTTTGGTGGTTGGACTGTTTGTGCAGGCAGACGTTCAGGGGCGCTCTTTGCCCAACGCGCTGGTTATTCCGCGTCAAGCGCTGCGCGGTAATGACAAGGTATATCTGGCTGATGAAGAGGAGCTGCACATTATAACGGTGCAGGTTGCCTCATCTGATCGACACAATGCGATCATAACCGGTGGTTTGTCGGTTAATGACAAAATTATTACGTCTCCGGTGCGCGGTGCGACCGAAGGCATGAAAATTGAAACCGTTTCGCGATCGGCCGCAGCCAATCCGCAAAGTACAGGAGAGTAATCCATGAATGGCATTATCGCGTGGTGGGTCCACAACAAAGTCGCAGCCAATCTGTTGATGATTGCACTGCTGCTGGCGGGAACAATTTCTTTCTTTCGGATTGATCGAGAGGTCAGTCCTTACGTCGAATTTCCCGGTGCGCAAGTCTCCGTGATCTGGCTTGGAGCTGGACCTCAGGATATTGAGGAACAAATCACAGTTCGACTGGAAGAAGCGATTGGCCGGGTCAAGGGCGTGGACAAGCTATGGTCCATGTCTCGTGAAAACGTGGGTACGATTTGGGTAATTGGCGAGCAAACTTTAGACAAAGATGCCTTTTTGGCCGAAGTCAAACGCGAGGTAGATACGATTCCAACCTTCCCGGCTGCGGCGGAAGAAGTGCAGATCACCCCTTTTGCTAATGATCAGGAAGTCATGCGAATTGCCATATCCGGCGATGTGGATGAGCGTGTCCTGAAGCGCCATGCTGAGAAAATGCGGCGAGAACTGGCTTTGTTAAATCATGTGCCTTCTGTGCGCCTGTTCGGGGTTCGCAATGAAGAGGTTTCGATCGAAGTATCCGAAGATTCTTTGCGGCAATATGGTTTGACCTTTTCCGATGTGGCCAATGCTATCCGGGGAACTTCGGTCAACTTATCGTCGGGCAATGTACGAACCGCCGTAGGTGACATGCAATTGCGGACGCGGCAATTGGCCGATAGCCAAGCGGATTTTGAGGAAATTATTGTGCGGCAAACCCCTGGTGGCGCGACCATTCGGGTCGGTGATGTGGCCAACGTTATTGATGGGTTTACCAATGTGAACCTGTTGGCCACCATGAACGGTGAACGCACAATTTTGCTCAACATTATTTCTGGCCCAAATATGGATGTGGTTGCCATGTCCAAAGAAGTCAAGAAATACATGGAAAAAGCCAAACCGGATCTTCCGCCAGGTGTCAGCATGACGTTGTGGGAAGACACTTCGGAAGTGTTTTCTGATCGGATCAACACGATTTTGAGTAACTTTTTGTCCGGGTTGTTATTGGTGGTTGCAACGTTATTCTTGTTCTTGCGTCCGGCTATTGCATTTTGGGTTGCCATTGGAATTGGTACGGCATTTGCTGGCGGCTTGGCCTTTTTGCCGATGAACGGTGTTTCGTTCTCAATGATTTCCACGTTTGCCTTTTTGCTGGTGATCGGAGTGATTGTAGATGATGCCATCATTGTCGGCGAAGCTATCCATCGGGAAAACGAACATGACCGATTTGGTCCCAAAGCTGCGATCGCTGGCACCAAGATGGTGATTAAACCGGTGATTTTTGCGGTGCTGACCACCATGATTTTCTTTGCACCGTGGATGTTTTTATCCGGTTCAACCCGAGAATTTACCCGGTCGATTTCGCTGGTAGTGATTCTGGCGCTAGCCTTCTCGTTGGTTGAGTCTCTGTTGATCCTGCCGGCTCACTTGGCCCATTTGAAGCCAATGAAAGCGGAAAGTCGCTTGGCTAAATTTCAGGAAAATCTGGCAGGTAGCATCGTGCGATTCGCTCATACGGTCTATCGGCCCTTTATGGCTTGGACGGTTCAGCATAGGTATATTACCGCGACAACCTTTGTTGCCATGGGTATCATGTCCGTTGGTTTGATGGCCCAAGGCATTGTCCGCTTTACGTTCATGCCAGAAACCGAAAGCGACCAGATTGAAATCACAGTTGAGTTGCCGGAGGGTACGCCTTATTCACGCTCCTTGGAAGTTTTGGCCCAAATTCAGGCCGCTGAAAAAATACTTGAAGCCGAAGTAAATGCCGACGAAGGAGAGTTGATTGAGAATTGGTACACGAGGGCGCGGGAAAATAATATTCTGGCCTTGGTGAAATTGGTCGGTGCCGAAAAACGTTCCATGACTGCCAAGGAAACCGCCGAACGACTACGTGAGTTGATCGGCAAAGTGCCCGATGCTCAAACCATTTCTGTTGAATATAAAAACGAAAACAGTGATCCACCGATCCAGTACGTGTTGAACTCGGTCAGTATGGAAGATTTAAAAGTTGCGGCGGAAGATCTGATGATGCAACTGGGTTCTTATGACGGCGTGTTCAATGTGGTCAATGACAGCCAGTCAGCGTCCGAAGAGATCCGCTTCAAGCTGAAACCGGGCGCTGAAACACTTGGCATTACCATTGCCGATGTTGCTGGACAGGTTCGCCAGGGATTCTACGGTGTTGAAGTGCAGCGTTTGCCGCGTGACGGTGAAGACGTACGAGTTTTTGTGCGCTATCCGCAAAAAGACCGTGAGTCGCTGGATTACCTGAAAAACATGCGTATTCGCACGGTTGATGGTCGCGAATTACCGCTCTATTCGGTGGCTGACCTTACCTTTGAGCCGGGGATCAACCGCATTTTACGCCGGGAGCGTCAACGGGCGATTATTGTCTCGGCTGAAGTTGTGACGGAACGGATTGATGAAGTTCGCAAAGATTTGCGAGAAACCTTCTTTGACGACTTTGATGCCAAGCACCCAAATGTACGCCGGGGTAATATTGGTCGAGCCCAGGGTCAGGCTGAGTTCATGTCAGAGATTTTGATCCTGTCACTGATCGCCATCGGCGTGGCCTATATTTTGGTTGCCGTGGCGTTCCGTTCCTATGGAGAGCCATTGCTGATCTTGCTAGCCGCGATCCCGTTCTGCTTTACTGGGGCTGTGGTTGGACATTTGATCTTTGGTGTGAACATGACTTTGTTCTCATTCATGGGGCTGATGGCGGCGGCCGGGGTGGCGGTGAATGATAATCTGGTACTGATTGATTATGTGCACCGATTGCGAGCCACCGGCATGGGCGGTGCCAAGGCGCTGGTCGAGGCCGGGGTTGAACGGTTCAGACCGATTCTGCTGACCTCGCTCACCACATTTGTCGGTCTGTTGCCTCTGATGATGGAAAAATCCATTCAAGCGGCCTTCCTGATCCCGGTTGCACTGGCGTTGGCCTTTGGTGTTCTGTTCGCCTTGTTCGTTACCTTGTTCCTGGTACCGTCCCTGTATGCGATCGGTGCCGATGTTCGCAGGTATTTTGTCTTTCTGTGGACCGGCGTACCGCAACACCGGTTTGGCGAAAGTCTGGATAACTTTGATCCAAACGAAGACGTGGATGCCTATATTCCTGAACCGGCAGAATAATCTAACCAAACTGTAATCTTGTTCACGGCGGTACATCTTGTTTGTGCCGCCGTGGCTATTTATCATGAACTAGAAACTTTTAAGGGGAATTTACATGAAGAAACATCTTTTTGCGGCCAGTGCCGTGATTGCTTTGCTTGCCGCCTGTAACCCGGCTGGCGAAAGCAAACAAGCGGCAACCGATCCTGTTGTTGAAACCGCCCAAGTCAAAGCTGCCGAGCTTGGTGCCTGGGGTATCGAGCTGGATCAAATGAAACCATCGGTCAATGTGGGCGATGATTTCTTTCGCCACGTAAACGGTAAATGGTTGGATGAATTTGAAATTCCAGCTGAATTTACCAATTACGGCTCATTTACCGTATTGTTCGAGCGTTCAGAGGCTCAATCCCGGGCGATTATTCAAGATTCAGCCGAAGCCGATGCAGCCGAAGGCTCTGTCGAGCAGAAAATTGGTGATCTGTATGCCAGCTTTATGGATGAGGCGGCCGTGGAGGCTGCTGGCCTTACTCCATTGCAAGCCGATCTGGATTCAATTGCCGCTGCAACTTCTCATGAAGATATCGTGGCAATCATGTCCCGCCCGGACTTGCCAAGTAATGGTCCATTTGGTGGCTTTGTGAATATCGACAGCAAACAGACTGATACCTATGCTTTTTATCTGCTACATGCAGGCTTGGGTCTGCCGGATCGGGATTTCTACATCAAGGATGATGAGCGTTCGGTCTCTATACGTGCCGCGTATGTGGCGCATATGGAAAATATGCTGACCTTGGCCAGTGTTGATGCTGCCGCTGCCAAAGCGGAAGCGATCATGGCGTTGGAAACTAAAATTGCCGAGGCCCATTGGGACAAGGTAGAGCGTCGCAACCGGGATCTGACCTATAATAAAATGACCGTGGAAGAACTGGAAGCCTTTGCGCCGGGATACCCATGGAGCCATGCTTTCGCCAGTTCTGGTTTGACTGAAACTTCTTATGTTGTCAGAGAAAAAAGTGCATTTCCGGTCATTGCCAAAATCTTCGCGGATACCTCGCTGGAAGATTGGAAATCATATCTGACCTTCCATGTGCTTTCGGCCAATGCGACCAGCCTGCCAAAAGCATTTGATGAAGAAAACTTCGCATTTTTTGGAAAAACTCTGAACGGACAGCCTGAACAGCGCGAGCGTTGGAAGCGGGCTGTTGGTGTGGTCAACGGCTCCTTGGGTGAGGCTGTTGGGCAAGTTTATGTCTCGCGACATTTCCCCAAAGAATCCAAACGTCAAATGGATGAATTGGTTGAAAACCTGCGTACTGCTTTGGGCAACCGGATTGATGGGCTGGACTGGATGTCGGCTGACACCAAAGTTGCGGCTCGCGAAAAACTGGCCAAGTTCACACCAAAAATTGGCCATCCGGATCGCTGGAAAGATTATTCTTCCATGCCAATCCGCCGGGATGATTTGTTGGGCAATGCTAAAGCTGCACAAGCTTGGGGCTGGCAAGACCAGATCTCCAAACTTGGTGGTCCGATTGACAAGTCCGAATGGTTCATGAATCCGCAAACGGTGAATGCGTATTATTCGCCAACCCGCAATGAAATCGTCTTCCCGGCAGCTATTTTGCAAGCGCCATTCTTTGATCCAAACGCTGATCCAGCCGTAAACTATGGCGGCATTGGCGCGGTGATTGGCCATGAAATGGGCCATGGGTTTGATGATCAGGGATCAAAATCTGACGGCAATGGCGAGTTGCGCAATTGGTGGACCGATGCCGACCGCGAAGCGTTTGATGAACGCGCCGCTGTCTTGAGTGCTCAATATGACCAGTTCTCTCCACTGGAAGGCCACACCGTCAATGGCAAGTTTACCATGGGTGAAAACATTGGTGATCTGGGCGGTCTGACCTTTGCGTTGGCGGCCTATCACCTGTCGCTCGGCGGTAAAGAAGCCCCGGTGCTCGATGGCTATACCGGCGATCAACGGTTCTTTATGGCTTGGGCGCAAGTCTGGCGTCGCAAATATCGAGATGAAAACCTGATCAACCGATTGACCTCAGATCCACACTCACCGTCTGAATACCGGGCCAATGGCGTGGTACGCAATATGGATGAATGGTATGCCGCCTTTGACATCAAGGAAGGCGATGCCATGTATCTGGCTCCGGAAAAACGGGTCCGTATCTGGTAAGCGTCAACCAACATAAACGAAAAGAAACCCCGCTGCATTTGGCCAGCGGGGTTTTTTTATGGCTGGTTTTTGAAAACCCTTGCCATGGCACCGCCGAAGGCTCGAAATTGATCGCCACGCGCCGGATGACAGGCCCCGATATATTCGAGCGATCCATCCAATCGGCCGGGCAGGCGGGCCAGCTTGCCCAGCGGCAATTTGGCAAATCCGTCACACAGTGAAAACACCAGCTTGCGATGCCGGGCAGCCCGTCCCGTACCAATCAAGCAACCCGAATACAGGGGCAAAAGTGAGCTGGCATAGTATTTTTTGTAGTGGCTGTGACCTCGACCCAGATCAATTTGCTTGATCCCCAATTTGTCGGCCTGTTCGATTACGCCATGCAATAATAAGAGGCCCGGTGAGGCTCGCGAATATTTTTCATCATAGGCGGCGATCCATGAATGATAGACCCCGCCGGCCAACAAACCCAACTCGGCGGCCGCCCATTCGCCACCGATCCGATACCCAAATAACACCGCCCGGAAATCCGGATCGGTGGATGCGTAGGCGTTCTCGAGCAAGGCTTTGATCCACGGGATATGCAAAACATCTAGGCTATGGGTCCGGGCGTGTTGATCGTGTTTCCATTGAAACAACAGCGCCAACAAATCTTGATCCAGCACATCGGCTATAAGTTCAGCCGTCGAATAATCCCGGATGACGCCTCGGGCACGTTGGCGCATTTTCTTGAAATATTTATGGTGCTGTTGCTGTTGTTTGGCAAAGTACTGATCTGGCCCGTCGGACAGGTCCACAATATGCGAATCTTCGCTGTGCGTGGTAAAGGCTTCAAGTTCTTTGGTGGGAGAACTCCACGAGGAAAAAGGTAGCGCACCGATTCCAGCTTCAAACAAAACTTCGGTTAAATCTTCTGAAAACCTCGGTTCTGAAACCATGCCCTGATGGTCAGAGACCGGGGCACCGACCGGTCTGGCGAGCCCATTTTTTAAGCGATGAAAGGCGAACCAAGCCCGATTGGTCAGATGATCCTCGGCGATCAAAATCCGTACATCTTCGCGACGCCGTGCAACAATTCTGGCAAATTCCGGGTGCAAAAATGGGCTGTTCCATACCGGCTGTACGCTTTGCGCGTTCGACCAACGATTGCGGTCTGCTTCGCCCAGTTCCTCCGGTCTACAGATGGTAATTTTGCTCAACATTCCCCGTTTCCCGTTTTTGTGCTCAATCGGGTTGGGGATGTTGTACCAAAAGGCCACTACTGAATTGTTACTTTTTAATCAAAAGTTGAGAGTAACCCGTCGCTGGCCGCCTCAATCAAATCCAGCACTTCTGAAAATCCGTCTTCCCCGCCATAATACGGGTCTGGTACTTCGAATTGGCCGGTATGGGTTGCATAGTCCAAAAACAGGCGGGGCCGGGTGCCAGTGCCCGGATATATCTGTTCCAAGTCTGCAAGATTTTGTCGATCCATGGCTAAAATATAGTCAAACTCGGAAAAATCTGAAACCTGCACAACTTGTGCCTGTAAACGGGACATTTGGTACCCGCGCTTGGCTGCGGCCGCGATGGCGCGTGGGTCCGGGTGTTTGCCGACATGCCAGTCCATCGTGCCAGCAGAGCTGACCAAGACCTGATGCCCGGCTGCTTTGGCTCGCCCACGAAACACCGCCTCGGCGGTTGGCGAGCGGCAAATATTGCCAAGACAGACAAACAGCAATCGGGTCATGGTATTTTCAAATAAAGAGCAAACTCGCGTAAGGATTGTCGCCATAACAATATCTGATCGGTGATATTGGTCAGGGCAACGCCGCCGGCCAGATAAATATCCATCTCAAGAATAACCGCTTTGCCGGAACCGGATTGATAGGCGCGCACAAAGCGATTTTGGCGGTTCCAGTAATCTAGGTCCCAGCTTGGTTCCTGGGTGGTTTGCTCCGGCGTGATCACGGCTCGCAATTGCAATTCTGGGCAGGATTCGATCCTGCCCTGGCAATTGTATCCGTACATAAACCAGACCAACCCATCGGCCACCACCAGGCGGGTATTGGCCACCACGCCGCCGCTATTCACGGCCTCAGCATGATAAGGCAGGCCCAATAAGTCGAGGGTTTCCCCCGCATCCTGCATGGTCAGGGAAGAATATAATTGTTGAGTATAGCGACTGGTTCGACCGGGTTCTGCACTGGCAGAAATTGCGCTGAGACAAAGCAGGGCGTTGGTTGCCAATGCGAAAAACAGACGCGGCGCTGTCATTACACCAACCCGGATTTATCGCGGTGCACGTTTGGCCAATATGCGTTGCAAGGTACGTCGGTGCATGTTCAGGCGGCGGGCGGTTTCAGATACATTGTGGCCACACAGTTCATAGATGCGCTGGATGTGTTCCCATCGAACCCGGTCGGCTGACATCGGATTTTCAGGTGGGGCCGGGGCTTGATCTTTTTTAGCCAGTAATGCGTTGACCACATCATCGGCATCTGCCGGTTTGGCCAGATAATCAACTGCGCCAGCTTTTACGGCAGCAACCGCAGTGGCGATATTGCCATAGCCGGTCAACATGATGACTTTGCAGTCACTTCGGTGCGAATGTAATACATCAACCACATCAAGGCCGTTGCCGTCATCGAGGCGCATATCCAGCACTGCAAAAGCTGGTGGATTGAGCCGGGCAATATCCTTGGCTTCGCCAACTGTGCCCACAGCGCTGACGGTGAAACCTCGTTCGGTCAATGCACGTCCAAGCCGGGTGCGAAACGGTGCATCGTCGTCCAGTATCAATAAGGTATGATCCGCTGGAATTTCAAATTCTGTCACCAAACTTGTTCCTTCATTCGACACTTGTTGCATTTAGCATAGGGTGGGTTTGCTCAACAGACAATGCCATCAAGTCAGCTTGCCAGATTGAGATCAATTTTTGCACGGGGCCAGACAATCTGGACCATGGCGCCGCCCATGGATTGACTTTTTCCACAAACAATCTGGCCGCCGGTGCGTTCAATCAGGGTTTTTGAAATGAAAAATCCCAATCCCAGCCCGCCTTCGCCTTGTTCATTTCCGCCGCGACGCGAGGTTACATAAGGCTCACCCAGCCGTTCCAGAATAGCTGAGTCAAAGCCGGGTCCATCATCGCAAATGGTAATGGTGATCCAGTCCACATCCCAGCGGCCGGTAATTTCCACAGCAGATTTTGCAAAGCTAAGCGCATTTTCAACGAATGCGGTTAGCGCATGTAATATCTCTGGTTGGCGTTGTAATTTGGGCTCCGGGGTCGGGTTGCCGGTTTCTTTTGAGCTAACCAAAGTGTGTAGCGTAATTTGTGAAGGAGGTTGTGCGGCGGTTATTTCTTCGAGCAAGGCGGATAGGCTATGTCGTGCGTGGAACAAGTCGTTTTCAGCCCCGCGAGTGGAGAGTTTTTGTAAAATTAAGCGGCAAGCCTTGGCTTGCGACAGAATCAATTCAAGATCCTCTTTTAAGTCTGGATTATCCACCAGCCCCCGGTTTATTTCCTTGGCAACCAGTTGGATGGTGCCAAGCGGCGTACCCAATTCATGCGCGGTGGCAGCGGCCAATCCGCCCAAGGCCGCCAACCGGGTTTCCTTGGCCAACACCGTTTCGGTGGCGCTTAAGGCCTGCGCCATGCGATTGCGCTCCAGTGAAATGCGCCACACATAAATGGCGGTAAAGGCAATTGTGATGATTGTCGCGATGGCCAACCCGGTCCGGTACACTGCAGAACTGACCGCAATGACCTGCCCATCCGGTGCGGGCAGGGGAAAACCAAATTGCGCCATACCCACGATCATTATTCCGACAAACGCAAACATGATGATCGCTTCGCGGAAGCGCAGGGCAGTCACCGCAACCACTACGGGGGCCGCAAACAGCATTAAAAACGGGTTGCTCAACCCACCGGTCAAGCCAAGTAACAAACCCATTTGGGCCAGATCAAAATTCAACTGCCAAAAAATACTGCGATTGGAAATACGCCCGATATTTCGTGCAGACATGCCCAAATACACATTGACCCACGCGCTGGCCGCAATGACCGCTAAACAGGATTTTAACGGCAAATGGTAATCCAGACCAAATTCAATCAGGAGAATTGCGACGGTTTGTCCAGCAATGGCAATCCACCGGAGCAAAATCAGGGTTTCCCCGTGCAAAGTTCCACTTCTCGGTGTGATAATATTCGGTGTGCCGGGCAATTTGGCAGCCTTTCAAGCGTGATCGACAATTGCCTTTTAAGCCATCGCGGTGCAAATGATAAGACACTGAAACGACGCATCTTTGGAGCACGCAAAAATGGACCAGAAATCTGTATCCGGATCATTAAAGATCATCCGTTGGAGCGCCGTTGTTTTGATCCTTGTTTTGAGTATTTGGGTGGCCATATCCACCGCGCAAAAACAACAGGTAGAAGCAACAGGCCGGGCCGATATTGGCGGGCAGTTTGAACTGGTTGACCAAGACGGAAAAACCGTGACTGAAGCCAACTTTTTGGGGCGTCCCATGTTGATTTATTTCGGCTATGCCTATTGCCCGGATGTTTGTCCAACCGCCTTGCAAGTCATGGGCGCGGCTATGGAAATGATCGGATCGGATGCGGATAAAATACAGCCGGTATTCATTACGATTGATCCAAAGCGAGATACGCCGGAACTGCTGGCGCAATATGTGGCTTCCAATGGATTCCCTAAAAAATTGACCGGGTTGACCGGAACCCCACAGCAAACGCAAGCGGCGGCCAAAGTGTGGCGGGTGATCTATCAACGTTCCAGCGAAACACGCGGCGAGGATGATTATTTGATGGACCATTCCAGCATTATTTATCTGATGGCGGCGGATGGAGAGTTTGTATCGGCATTCTCGCACGCCGATAGTCCGCAGATTGTCGCTAAATGTTTGACGGATCATTTGGCCGGAAAAATCTGTCGTCGATGATCGAGAATTTGCATCATCATAACGGACCGGTTGAGGTGGTTGTGCGTTCCTCGGCCCGGCAAATTACCTTACGTCTGGACCATGCCTTGCGGCGGGCCACTTTGGTTCTGCCGCATCGACGGTATGCAAGGCAAGGTGCAAAACTGCTTGAACAAAGATCGACATGGCTCAGCGCCCAATGGAATAAGTTACCGCCGCCCATGCCGTTTGTACCGGACGGTGAAATCCTGCTCCACGGTAATTTGGTCACCTTGCGCCATGAAACCGGACGCGGGACCGCTCAATTGCAAGTCGGGGAATTGGTGGTTCCGGCCCTGCGGGTGGAGGTGTTTGCAAGCCGGGTGCGCCGCGCCTTGATTGGCATGGCCAAAGAAACCTTAGCGAGTGAAGTGGCACACCACGAAAAGGCGCTGGACCTGTCGGCGCGCCGCATTAGCGTGCGCGATACCCGTAGCCGGTGGGGATCATGCAGTGCAGCCGGGAATCTCAACTTTTCCTGGCGGCTGATTTGCGCGCCGTCTTCTGTTTTATCCTATGTGGCGGCGCATGAGGTTGCACACCTGCGCGAAGCCAATCACGGGCCAGTATTTTGGGCCGAAGTGGCTAGAACTTGTGCGCAAACCGCTGCGCCACGAAAATACCTGCGGGACCATGGCCCACAATTATTTGCAATCGGCGCGGAGTATTAAGGTCAAAACCTATTCAACGTTGAATGAACGTGATGAACAACACCTCAAATTTCGTCACTCCGGCGCAGGCCGGAGTCCAGATTTCCCCACTGTCTCCCGTTGTAAGAACTGGATACCGGTTTTCACCGGTATGACGGTGGATATTGCTTTATCGAGTTCAATTAAGACAATGCATGAAAATCTGAAAAGTGAATGAGTCTGGACCCTAAATCAGTAGGGTAGGGTTGGATCGGTCGGGATAAAGATCACACGGCGACCCATTTTAGCCTCGGCCATCAGTGCATGTTGGTAATTGGCTTGGCGTTGGGCATTCATGGTATCCATTTCAACGATTTGGTCATCGGTGAAATCGCGCAAGACATAGCCTTTTTGTTGCATGCAGTTTTGGAAATGATCCCGGCGTGACCCGCCACGACCAAAGCCGCCAACCTCTTTGGCTTCCCCGGCGCATACCCGCGCATCGCCGTCCAAGCTGAATTGTGACACCCCTTGTCTGGACCAATAATCGCCATCAATTGACGCACAACCAGCCAATACTATGCTGGCACCCAACGTGCAGATAAGAGCTTTCATGCTCATTCACCCCATTTTTTATTTTCAGCTTTTCCCGCCGATTTGAGGGGAAGCCTACCGCAACACCTGTTAACATCACGCAAAGATCGATTTGAAAATCCAATATTGGAGGCCTCCGTTGACTGAAACGCCCTTTTCCCGACTGGTGGCCATTGCCGATCAGTATGGTGCTTTAAGCTTTGAAAATTATGCATTGGTACGCTCGTTGGCCGAGCGGTTGCGCGATGGGTTTTGCGGCTTTTTAAGCGCAGATGATGGAACTTGCGTATATCTGGTTCCACCCACTGGTCCGTTTTCACCTCAAAATCATGGTAGCGCAGCGTACTCTGTATCCGGCGGTGGCTTCTTGCCATTGGCTCCGATCAGCTTTGGCTTGGCGGTGCGGGTTTCCAAAAAGGCCGACTGGCTGCGGGTGGTATTTCATTGCGGAGTCGAAGGCGGTGAATTGCAGATATATATCGAAGGCGGCGATAATTTTGATCTGCCTTTGCCGTTTGATGACAGCGCGGTCGAACAATTGTTCGAACCTTTGTACCGCCATATTCATGACTGGTTTGCCGACCGGGTCAAACAATACCAACAAGGCAGTTATGGCAGTCGCGAAATCGGCTTTGAGATCATCAATGCGGCCTCCGATGATTGATCGGGGGTAGAGGCAAAGATGGAAACCGCACTGGTGCTGGACCTGACCACCAAAATTGCCCTGATCGTTGCCGCCGGTATGGGCGCGCAATGGTTGGGCTGGCGCTTGCAATGGCCGGCCATTGTCCTGCTCAGTCTTGCTGGGCTGGCACTGGGACCGGGCAGTGCGGCACTTTTGGGTGCGCCATTGATTGATCCGGCAGCAGATTTTGGCGAGCTACTTGGCCCGGCCATTGGCTTGGCTGTGGCGTTGATCCTGTTCGAAGGCGGGTTTGGCTTGCGCTTTGCTGATTTGCGCGATGCGGGTAGTGCGGTTCGACGTTTGGTGTTTGTGGGTGCGCCTCTGGGATGGGCGCTGGGTACGGCAGCGGCGTATTATCTGGCCGGGCTTTCCTTTTCCTTATCGGCCCTTTTTGGTGGATTGATGGTGGTGACCGGGCCAACCGTGATCCTTCCCTTATTGCGCCAAGCCAGGTTAAGCGGACGGGCGGCGGCGGTTTTGAAGTGGGAGGGGATCGTCAACGACCCGGTTGGCGCGCTGTTCGCGGTTGCAGTCTATGAAGTCATTGCGCTGTCTGGCCATGGCACGCCGGGGTTTGGCGGAGTGGTTTGGCTACTTGGCGCGTCGGCAATCGCAGCGCTGATGGGCATTGCCGCCGGGTATCTGCTTGGGTTTGGATTTCGCCGGGGCTGGGTACCGGAATTCTTGAAAAGTCCGATCATTCTGGCCACGGTGCTGGCGGTCTATGCCGGGGCCGATGCTTTGGCCCATGAAACCGGCTTGGTCGCGGTAACCGCTTTGGGACTGACCATGGCCAATATCCGCTTTGCGGCCATCGAGGAAATGCGCCGTTTCAAGGAAAGCATTGCCACTTTACTGGTCTCCAGCTTGTTCATCATTTTAACCGCCGGATTGAATGTACAAGACGTGATGCTGCTGGATTGGCGCAGTGTTGGCTTTGTCGCGGCCATGTTGTTTGTGGTTCGACCCTTGGTGGTCTTTATCTCGACCATCGGCACCGCTTTGACTTTTAAGGAGAAGTTACTGGTCGGGTGGATTGCGCCGCGCGGTATTGTTGCTGTGGCCATTGCCGGATATTTTGCGGCTGAGTTGGGCGGGGATGCGCTGGTATTGGCACCCTTGGCCTTTGCCATGGTCTTTGCCACCGTGTTGGCACATGGATTTACCATTGGACCATTGGCCAAGGCGTTGGGTTTGGCCAAGGACGGACCCGAAGGGTTGTTGCTGGTCGGGGCCAATCCGTGGACCAGAGATCTGGCCAAAATCTTGGGGGAGATCGCAGTGCCGGTTGTACTGGCCGATCCAAATTGGCGGCGCTTACGTCAAGCGCGCCTCGATGGCATCAAAGTCTTTCATGGCGAAGTTTTGTCGGAAATTGCCGAGCACAAGCTGGATCATGCCCGGATTGACTGGTTGCTTAGTGCCTCGGACAATGACGCCTATAACGCATTGGTTTGTGTGGAGTTCGCGCCGGAATTGGGGCGGCATCGGGTGATCCAAATATCGGCGCAGGAAGGCGAAACGACCGATGGAAAAGCCATTGCCTTTACCACCAGAGGCCGCACCGCTATGCGCCGGGGTCGGACCAGCGATGCGATTATTCGCGATTATTGGAAAGGATGGCGGTTTCGGCGCACTGAATTAAGCCAGAGCTATACGCTGGACGATTTGATTGCTTCTTTGGACGAGGGGGCCGATCTAGTTTTGGAACGACGTGCCTCTGGGGCGATGGTCCTGCTGGGGCCGGGGCGAGAACCAAAAGGCGGGCCGGGTAGTGTTCTGATCAGTTTTGGGCCGCCACGCGAACCAGCAGAACCACGTAGTGATGGGACGGACTAATCCTCGTCTTCGTTCCACTCAAAGTCGAGAATATCACCCGGCTTGCATTCCAGTGCCTGACAAATTCGGGCCAATGTTGCAAACCGAACCCCCCTGACTTTGCCGGTGCGTAACAAAGACAGGTTTTGTTCGGTTATGCCCACAAAGGCAGCCAGATCTTTGGCCTTCATATTACGTCGAGCCAGCATGACATTTAAGGTAACTTTGATCCCCACCTAAGATTAACTCCCTTTTTCACTCATACGATCATGGCCAGATCTTCGGAGTTTTGGCGCGCTTCGTCCAAAACCCAAGCCAGTACCACAAACATTAATGCTGCAAAAAAGCCCAGCAATGCAGTCGGACTACCCCCGATCGACACGGTAAGTGTGCGATACCCTGGTTCAAAATCATAGGTCATGGCAAGGCTCATCAATGGTGTGGCCAGTCCTTGGGCCAGTACCAAGCCAATCCCAGCCAGCCCTACGCTTCGCAAGGCATCAATGGCCGGTTGCTCAAACAACTGACCTTGGGCGTATTGGCCAAACACAAACCGCAGCTTACCCAAAGCAATGGACAAAAAGAAGATCGGGAACAGGGTAATGCCAAGGCCCAAAAAGCGCTTGGTCAAGGTGATTTCATGTCCAGCCAACAGGCTGGCCGCGCCATAATCCCCGATGTCGTCAAAAGGTGTATTGGTCATCCAAAAAATGATCGGGGTAAGAATACTCAAAACAATGGCCAGAACCAAACCATGGCTGGTCCAGCGGCAAACAGTTTGTACTTGATGATTTTCGGCCATTTTGGCTCCTCCTGGTCCCCCGACCCTGATGCGGGATTTTATTGCAGGACAATCATTCGTTGGCAACTACTTTGGCATTCGTTGGCAACTGTTTTGGGGTTTTTCTGGGGATGATTCATCAGGGCTTAATCGAAATGCGCCATAACAGAGCTGAAATTTGTGGAAAAAATGCGACGTGACCAAACGATCAACACCCCATACAGGTAACGACAAACCGCGCCGCAAGCCAATTACCGTTGGCAAACAAACCGTTCCGAACAGCAGCAAGTCGGTCCGTAAAGCTTCTGCAAGTGCAAGCGCGAAGACAACGGCGCGTCCTGCAAAACCAACAACGAAAAAAAAACCAAGACGTAAAACGATCTCTCCATGGCGCAGGGCATTTGGTAAAATGTTTTACTGGTCATTTGTGATGTCGGTATGGGCCGGGTTGATCGGTGCGTTCGTTTTAGCAACCTATGCCAGTGATTTGCCCGATACATCCGGCATCTGGAATGTCGAGCGCCAGCCCAGCATGACTTTTGTCGATGTGAAGGGCAAAACCATTGCCGTACAGGGTGCGGCCTATGCGCCACCGGTCGAGTTGGACAAAGTACCTGCCAATTTGATCGACGCGATTATTGCGGTCGAAGATCGGCGGTTTTTCGGGCATTTCGGGGTGGATTTGATCGGGTTGGCCCGCGCCGTCTATACCAATGCCCGGGCGGGTCGGATTGTACAGGGTGGTTCAACCCTGACCCAACAATTGGCCAAGAATTTGTTTTTGTCGTCGGAGCGCACCTATCGGCGTAAAATTCAGGAAGTGATGTTGGCTTTGTGGCTGGAGCACAAATTTACAAAAGATGAGATTTTATCGCTGTACCTGAACCGGGTCTATTTTGGTCGTGGGGCGTGGGGTGTTGAAGCTGCCTCTCTTTCTTATTTCGGAAAACCAGCCGCCGGGTTGGATCTGGGTGAAGCGGCGATGATTGCCGGATTGCTCAAAGCGCCCAATCGGTACAGCCCGAGTTCGGACATTGGCCGGGCCGAACGACGGGCCACGGTTGTACTTGATGTTATGGTCAAAGCCGGGAAAATTTCGACTGATGAACGTGACGTGGCTTTTGCCAAGCCGATTCGGGTGCGTCCAACCAAAGCCACGCCTTCAGCTTCTTATTTTGTGGACTGGCTGGCTCCGCAAGTGCGCCGGCGGGTTGGCGAGGTCAAGACCGACCTGATGGTCTACACCACGCTAGATTTAAGCGCCCAACGGGCTGCTGAGCGATCTTTGTCGCGGTTTCTGACCGATGAACAGGAGGCGCGCCGGGCGGGGCAGGGGGCGCTGGTGGCGCTGGACAGATCCGGGGCTGTTGTGGCGATGGCCGGTGGCAAGTCCTACGCGGTTAGCCAGTTTAACCGGGCGACACAAGCCAGACGGCAACCGGGTTCAGCCTTCAAGCCCTTTGTCTATCTGGCCGCCATCGAGAACGGATTGACCCCGTGGACGTTACGCGAAGACAAGCCGATTACCATTGGGGATTGGTCGCCGCAAAACTACAAAAAAGATTTCAAAGGTGAAATGAACCTGACCCGGGCTCTGTCAAAATCGGTGAACACCATTGCCGTGCAACTGGCCGAGGAAACTGGGCGCACCCGTGTCGCAAGTTTGGCCCGCAGATTGGGTATGAATTCACCAATAGCCACCACCCGCTCCATGTCATTGGGCACCAATGAAACCACCTTGATTGAGCTGACCTCATCCTATGCCCCGTTTGCCAATGGCGGGTTCCGGGCGCAAAGCTATGGCATGGTGCGGATACAGGCGCGCAATGGCCCGGTCCTGTGGCAACGCAAGGATATTCCACCAGCCAAGGTGATCGAAGATCACAATCTGGCGGCGATTGATCTAATGCTGCAAAGCGTTGTGAAATATGGCACGGGACGGCGGGCCCAAATCACCGGGCATGAGGTCGGTGGAAAAACTGGTACGACTAACGCATTTCGCGACGCGTGGTTCATTGGCTATTCCGAAGGGCAAACTGCCGGGGTTTGGATCGGTGACGATAAAAACCGCTCAATGGATAAGGTAACTGGCGGGACGCTACCGGCCAGTATCTGGCAAGGATTTATGAGCGAATGGCTGAAAGTCATGCCCAAACCGGAGCCGCAACCAGAACAAATTACACTTCCCGAAGTCTCGCCCTTGTCGCCGCCAGAAATCACCCCAGAGGATGAGTCGGACGCTCTGACCGGATTGTTGCTCTCGCTATCGGAAAAGCTGGAATAAACCTCGGTGTGCGGCTAGACTGCATGCTTTCCAATATCCAGCGCAAAGTAGGCTAAAATGATCCAGATCAGTTCAAAATTTGACAGTGGCAATATCGAAGTTCTATCCACCGAGGACCCAAAAGCCATTCGCCTCAAGATCAATCGGGATCACAATTCTGATTTTTATCAATGGTTTCATTTTCGCCTGACCGGAGCCGAAGGGATACCGGTCGGCCTGATCATTGAAAACGCAGCCGGAGCAGCTTTTACCGGTGGATGGAAAGATTATCGCGCCGTTGCCTCCTATGATCGCGAGCACTGGTTCAGAATTGACAGCCAGTTTGATGGCCAAAACTTGACCATCAATCTGGAGCCGGATTATGGCTCGGTATGGATCGCCTATTTTGCGCCCTACTCGATGGAACGGCACCATGATCTGGTGGCCGAGGCGCAAGGTGCCGACGGTGCCAGCTTGATCTGTCTGGGCCAGACGCTGGATGGGCGCGGTATGGATTTATTGCACTTTGAAGGGTTTGGCTCGGCCCCCCGCAAAAAAATATGGTGTATCGCCCGCCAGCATCCGGGAGAAACCATGGCCGAGTGGTGGATGGAAGGATTTCTGGCTCGATTGAGCGATGCCACGGATCCGGTGGTACGTGAAATTCGGCAACGGGCTGACGTCTATATTGTACCCAATATGAACCCGGACGGTTCCTTTCGTGGCCATTTGCGAACCAATGCCGCCGGGGCGAATTTGAACCGCGAGTGGGACACGCCCACCATGGAGCGATCCCCCGAGGTGGTTCTGGTTCGAGATAAAATGTGCCAAACCGGCGTTGATTTTTGTCTGGATGTACATGGGGATGAGGCACTGCCCTACAATTTTATTGCGGGGGCGGAAGGCACGCCGGACTGGTCGGACAGCCGAGCCGAGCAGCTCAAGAATTTCATGGAAACATTGGCCAAGGTCAGTCCGGATTTTCAAACCAAAGTCGGCTATCCAATTTCCAAACCAGGTACCGCCAATTTGTCCATGGCCACCAACTGGATCGCTCAAGAATTTGGGTGTTTGTCGATGACCTTGGAAATGCCGTTCAAGGATACGGTGGATACGCCGGATCTTGAACAAGGCTGGTCGCCAGAACGTTGCGCGCATTTGGGTGCAGCGGCTTTGGATGCGATCTGGTCTAGATTTGAAGACCTGTAAGTCTACGCCGCCATTTTCCAGGCGGTCTATTGGCGGTTTGGCTTGGTTTTTTCCAACCCGTCATCTTCGACAACATGCGCATGCCCCGGTTTGCGATTACCGTGTTTGGCCAATAATCGATTGCATTCGCGGTTATGCAAATTTTCAGCACTGAATGGTTGCGCCGTCCAATGCGTATCGGTCGGAGCGTTTGGTTCCCATTCGTTTAGCGTGGCTCGCACATTGGCTGGAATTTCATTACCGCCATAAATTTTGCGCCGGGGATTGGCATCATACTGCGCCAGCCAAACTTTGGCCTCGGCCAGATATGCACCGCCAGCTTCGGTTAATCGACTGACCAAATCGGCTTGGGCTTGTGGCCAGCCCGCATTGGCCGTCCGGTGCATTTGTCGCATGCCTTCGGCCCGAATGCTGGCTGGGCTTTCCTGAAAATCCAGCCGGAAATCCAGATTGAATTCACGAGGCTGGTGTTCGCCTTGTTCAGGTGCGACTGATGGTTTTGATTTTGAGTTTGAATCGGCAGGTTTCCAAAGGTCTGCCGCCAATGGCGCGCATTGCCCGGCGCGCTGGGCGGCCACTTCCCAACCCGGCCCATCGGAGGCCAGACAAACAAAGATCGGCATTGCGCGATCACAATAGCCCCTTTCAGACAGTTGCAGGGCTGTCTGATAGGCCAATTCAGCCCGGGTGCCCCCGGCGGGTCGATCTTTACCGCTAAGGATTGCCGGAGATGTACAAGCAGACAGGATCAGCGTCAGGCCAATCGTCGAATGAGCAAAGATGCGGTGCAGGTTCATTTTTTACTGCTGGCGTTCAGGACGCGCAAAAGCACAAAAACCGGAATCACCAATATGGCCCCCAAGATCAAATAATCGACTGCGCCGCCGGCCAGTTCCCAGCCTTTGGCCCAAGCGTCGGCAATGGTTCCAAAAAAGTCACTCCAGACCCGACGTGGGTCAATATCGAGGATGGCCAGCAAGACACCAACACCCAGACAAGCCATCAATAACTTGAACAAGCCTGACAGGTTGAACGCAAACAGCTTTTCAGCAAAGGACAACTCTGACTCAGGATCAGGTGGCGCAATATCATTCATCAGGTAAAGCTCCTTGAGATGAGCTAGCACCCTAACAGGGCATGCCGCCGACGCAAGACAGTTGATTGCTAGGCTAATTTCGCATGTTCAAATATTTGAACTTGATCCCGGAAATAGCGCCAGCGTTGCGCGCTTTGGGATAGATATTTTCTTTCAAGGCGCAACTTTTGCCACCTGCGCCATTCACTTTGAATGTGTAGGATTTGCACCGCGCATCCTTGGCGCAAAGCTGCTGGCAATAGCGAAACCCAAGAGAGGTGTTTAGCGTTTGGTACTGGTAATAGGCGCCCGGTCGATCCCAATTACGCTCTAGCGTCGATGGCTCATTCAAGGTTGGAGAGGTATCGCCAGTTGCAGGAGGCCGGGGGTTGATCCAGGCCAGATAGCTACGATTTTCCATGGTAAGCCGGGTTAACCCTCTTACCCGGTGATTGTTTGGTCTGTTATACAATTGCCGGTTAATGCCGTTGCCAATACCACGAATGTTCAGGTTTTTAATGTCCCAATTATCGATCCGTGACGCAGAATTATAATTGGAAAATTCTAGATTAACACTCTTGATTTGCCCGGTAGTGACCGGCGGATCGAGCGGTACGCGGATCCATTGCTCGCCGCCTGAAATCCAGCGCTTTGAGCGATTGGCGTTGTTGATGGTAATATCTGGGGCATTGTGCAGCGTAATGGTCAGATTTAAATTGTCATTGCCGCCGCGTAAATCATCTTTACCGGTGGCAATGCCAATGGCCAGTGCGTGGATTTTGCCATCATTTGCAAACGCATCCGGCCCGACACTTGGCGGACGTTGCGGCTGATAATTGGTATCGACAAACCAGCTCAGCCAGCCCTTGCGAGGATTGTCCACACTATCCACTTCTTCGGCTAGGAAATAACGTTTTTTGGATGGATCGGCAATCAGCGTCATCTGGCGGCCCGGATTGTTTGGATCATACAGCTTGATCTTCATATCGGTTTTGTACGCACCCAGATCACCCTTATAACGGCCAAAGTCGTAGCCGGTGGCCAGCACCTGATGATCGCCTTTGCAGCTTGACCCACAGGAACGAAGGCCCAAAGGCACCGGAGTTCCGGCGTCAATGGCTCTTTTTAGTTCGGTCATTCGACCGCCGGGACCACCTTGCAGCCCCCAGTTAAAAAACTCCGTATTACGAGTGCCAAATGGATTGATCGTGAGTTCGGTCCATTTATCCACATTGCTTTCAATGGAATTAACCTGTCGGTTGTAGATGAATTTACGCAAAATTTCATGTTCGGCCGGAGGATAGGCCCAGTTCGGCTTTGGCCTGTTCGCATTATAATAGTCCAGCGCGGTATAAACCATGCCACCGCAAAGTCCGCCGGTGCGAATATCCAATTCGGATACAAAATTGTTTCGAAAGGTATTGCCAAACGCCAGCCCGTGTACTGCCGGTTCAAACCGAGTATCGCGTGCGTTGCGGATAACAATATTGCTAGCGATCGGCATTTGTCGGTAGATTGGCTTGACGGTCTGGGCATTGGCGACTTGGGTCCAGCCAAGCACGAATATCGCCATGATAAATGCAAAGGCTTTCATGAAATTTTCCCCGATTATCGCGTCCCTATGAAGGGAGTTTATCACAAAAACGGGAAATAACAAAGTGGGTAGCGTCTGCAGCTATCCGGCCATCTTTATGGGTTCATCAACATCTTGTAGGAATTCCTCACGGATCGGGCGCGGTGTTCCAAACAAATGGCCCTGTGCATAGCTGGCATTGATTTCGAGCAGCTCCACTACGCTGGCTTCGTCTTCGACCTTTTCACCGATCAGTTCGATACCAAAGCGAGCCAGATACGGCACCATGTCTTCAACCCGAATATCCGGGGCATTTGGCAGTGCGCCGCCCTTGGCCGAATGTATGGCAGTGAGCAAAAGCTCGGCTCCCACTTTCAGGAATTTTACTCCGGCGCGTTGCATATCGGCCAGATCAAAATTCATGGTCTCAACTTTATCGATCGAGAACCGGAAGCCAAAATCCGCCAGACGGCCCATATTGCGAGCTTGGGTGACGGAGCGAGTTACAAAATCCTTTTGGCCGATCTCAAAGACCAGCGAACCGGACAGGTCCGAGTTTTGCCGCATGAAGTCGAGGAATTGCGGGAAGAACTCTTCGTCGCCCAATGAGTCCGGTGAAATGTTGCAAACAATACCGACTCGTCGGTCTTTTTGGGTTAGCCGTCGCACAATTTGAACGCAGCGGAACAACAACAAATTATCAACTACGGAAACCAAACCGGCAGGTTCAGCAACTCGCAGAAAATCGCTGGGCATGATTACGTTGTTTTCGTGATCGCGCAGCCGGGTGAAACTTTCATAATAATAGGTCTTGCGTTGTGGCAGGGAAACGATGGGTTGCAAGTGCAACTCAACACGACCGGCTTCGAGGGCTTCACGGACCAGTGTCAACATCAGATGACGATCTTCGCCACCGTGGATATCGTCGGCTTTGGCCGCAGCAACCCGGCCGTTTTCAGCCAGCCGCGTAGAAAAGTCCTGACCCATATTTTCGATCAAGTCTTCGATCACCTGTACTTCAGACACAATGGCCTGATTGCGGTGCACGGTTTCTTCCTCAACGGACCTAGCCAGTTGGCCCAATTGATCCCGGGCCATTCCCAATTCAGCCGTTAAGCCTGAGATCAACTCGCGCAGGGTTTTGATACTGTCTTGTGTTTCTTCGCGATCAATGGCCCGCGCCGCAAAGGCGTGTGCCTGTGTGGCGGTCAGAAATACAATGCCGCCCATCAGCGAAGCGTAGGAAATAGACACGTCCATCAGCCGGACGAGAGCCAGCGCGGAAACGCAAGCCAACAGGCCGTAAATGGCAACAAACATAATCCCGGTAGCGCGACCCATAACTGGTTCCGAAAATCGTGAAAACAAAGATACCCCAAAATCACCTGATCATGGTTTCCAAGGTGTTAACGTTTAGCCCGGCAAAACAACAGAAAGTTAAAAAACAGGGTTGTTTTCTTGACGGTGGGCTGATCCATGGCTAACCGGAGCCAACAAAACCAAAAGGCAACCCCGATGAGTGAACTTGCACAACTAGCCCAAACTGCCAAAGCTTGGCCCTTTGAACAGGCTCGCCTGCTGGTCAAGCGGCTGCAAAGACAGGGTCGAACCCATGGCGAAGTGGTCTTTCAGACTGGCTATGGTCCTTCGGGTTTGCCGCACATTGGTACATTTGGCGAAGTGGCGCGTACCGCGATGGTGCGCCATGCTTTTGAGGTGATGACCGATGGGGCTTTTGATACCCGATTGATCGCGTTTTCCGACGATATGGACGGGTTCAGAAAAGTACCGTCCAATTTACCTGAGCAGGAAATGCTGACCCAACATCTGGGTTTGCCGCTTTCAAAGGTGCCAGATCCGTTTGGAACCCATGACAGTCTGGCCGCGCACAACAATGCGCGTCTGTGTGCCTTTTTGGATGGCTTTGGGTTTCGTTACGAATTTATGTCATCGACCGAAATGTACGCATCGGGCAAATTTGATGAGACCTTGCTGATTATGCTGGCCCGCTACCAACAGATATTGGACATTATATTGCCCACATTGGGCGGTGAGCGGCAGGCGACCTATTCGCCATTTTTGCCAATCAGCCCGGTCAATGGACAGGTTTTGCAAGTACCGACTCTGGGCCGCGATCTAGAGGCAGGAACGATCACATTTGAGGATGTGGATGGTCAGATCAAAGAAACGCCGGTCACTGGCGGACAGGTCAAGATACAATGGAAGCCGGATTGGGCATTGCGCTGGACCGCCTTGCATGTGGACTATGAGATGTCTGGCAAGGATTTAATTGAATCGGTGCAGCAATCTTCCAAAATCTGTCGCGTACTTGGCGGCAAACCACCGGATGGTTTTAACTATGAATTGTTCATGGATGAAGCTGGCGAAAAGATTTCCAAATCCAAAGGCAATGGTCTGTCAGTGGAAGACTGGTTGACCTATGGCATGCCGCAAAGCCTGTCGCACTTCATGTTTCAGAAGCCAAAAACTTCCAAGAAACTGTTCTTTGATGTGATCCCCAAAAATACAGATGAGTATTTGCAGCACTTGGCCGCCTTTGCAGAGCAGGACGCGAAAGCACAATTGGGCAATCCGGTCTGGCACATTCATGATGGTAATCCGCCAAGGCAAACCTCGCCGGTTTCCTTTTCGCTTTTGCTTAATCTAGCCTCGGCAGCTTCGGCCGAAACTGCCGAGCAAATGTGGGGCTTTGTGTCGGCCTATGTGGATGGGGCAAGTGCCAAAACCCATCCGTTGGTCGATCAGTTAATCGGTTTTGCCATCACGTATTTTCGAGATTTTGTACTGCCGGAAAAACAGTTTCGGTTGCCAGATGCCCGCGAAAAGGCAGCCATGTTAGATTTGATTGCCCGTCTTGAAGCGCTTCCCGAAGGAACACGTGACGGCCAGCTTTTGCAGACAGAAGTTTTTGCTGCGGGTAAAGCTGCCGAGTTCGAGAATTTACGTGATTGGTTTTCCGCGCTCTATGAAGTATTGCTGGGTCAGAAAACCGGTCCGCGTTTTGGTTCATTTGTGGCGATTTTTGGCAAGACAAAAACTATTACCTTGATTAAACGAGCACTGGCTGGTGAGCTAGTGCAGGGTTGATCAACCCCGTTCACAGATGCGCGAGGCTTCTGGTGAAAGTGTTTGGTACTGTGTAAGACCAAACAATTGTAAGGCCTAAAGGAATTCTGGAGAAACCTATGCGTACCCTGATTGCAAGTTTGCTATTGTTGTTGATGGCCAATCCGGCTTTGGCCAATCCGATTAAAACAGAAAATGCTCGCGCCGAGCTTTTGTCCGCGCAACAAAATATTTCAGCCGGGGATCAATTTGACGTGGGTCTGGAATTGGAGCTACGGGATCACTGGCATTCCTATTGGATTAATCCGGGCGATGCCGGTTTGGCTACGGATATCCGCTGGGACCTGCCGGCTGGACTAACCGCCGGGGCCATTCTTTGGCCAACTCCGAAAGCCATACCTTTGGGCGAATTGGTCAATTATGGCTATGAGGGCAAGACCCTGTACCCCGTGCATTTTGTGGCTGGCCCGGACTTTACCACACAAGGTCCATTTGAAATCACTGGATTTGTAACATGGCTGGTTTGCGAAGACATTTGCGTGCCGGAACAAGCAGAGCTGAAATTGACTTTGAACGGGACCGGCGGAACTGCGGGCCTAGTTGATGAAATTCTTGAAAACAGCGCGCGGATCAATCAAGCCTTGGATGCGCTGCCCAAAACAGTATCAACTGAACAGTTATTTGCTGGGTTTTCACTGACTGGCGAACAGGTTCGGTTTCACTTTGCTGGACCCTTGGCCCAACTTGCCGAGAGTGGCCATCAAGCCGCCCGATTTTTTCCGGTAGATACCGGGGCGGTGAAACACAGCGTTGCCCAAACCATGAGTTCTGGTTCAGACGGGTTTACCTTGTGGAGCAAGCCGGGGTTTCGGGCCAAACGCGGCACATTGGAAAATCTTGAAGGCGTATTGATTGTCGGCGAAGGCAAATCAGCCAAGGCTTGGCATGTGGCATTGGATGCGGAGTTGATCCCAGCCAATACCGGTGCGGAACTTGATCCGGCTTTGCAGGCAGTGGCATCCGGCAACAGCAATTTCGGTGGATTGATTACCGCATTGCTGTTTGCCTTTTTTGGCGGGGTGTTGCTCAACCTGATGCCGTGTGTGTTCCCGGTCCTGTCGATGAAGGTAATGGGTTTTGTTTCGGCAGCGCATGAAGAAGCGGCCAAAATTCGCAAACATGGGATTTTCTTTTTAATCGGCGTATTGCTGTCCTTTTTGGCGCTGGGTGGATTGATGTTGGCCTTGAAAGCTGGCGGCCAACAGGTCGGCTGGGGCTTTCAATTGCAATATCCGCCGTTTGTAGCGGCAGTGGCGGTATTGTTCTTTGTGTTGGGTTTGAACCTGTTGGGTGTGTTCCAGATCGGCGGGCGCTTGATGGGGG
>NVXG01000040.1 GCA_002733805.1 Robiginitomaculum sp. | reverse complement strand
ATTTTCAGTGAACAAGCCAATGAACATGTCGCCAATGATATTGTTTTCCCAAGTACCTTGCGCCAGATGAGGGTCAAGCGACAATGGTTCTGCCGAATTACCACGATGCAAAATCTTTGCATTTGGATCATCCGGCTCTCTCCCACCAGAACAAGCACTTAATCCCAGCAAAGCGGCCATCGCTGCAACTGCTAAAAATCTGGTTTTACGGAAAGCCATATTGATCTCCTAGTGTCAAATTCAGGATCTACGAACACCGACCGATGAGCCGGAAACGCCATACGTATCACTGCCATAGAGGCAGAAAGATTAAACATCGTAAACGAAGCAAGAAATTGTCACCGACTGGTGGTTTAACGATCCTTCGGGTCAATGGCATCGCGCAGGCCATCCCCGATAAAGTTGAAGCAAAATAACGTCACCATCATGGTGATCCCCGGCACCAGCAAGGTCCAGGGCAATTGCTCCATATCCTTTGCACCGTCATTGATCAGCTTGCCCAACGAGGTCAGCGGTTCCTGCACACCTAGCCCGATAAAACTTAAAAAGCTTTCGGCCAAGATCACCGCTGGAATGGTCAAGGTTACATAGACCACCACCGGACCCAGCACGTTGGGCACAATATGGCGACGTACAATGGTAAAGGGCGCAACCCCCGCCGCTTCAGCCGCTTCAATAAACTCTCTTGATTTTAAGGTTATGGTCTGTCCTCGCACAATTCGGGCCATGGTTAGCCATTCCACCGCGCCAATCGCCACAAAAATCAACAAGATGTTCAAGGCCGGTTTGCCCGCAGTCATATCGCGGAACACCACCATCAGAATGATCACAAAAAAGATGAAAGGCATGGCGTAAAGCACATCGACGATCCGCATCATCACTTCATCAACCCGACCGCCAATATAGCCCGCCGTTGCCCCCCACAATACACCAATGATCAGTGAAACCGCAGTTGCAACCATTCCCACGGCTAGGGACACTCGCAGTCCCATCAACAGCCGAACGAACAAGTCTCGGCCCTGCGTATCGGTACCTAATATATGCAAGTGATCCCAAGTCGGAGCCAACGCCACGCGGTCCTTATAGACCGTGTCATAATCATGGACCCACAACATCGGACCAAATATCGCCAGCATGGTGATGATGAACAGTAAAATCATCGAAGCCACGGCTGCTTTGTTGCGGAATAATCTGGCCCGCGCGTCCTGCCACAAGGATCGGCCTCGCAACGACACCGCTTTTTCCATTTGCGCTTCCAGAGGCGCATTATCACCGGTCATGGCACTCATCAGCGGTATCTCACTTTGGGATCAAGTACGCCATACAGCAGATCGGCCAACAAATTGAACAGAATGATCAATGCCGCGTATAAAATAACCACGCCCATCACCACCGTATAATCCCGCTGCAAGGCACCCATGATAAACTGTCGCCCAATGCCGGGTAGTGCAAATATTTGCTCGACCACTAATGTGCCGGTCAACAGCGCTGCGGTGGCTGGCCCGGCATAACTGACCAGCGGCAATACGGCGGCTCGCATTGCGTGGCCAAATAAAACGGTATGTTCGGCCAAACCTTTGGCGTGTGCAGTTCTGATAAAGTTTGAGCTCAATACTTCGATCATGCTGGCCCGGGTAAGGCGAGAAATAATGGCGATTTGCGGCAGAGCCAAAGTGATAACCGGCAACAATAAATGGCTGAAGGTCATCCGTCCGCGATCCAACCCGCCGGTCGGCAGCCAGTGCAGATATATCCCGAAGATCAGCGCCAAAACCGGCCCCGTCACAAAGGGCGGGATACTGATCCCGGTGGTTGAAAACCCCATAATGACGTAGTCAGCCCCGCTGTTTTGCCTCAATGCTGCAAATGAGCCTAAAATTCCACCCAAGACCATCGCCAACAACATGGCGGAGCCGCCAATGGTCGCACTGATCGGAAACCCTTCGCGGATCAGGTCTGATACCGTTTTATCTTTGTATTTCATCGACGGTCCAAGATCGCCTTTGGACAAACCCTTTAAGTAATAGCCATATTGGACATAAATCGGCTTATCGAGATGATACGCAGCCTCGATCCGTTCTTTGATTTGTGGTGGCATGGGCCGTTCCAAATCAAACGGACTGCCCGGGGCCGAGCGCATCATGAAAAATGCTAACGTTATGATTACAAACAGGGTCGGGATTGCCACCAACAGCCTTCGAACCAGATACCCGAACATATATGTGACCGCCCATAGTCTTCAAAACGAGCGACAAGGTTTCATGCTCGTGCAGACAAGTCAACGAGATCAAGCAGACCATTACAAAACGATCACAGTTGGCTCGGTTTCGTACAAACTGGCGTGATCCCCCTTGCAGTTCTCTGCCAAAATCGCGACAGTTGAGGCTGTTGTCTTTCAAACTTGTCATCGGACCCGATTTTATGTTTTTGAACCTCGTCTCTTTGTTGGCCCGTGCCACCGCCTTGGCTGTAATCCTGCTGGTTTCTGCCAGTTACAGCCAAGCCGAACAACCGGTGGCAACACCGGCTGCCTATGACCAACAAGCGGCCATTGCCGCTGGATTACGTCCGCTTAACGACGGGTTTGCTGTGGCCCCACAAATTCAGATTTCTGATCTGCAAGCCATCAAAGATGCCGGGTTCACCCGGATTATCAACCACCGTCCCGATGGTGAAGGACGCAATCAACCGCTATCCGCGCAAATCGCCGCCGAAGCCGAACGGCTCGGCCTGACCTTTGTCGATTTACCGTTTGCATCTGGTCGGATGACCCAAGAAGCATTCGATGGCTTGCAAGCTGAATTGTCCCGTTCTGATGAACCCACATTGTCTTATTGTCGTTCGGGTAATCGCGCCGTAGGGATCTGGGCCATGGCTGAGGTCAAAGCCAAGAACATGACACCGGATGAAGTCATTGCAGCAGCAAGTTCAGCCGGTTACCGCTTGCAAAGCCAACGCCAGAACTTGCAGCAATTAGCTGCATCTGAGTGAGGTTCTAGTGGATGATCACCAGCCGTGGGGCTTCACACCGCCGGGTTTGCGCCATCGGCATCGCAATCAAGCCAGAAGTATCGGTTTGGGTGATTTGCGAAAAGCAATTGCCGGATGTCCCCTCAACACTGAGCTGCATCTGGCGCGACGGCGTGCTAAACACATAAGCCAACCCCGGATCGGCCATCAACACGACCGGGTTCAAGTCCAAATCTTGCCGCACAATAGAGGCTGGTTGGTAGGCTGCTTCGACAATCAACACCGCCTGTCCGGCCATGTCAGACCCGACATTGCGAAGAGGAGCAGATGTCTCTTCTTGGGCCAAAGCGGCACCCATATTGATCGCCATGATACAAACCAGACAAGCAAAGGCTGTTTGCAAATATCGGCTAAGGTGGGACAATATATGGATCATTTCGGGACGCTTTTCTATAATTTCCCCCTACCTGTCGCAAATGCCGCGCCGTTTAGAATTGGCCAACAATCAAGGAAACTGTCATGAAACCTGCACTGTTCAATCCGGGTTGGCTGGGCGAGTTGCGTCTGGAAAAGAAGGGTGTCCGCGTCAAGAAAACCGGCGCTCTGGTCAGCTGGCAATGGGGTAATTTAGTGGCGATCCTCCGCAGTATCGTTACCCAAACCATGATCCGGACTTTGGCTTTGATCGTGCAACTGGCACCGGGTCGTTCATACCGGATAAAATTTTTACCGATGAAACCAGCCCCATGGTATTTGATCTGGGCGGTAATGCAGGCTTCCAAGGGCAGCATTAACCAAGAACTGCACCGGGCCGACGCCCTGTTTTTCTTTGATGATCTAACCCAGTCCAAACATGAGTTGGGCGCGGCATATTCCAACACACCTATGCCAAAGCTGGTCATCAACCAACAATGTACGGATATTTCCAAATTCCGGGTGGAACAGGTGTTCGCCCGTGTTTTTGGATATTCTCTGGCCATTGACCCAACAACTTGGCAGGGCAAGGCCGTTGAGAAATCGGATGAAAATGGGGCACATGATGGCCGGATCGTTGACTGCCCGTGCCAGCCCGTGGCGGGTAAAGTCTATGAGCGCTTGATCGTCAATTCTGACAATGGCCACACAGTTCTGGACTATCGCTCGCCAACCATAGGCGGGGAAATCCCACTGGTCTTTATCAAGGAACGACCGATCAACCAACGCTTTGCCAATTTCAATACCAAAGTCAGACTGGTCAAAACAGCGCAATTGTTTTCACCGGAGGAATTGCTACTGCTCTCTCGCTTTTGCCGGGAAATGGGGCTGGATTTCGGTGGGTTAGATGTATTACGCGACCGCGAAGACGGCCGGATTTACGTGGTTGATGTCAACAAGACCGACATGGGTCCGCCCACCTCGTTGGGCTTTATCGACCAGTTTCGCGCATTACGCATTCTGGCCGCTGCTTTTCGCAAGTTTGTATTGCTCGGGCTGACCTGAAACTGATCATGGTTCAGCCCATACCCTATATTCTGGAATTTGAATTTACCTATGGTGCGGCCACCCGCATCTCCCCTAATGTCCGGCGCTTGGTCACCAACAATCCGGGTCCGTTTACTGGCTGGGGAACCAATGTGTACCTGATCGGTCAGGATCAATTGGTCATTATTGATCCCGGCCCCAACACCGATCCGCATTTTGATGTGTTATGCGAGGCCATTGGCCCAGCTAATCTGGTCGGTATATTTGTCACCCATCACCACAAGGACCATTCGCCCATGGCCCGGCGGTTGGCCACGCAGTATCGCTGCAAAACTTACGGATTTGGCCCGCCGGAATGTCCGCAAAACCCAACCGATGTAGCGTTGGAAGCCGGTGAGGATATGCAGTTTGAACCGGACATTCGGCTGCGAGATGGTGAAGTGTTTTCCAAAGGAAACTGGCAGATCGAATGTGTGCATACGCCGGGCCATACCTCCAACCATATGTGTTACCGGGTTTTACCTGACAATGGCCTAGTCTGTGGTGATCATGTTCTGGCCTGGTCCACATCTGTGGTGATTCCGCCCGACGGTCGGATGAGTGATTACCTACAATCCTTGCAAAAGGTTCAATCCTTGCAACCGGCTCATTTGTGGCCCGGCCATGGTCCAGCGATTGATGACCCAAAACCCTTTTTGAGCGCATACCTAGCCCACCGGGCTTTGCGGGATACTGAAATACTGGCGCAATTACAAAGCGGCCACAAGCGGATCAAACAAATGGTCCCAGAAATGTACGCCAATATCGACTCGCGCCTGTACCCGGCGGCCAGTGTATCGGTGTTTTCCCATCTGATCCGCCTGATCGAGATCGGACAAGTTGTTTGCGAAGCTGAACCAACAATCGATGCGCTATACCGATTGGCCTAAAGGAAATACAAAAAACGGCCCCCGAAGGGGCCGCTTTTCCAAAGCCTGTGAAGTGGGGTTTGGGATCAATATCCGTTCCAGGCTCTGTACTGACCGTCATAACTGCGACATTCTTGGCTCTGCATCTGGCTGTAATAGCCATTTGAGTTACGAACCCGGCGGGTCACGGTGCGGCATTTATTGGGCCGGGTCTGTCCTGACAGATACACAAAGCTGGTCGGGGCATGGCTGACCGTATTGGTATAGCCACGACGTTGGTTGTTATAACCTTGGTTGCTATAGCCATTATTGCGATAGGAATTACGTTCACTTCTACGTTGATTATTGTTGTAGCGGCGGTCAGCATGACGTCGGTCCTGCCGATAATTACGCTCCACCCGACGACGATCCTGACGGTAATTCCGGTCAGCCCGGCGGCGCTCATTGCGATACTGACGATCCACGTGACGTTGACCACGATTGTTGTAATTCCGACCATTACCATAGCCGTAGGAATTGACATTGCGGTTATAGCCGTTCGAATTGCCATAATATCTGGTGTTGTAACTGTTGCGATTGCGCGAATTGCAGTTGTCGCCATCAGCAATCACCGCACCGGCAATACCGCCCAATGCGGCGCCAATCACCGCGCCTTCGGTTCTATCGTGATGCCCGGCAACTTCCGAACCGATGACACCACCCAGCAAGCCACCGATTAAGGCGCCAACGATCTGGTCGCCGCTATTAGAACGGCAATTGGTGCGAGTTTGATCCGCCAGCGCGGCGGCTGGAATGGTCAAGCCGGCAAGTAAAGCTGTGGCGGCAATCAATGTGGTACGCATGGGGGTCTCTCCTTCAAAATATGCTGTCCAAACGTTCAGGTCTGTGCAGCGATGATTGAAGACTAGGACTTGCCACATGAATGGCGGATGAAGTGTTTGTTGTGGTAAATTATACCTATAAAATAATTAGTTATAATTATTTTAGTTTGCAGTTGGATCCCAAGCTGAACCGAATCGCCCGGTCTGGGCCAGGTGCGCGAGCTTGGCATCGATCAAGGTTAGCGCCAGCATGGCCTCAACTATCGGTACAGCGCGAATACCAACACAAGGGTCATGGCGACCCTTGGTTCTGACCTCCACCTCACGGCCATCGCGGGTGATGCTGCGCCGTGGGGTCAAGATCGAAGATGTGGGTTTTACCGCCATGCGGGCCACAATATCCTGACCGGAACTGATCCCACCCAAAATACCGCCATTATTGTTCGACAAAAATACTGGCGCGCCATCTTTCATCGCCATTTCATCCGCATGTTCGGACCCACGCATCGCGGCGGCACCAAAACCAGCACCGATCTCGACACCCTTGGCCGCCGGGATTGACATCAGCGCCCCCGCAATGGCCGCATCCAGCTTATCATAAACCGGACTGCCCCACCCTGCGGGCAAACCAGATACCACCACTTCGACAATGGCTCCGATTGAGTTGCCGTCTTTGCGAGTCTGACTCAGTAAAGTATCCCAAACCTTGGCGGTTTTGGCGCACGGGCAAAACAAATCATTGTTGCGAACCTCGGCCCAATCCCACTGGCTGCGATCCACCGGCACATCACCGATTTGCACCACCGCCGCCCCAATGCGAATGTCAGCACCCAGCGCTTGGCGGGCAATGGCCCCTGCTGCAACCCGCATTGCGGTTTCGCGAGCTGATGAACGTCCACCGCCGCGATAATCCCGAAAGCCATATTTGGCATCATAGGTATAGTCCGCATGGCCAGGACGATAGGTTTCGGCAATCTCGCTATAATCCTTGGAGCGGGTATCTTCATTGTCGATCATCAAGCTGATCGGATGTCCGGTAGTCAGACCTTCAAATACGCCGGACAATATCCGTACGCGATCTGGTTCTTTGCGTTGGGTTACGTGCTTGGAAGTGCCAGGACGCCGTGCATCCAAAAACGGCTGGATCAGTTCCTCATTCAACGTAAGACCAGGTGGGCAGCCGTCAACCACACAGCCGATGGCCGGGCCATGGCTTTCGCCCCAGCTGGTTACGCGAAACAAATGTCCAAATGTGTTATAGCTCATGGGCTGGTTAAAGCCGAAACCGGGCGCAAGCTCAAGTGCGCCTCGCACTTCTGGCCGAACGGGCAAAGGTTTCGGCGAACTGATCGACCCGCCGGGCGAAATCCGATTTGGCTTTGACTTGCAGACTTATATAGAGATCACCAGCCGCAGCAGAGCCGCAAGCCGGCAAGCCTTTGCCGAGTAAGCGCAAGGTGCGTCCCGGCCCAGACAAAACCGGAATACTGATTGCCAACGTACCAACTGGCGTTTTCAGGTTTACCGTTTCGCCAACGCGCATAGCCCACAAACCAAGATATAGCTCTGTATGCAAATCCCGGCCCCGAAGTTGGAATTCCTGATCTGGCTTGATGCGCAATTGAACATCAAATTGACTCGCGCCGGATGAACCGGATCGAGCCAGTGGCAATTTGCAGTTTGGTGAATGACCCTTGGGAATTTGCAATTCAACGGCCTGACCATCTGGCAAAGTAACTTGCCGCCGAACGCCTTTGATCAAGTCCTCCAGCGCAATATGCAATTGCAGGGTTTGGCGGGGTGCTGGTGCGGCTTGGGGTTTTGATTTGCGGGTAAACCGGCTCAAGAAATTAAATTGTCGGATCGGAACAGCCTGATTGGTTTTCTCTATCCCTTCCATCAAGCGGTCATAGGCCCGGCGCAATTGGTGAAACCGGGTCGCATCGCCGTCTAATTGGTCCGGATGCCATGACTTGGCCAAGGCCCGATAGGCTTGGCGGATCTGGAGTTTGGTCGCGCCGGGCGACAATCCCAATATGGAATACGAATCAATCACCACCAAAGGCTAGGCAAAACCCGTATCCGGGGAGTAAACAAAAGGCATGAAAAAACCAAAAAATATTCCGCCCAGCCCCAGTGCATCCGAATATCAGGATACGGCTCATGATGAGGTGTTGGATTTGTTTAGTCGTGACGACCCATTTATCTTGTTTGCTGACTGGATGAAACTGGCCAGAACCAAAGAACCAAACGATCCCAATGCCATGACTTTGGCCAGTGTCGATGCCAGCGGCGCACCAGATGCGCGCATGGTGTTGTTAAAGGATTTTGATGAAACCGGGTTTGTATTTTACACCAATCTGCAAAGCGCCAAAGGCCAGCAATTAGCCGATAACCCCATGGCAGCATTGGTGTTTCACTGGAAAAGTATCCGCCGACAGGTGCGAATACGCGGTGCAATAAACCAAGTCAGCTCGCAAGAAGCAGACACATATTTTGCCAGCCGCGCCCGGGATAGCCGCATTGGTGCCCATGCGTCAGAACAATCCCGCCCGCTGGATAGCCGCTTTGCATTGGAAAAACGCATCGCAGCCAAAGTGGCCAAATTTGGCGTGGGCAAAATACCCAGACCGGCCCATTGGTCGGGCTTTCGTCTGGCTCCGTTACAAATCGAGTTTTGGCGAGATCGCCCGTTTCGATTGCATGACCGATTGCAGTTTACCCGCAAAGACGTAAACTCACCTTGGAAAACCAATAGATTGTACCCTTGAACAAGGGAGACGGGGAGAAATAACTATGCAAGGCATGATGCAAGACTGGCAATTAACTTGTGACCGGATTTTAACACGAGCCAAAATCAGCCACCCGCAGCGGGTTGTTGTTTCGCGGCAGGTTGATGGTTCGATTACCCGGACCACCTATGGCGAGATGTATGATCGAGCTCGCCAATTGTCTTCTGCCTTGATCAAACGCGGTGTCAAACTAGGCGACCGGGTCGGGACCATGGCGTGGAACAATGCCCGGCATATGGAAACCTGGTACGCCCTGATGGGCTTTGGTGCCGTATGTCATACCCTTAACCCGCGCCTGCACCCCGACCAGTTGAAATACATCGTCAACCATGCCGCGGACAGCATGTTTTTCGTCGACCTGACCTTTGTCCCGCTGCTCGAAAAGGTGCAGAAAGACCTGAAAAGCGTTCACACCTATGTGGTGATGTGCGAGCCGGACCAAATGCCCAACACGAGTTTGAAGAACGCGGTTTGTTTTGAAACCCTGTTGGCCGAAGGCGATGACAACGTGGTGTGGGGCGATTTTGACGAGAATACCGCTTGTGGCCTGTGCTATACTTCGGGCACCACCGGCAACCCTAAAGGCGTGCTGTATTCACACCGTTCCAACACCTTGATGGCAATGACTGCAGCCATGCCCGACACCATGAATGTCAATGGGTCCGACACCTGTTTGATGGTGGTGCCGATGTTCCATGCCAATGCGTGGGCCTTGACCTTTACGGCGCCGATGACCGGAATGAACTTGGTTATGCCGGGACCGATGATGGATGGGGCCAGCATTTACGAATTGCTGGAAAGCGAGAAATGCACCATGTCGGCGGCTGTACCGACCGTTTGGCTTATGCTGTTGAATTATTTGGAAGAATCTGGAAATAAGCTACCGCATCTGCGCGAAGTGGTAATCGGCGGCTCGGCCTGTCCACGGGCCATTATGGAAACCTTTGACAAGGAATATGGCGTAAAAGTGGTCCATGCTTGGGGCATGACCGAAACCTCACCATTGGGCACCGTATCTCGGGTCGAGCCAGAGATCGCTGATCTGCCCTATGAAGAGCAGCTTTCTTACCGCCTGAAACAAGGTAAGCCGCCCTATATTGTGGAGATGAGCATTGTCGATGAAGACAATAACGAACTGCCTTCTGACGGCAAAACTTCCGGTCGGTTGATGGTGCGCGGCCCGGCCGTTTCCAACGCCTATTTTGGCGGCGAAGGCGGTAGTATTTTGGACAAAGACGGCTGGTTTGACACCGGCGATGTGGCCAGCATTGACCCGTTGGGATACATGCAGATCACTGATCGTTCCAAAGATGTCATCAAATCTGGCGGCGAATGGATTTCATCAATTGATCTGGAAAATGCTGCGGTTGGTCATCCGGCCGCTGCCGAGTGCGCAGTAATCGGTCTGCCCCACCCCAAATGGGATGAGCGCCCGTTGCTGATTGTTCAGCTTAAAGAAGGCATGAAGGCCGATGCAAGCAGTTTCCGCAAATTCCTGACCGGCAAAATCGCCAAATGGTGGATGCCGGATGATATTGTGTTTGTCGATGAAATCCCCCATGGCCCAACCGGCAAAATCTCAAAACTCGACCTGCGTAAGCAATTCAAGAATCACGTTCTGCCCACCATTTAGGCCGCGCTTGGGCCGATACGAAATTTACAAATTCATTCGGCCAAAACCTCCAAAAACAACCCATATAAAAATACTTAAAGCCGGACAACGGTTTTGCCCAGTGGATAAACCGGCGTACCGGGTTCAAAATCCGGTATTCACCATGGCTTACTCATCCAGCGCCATGCGAAAAATATCCATGTTTATATGGTATTTTAAAGTATTTACGATGATAAAGAGCCGCAAAAGGTTGAAACTGCAAACCCCAGCCTGTCCAGTATAGCCGTCCCAACATGCTTGCTTTGTTCAGCCAGATACCCCCGGCGGCCAAGCATCAAGCAGTGTCAATAAGTGCAGATTATTTGTGATTTTAGTGTGTGGGAGTGTCCGGGCTTTGGCAATCTATTGCACTTTATTTGTGTCTGCGATGAACGTTGTGGCAATACAAAATGACAATTACAGAATGCGTTGGGACTGCCGATCCTTCGAGGCGCACTTCGTTCGCACCTCAGGATGAGGGAGAGGATGAAACGGACCGGTATACATCCACTACCTCATCCTGAGGTGCCGCAAAGCGGCCTCGAAGGATCGGCAAGCGGAACTCAGATCAGACCCCGGACAAATAAGCATCCAGTTTGGACAGGGCTTGGCCCTTGGCGGGCGCGTCCATGAACGAGCCGGTGAAGCTGTTGGCCAACAAGGTTTCCACTTCCGCGCGGTTCAGGTCCAAGGCTTCGATCACCGCCGTATAATTGGCGTTTACATAGCCCCCAAAATAGGACGGATCATCCGAATTGATCATAGCGCACAAACCCGCGTCCAGCATTTTGCGGATCGGATGCTCTTTCATGTCATCGACCACACACAATTTGAGATTGGACAGCGGACATACGGTCAGGCAAATGCCGGTCGATGCCAATTGCGTCACCAGCTTGTCATCCTCTAGCGAGCGATTGCCGTGATCAATCCGATCCACCTGCAAATCATCCAGCGCCTGCCAGACATATTCTGGCGGGCCTTCCTCGCCCGCATGGGCGACCAGATGCAAACCGGCCGCTTTGGCCTTGGCAAACACAGTTTTGAATTTCGAGGGTGGATGCCCGACTTCGGAGCTATCCAGCCCGACTCCGTCAATCAGCGATAAAAACGGCTGCGCCTCATCCCAAGTTTGCAAGGCATCGGATTCGGGCAAGTGCCGCAGAAAGCACATGATAAGTTTTGAACTGATCCCCAGTTTATCCTTCGCATCCTCCAACGCCCGTGAAATTCCACCGACCACATCGGCGAATTTTACCCCGCGTTCCGTATGCCCTTGAGGATCAAAAAATATCTCAGTATGGATCACATTGTCGGCTGCGGCGCGGGTCAGATAGGCCCACGTCAGATCGTAGAAATCCTGCTCACACAACAACACCGACATGCCCTGATAATAGATGTCGAGAAATTCCTGCAAGTTTGAAAAGTCATAGGCCGCCCGTATTTCTTCGACTGACGCAAACGGCAGCTTCACCCCATTACGACGCGCCATTTCAAACATCAATTCCGGCTCGAATGAACCTTCAATATGTAAATGCAGCTCGGCCTTTGGTGCATTGGCGGCGAGATTGGTGAGGTTGGTATCAGTCCGGTGGGTCATATGAATATTTTACTTATTATTTTTTTTGAAGGTCAAACAGCTGTTTGGTTGTGCGAGGCGCTATTTCTATGCAAGATATAGCAAATATACAATCATTGGTATTCACTGGACGGGCGCATTGACAGACTGCGCTTGCCCATTCTTGTTTCAGGAGAGCGTACACCATGACGACCATTGCGCCCAAAAGCCTTCGCGGTGATATCTTTGGGGGAATTACCGCAACCATTGTGGCTTTGCCTCTGGCGTTGGCGTTTGGTGTGGCTTCGGGTGCGGGGCCGATCGCGGGCCTGTATGGTGCTATTTTTGTTGGATTTTTTGCTGCCTTGTTCGGCGGAACCCCGACCCAGATTTCTGGGCCGACCGGGCCAATGACCGTAGTGATGGCCGGCATTATTGCCGAGTTCAGCATTTCAAATCCAGACCAAGCCTTAGCTCTTGCCTTTACCGTTGTCTTTTTGGGAGGTCTGTTTCAAATCATCTTTGGCCTGCTGCGGGTTGGCCGTTATGTTACGCTGGTCCCATATCCAGTTATTTCCGGGTTTATGACCGGAATCGGTGTGATTATCATCCTGTTACAAATTGCGCCTTTGTTTGGACATGAGGCTTCCAGCAGCATTTCCGCCAGCGTGAGCGCGTTGCCGGGCGTGCTTTCTGATCCGGTATTTTCCGCCATTGTGCTGGGCGGCCTGACCTTGGGTATCTTGTTTTTCTGGCCGAAATCATTTGGGAAATGGGTGCCTTCACCGCTGGTTGCCTTGATCGCAGGCACACTGGTTCTGTTATTGGTCTTTCCTGAAAGCCCCATCGCCAAAATTGGGGACATACCGGTAGGCCTACCGTCTTTGCAGTGGCCGGTGTTTGAACCTGCTTTGATCGAAAACATCATTTTGAAAGCTCTGCTGCTGGCCGGGCTTGGATCAATTGACTCGTTACTGACCTCTTTGGTCGCAGATAATATGACCTTGACCCGACACAATTCGGACAAGGAACTGATCGGTCAAGGGATCGGCAATATGGTCGCTGGTTTGTTTGGCGGCCTGCCCGGTGCCGGAGCAACCATGCGTACCGTGATCAACATCAATGCCGGCGGTAGATCAAATCGGTCCGGCATTGTACACGCCTTAGGTCTGGCGGTCATTGTCTTGGGGGCTGCCCCCCTGGTTCAAAATATTCCGCATGTGGTTTTGGCCGGTATTTTGCTTAAAGTCGGCATTGATATCATTGACTGGCAGTTTTTGTTGCGCTTGCATAAATTACCACTGTTCAGTAGCGCCCTAATGCTTGGTGTCACCTTCATCACCGTCTTTGTGGATCTGATGACGGCGGTTTTTATTGGCGTGTTTATCGCCAATTTAGTGACGATTGACCGGCTGACCCGGTTGCAAATTGATGGATTATTGTTTTCTGATGGCGACAACAAAGAGGCTAAAATTACTAAAGAAAATCATGCCTTGTCCAGATGTGGTGGGGACATTTTGCTCATCAAATTTTTTGGTCCCTTGAGCTTCGGCGTTGCCCACCTTCTACCAACAAGTGTTGCTAAATACCCAAAACGCAAAGCCATCGTTATTGATTTTACCGATGCCTTTGTGGTGGGGATTACCAGCAGCTTGGCGATAGAGACGATTATTCATCGAGAACAGGCTGCAGGACGAAAGGTCTATTTATCAGGCGTTCACGAGGAAACTCACAAAAAACTAACAAAACTGGGTGCGCTGAAACAAGTGCCTACAAACCAATTTTGTGCTCATGCGGTTGAAGCCATTTTGTTGGCTGAAGAACATTTGAGTTAGAGTCATAGCCATTAGGCCACCACGCCGCCCAGCTCCACCACATTGCCCCGGCCCAATGCGGCAATGGCGGCTTTGGCAATATGAGCGGCGTTTAAGCCTGCGACTTCGTACATTTGGTACGGTGTGTCTTGATCAATGAAAATATCAGGTAGGGTCAGATTGCGGATTTTAAGGCCATTGTCCAATTGCCCGCTTCTGGCCAGATATTCCAAGGTAAAGGCGCCAAATCCGCCCATCGCCCCTTCTTCAATAGTGATTAGAACTTCATGCTCACGAGCCAGACGACTGATCAGATCGGTATCCAGCGGCTTGGCAAACCGTGCATCGGCGACAGTGGTGGATAAGCCTTGGGCATCGAGCAAATCGGCTGCTTTGTGTGCTTCAGACAATCGCGCCCCGAAGCTCAGCAGCGCCACCGTACTTCCTTCACGAACCAATCGGCCTTTGCCGATTTCCAGCAATTTGGGTTGCTTGGGAATGTCGATGCCAATCCCGGCCCCGCGCGGGTAGCGAAAGGCAATCGGTCCCTGATCATAAGCGGCCGAAGTTGCGACCATCCGGGTTAGCTCTGCCTCGTCACCGGCGGCCATCACCACCATGCCGGGCAAGGCCCCCATATAGCCGATATCAAATGCGCCGGCATGGGTTGGCCCATCGGCCCCGACCAAACCAGCCCGATCCATCGCAAAACGCACCGGCAATCCTTGCAACGCCACATCATGCACCACTTGGTCATAGCCCCGTTGCAGGAAGGTCGAATAAATAGTGCAAAACGGTTTCATGCCATCTGCTGCCAATCCGGCGGCAAAGGTCACGCCGTGTTGTTCGGCAATGCCTACATCAAACGTGCGGTCCGGAAATTCATCCCCAAACAGGTCCAGCCCGGTCCCGCCCGGCATGGCTGCGGTAATGGCCACGATCTTGTCGTCCTTTTTGGCTTCAGCAATCAATGCCTGAGCATAAACCTTGGTATAGCTTGGTGGGCCGGGTTTGGATTTTTGTTGCTCGCCAGTGACCACATTAAAGCGCGAGACACCGTGATATTTGTCAGAGGCCGCCTCGGCCGGTTTGTATCCCTTGCCTTTTTTGGTAACCACATGGATCAGAAATGGACCGTCTTCTAAGTCGCGCACATTTTGCAAAACCCCAACCAGATGATCCAGATTATGACCATCAATCGGCCCGACATAGTAAAAGCCCAATTCCTCGAACAACGTGCCGCCCGCCGCCATCCCTCGGGCGTATTCTTCGGTTTTGCGGGCCGCTTCTTTTAAGGGGTATGGCATATGGCTGGCGATATCCTTGGCCAGCTTGCGGACCGTCCGGTAGCCTTGGCCGGAAACCAGTTTGGCCAGATGGGCCGAGAGCGCGCCAACCGGTGGCGCAATCGACATATCATTGTCATTTAAGATCACGATCAGGCGTTTATCGGACGCATTGTTCATGGCTTCATAGGCCATGCCCGCCGTCATCGAACCATCGCCGATCACGGCAATTACATTTTTGCTGCCACCGGCTAAATCCCGCGCGGCTACCATGCCCATGGCCGCCGAAATACTAGTACCAGCGTGGGCCGCGCCAAACGGGTCATATTCGCTTTCGGCTCGCTTGGTGAACCCGGACAGGCCATCGCCTTGGCGTAAAGTGCGGATGCGATCCCGCCGCCCAGTTAGAATTTTATGGGGATAGGTCTGGTGACTAACATCCCAGATCAGACGATCATTTGGCGTATCAAATACGTGATGTAAGGCCACCGTCAGCTCGACCACGCCCAGCCCGGCCCCTAAATGCCCCCCCGTTACCGATACCACATCAATGGTTTCAGCCCGTAATTCATCAGCTAACTGGCGCAACTCGCCGATATTAAAATCGCGAAGATCGGCTGGTGAATTCACCTTGTCCAGAAGCGGAGTTTGGATCGGCATTTTTGTTTCTTTCACGATACGGGCATCCTAACGAGACCGGCTTATCACAAAATCCACTGACTGGTGCAAGATTAAGGCGGAGGAGCCAAAAATTTCCAGATGTGACTTGGCCTGTTCGCCGAGCATTTTGGTGCGTTCGCGCGCCCCTTCCACACCCAAATCATCAATCAAACTGGCTTTGCCCTGCCCGGCATCCTTGCCAACTGCCTTACCTGTTTTATCCTGATCGCCCTCCACATCGAGCAGATCATCGGTAATTTGAAAGGCCAGACCCAGATCATGGGCAAAAGCGGTCAAAGCGTACCGCGCCTCGGATGAAGCCCCGGCCATAATGGCCCCGGCTTCCATCGAAAATTGAAACAAAGCACCGGTTTTCATCCGTTGCATGCGCGCTACCAGCGCCATTTCCATCTTGGCATCGCCGGCCGCCATGTCCATCGCTTGGCCACCAACCATGCCTTGCGCTCCGGCAGCTTTGGCCAAGCCGGCAATCAGGGCCAGCCGAATTGCGGGTTGTGAATGGGTGTCCTCATGGGCCAGAATTTCAAAGGCCAAGGTTTGTAGGGCATCCCCGGCCAACACGGCCAGACTTTCGGAATAGGCCCTGTGTACGGTGGGGCGACCCCGGCGCAGGTCATCATCATCCATGCACGGTAAATCGTCGTGGATCAGCGAATAGGTATGGATGCACTCAACCGCAGCTGCGACCCGCAATAACCGGTTATTCGACACATCAAACAGACCGCCACATTCCAGCACAAACAGGGGCCGCATCCGCTTGCCACTGCCCAGTGCCGCATAGCGCATCGCAGAGAACAACTCGGTTTCCGGCCCAATTGAGCGCGGAATCAGATTGTCCAGCAACAAGGTGATCTTGTCCGCTACCGTCTCCAGACGTTCTTCAAAGGTTAGCTCAAGCGTCATCGCGCTCATCCCAAATCTGCCGGTTCCGTTTGGAGCGCACCATCCTTGCCCAACACGATTTTATCGACTTTTAACCGCGCTTCTTTTAACTTGGTATCGCAATGTTTTCGCAAAGCATCGCCGCGTTCATAAAGCGCAATGGATTGTTCCAACGCCACGTCGCCGCTTTCCAATTGGCCAACGATTTTTTCCAGATCGGCCAAGGCGGTCTCGAAGTTCATATCCTTGAGAGATTGCTGTTCTGGCACGGTTTCACTCCTTATTTGCACCGTAAAGTCCGGGTCTGGATCATAGCTTAGCCCGGTCAGCACCCATTGCCTAGCACCGCTTTTCGTAACACCGAAAGGCCCAATACTCATCGCGGCCATCATAGATGCAATCCCAACCTCTGGCTTGCAGGACCGGGCGCATCATCCGGTTGAACCAGCCATGGGCGCACAACAATACATCACTGCCATCCGCAGAAGCGCGTTCGAGTTCATCAACCGCAGCAAAGGCCCGGGTTTCAGCTTGGGCTTTGCTTTCCTCGCCCCGGGACATGCCGAGCCACCACAAAAATCGTGACCATACATCCCACGCCGATGGCTTCATCTGGATCAACGCAAAAGGCGGTGCGGGCAAGGCAGCTTCGACAAACACTTCATGGCGGATGATCTGATCGTCCGACACCAAGGCTTGTGCGGTTTGCACGGCGCGCAGCCGGATACTGCTCAACACCTTGTCTGAATTCTTTGCAATATCTTTTAGAGTTTGCGGTGGCTTCGAAGCAGGATCAAGCCCCCCGGCCTCATAGGCCTGCCACCAGCTATAATACCCGGCGGATGAAACCCGTTTGGACCGATCCAATGCCGGTTTGCCATGGCGCGTCAGCACCAGTCGACCCGGTTTGGTTGCATCTGTTTTTTTGGAAGTTGTCGCGCCGGTCATCAATCGCCTGTTCACACCATTATATTTTGTGCCATTCAAGCAGCTAGCAAGCCAGCAACGCGCTGACATACTGGGCCGCTGAATTGCCCAAGGCTGGCAAGTGGTACCCGCCCTCCAGCACGGATACAAGCCGTGAATTGGCTTGCGTTCGTGCCAAATTGCCCAACAAACGACCCAGTTCACCATAATGATGGCCTTGCAAACAAAAGTCGCCCAACGGGTCATCTTCATGTGCATCAAACCCGGCCGAAACCAAAATCAGTTGCGGGGCAAACGCCCGCAGATGTATTAGCGCCACATCACAGAATGATGACATCCAGTCCTCGGCACTGGTTCCTGCCACCATTGGCAGGTTCAGCACCTGTCCCCGCCCCCCGGTTTCGCTGGCCAATCCGGTGCCCGGATAATGATCTTGTTGGTGCAAAGAGATAAACAGGGCACCCGGTTCATCCCACAAAGCCTCTTGGGTGCCATTGCCGTGATGCACATCAAAATCGACCACGGCGACCCGCTCCAGTCCATGCACCTGCAAGGCCCGCTTGGCGGCAATGGCAATGTTAGAGAATATACAAAACCCCATCGCGGTGCCGGGTCGCGCATGATGACCCGGCGGACGCATGGCACAAAACGCGGCGGAACTGGCACCGGCCAACACATCATCCACGGCCTGACAGGCCGCCCCGGCTCCGCGCAATGCCGCTTCTGCCGTACCGGCTGACAGATAGGTATCTCGATCCAGAGCAAGGATTTCGCCATCGGTCAGTTCAGTGTTCAGGATCAGATCGATATATTCTGGTTCATGCACTCGCTCCAGATCGTTGCGAGCAGCTAATGGTGCTTCTCGGCGGATCAGCTTGGCAAATGCCTCGCCCTGCAACGCATCCAGCACCGCACGCAAACGGCCCGGATGTTCGGCATGTTCGAGCGGGTTTTGGTGATCAAACCCGGCCTCGTGGGTGTATAATGTGGTTTTCAAGAAGGCGCACTCATTCTAGTGACCCAAAGGTATATCCAACACCTCGACACCCGGTGGAACTGGATAGCCATCATCCGGTACAAAAAAATCGGGCAGCAAGACTTGGGTTGGGTCCATCTTGTATTGTTCAAAGTCCGTCACCCCATGGGCATGCAGGAACGTATCATCAATCAGGAAATTGCCAGTAAATTCACGAGCGGGTTTGCTAAATATCAACAGGGCTGCATCGGCCAGTATTTGCGTGGTTCGGCACATTTTCATACCTTCTTCGCCAGCCAGAATGTTGGAAATCGCCGCTGTGGCAATCGCGGTACGAGGCCACAAGGCGTTAAACGCCACACCCGCATCACGAAATTCGCCAGCCATGCCCAATACGCACAGGCTCATGCCAAATTTGGCCATCGAATACCCGGTATGAGGTGCAAACCATTTCTCGGCCATGTCCAACGGTGGCGACAGGTTCAGCACATGCGGATTGTCGGATTTCATTAAGTGCGGCAGGCACTTCTGGCTGACCATATACGTACCGCGCGTATTGACCTGATGCATCAAATCAAAGCGTTTCATCGGCGTATCCAGCACCCCGCGCGGAAAGATTGCCGAGGCGTTATTGACCAGAATATCAATCCCGCCAAATGTGGCGATGGTTTTGTCCACCGCCGCCTCGACCTGATCCTCAAAGCGAATATCACAGACCAACGGCAGGGCCTTGCCCCCCAAAGTCTCGATCTCTTCGGCCGCCGTATAAATAGTGCCGGGCAAGCTCGGGTGCGGCTCGGCTGACTTGGCGGCAATGACGATATTGGCTCCGGCCTCAGCGCAAGCCTTACCAATCGCCAGCCCGATGCCGCGACTGGCTCCGGTGATAAAAACCGTCTTGCCACTCAAAAACTTGTCCATGTCTGTTCTCCTACATCAAGCGCCATAATCGTGATGGCGGACATTCCAGACCATTTTCAGCCTTGCACTGGGCAAAGGTAAACAGCACCATTTCAGCCCGGCCAATCAGATTTTCCATCGGGATTTGTCCCGGCCCGGTTGGCGAGCGGCTGTCATTAGAATTGTCCCGGTTATCGCCCATGGCAAAGAAGTGACCTTCTTCAATCAAAAATGGCCCGGCCCGATCTGGCGACCAACTGCCAAACCCGTACTCGTCGGAAAACTCATAAATCCGGTGGCTGCGCTTCGCGTCCTTGCCGATTTTTTCCGAATAGCTGTGCGCGGTCTGGATATTGCCGAACCGGTCGCGATAGCGAACCAGCCCCAAAAAGGTGCGCGGAACCTGTTCGCCGTTTAGATAGAGCCGTCCACCTCGGGTCTCGACAATATCACCGGGCAGAGCGACGACCCGTTTGACCATAACAACGCCACTGTTCGGATTGACGAACACCACCACATCGCCGCGCTCCGGACTGCGAAAGAACATCCGTCCCGGCTTGGCCGGTAACACATGGCCCAACCCAAAGGGGATCGAATCCCTTGACCAACCATAGGCCCATTTGGCCACCACAAACCGGTCACCAACTTGCAAGCCAGGCTGCATGGATTCGCTGGGTACAAAAAATAAAATGAAGGCAATACTGGTAAAGACCAGATAGGTCGCCGCAACGCTGAACACGAAGCGCAACCAACTCAATAATTCGACCAGCCAAGCCGGGCGAGCCGGGGCTGATGTTTCATCTGCCGTGGCGGCAGCATCTTCAGGTAATTCGTTCAAAGGGTTTCCCAACCTGTTTTCCAGCGGACCAGACTAATCACTACCCGCCATCCCGGCCAGTCACAGATTACAACAAAATCTGCTCAGACCGGCTTGGCCGTGCCATAGCTGACATATCCAGCAAAGCGTGGCGCTTTGGGTAAATAGTCTGCGGTCAGGTCTTGTATCTCAAATCCATTGCCTCGGATCAGCTCGACCGGCTTTCGGGTCAGATGACAGCCCCCGCCCAACGGCTTCCACAAAGGCTCAATCCGCGCCTGCCATTTGGCCACGCCGGCATCTGGCGCTTGTCCATGCTCGGCAAAGATCAATTGGCCACCCGGCTTGATTACCCGGCGCATTTCGCCCAAAGCCTGTTTGACCTGCGGGATGGTACACAAGGTAAACGTCACCACAACCGTGTCCATCGAGGCATCATCGAGCGGTATGGATTCGGCCTCCAACCCCAAAGTTTCGCAATCAAACTCCACCTCGCGCATCCGGGCCTCAGCTAGTTTTCGCATTTGTGGGTCGGGCTCCAGCGCCAGAAACTGTTCGACCTGTCCAGCCTCATAAAACGGCAGATTATGTCCAGAGCCAAAGCCGATTTCGAGGATTTTCCCCTTGGCCAATGGCACCGTTTTGGAACGAACCTTTTTCATCTGGCCGGTGGAACAGGCCAGATTGACAAATTTCGGCATAATATGTTTTTGATAAAAACTCATGGTGCCAGTTTCCTCTCACTCAACGCAAAAATAGCATCAGCCCCGATCTGGATCGAAACATCCATTCCCGGCACAGCGGCCAGCACTGCACTTGCAAAATAATGGGCCAAATCAATCCGCCCGTGCAGAAATTCAGTATCCAAAGTGGGATCATCCGCTTGCAATTGTTGATCCGCTGCCAGCGCCCCCACGGCCAGATAATGCCCGCCCACGGTCTCGGCACACATGGTTTGGAACACCGTCGCACCACTTAACGAATCGGCTGGATCGCGGGCTGGATCGGCCATCCACGCGGTCATGCTTTGCAAGGCGTTGGCTGCTTTGGCCAAATGTTTTGCAATACCTTGCAAGCGACTATCGGAACGCCCGGCGCAATCGCTGGCGCAAATATTGATCTCTTCCAGCATTTCAGAGAATAACAACCCGCCTTGCATGGACAGTTTGCGCCCGATCAGGTCCATCGCCTGAATGGCGTTGGTGCCTTCATAAATCGGCGTAATGCGCGCATCGCGAAAATGCTGTGCTGCGCCAGTTTCTTCGATAAAGCCCATGCCGCCATGCACTTGCACCCCCATCGAGGTGACTTCGAGCGCAATATCGCTGCCATAGGATTTGGCCAAGGGGGTCAAGAAATCTTCGCGGCGTTTGGCTCGATCCCGCACTGCCTTAACGTCCCCATGCGCCGCCAGATCAGCCGCAATCGCGCAACAATAGGTTATTGCCCGTGCCGCTGCGATTTTGGCTTTACCATCGACCAGCATCCGGCGCACATCCGGGTGATGAATGATTGAGGCTGGCCCGTCATTCTGCTCGGCGGCGCGGCCCTGTTTGCGATCCTGAGCGTAGGCAAAAGCCTGTTGCCAAGCCCGTTCCGCCACGCCGACCCCTTGGGTGCCGACATTCATCCGGGCCGAGTTCATCATGATAAACATCATGGCCATGCCGCGCATTTCCTCGCCGAGCAAATAGCCGACTGCACCGGCATTACCGCCATATTCCATCACACAGGTTGGACTGCCATGAATGCCCAGTTTGTGCTCCAGTCCGATGGCCCAAGCATCATTGCGAACGGTAAATTCTCCGGCATCATCGGGCAGGAATTTCGGTACTAAAAATAGCGACAAACCCCGGGTACCGCCCGGCGCATCATCGGTCCGGGCCAAAACCAGATGTATGATGTTTGTCGTGCAATCGTGCTCGCCCCACGTAATGAATATTTTTTGACCCTTCAACAAATGTGACCCATCGGCTTGCGGACTGGCCGAGGTGCGAATGGCCCCCACGTCAGAACCAGCCGAGGCTTCGGTCAAATTCATGCTGGCCGACCATTCCCCGGTAATCAATTTGGGTAAATACGTTTCTTTTTGCTGTTCAGTACCGGCCCGGATGAGAACCTCAATCGCCCCCATGGTCAGCATCGGGCCTAGCCCGAAGGCCATATTGGCTGATTGCAACATCTCCATAAAGGCCACGCCTAACGCGCCTGGCAACCCCATTCCGCCAGCCGAAGTTGGAAAGGATAGACCTTGCCAACCCCCTTCAACCAGTTTGGCATACGCTTGCTTGAACCCCGGCGCAGTCGTGACCACGCCATCTTTCAAGGTGGAGCCATGCTCATCCCCAACCCGGTTCAACGGAGCCAGTTCTTGTGCGGTAAACTTACCACCCTCTTCCAAAATGGCTTGGACCAGATCAGCCGATAAATCGGGATATGCCCCGGTTTTCTCAAGCTGGCTCAACCCGCAAATATGTTCCAAATTAAACAGGAGTTCGCGAATCGGCGGCTGGTAGGTCATGGGGAGTTTTCCTTTATTTCCCATAATTCTAAAGTCCGTGTGCCACTTGGCAATGGAATTTGAGCAAATAAACCGGTTAGCCCTTCACTAATTGTTGAGCGCTAGCCTGTTCCACTTATGCCAATCCTCTGCTAGGCACGCTCCTTATCCTATGGTTTTATGTGAGCGCTCCATGCCCCGTTTTTTTACCTTGGCCTGTTTGGTGTTTGCGTTAGGCGGTTGTGTCCGTGCGCCAAACGTCGAAGTGGCCAACCTGCCCCCCGGACAATGGCAGCTCGACCCGGATCATGCCAGCCTGATTTTCAGCCTATCTCATGCAAAAGGGTTATCGCAATTCACCGGGCGGTTTGATAGCTTTGATGCCAGCTTGTTTTTTGATCCCAGCCAGCCGGAAAAAAGCCGGGTCAGTGTTCAAATCGACGCTGCATCGGTCAATACCGGCGTGGCGGCGCTGGATCAAAAATTGATCAAAAATACCAGTGCATTGGCGGCCAATGCCCACCCGGTTATTTCCTTTGAAAGCGTAAGCGTACAACCCACAACCGGACGCAATGCCAAAGTGCTTGGCCATTTGACCTTGCGCGGCGAAACCCGCCCGGTCACGCTTGAAATAACCTGGAACGGTTCCAGCTTTGATCCATTACGGCGCGCTCAAATTATCGGATTTTCCGCCCATACCCGTTTTGACCGCTCTGATTTTGGTGCGGATGCGTGGCGCAATTTTGGAGTCGGAACAATAATTAACGTGCAAATAGAAGCCGAATTCGTCAAAGTGACCAACAACAAGGAGAATTAAATGCAACATCTTCAAAAAGGTTTGGCCACCGCCACATTGGCGCTGGTTTTCGCCGCCTGTTCACCCGCAGTGGTATCTGAGCCAGCAACAGCCCATGAAGCCAATGGTGCTGCGGCTAGTTCGAATACCGTACCCAACGCCACGTCCGGCACTTATCGGCTGGAACGCACTCATGCCAGCTTAACGTGGAAAGTCATGCACAAAGGGCTGGCCAAATACACTGCCCGCTTTGTTGATTTTGACGCTACTTTGCAGTTTGACGCCAATGACCCGCAAAAAAGCACTCTTGAGGTCAGCATTGATCCCACATCAGTGCGTACCGATTATCCAACCGGCAAAGACTACAAATTCGCCCAGGATGAAGATTTCGATGCAGCTTTGGCCGGCAAAGACTGGTTCAATGCACCCAAGTTTAGTGCCATTACCTTCACAGCCACCGGCATTGAACGAAATGGGGATAATGCGGGTCATGTCACGGGTGATCTGACCTTTTTGGGCGTGACCAAATCGGTAACTCTGGATGTGGTGTTAAATGGAGCCAAATCAAACCCAGACAAAAACACCGGTGCCTTGGGCTTTTCCGCGACCACCAGCTTCAATCGTTCCGAGTTTGGCCTGACCCGGTATATTCCGGTGATCGGCGACCAAATCGAGATCAACCTTGAGGTTGAATTTTACCTCGACAACGAAAGCTGAACCCGATGACTGCACCGATGCGTTACCACCGATTTGCTGTGCTGTTGCACTGGATGATTGCCGGGTTGATCCTGGCCATCCTGCCCATTGGATTTTTGATGGAAGACGCACCGGATGCGGTAAAATTGCAGGTCTATCAACTGCACAAGACTATCGGGATTTCGATCCTGTTTTTAAGTCTGATCCGGCTGGGTTGGCGCTTGCTGAACCCGCCGCCTGCCATGGTCGACACCTTGAAGGCTTGGGAAAAAGCACTGTCCAAACTGGTGCATGGTCTGTTTTACCTGTTGATGCTGGGTGCGCCCCTGATCGGCTGGGCCATTGTTTCCACCTCGTCCAAGGGCACGCCAACCATGTTATTTGGGCAAATCAATTGGCCACATATCGGGTTTTTGCACGGGATCGAAGCGGTACAACGCAAACAATTGCATCATCTGTTTGAAGAAATGCACGAAGTATTTGCGTTTGCCATTATCGGATTGCTGGTCTTGCATGTGGCCGCAGCCTTGAAGCACCAGATGCTGGACAAAGATGGCACCATGACCCGGATGGTGCCGGGCATGATGGCCAAGGCGCAAGCCCCGGCAAATAAAGGTCGTCATGGCTGGGCACTGTTGGCGCTGTTCGCCGCGCTGTTCGCCGGATGGGTGATGATCGGTGGCAGCAATGCACCAACAAATGCACCCGTAACCTTAAGCACTGGCACAACCGAAATCACCATCAATTGGCAGGTGGATATGGAGCAAAGCCAGCTTGGGTTTGGTTTTGTCCAGACCGGCAATTCCCTGTCCGGGCAGTTCACTCGATGGCGGGCCGATATCCAGTTTGATCCAGATCATCTGGAACACGCCAACGTACAGGTCGCCATAGATACCGGTTCGGCCACCGCCAATGATGCGGAAATTGATCAAAGCCTACCCGCCCCGGACTGGCTCAACACCGCCGGTTTTCCGCAAGCCATTTGGAGCGCCACCCATTTCACGCAAACCGGGCCGGATACCTTTCTGGCCAAGGGTGAGCTGACCTTGCGCGGGGTTTCTCTGCCGCTGGACCTGCCGTTTCAATTGAGCATCAAGGCTGATGGCACAGCGCACATGTCCGGCCAAACCAGCTTGCAGCGCCTTGCCTTTGGGATTGGCGAAGGCGATGATGCCGACGCGCAATGGATTGAAGATACCATTGCCGTAAAAATTCAGATTGTTGCAAATCCGGTAGATTGAGACCCGCCCATGTCCACGCCCATCCTTGCGGCCCACAACAGCCAAGCCATGAACCGGGCATTGAAGCTGTTGCAAGCTGGCAAACTGGTGATTGTGCCGACTGAAACGGTATATGGATTGGCGGCCCGGCCCGATCACCGCGCCGCACTGGATAAAGTCTATGCCATCAAAAAACGCGAAGCCCAAAAAGCCCTGATCGCCCATGTGGATGGGTTGGCCATGGCCGAACAGTTGGCCGAACTGAATGAGCTGGCTCGCCAATTGATCGCCGCATTTTGGCCCGGTCCGTTGACCTTAATTGTGCCAAAAAAAGTAAATGAGCTGATTGACCCGATCGCCAGCGGCGGATTGGAAGCCATCGCTTTGCGTTGCCCGGATCATGATTTCACCCGCGAACTGATTACCCGGCTAGGCACACCCCTGCTGGCCCCTTCGGCCAATTTGGCCGGGCAGGCACCCCCAACAAGGGTAGAGGATATATCACCTCTCATCGCAGACGGTGCCGACCTGATCATTGACGGTGGATCGTGCCGCATCGGCCAAGCCTCAACCCTGCTTGATTTATGGCCTGAGCAAGCGGTCATTTTACGCCAAGGGGCATTGTCCCGCGAGGAACTGGAAAAAGTGAGTGGCCCACTTGGTTGAACTCCCAACAGCATTTATCGACAAGGCCCGGGCCATCCTCGGACCCAAAGGCTTAGCGCAAGACCCGGTGCAATTGGCCCCCTTTCTCACCGAATGGCGTGATCGTTGGCGTGGGTCTACCCCCTTGCTGGCCCAGCCGGATAATCCAAAAAAGCTGGCGGAATTTGTCAACCTATGTGCCACATATAAACTCCCAATCACTCCCCAAGGTGGCAATACCGGGCTGGTCGGCGGACAAATTCCGCAAGGCGAGGTTTTGCTCAGTACCCGCCGCCTGACCCAAATCCGGGCGATTGATCCTGCCGCCATGACCTTGTGCGTCGATGCGGGCGTGACCTTGCAACAGGCGGCCGAAGCCGCCGCTGAACATGATCTGTTATTCCCGTTGGAGCTGGCATCGGGTGGCTCGGCAACCATTGGCGGGGCCATTGCCACCAACGCCGGTGGCATGGGCGTGTTGCGCTATGGCAATATGCGCGATCTGGTTTTGGGCCTCGAAGTGGTGTTGCCGGATGGCCAATTGTGGGATGGTCTTTCGACTTTACGCAAAGACAATACCGGCTATGACCTAAAACAGCTTTTCATCGGCTCGGAGGGCACATTGGGCGTGGTGACCGGAGCCACTTTACGGCTGTTCGCTCGCCCACCCACCCAAATCACCATTTGGGCCGGACTGGAACAGCCGGAAGATGCAGTGAAATTACTGGCTCATTTACGCGGGGGTTTTGCTGAACAAATTTCCAAATTCGAGCTGATCTCCGAAACTTCACTTGAGCTGGTATTGGCCCATATGAATGATGCACGCCGCCCGCTTCAAAGCCGGACCCCATGGCATGTCTTGGTCGAATTTGGCCTCTCAGACACACAAGACGCTATGGATCAGGTGTTTTTCGCACTGGAGAGCGCCATGGAACAAGGGAGCATTAGCGACGCAATTGTCGCCAAATCCCAAGCCGAAGCCAATGCGCTGTTGGCCCTGCGCGAAAACATTTCAGCCGCCCAGAAACAGCAGGGCGCGGCGATCAAACACGATATTTCCCTGCCCCTTGCCGCCATCCCTGATTTTTTACAAGCCGCCGCCGAGGCGATTGAGTTGCAAGCGCCCGGTACTAGGTTTTGCATTTTCGGGCATTTGGGCGATGGCAATTTGCATTATAATTTGTTGCAACCAGTCGGCATGAAACCGCAGGATTTTCTGGCGCAGCGCGAAACCATCACCGGACTGGTGCATGATTTAGTCCATGCCAGAGCGGGTAGTTTTTCGGCCGAGCACGGCATTGGCATTGCCAAAATTGGCGAGATGCAACGCTATAAATCACCGATGGAACTGTCCCTGATGCAAAGCCTGAAACAAACCTTTGACCCGGATCATTTGATGAACCCGCGCTTGTGGTTTGAAATTGCGCCCCAAGACAAGAAAGATGTTTGATCTACCCGGCTGCGCGCTCTAGTTTGGAACCGTTCAAATCTTTATTGGAAGAAACGCCATGCTACTCGTGCTCTCACCCGCCAAAAAACTGATCATCCCAGAGCCAGACCCGTCGCGGCCCGTCACGCGCCCGGAATTGTTGGAACAAGCTGCGACCTTGGCCAAAACCACCCGGCAACTGACCCGTGCCCAAATCCGGCAGATGATGCATTTGTCGGACAATCTGACCGATTTGACCTTTTCACGCTTTCAGCAACTGGATTTGGCCGACGAGACCATGGGCAGTCCGGCCGCATTGACCTTTGCCGGTGATGTCTATCGCGGATTGGATGCCGCCACGCTATCGACCGGCGAGCTGAACTTTGCCCAAAACCATGTCCGGATCTTGTCCGGCCTGTATGGCCTGTTGCGCCCGCTGGACACCATGCAACCCTATCGCTTGGAGATGGGTCGCAAGATCAAAACAAAGCGCGGCGAAGACCTGTATGATTTTTGGGGCCGCCGCATATCCGATGCCTTGAACCAGACCTTGCAGGACCACAAAACACCAGTTGTCATCAATCTGGCCTCGAATGAATATTTCAAATCGGTCGATCAAAAAGCCCTGAACCGGACCATTATCAGCCCGGTATTCAAGGAAGAAAAAGACGGACAACAACGGGTCTTGAGCTTTTTTGCCAAACAGGCTCGGGGGCTGATGGCCCGCTGGATTATTCAGAACCGGATTGATAATCCGGCTGATTTGCAAGCCTTTGAAGTAGCCGGGTATCGCTTTTGCCAAGGCGGGTCGGATGAAAAACCACTATTTGTGCGTCCACAACCTGCAAAAAAAGCGGCCTGAAGTTGGACATCCCCCCAACCAATACCTATATAGAAGAGGCTGCGGGGCAAAAGATGACGGAGAAATTCAATGGATTTCGGCCTTTTGCCTCTATTGTTCTACTTTTTGCCGTGGCTGATCGCCTTGGTTCGCGGACACCACAGCACCACAGCCATATTCTTTTTGACCTTTTTACTCGGATGGACCGGCCTATTCTGGCTCATCGCCTTTGTCTGGTCACTGACCCATGTAAGACGGCGTTATTATCGCTAAAAATCGGATTTGCCGCTTGTCTATTGGTCTTTTTTGCCAGTTCTGCCTTGGCACAAAGCCCGGTACAGCGTCCACCTGATACCCGCCGCACTATGGAAAAACTGGCCGAAACCATCGGTGCGATCCACTATTTGCATGTGGTTTGTCAGGGGCGAAAAACCCAAGACTGGCGCGATCGTATGGTGGAAATGCTCGAGCTGGAAAATCCCGGCTACCGGGCCAGAGGGCGGCTTATCGGCGCATTCAATCAAGGATATCGCCAACAAGCCCGACGATTTCCCGACTGCGGATCGCAAATCGACCGGCAAATTCAAATAAAAGCCGAACAAGGTAGAATTTTATCGGATGCATTAGCCGATCCTTATCTTCGCTGAGCTATACCTACGGACAGAGGCGGGAAAAACCTGCCCTTAAATTGGTGGTAAAGTTTTCGCGGGGAACGACGATGACGACTGACTGTGCAATCACGCAACGTCTTGAGAAAGACGAACAAAAATCTACTGCATTGGACATGATCCTATGTGCGTGGGACCAGGCTTTGGCCAAAGGTTGCACCCCCGAAAACATTGCGACTTCCGCAATTTTTGCGGCACTGGCTGATCTGATTGACGTATACGGCGAAGAAATTGTCGCCGAAATGACCAGACGCTTGCCGGACCGTATCATTCGCGGCGAATTTTCCATGCGTGAAGGCTTGGCCAACTAAGCCACACGCCAAAAACAATAAAAACAACCTAAAAATCTGGGTCGGGTGTGCGAACACTCGGCCCTTTTTTTGGTTGGTGCCGCACGCCGATGCTTCGAGACGATTGCTTCGCAATCCCTCAGCATGAGGTTGGTGGTGTTGAGATTTGTTCGTCTATAAGATCGGTCCGTCTATACGCTCCCTCATGCTGAGGTGCGACCAGCGGGAGCCTCGAAGCATCGGCAACATCACGGCGTGCCGTCCCCGGATCAAGTCCGGGGACCAAGAGACAGTAAGCCCTACAATTGTTCCTGAAAGCGGATCGGGGCACCCAAACCTTCAGCGATGACTTCGTCGTCTTGCATGACGATTTGCCCGCGAATGATGGTGGCCATCGGCCAGCCGGTAACCTCGCGACCGGCAAACGCGGTCCACTTAGATTTCGAGGCAATCCACTCGTCGGTGATGGTGCGTTTGGCTTTTAGGTCCACCAAGGTGAAATCTGCGTCATAACCCACCGCCATGCGGCCTTTGCCGGCAATGCCGAAAATACGATTGGCCCCGGCCGAGGTCAGGTCGACAAAGCGCCCAAGCGACAAGCGGTTTTTGGCCACATGATCCAGCAGGATCGGTACCAAGGTTTGCACGCCGGGCATGCCTGATGGTGAATTCGGGTATGGTTTGGCTTTTTCCTCAGCCAGATGCGGCGCGTGATCGGAGCCGATCACATCGACCAGTCCATTTCGGATACCGGCCCACAATCCCATTTTATGCCGCCGCGAGCGGATCGGCGGGTTCATTTGTGCCTTGCCAGCCAGTTGCTCGTAACAATCTGGCGATTGCAGGGTCAGGTGTTGCGGGGTTACTTCGACCGTGGCCACGTCGCGGTGCTGGGCCAGATATTCAATTTCTTCGGCAGTAGAAATATGCAGCACGTGGATCCGCTTGCCAGCTTTGCGGGCCAGCCGCACCAAACGCCGGGTCGAGATCATGGCGGATTCGGCATCGCGCACCACGGGATGCGAAGCCCAGTCGCCAGGCACAGCCAGATGCTGGCGCGATTGCATGCGCGGTTCATCCTCGGAATGAAACGCGGCGCGCCGAGTGATATTGGCCAACACCTTGGCCAGTCCTTCGTCGTCGGCCACCAGCAAAGAGCCGGTACTGGCTCCCATAAATACCTTGATACCGCAACAACCGGGGGTTCGTTCCAGATCGGGCAGGTCTTTCGAATTCTCATTGGTGGCACCAGCATAAAACGCATGATCGCAATGCATGCGGCCCTTGGCTCGTTTTACTTTGTCTTGAATGGCTTCGACCGTGGAAGTGGTTGGGTTGGTGTTCGGCATTTCAAAAACCGCGGTGACCCCGCCCAGAACAGCAGCGCGGGAACCAGTTTGCAGGTCTTCCTTGGCCTCTGACCCCGGCTCCCTGAAATGCACTTGGGTATCAATCACGCCGGGCAATACGTGCAGGCCGGTGGCATCCAGTTTTTGCCCGGCCGAAGCCCGGGCCAGATCACCAATGGCGACTATGCGCCCGTCGGTAATGGCAACATCTGCTGGCCCAATCCCGTCATGATTGACGATGGTGCCGCCGGTAATCAAAAGATCATAGGTCATAACAAACGACTCGCCTTGCGAAGTGAACCAAGCTGCACCACTATACTAGGTATGCACCTATACACACCCCCTAGCCCGCGCGCCGTGATGCGCGTTACCGGCTCCGAAGCTCATGCCTTCTTACAAGGCATGCTCACCAATGATATGGACTTGCTGCAAAACCAGCCCGCCATCTTTGCTGCGCTGCTTTCCCCGCAAGGAAAAGTGTTGTGGACATTTTTTGTGATCAAGCACCAAGACGGTTTCTTGCTCGATTGCCCAGCGGTGGATTTTGACGCACTGGTCAAACGATTGACCATGTTTCGCTTGCGGGCTGATGTGACGATCGAGGATGTTTCGGATCAATGGCAAGTATGTATCGCCGAGGAAATGTCCGATGAGGGCGTTTGTTACGCCGATCCGCGCCATGACGATCTGGGCTTTCGTTGCCTGATCCCGATGACCAAGGCCAATCAACACCTCAAGAAAAACACCTTTACCGCCCGCTTTACCCACATGATCCCGGAGCAGGACGTGGATTATATCAGCGGGCAAGTATTTGCCTCTGATATCAATATGGACCTGCACAACGGCATTGCATGGCGCAAAGGCTGTTATGTCGGCCAAGAAGTGGTCAGCCGAATGAAACGCCGGGGTCATGTACGCAAACGAATGGTGCTGGCCCAGTTCAAAGGACCCGCTCCCAAAAACGGCATAAAGATATTGGCCGGGACCGGACCGCTCGGGCAAATCTGTTCCTCCCAAGATCATCAAGCCTTGGCGCTGGTGCGGACCGATCGTCTGGCCAAAGCCTTGGAGGCCGGACTTGAGATCAATGCCGATGGTTGGGAAATGATCTTGCAGCCCCCCAAAGAGGACACAAAATGACCAACAGATGTGGCTGGGTACCGGCCAATGATCCGCTTTATTGTGCCTATCATGATGAAGAGTGGGGGGTGCCGGAGTGGGACAGCCGGGCGCTGTGGGAAAAGCTGGTGTTGGATGGCATGCAGGCCGGGTTGGCTTGGATCACCATTTTACGCAAACGAGAGACCATTCGCGCTGCCTTTGCCAATTTTGACCCGGAAAAAGTCGCCCGGTTTGACGAGCGAGATATGGAGCGATTGCTAAGCGATACAGGCATCATCCGCTCCCGGGCCAAATGCCAAGCGACCATTGACGGGGCCAAGCTATTTTTGGACATGCGCGACAAAGGGGAGGATTTCTCCGCCTATATGTGGGGCTTTATGGATGGTCGTCCGCTCCAGAATGAGTGGGCCGACTTCAAAGATGCTCCGGTGAAAACCGAGTTGTCTGAAACCATCACCAAAGACTTGAAATCACGCGGTTTCAAATTTTGTGGACCAGTCATTGTCTACGCATTTATGCAAGCGGTCGGCATGATCAACGATCACGCCACAGATTGCCATTGCTATGGTCCGGTCCGGGCGTTGGGCGATGTCACCAATCGCTAAAATGTGATGTACTTTGAAACAAATCTTGCCTGACAAGGCCGGGTCAGCCGGGCTATGGTTTTGGTTGGGGCTGTGTTTCAACAAACAGCAAAATAAGAAACTGGATCAGGCATGAGTAAAGCCGTCATTTCCGCAACCGGGCTGTGGACTCCAAAAGACAGTATTTCCAACGACGAACTGGTCGCCAGCTATAATCACTGGGCGGAAGCTTGGAATCGCGACAACCAAAGCGCCATCCAAGCTGGCGAGACGGAGGCCAAGCCATTGTCCTCATCCGCCTTTATCGAAAAGGCCTCCGGCATCAAATCACGCTTTGTGATCTCCAAAGCGCCCATTTTGGACCCGCAGATCATGGCACCCCGCATTGCCGAACGCCCGGACAATGAATTGTCCTTGCTGGCCGAAATTGCCGTAGCTGCCGCCAAAGACGCCATGACCGCCGCAGGGCGCGATGCGAAGGATGTGGATACCGTATTGGTCGCCTGTTCCAATTTACAACGGTCCTACCCAGCCATTTCAATCGAAGTGCAGGACGCGCTGGGCATTGAAGGGTTTGGCTTTGACATGAATGTGGCTTGTTCTTCGGCCACCTTCGGGATCGCCATGGCCCAAGGCATGATCGAAAGCGGACAGGTCAAATCGGTACTGGTTTGCAGCCCGGAAATTTGTTCGGGTCATTTGAACTTTCGCGATCGCGACAGCCATTTCATTTTTGGCGATGTAGCCACTGCTGTGCTGGTCGAAGCCGAAGATATGGCCCCCGAGGGCGCCTACAACATTTGCGGTTCGGTCTTAAAAACAAAGTTCTCGAACAATATCCGCAATAATTTTGGATTTTTGAACCGCGCCGCACCGGATGGCGTTGGGGCAGATGATAAATTGTTTGTGCAGGAAGGTCGAAAAGTATTTCGCGAAGTCGTGCCTTTGGTTGCCGAAATGATCCGCCAACAATTGCAAGACTTGAAAATCGACCCGAAATCCTTAAAACGCATGTGGTTGCATCAGGCCAATTTGAGCATGAACAATTTTATCACGAAAAAAGTGCTGGGTGACGCGGCCAACGCGGACATGGCTCCGGTCATTTTGGACGAATACGCCAATACATCATCGGCCGGATCAATCATTGCCTTTCACAAAACCAAAGCTGATTTCGTCAAGGGCGATAAGGGACTGATCTGCTCATTCGGGGCCGGATATTCGGCTGGCACCATTGTGATCGAGAAACGCTAAACCCATGGCCGATCAGGAAACCAACATCACTGAAATTGATATGGTTTCCGATCTGGTTTGTCCGTGGTGTTGGGTGGGTTTACGCCATTTGATGCTGGCCATGCAGACCAATCAGGATCAGGTATTTTCGCTGACGTTTCGCCCGTTTTTTTTGGATGCCAATCTGCCCGAATCCGGCGTGGAATATCACGCCTATATGGACAAAAAATTTCCAAACAAAGACCAACGCAAAGCGGGTTTGAACGCCTTGGAACAGGCCGGTCGTGCTGTGAGCATCGACTTTCAATTTGGCAAAATCAAACGTCGTCCTCATACCGGCAAAGCCCATCGTTTTTTATTGTGGGCCCAGGGACAAGAGCGCGGCCTGGTGGCCAAAGAAGCCTTGTTCCAAGCGTTTTTTACTGACGGAAAAGATATTGGAGACGATCAGGTTCTGGCTGAAATTGGCACGAGCTTGGGCATGGATGGTGCATTGGTGGTCGAGTTGCTGGAAAAAGAGCAGGACAAGGCCAAAATCGAAGCCGAGGTGAAGGTGTTTCAAGAAATGGGCATTTCTGGCGTGCCTACTTTTATCGTCAATCGAAAAGCCGGGATTTCCGGCGCGCTGCCCCCGGCTGATCTCGCGCAATTTCTGGCCCAAAACAAAACTGCATAAGCGGTATTTGCTTGCTCGCTCCTGTCAGCCATGGTTCAGTATGTGACATTTTGGGGAGACAATAATGTTGGAAATGAGTGGTATTCAAGCGGCCAGCCTGTATCTGGCCATTCAAATGATTTTGGTCATCGTATTGGCCTATCGGGTTGTGCAAGTACGATCCAAAGATAGCATCAGTTTAGGTGATGGCGAAGATCTGGGCATGCAGCGGCGTATCCGCATTCACGCCAATCTGATCGAATATGCACCGATGTTTTTTCTGGGCCTGTTTGCCTTGGCAGCCACTTCGGCCCCGGTGGTCCTGATCCACGGATTTGGCGCGGTGTTTACCTTTGCCCGCTGTGGTCACGCTTTTAATTTCAACAATAAGGTAGAGAATTCTGGCGTACCCAAAGGTCGCTTTTTCGGCACCCTGTTCACGTGGTTATCCACAATGGCATTAGCGTTGACCCTGCTTTTTTATGTGCTGACTGGCTGATTTTGATTGCTGTAACCGCCTTGGTTTTGTAAGGCCAAGGTCATGAGCAAACACCAAGCGCCCGGCGCACCTGAACCCACTCGTCTTGACCCGATCGTCAAGGACATGCTGCTGCTGGCCAAAAAGGCCGGTGCAGAGCATGCCGAAGCCATCTTGGTCGAATCACGCAACCTCTCGGTCAGTGTTCGCGAAGGGGAGATCGAAGATGTGGAAAGTTCCGAAACCCAAGATTTGGGGCTTCGGGTATTGATCGGCCAGCAACAATCTTGCGTGTCCTCTTCTGATCTCTCAAAGATCGGCTTGCAAAAAATGGCCGAACGGGCCTGTGCCATGGCGGCGCAAGCCCCCGAAGACCCCTATTGTGGTCTGGCAGACGCCGGTCAATTGGCTAAAACCAAAGCTGACGCCGAGTTGCAATTGTTTGATCCAGCCGAGATTGATCTGGATGGCCTGACCCATCGGGCTTTGGCCGCTGAGGCCGCTGCCTTGGCCATTTCGGGTATCAATTTACCGGCCACAGCCAGCGCCAGTTGGACGATCGGCGCCGTTGCCCACCGGACCAGCAATGGCCTGCACCGCAGCCGGATCAATTCGTTTCACGGCACCAGTGTCATGGCCTTGGCCGAGCGCGATGGTTCCATGGAGCGCGATTGGGCGCAAACCAGCGCCCGGTGGCTTGAAGACCTGCGAGAGCCGGATGATATCGGTCTCGAAGCTGGAACCCGAACCATAAACCGTCTGGGCGCGGTTAAAGGTGCTGGCGGAACCATGGCCGTATTGTTTGAGCCACGCACCGCCAAATCCCTGCTTGGTATGTTTTTAGGTTCAATTACCGGCTCATCAGTGGCCCGTGGCGTTTCCTTTTTAAAAGACCATATGGACCAGTTGGTGTTCGATCAAAACATCCAGATCATTGAAGACCCGTTTCGGCTGCGTGGCAGCAGTTCCGGCCATATGGATAGCGAAGGATTGGCCCGGCAATCGAGACACCTGATTGAAAATGGCAAGCTGACTAGCTGGATACACAATCTGGCATCAGCCCGGCAATTGGACCAAGCTCCGACCGGCCATGGTGCTGTCGGCATTGGCTCCCCACCTAGCACCCGGCTTTCCAATGTCTATCTGGCGGCTGGCATCAAAACCCCGGAACAATTGATGGCCGAATTGGGCAATGGATTGGTGGTAACCGATGCCTTTGGAGCCAGCTTTAACGGCGGCACCGGCGATTGGTCGGTTGGCATTGCTGGCTACCGATTTGTGGGCGGAGCCCGCGCCGAGCCATTTTCCGAAATGACCGCCGCTGGTAATATGCTGGATATATTCAAAAGCCTGATCCCGGCTTCTGATCTCAAATTCGAAGACTCGACGGAAACCCCGAGCCTGTTGGTGCCGGAGCTGGCCGTCGCCGGGCAATAATATGTCGACAAATGATCTGGAACTCTTGCAATCAGCCGCTAAGCAAGCCGGCGCTTTGTCCATGCAATGGTTCGGGAGGCCAGCAAAGGTCTGGGACAAGGGCGATAACCATCCGGTGACCGAGGCTGATCTGGCGGTCGATGAATTGCTGCACAAAATACTGCGCGAAGCCCGGCCCGAATATGGCTGGTTATCGGAAGAGACCATTGATGATCAATCTCGTCTGAACTCCAAACGGGTTTTTGTGGTCGATCCGATTGATGGCACCCGTGCCTTTATGCAGGGCAAGCCACATTTTTGCACTTCAATTGCGATCGTTGAAGATGGCCGCCCAATCGTAGGCGCGGTGTTCAACCCGGCATTTGACGAAATGTATCTGGCTGCCAAAGGGCAAGGTGCCAAGCTAAACGATAAACCGATACAGGCCAGTTCACGAGCCGCTCTTGAGGATTGTTCTATGCTGGCCCCCGAAGGTTTGTTTCGCCACAAAGGATGGGCTGAAACCTGGCCACAGATGCAATGTGCCACCCGCAATTCTATGGCTTATCGCATGGTTTTGGTCGCCGGTGGTGGCTGGGATGCCACCTTGACCCTCAAGCCAAAATCCGACTGGGATCTGGCTGCGGCTGATTTAATCGCCGGGGAAGCTGGAGCCGTGGTCAGTGATCCAATGGGTCAGAAATTTTTGTACAATCTGGATACAACCACAAATTCCGGTGTGATCTGTGCTGGCAAGCCCATTCATGCTTTGATAAGAAGACGCATTGAGCAAAGTCAAAAAGAAACGGACCATCATGAGCCAAAAGAATAGCAAGCCGAAAAAAAACGATCCGCAATTGCTGCACATTGTATTGGGTGGTGAATTGGAGGACGTACGCAAAACCCGGTTCAAGGATTTATCGGGAATTGATTTTGTCGGGGCATTTCCCGATTACACAACTGCATTTACCGCTTGGAAAGCTGCGGCCCAAGGCTCAGTAGACAATGCCCACATGCGGTATTTCATCATTCATGCCCATCGTCTGTTTGACCCGGAAAACGATCATCACGACCACGACTGAACCTAGCGCCCGTTTGCGGTTGTGGCGGCAATTCGTCCAACCGCATCAAGGCTTGTTGCTGCTGGCGCTGCCCCTGATGGTGGTGGTGGCCGCCGCCACATCGGCCTATCCGCTTCTGATCAGTTTTGCCTTCAAATTGCTTGAGGCCGGGGACGGGCGGGTTTTAACCCTGATCCCGCTCGGATTTATCGGCTTTGCCCTGACCAAAGCCTTGGCACTCTATGGCCAGATATTGCTGACCAATGCGCTTGCCTTGCGATCCGTGCGCGACTTGCAGGGCGCGATGTTTGCCCATGTGCAGCGCATGGATATCGCCCAATTGAGCCAAGATGCGTCTGGCCTGCTGGTTTCGCGCTTTACCAATGATGTCAATCTGGCCAAGGAAGCCTTGGTTCGGGTGTCCAATAATCTAGTCCGCGATGCGTTAAGCGTGGTCGGGTTGCTGGGTGCCATGTTGTATATGAACTGGAAGCTGGCCCTGATTATTCTGCTGGTCTACCCGCTGGCTACGTTTCCGGTGATCTGGCTGGGTCGTCGGGTGCGCGCCTTGTCAGACGCGGCGCAACACCAGATCGGCCGGATGACCGCATTGCTCAGCGAAAGCATTGCCGGAACGCAAATGGTTCGGTCATTTGGCTTGGAGCCCCAAGAGCAATCCAGAGCCGAAGCCAGTTTTGCCGAACGATACCATCTGGCCATGCAATTAACCCGTACCAAGGCGGCAGTTGATCCATTTTTGGAAGTATTGGGCGCGGCCGCACTGGCCGCAGTGATCGCCTATGCCGGTTGGCGGGCCATGGCGGGTAATTCGGCCATACCGGAACTGATGGGCTTTATCGCGGCATTGGCCGCCATGACTCCGGCGGCACGGGCCATCGGTACGTTAAATGCGGTCTGGCAAGAAGGTATGGCTGCAATTACGCGGGCCTTTGCTTTGCTGGATGAAACGCCAAACATTGTGGGCGTACCACAAGCCAAATCCTTGCGTATCAGTTCTGGCGAAGTGCGTTTGGAGGCGATCAACTTTGCCTATGGCCAAGACAAACCAGCTTTATCCGGTGTGTCGATCACCGCCAAACCAGGCCAGACCTTGGCCTTGGTTGGTCCATCCGGGGCTGGAAAAAGCAGCATTTTTAATCTGCTTTTGCGGTTTTATGATCCGCAAAGTGGCCGGGTTTTACTGGACGGCACCGATATCGCTCATTGTGAACTGGCCAGCCTGCGCCAAGCCATTTCAGTGGTTAGCCAACATCCAGTTTTATTTGACGACACGGTGCGCGCTAACATTGCCTTTGGCCAGCCAGAGGCCAATGACCAACAAATCCGGGCAGCGGCACAGGGCGCGGCGGCATTGGCCTTTATCGAAAGCCTACCCCACGGCTTTGAAACCCGGGTTGGTGAAAATGGCAATACCCTATCGGGCGGTCAACGCCAACGTATCGCCATTGCTCGCGCTATCTTGAAAGATGCGCCGATCCTGTTGTTGGATGAAGCGACCAGCGCGCTGGATGGGGCAACCGAAGCCAAAGTACAAGACGCGTTGGCCAAGCTGATGCAAAACCGCACCACCTTGGTCATTGCCCATCGTTTGGCCACGGTTCGCGGCGCTGATCTGATTGTCGTACTGGATCAGGGACAAGTGGTTGAACAAGGTGATCATGACAGCTTGCTGGCCAAAGGCGGCCTGTACGCCAAGCTGGCCGGAGCGCAATTGCGCTAGTGGCGTTTTTGTAAAGCTGGGCCCCGGATCAAGTCCGGGGACCGGTTTTCGTTCAGAAACTTATCTACTTTCAGTCCCCGGCCTTGAGCCGGGGTCCAGTTTTTTTATTGTGACCCGCCCTACTCGCGGCGCAATACTTTTTCCACCAGCACATTACCCAACCAGTTTTCCATGAATGCGGCTTTGACCGCAACCGGGTCGTATTCGGTTTCCACCCAATTGGAAAAAGTGATTTGTTTTTTCGATGCAAAATCCAAATAGGATTGAAAGAAAAAATCGAGCATGCCAGTCTTACCCGCCTTGACGTGCAAGGTCTTGAACGAGAGCTGCTGCATGGCCTGCTCAATGCGTTGCCCCTTGGCGAAATGCATATAGAGCGCCGCCATAAACCCGGCCCGATCCGCACCTGATTTACAATGCATCAGGGCCGGATATTCGATGCGCTCAAACAGGTCTCTCGCCCCAAAAATGACTTCGGGCGGGTGAGTGTCACGGGATTTTACCGTGAAGTTTTCCAACACAATTCCACGTTTCTGGCAGGCTTCGACCTCAAGCGTGTGAAACCCACTATTCAAACCACCGCGTAAGTTGATGATGGTGCGAATACCGGCTTTGGCCCAAGCCTCGATCTGTTTTGGCGAAGGTTGATTGGTTCGCACCATTTCATCGGAGATCCAGTGCTTGTTTTGGAACCTAAGCCGCAGGAAACCATGATCGCGCCACATCAAATCTGCTTCGGCCCTTCTTCGGCCCTTTGTTGTGGTTAGATCAAAGGTCATGGGTGCCTTTTTCATTACGAACGCGCTACAAACCAATTTATGAGCCAGCCTTTGGGAAAGAAACTGTTTCGATCCAGACCCGTACAATTTGTACTGGCACTGGTTTTGGCTGGATATATGAAACTGGTCAAGCACACGACCAGATGGCGGGTCGAAGGGCTTGAGGTTGTCGAGCCAATTTGGGCCGGTGGTGAAGGGGTGATCGGGGCGCTTTGGCACTCACGGGTTCTGATGACCATTGCCGGATGGCCGACCGACCAACCCCCGACCAAACAGCCGCCCAGCATGTTGATTTCCCTGTCTCCGGATGGAGCCTTTATCTCTCGCGCCACGCGTATGCTCGGCATGGGCGTGATCCGTGGCTCCGCTGCCAATCGCAAAAAAAGCAGCAAAAACAAAGGCGGTGTTTCAGCCTTTCGTAAAATGATGGCCCATATTGAGGCCGGCGGCTGTCTGGCCATTACCCCGGACGGACCGCGCGGTCCCCGAATGCGAGCCTCATTGGGCGCAGTGCAATTGGCTGCCAAAACCGGCGCGCCAATCCTGTGTTTTGCTTGGTCGACCAATGCCGCCAAATTTCTCTCCAGTTGGGACCGGTTCTGCCTGCCTTTGCCGTTTGGGCGCGGGGTCATTGTCTGGCAAGGTCCGATCTGGGTGCCGAAGGATGCGGATGAGCAAACGCTGGAAGCCAAACGCCAACAGATGGAAAACCAATTGACCCAAGCAACCCAGCGGGCCGATCAGGCCTGTGGCCATGACAAAATAGAACCAGACGCGGAGGTGAACCCATGAAAGCTCCCTTCTCGCTTGGTCTTTATGTCTTTATCTCAAAATTATTCGGCTGGATCTATCGCCCGGCCCTGATGATCCGCAAATGGCAGGGCAAAGAAGACGCAAGTCGGATCAAGGAACGCTTTGGCCATAGTGAAGTCCAACGCCCCAATGGGCAATTGATCTGGATACACGGAGCAAGTGTTGGCGAAAGTAGCTTGGGCTTGGCACTGGCCCACCAAATTGCCTTGCAACGCCCTGACATCTCATTCTTGTTTACATCCGGCACCATTAGCTCGGCCAAAATGATTGCCGCTCGCTTGGGCGAAAACCAAATTCATCAATTCTTGCCGGTAGACACACCCGGATCGATCTATCGGTTTTTGGATCATTGGCAGCCCAACCTAGCCATTTTGCTCGAATCCGAAATATGGCCCAATCTAATCTTGCGTACGGCAGAAAGAAACATTCCGTTAGCACTGGTCAACGCGCGGATGAACGAACGCTCCCGTGGCAATTGGAGCAAAAAAATGAAATCAGCACAGATTTTGTTTGGTCAGTTTGATTGGATCAGCGCCGCCGATCAAGCAACGGCTGATTTTCTGTCGCAGGTGACCGGGCAAGTGCCAAGCTTGCCCGGTAACTTAAAAATGCTGCCCGTACCAGTGGGCCCACCCCCCGCTTGGTTGGACGAGTTGAGCCAGAGCTTGGCCGGTCGCCCGGTCTGGCTTGGCGCTTCGACCCATGAGGGCGAAGATAAAATTCTGATGCAAGCTCATGCCCCGGTTTTGCAAGAACACAAGGATGCTTTGTTGATCATCGCGCCACGGCACCCGGAACGGGCCAAATCCATCGCCCGGCTAGCCGGCGGGCGAAACCTTACCCATTCCACTTGGTCCAAAACCGGTCATGCCAATGCGTCGGTGCTGATTGCCGACACGATCGGCGATATGCAAAGTTGGCTTGAGCTGGCCGACATCGTGTTTGTTGGTGGCTCGCTGGGCAATGGCAAGGGACATAACCCGTTAGAAGCTATTCGGGCTAAAATACCGATCATATCTGGCTCGCAAGTAGTCAGCTTTGCTGAAATTTATGCCGACTTGGAGCAAGTCGGTGCCGTGCAATTGCTAAACACCGCACCCAAAATTGCTAGTGCCGTATTAACCAGATTGACCAATTCCGGCATTACTCCGGCGCAGGTGCAGGCGGCAAATGGCTGGTTGAAGCAAGCTGAAAATGAAATCGCGGGTGGCGTGGTTGGCCCGCTACTCTCCTTGTTGCAAGGAGGCCCAAATGCGGCCCCCTGAGTTCTGGAATACTCGTCATGGTCGTGCAGCGGCTCCGGTGAGCCGTACTCTACTCCTGCCGATCAGTTGGCTTTATCAAGCCGTTTCCAACTGGAAGTTTTCACGCACCACGCCAACTCGCCTGCCGGTGCCGGTGATCTGTGTCGGCAATATCAATATGGGCGGAACCGGCAAAACGCCGTTGGCCATCAAACTCGCTCAACACCTGATGGGTCAAGGTCTGCACCCGGCCTTCCTGACCCGTGGCTATGGTGGCAATCAACGCGGATCAGTGCGAGTTGATCCCAAACTACATAGCCATCGTAACGTCGGCGACGAACCGCTCTTGCTGGCCGAAATTGCCCCGACCTTTGTCGGGCCGGACAGGCTGGCCAGCGCGCAAATGGCCATTCAAGCCGGAGCCAATTGTTTGATCATGGATGATGGTTTTCAAAATTCGAGCTTGGCCAAGGATTTGTCTGTGCTGGCCCTTGATGCCGAAATTGGCTTGGGAAATGGATATGTCTTTCCGGCTGGCCCGTTGCGCGAACCGGCGGGCCGGGCACTACAACGAGCCGATGCCATTGTGTGGATCGGGCCGGGTGAGATGGCCAAACAACATACTGAGCTGGACACATTTACCGGAGCGGTCTTGTCGGCCAAATTGCGCGCCGAAGCCAAACCACCCACTGGCAAATTACTAGCTTTTGCCGGGATTGGCCGTCCGGAGAAATTCTTTTCTTCGCTACGCACCGCCGGGGCTGAACTGGTGCAAGAAATAGCGTTTGCCGATCATCATGCCTTTAGCGCAAAGGATGTAACCAATTTGACCAAATGGGCTGAAAAATATCAAGCCAGATTGATCACCACCACCAAAGACGCGGTGCGCTGGCCCGCCGAATTGCGGGCTGATTTGCTGGTCTGGCCGGTGGCCTTGGAATTTGCAAAACCAGATGATGTTGAGAAGCTGCTAGCCGGAGTGATCTATTCATGCACGTAAGAAAGCAGGCATCGGTTTTTTTGTGGGCCCAATGGGTCATCGAGGCCGCATTGTGGTTTGCCCTGATGGGGTTATTTCGTCTTTTACCCATTGAGTGGGCCTCCGGTCTGGGCGGCTGGGCTATGCGAAAAATAGGTCCGTTATTGTCGGCCCACAAAACCGCGTTGATCAATATCAAATTGGTATTCCCAGACCTTTCCGAAGCCCGCAGGAAAAAACTGGCTTTGGCTTGTTGGGATAATCTGGGCCGGATCGCCGGGGAGTTTCCTCACTTAAATGAACTGCGTCCATTTGATGAGGGCGGGCGGGTAGAAGTATATGGACAGGAACATTTGCAAGCCATTATTGACGAGCAAAAACCAGCCGTATTGATCTCCGGCCACTTTGCCAATTGGGAAGTGATGGCCGCCGCGATCTGTCAAGGTGGGTTACCGGCTCGCGTATCATTTCGCCATGCCAATAATCCATGGATTGACCGCTCGATCACCCGCATCCGTTTGGCCTACGGCATTCCGGAGCTAAGCGCCAAGGGCGGCGCGGGCGCCAAGGAAATGCTCGAAGCCATGAAACAAGGCCAAAGCGTGACGTTTTTGAATGATCAGAAATTTAATCAAGGCATTGCGGTTAGCTTCTTTGGCCAAGAGCTGATGACCGCCCCCGGCCCAGCCCGCTTGGCCTTGCGCTTTGATGCCCCCATCTTACCCGTTTCGATTGTCCGGCTGCCTAAGGCCCGGTTCCGGGTCAATTTTCATCCGCCCCTGTCGGTCTCTACCCACGCGGATCGCAATGTGGCCATTGCCCAAACGGTCGAGCAGATCAACCAGTTTTTAGAAGCGCGGATTGTCCGCCACCCTGAAAGCTGGTTCTGGGTTCACCGTCGCTGGCCCAAGGAAACGTATAAGAAATCAGTCTGAGCTAATAGCCTCTTGTGGAGCCGTATAGGCCAACGCCAATGCCGGACTGATATAGGTGCCGCGCACCTTGATACCCCAATGCAGGTGCGGACCCGTGGCCCGGCCGGTCATCCCGACCTCGCCCACTTTTTGGCCCTGCTTGACCTGCTCGCCTAGCTTCACATCCAGCTTTGACATGTGCAGCATGACACTCATCACGCCAGCCCCGTGATCCAGCACCAACAACCCGCCTTCAAAATACATATCGGGTTCGGCCAGCACGACTTCGGCTTGGGCTGGGGACAGAATATCGGTGCCTTTGGGAGCGGCGAAATCCATGCCCAGGTGTGGATTTTTGGGCTTACCGTTCAAGATGCGCTGGGAGCCATAAACTCCAGATGTCCGCGAATTGCTCACCGGCTTGGTAAAACCTCCCGCATACCAACTAGCCGCTGTTCGGTGCGCCCACGCGATTTGTTTCTTTTTCCAGTCAGCTTCGACTTTTTGTTGTTGCTCCAACGTGCGCGGTGTGACCTTGCCCGGCGGCAAACCATCAATGCGCTCAATGGCCCAATCTCCGGCTTGCAAGGTGAACCGCTGCGTCTCAAGTTCTGGCTGCCAGTGCTGCGAGAGGCCTTTGGCCTGCACAATAATGTCTAGCGGTGAGTTGCGCGAAAACGGAAGCAATGCCGGGTGTCCGAACGACAATTTGGCTTGCTTCCCGTCTGAGGTCTCCAGCTGATAGGCACCAGTATCTGCGGACAAAGCACAGATCACAAATCCACCCTGAAAAAGAGGCCCGGCACAAGACATGCCAGCCGGACCACGATCTTCACCGGTGGCCGGATTAGCCATAAAGGCCACAATCAACAGGCCAAACAACCGGATCATTTGTTGCTCTGCAAGGATTTCCACCGGGTAGTGGCTGCATCAGCATCTATATAGGCCTCTTGCAGTTCGACCGACCAATAGGTCAGATTGTGCAAAGGGATCTGCCGGCCGGTTTCTGCACACAGCACATGAGCGCCCGGACGGATCACCATAAATTCACCGTCACCGTATTCCAGTTCGGCCAGTCCACTAAATCCATTGTCCAGCAGGTTCATGTTCTATCGCCTTTGTGCATCAACTTGTCTTGCAATACAAAAACGCCCCACCCTTTGCAAGGCGAGGCGTTTTCACGTTTAACCATCAATAGGCTAGTTCCGGCTACCGCCAAACAGGCTGAGCATGAACATAAACATATTGAGGAAATCGAGATACAGGGTCAGCGCACCCATCACGGAAACCCGTGCCGCCATCGTGGCATCAGCCCCGATTGCATAATAAGTGTGCTTCAATTTTTGGGTATCATAGGCGGTCAATCCGGCAAAAATCAGCAGTCCCAATACGGACACAGCAAACTGCACGGCGCTGGAAGCCAAGAATATATTGACCACGGAGGCAATGATAATACCAATCACGCCCATGATCAGAAAACTACCCCATCCGGAAATGTCTTTCTTGGTGGTGTAACCCCACAGACTTAAGGCGCCAAACATGGCAGCCGTCATGAAGAAAATCTGGGTAATGGCAATGCCAGCATATACTTGGAATATCCACGACAGGGACAAGCCCATCACCGCAGCAAAGGCATAAAACCAACCGCGAGCCGCACTGGGCGACATCTTGTACACGCGAGATGCCAGAAAAAATACAAAGCCCAACGGGGCAAACATCACCACCCAACGCAATGGCGTGGTGTAAATCATTTGCATCAAAGCCGGGGATTGAGAGCTAAAATAGGCGATTGTACCAGTAATGCCCATCGCAACCATCATGTGGTTATAGATGCCCAGCATGAAGGTGCGTAAGCCCTGATCCATGCTCATATCCATGCTTCGCGCATGGGACATCGTGCGGTGTTGGTTGTCCATTGGTTCAACTCTTCCTTTGTTGTGCCTCGCAAGTGCGGGAGCGTTCTGACCATATATCGGTGTTTTGGGGTCTTTTATCAAGGGGAAGTCTGCCGGTTGCGGGTGACAAAACGGTAAACAATCGCCAAAACAGTGGTTCCTGTGCCCTTCAGAGGCAAAACACCTCTCGCCCGACCGGAGTTGCCATGCGTTTGTTCAGCGCTTTTCATATCCCCGAATCCTTGCATCAAGCGGTTTTGCGCTTGCAAGCCGGATTGCCAGGGGCGCATTGGCGGCCAGAGGAGAATTTCCACGTCACCTTGCAGTTTTATGGTGATGTTGAGCCCGTAGCGATCCATGATCTAGGCCTTGCCTTGCAAGAAATTATTGTTCCGCAAGTAGAGTTGGTCATTACTGGTCTTGGCCATTTCGGTGGCAAAAAACCGTTTGCCGTATGGGCTGGCATTACCGGGGCCAGCCGACAAGATGATCAGCAGCTCTACCAATTGGCCGATGATTGCCGCCAAGCCGCAAAGCGCGCCGGAATCGACGCACCAACCCGCAAATACATGCCACACCTGACCTTGGCCTATTGCAAAGGCACAACTGCCACCGAGGTGGCCCGCTATTTTGAAGAATTTGACGGCTATGAAGCACTGCGCTTTCAAACCGATCAGTTTCATCTATTTTCTTCACATTTAGGCAAAGGGCCAGCCCGGTACCAGGTCGAATCCAGCTTTGGTGCGACTTAAGTTCGAATATCTATTCTAAATAGATGATTTTGCAGACTTAAATTACTGAACAATAACAAAACAAAGCATTCAGAACGCGTTCAGGTTCAGTTTGCCATAAAAACCCTGCGTGCGTCCTTGGGTGCACCGGTATCAACGCTTGGCAGTACTGCAAATCAAGCGGCCGGTGCACCCTTTTTCGCTCAAAGGTGACCACCGGCCGCTTGGGTATAATCTTGGATCACTGCGCTCAGGTTGATTTGGCTTCCAACGGTGGAATACGCAACACCTGCCCAATATAAATGCGATCCGGATGCTCCAGCATCGGGGTGTTGGCTTCGAAAATCAGCATGTATTTTGACCCAGCCTTGTAATGCTTTTTGGAAATGGCCCACAAAGTATCACCCCGGATCACCGTATGATACGCTGCTTCCGGTGCGGGTTCTTCAACCTCAAGATGATCTTCGACATTGCCGATGCCCTGCACATTTCCCAGCGCAATCAGGATCTTTTCCTTCTCGGCCTGGCTGGTGGTCTTGCCGGTTACTTTTACGGTTTCGCCTTCAACTTCAATATTGATGTTTTGCGTGGCTAGGCCCAGTTTTTCGACTTCGGCGCGCAAGGCCGCTTCGTCTTTTTCCTTGCCTTTACCAATGCCCAGCTTGCGACCGACAGAGGCGGCAAATGTGATCAAATTCATATCAAACTCTCCATCCAATGAAAAATACAGCTTGCACGAGGCAACTCATGCGCGTCTAGGGTCAAAATCATGACTGGCCAGATCAATCAAAGCTGATTATAGATCGGCCAATATTACTGTTTGTCTATGGAGATTGTTATGGTTGCCTTACTGGCTTTGCTGGGAGTTACCGCCGTTTTTGCCATCCTCAACCTGATTGAGTACGGACGCCTCGACTGATTTCAGATGCGCCACGCATCGGTTCGCTTTCAGCCAGAGCCGCACTGATGGTGGCAGCCAATACCGGCACCTCGAATGGCTTGGCTAGATAGGCGTCCATGCCAGCCTCACTGATTTTTTTCTCAATACCCGGTCGCACATCGGCGGTTAACGCCACAATTGGCAAATTGGCATTGAGCGCACCAGATTTTCTGATCTGTGTGGTGGCTTCAAATCCGTCCATTACCGGCATGTGCAGGTCCATCAAGACCAGATCAAAATGTTCTGCCTGAAACAGTTCTACCCCCTGTTTGCCGTCTGATGCCACGGCACTGCTGTGTCCCAGTTTTTCCAGCACCAGCCCAATCAATCGTTGATTGGTCCGGTTGTCCTCGACAATCAAAATATGACCGGCGCTCTGCTCAAGATCTGCGCTTTGTGGCTCCGGTTCCTGAACCGCCAAGGCCAATGTAAAGGTCGAACCGACCCCCGGTGTGCTGACCACTTCCACATCACCGCCCATGATCCGGGCCAAGCGCCGGGTAACGGATAGTCCCAGACCGGCCCCGTCAAATGATCGGCTAATGCCAGTGTCCTGCTGGTGAAACAACTCAAATATCTGATCCATGTTCTCGGCAGGTATTCCCGGACCAGAATCGGTGATCGAGACATACAGCATGTCCGCCCCGGCCTCTGATGTCCCGACCCAAGAAGATATCCGAATCTTTCCCTTTGCGGTGAATTTGACTGCATTGTTGAGTAAATTACTGAGGCATTGGCGAAAGCGCCGCCGGTCCAACACCTTGTGCCCGCCAACCTCCGGTGTGCATTGCACGGAAACTGACAAGCCTTTTTCCTTAGCAAATCCGTTCATTTCGCAGATTGCCGCCTTTAGCTCATCGGTGACATCCAGCACATCTTCAGCCAGTACCAGCTCATCTGCTTGTAACTTGGCCACATCCAATAAATTATCAACCATTGAGAGCAGATGCGAGCCAGCCTGTAAGATCGTATCCACGAACTCGCGCTGATCATTGTCCAATGCGGTATCGGCCAATAATTGCGACATGCCCGATATGGCATTTAACGGTGTTCTGATCTCATGGCTGATGGTGGCTAGGAATTGCCCTTGTTGGCGCATGGTCTCTTCATCGACAGTGGTCATTTGAATTCTCTTTTCTATAATTGGCCTTTCAACCAAATCCACATTGGTACAACGCAGTAACTCTACTTATGCGTGTATATAATATTTTTATAACAACCAATGGTTATTTCGCTGTTAACAGCGCGCGAACCAAAATGCGCTTGGCGCTTGTCTTGCGAAGTGGGGTGTGGGAAACGACTTGCACTGAAGTTTTACCGGCCTTGTTGCCGGTCGGGAGTCGAACCGCACCATGGTTTTAATTGTGCCTCTGTTATGGCTGGTTTTTGGCATTGCCATATTGATCGTATCGGGTGATGTGCTGGTACGCGGCTCTGCATCTTTGGCCAAAGGATGGGGTATCCCGCCCTTGATCATTGGCTTGACGGTCATTGCCTTGGGCACTTCTGCACCTGAACTGGTGGTCAGTGTCGGCGCGGTTCTGGCTGGGGCACCGGGTCTGGCCATCGGTAATGTCATTGGCTCTAACACGGCCAATATGCTGCTGGTGCTGGGCGTGCCTGCCATGATTATCCCGATCACCACCACCGCCCCCGGCACAAGGCGCAATGTATCCATTGCCATTGTCGCGGCAATTATTTTCTACCTGATGGCCAGTGGTGGTCAGATCGTGTTTTGGCAGGGCGTGATGCTGTTTGCCCTGATCTTGGTCTATTTGCTCTATCTGTTCACACAAGCCCGCAGCGGCAAGACAGTGGCGGCTGATATTACCGAGCTGGCCGATGTAGAACATATGGACGGCCTGCCTAAAACGGGCCGAACCATCGCCTTGTTTATACTGGCCGGCGTAATTGGCCTACCCATTGGCGGCCATCTGGTTGGCAACAATGCCATCATTATTGCCAGCGCGCTCAACATTTCAGATGCCATTATTGGACTCACCATTGTGGCGATCGGCACGTCGCTGCCTGAACTTGTCACTTCGGTCATCGCCGCATTTCGCGGACATTCCGAATTGGCAGTTGGCAATGCCTTTGGCTCCAACATTTTCAATATTTTTGCGGTTGGTGGTGCAGCCGCCATGACCGGAACATTGCCCGTAGAGCCGTCTTTATTGCGCCTTGACCTACCAGTCATGCTGGGCGCGTCCATTTTGCTGGCCTCGTTTGCCTTTGCTCGCCGTCCGATTGGCCGCGTGGCCGGGTTTCTGCTGGTTGCGTCCTATGTGGCCTATCTGAGCTGGCTTGTGACCAAGGCCTTATAGCGCCATGGGCCGCATCCTAATCACCGGCGCCGGAGCCCGCATCGGGCAATTGCTGGCCATCGCATTGGCCGAAGCCGGACACCATATCATTGTCCATTACCGAAGCTCTGAGAAAGGCGCTACAGAAACCTTGCGCCAGATCGAAAGCATTGGTGGCAGTGGCGAGTTGATCCAAGCCGATCTGGAAAGCCACGAGCAATGCACCTCGCTATTACCCAAAATCGCCACCAATACCGGCCCGGTACAAGGCTTAATCAACAATGCCAGCCAGTTTGAAAACGATCATCTGGACGATATGACCAGTGATGATTGGGACCGACATTTCGCCATCAATGCCAAAGCTCCGGTGTTTCTAACCCAAGGCTTCGCGGCACAATTACCAGCCGATCAGTTTGGCCATGTCATCAACCTGCTAGACCAGCGCCTGTCCCGACCACATCCAGCCTTTTTCAGTTACACCTTGTCCAAGGCGGCTCTGTCGGCGGCAACCAGCACCATGGCACAAGCCTTGGCTCCGCGCATTCAGGTCAACGCCGTGGCCCCCGGCCCGACCCTGCAAGGCGCGCGCCAAAGCGAGGCTGATTTTGCAGCACAACAATCCCAAAGCCTGCTGGAATATGGATCGCCCCCGGCCGAAATCATCAAAGCAGTGCAATACTTGCTGCAAGCCAAGGCTATCACCGGCCAAACCCTGATTGTCGATGGCGGGCAACATCTGGCTTGGCAACACAATACAGGCGCGAAGATATCCGAATGAGCCAGACCAAGATATTCCTGCGCGGCTTCAAAGTCATGGTCAGCATTGGGGTACATCCGCACGAACATCTGGCTAAACAATTGATCAAGGTCGATGTCGAGCTAAAATTAGGTGATCTGCCTCCACCAGAAGATGACCGGCTGAGCGAAACTCTGAATTATGAATGGGTGGCCGAGCTGATTGAAGCTGAGTGCGGCGCTGGACATGTGCAATTGATCGAGACGTTGGTGGAGCGCATCGCCGAACAATGCCTGACCGACCCCCGGGTTGATGCCGTGTGCGTCCGTATCGAAAAACCCGGCGCCATCGCCAAAGCCGACGCCGCCGGTGTCGAGATCACCCGCGCCCGCATGGATTGAAGCCACTCGTGGCCGATGCTTCGAAGCTCCCGATAGTCGCACCTCAGCATGAGGTGAGTGGTATGATTTCGGTTCGTTTCAAAAAGCACCTCATGCTGAGGTGCGAGGCGGAGCCGAGCCTCGAAGCATCGGCAAGCGCCCCACTAGCGCAATTGGAACCGCCGCCGCAGGGCCAGTAAAAACAAAAATAACAAAGCGGGCGAGGTCAGCCCCTGTATCCACATCAACAATCCCGTCAAAAATGGATGCTGCATCAGAGCGACCATAAATGCCGGTTCCGGCTCTCCCAAAACGGAAGAAATCGAATTACTGATCGGCGGCAGCGAAAAGCGCATGGCAGCTTCCAAGCCATGCACGAAATGCTTGCCTGAGTTGCAAACTGTCAGGGCTGTCTCTACCAACGTTCGGTGAATCTATATAGCGTGTTATGGGAGAGCAA
>NVXG01000039.1 GCA_002733805.1 Robiginitomaculum sp. | reverse complement strand
GAGGAGTTTGCCATTCAGATCAATGACCGACGATTATTGGATGTATTGCTGGCCGAATTGGGCGTGCCGGAAACGGAAGCTGGCGCGTTACAAAAAGGCGTTGTGGTACGGGCGATCGACAAGCTGGACCGCTTGGGAGAGCCAGGTGTGGCTGCCTTGTTGGGTACGGGCCGCAAGGATGACAGCGGCGATTACACCCACGGGGCCGGTTTAGAAGCCCCTGCCATTGAGCGGGTATTGGCTTTTACTCGGGCCGGGGCCGGAGATCGAACCCAGACCCTGAACCAGTTGCAATCCCTGTTGGGCGTGAGCGAACACGCGGGCAATGCGTTGCGCGATTTGAACGTGATCAATGACCTAGTTACTGCCGCCGGGTGGGACGAAAAACTGGTGTTTTTTGAACCCTCCATCGTGCGCGGATTAGGCTATTATACCGGGCCGGTATTTGAGGCGAATATCACCTTGGAGACGCAGGATGCCAAAGGCCGTCCGATGCGCTTTGGCTCGGTCGGTGGCGGCGGCCGGTATGACGGGCTGGTCGCCCGCTTCAAAGGCATCGAAGTGCCAGCCACTGGCTTTTCTTTCGGGGTTTCGCGTTTTGCGGCTTTGCTGGCTTCATTAGGTCGGTTGGGCGAAGCCAATTCAGGCCCGGTCGTGGTGTTGGCGCTGGAGCCAGATCAGATGGGTGCCTATTTTGCCATGGCGCAAGAATTGCGGGCTGCCGGTATTCGGGCCGAAGTTTATGTCGGCAGTTCAGGCATGCGCGCTCAGATGAAATACGCCGACAAACGCTCCGCACCGGCGGTGGTCATCGTTGGCGAGGACGAGCGCATTGCCGGAACCGTGACCGTCAAGGATTTGGCGCTGGGCTCCAAAATGTCCGAACATATTTCGGATAATGTGCAGTGGCGTGAAGGTCGTCCAGCGCAGGTCACGGGTAAGCGGGATGAGTTGGTCGGTCTGGTGCAACAGGCGCTGGCCAGCGATTAGTTGGCACGTTTCAAATAAAAATTCTTATCACATTATCATATTGATGCCGGCGGAGTGAATGTTAACTTGACTCTTGACCCTTCGCCTACAAGTATGCGCGCAGGTAAAGCGGGAGACCGTTTTGTTTGGCGTTTTCGGGGAGGAAACGTCCCTCATCGACCGACCTTGAACAAGGGCCAGCGCTAGTCGCTGGCCCTCTTTTTTGAGTAAGCCAAGGCGGCTAGAAATGGGACCTTATGAACCAGGAAATTCAAACCAAAATGCAGCAAGCCGAGCAGGTGCTGGGTCAGGTATTTGGCTATTCACAATTCCGGTTCAACCAATCCGACATTATCGAAACCTTGCTGGGTGGCGGTGACGCATTGGTGCTGATGCCAACTGGCGGCGGCAAATCCTTGTGCTACCAAATCCCGGCTTTGGTGATGGACGGGGTCGGCGTAGTGATTTCCCCGCTGATTGCCCTGATGCAGGATCAGGTCAACGCCCTGCGGCAATTGGGCGTGCGGGCCGCCTTCTTAAATTCAACGCAAAGCACGAATGAGCAGGACAAGGTTCGGGCCGACCTGATCGCCGGGCAACTGGATTTGCTCTATATCTCACCAGAGCGGTTATTGATGCCGCAAATGCTCGACTTGCTGGATCAGTTACCTCTGGCTTTGTTCGCGATTGACGAGGCCCATTGTGTGTCGCAATGGGGCCATGATTTTCGAAAAGAATACAAGCAACTATCGGTGCTGGCTCAGCGTTTTTCGAGCGTTCCCCGCTTGGCCTTAACCGCAACCGCCGACGCTCGCACCCGTGACGAAATCGTCTTTGAGCTGGGCCTGACACATGCCCGGCATTTCATCTCTGGATTTGACCGACCCAATATCCGCTATGCCATTACCGATGAGGGAAATGGCCGCGATGAATTGTGGCAGTTTTTAACTGAGCATCACCCAAATGATGCCGGCATTATCTATTGCCTGTCGCGCAAAAAGGTCGAGGAAACTGCTGCTTGGTTAGTTGCTAAAGGCCGGACGGCCTTGGCCTATCATGCCGGTTTGGACAGTGCAGTTCGGGCCGATCATCAAGCGCGTTTTTTACGCGAAGAAGCGGTGATTATGGTGGCGACCATTGCGTTTGGGATGGGCGTCGACAAGCCAGATGTGCGCTTTGTGGCACATTTGAACCTACCTAAATCAGTGGAAAGTTATTATCAGGAAACCGGGCGGGCCGGGCGCGATGGCGCACCAGCAAATGCGTGGATGCACTACTCTTTGCGCGATGTGGTGTTGCAACGCCAGTGGCTCGAGCAATCTGATGCTGGCGAGCCACAAAAGCAGGTGCAGCGCCAAAAGCTGGAACAATTGCTCGACCTGTGCGAGATGGTGACGTGCCGTCGGCAGGCTTTGCTCGGGTATTTTGGCGATCTGCTGGAGGAGCCTTGCGGCAATTGTGATAATTGCTTGAACCCGCCGCAAACTTGGGATGCCACGTTGGAAGCGCAATGGGCGCTGTCGGCCATTTTTCGCACCGGGCAACGCTTTGGCGCGGTGTACATCACCCATGTGCTGATCGGCAAACAAGAGACACGCATTACCGCCAACAATCACGACCAATTAAAAGTATTTGGCTTGGGCGAAAACTTGGGTGCTGTGGCGTGGCGCAGCATCTTGCGGCAATTGGTGGCGCAAGGGCTGATCCATATTGATGCGGAGCGCTATAACGCCCTGTGCCTAACCGAAAAAGCCCGACCAGTTTTGCGTTCCGAACAAACCGTACACTTACGCAAATTGACAAAAAAATCACCGAAGTCCCGCAAGAGCAAATCCAAACCGCCAGAGGGGATCGCCCCGCAAGATGAAGAGCTATGGTCGGCACTCAAAGCCAAGCGAACCGAGTTGGCGAAAGCCCAAGGCTTGCCGCCTTACGTGATTTTTCATGATGCCACCTTACGCCAATTGGCCACGCAAAAACCCTCCCGGTTAGAGCAGTTGGACGAGATCAGCGGCATTGGCGCGAAAAAGCGTGAGCGCTATGGCGCGGCATTTTTGGCAGTCATTGCCGGGTTCTCATGAACCATCACTCGGGCAGATAATGAGCGGCCCACGCGGCGATTAACCGACCGGCATATTGCGCGTCACCCTTGTGGCTCAGTAAATGATCTGCCCCGTGCAGGGCGATAAAACTTTTAGGGTGCTTGGCCGCACCAAAGATATGCGAGGCATTTTCAATGCCTACGGTGTGGTCGGTCGGAGCATGCAAAACCAGCAAGGCTTTTTTTAAGCGCGCAATGTGACCATTCAACGAGCTATGGCGAATATCATCCAGAAATTGCTGGCGAACCCGAAACGGCCGCCCGGCCAGTAACACCTCGGCCTCACCATCCTGCTCGATTTGGCGCACCGAAGCCCCCAGCGCATGTTCGATATGGGCCGGGTCGGCTGGCGCGCCAATGGTGACCAAGGCTGTTACATCGGGCAATTGCTCGGCTGCGGCTAAAACTGCCGCCCCGCCAAGGCTATGGCCAATCAACAAATCAGGGCTTCGAAAATGATCGGCCAACGCATCATTGGCGGCAATCAGATCTTCAATGTTCGAGCTGAAATTGGTATCAGAAAACTCGCCTTCCGACATGCCCAAGCCCGTAAAGTCAAAGCGCAACACCGCAAACCCATGCTCAGACAAAATTTGCGAAATGATCCGCGCCGCCAGAATATCCTTGGAGCACGTAAAGCAATGGGCAAACAACGCCGCATGGGCCGGTGTCTGCTCCGGCATATGCAAGCGGGCCGACAGCTTGTGGCCAGATGGTGCGGTGAAATCAAAACGGGTAACGGGCATGGATTTTCCTGAACCAAAAGGGGTACAGGAAACTTGGCACGCCCCAACAGATTTGCCTATTCACGTAGCGGTGAGGGGGAGTTGATCGCGTGGTGTTCGTTCGGGTGCCCGCTCGCCGATGCTTCGAGGCTCCCGCTGGTCGCACCTCAGCATGAGGTGGGTGGGGTTGGCACAGGTGCGCGGCCAAGGTTATTGCAACAACCGCTCCCTCATCCTGAGGTGCCGCAAAGCGGCCTCGAAGGATCGGAACGCGACGTACAGATATAAGTTGCTCCACAGACAACAAAACATTGACGCTGATTGATCAACACGTTTAGTCCCAAGTAGAGGTTCCCCCTCTCCCATTGGGAGAGGGTCGGGGTGAGGGGAACCATGGGCAGGATTGACCTGCATTCCCAATCACCTTCTAACTCTTACCCCTCATCCCCGCCTTCTCCCAATGGGAGAAGGAGTTCCGTTGGCGGCGCTCCAATGTTCGCTACCAACAACAAACTCGGTCCCCGGACCTGATCCGGGGTCCAGGGCAAATACTGATGAAAGGAATGATGACATGATTGAGATCGAACACCCCGACGTAATGCTCAAAGAAGATTTCCTGGATGATCTGGGTATCAAGCCCGGCACATTTGCCAAAGCCATCGGCGTTGATCGCGCCGCCATCAAAAAAATCATTGATGGCAAGCGAGCCATATCAGCCGATATGGCGCTACGCTTCAGCCTGTTTTTTGGCATGAGCAACGGTTTTTGGCTCAACCTGCAAAAGGACTACGAGCTACGCATTGCCAAGCGTGACCGGTTGGCTGACTTGCGGGAGATGGTTCAGCCGATGGTTGGTGTTTAGGGAGAGGGCTGTTCATTTAGATTCTGTCAATTGGCCCCGGTAGCCGATGCTTCGAGGCTCCCGCTGGTCGCACCTCAGCATGAGGTGGGTGAGGTTGGACAAGGTAGACACCACCACGCTGTGGCAACAACAATCCCCTCATCCTGAGGTGCCGCGCAGCGGCCTCGAAGGATCGGAAAGCGGCGTTCTAATCGTCGTCGTAGAAAGTTTCCTGATACGCCTTTATGACTTCATACCAATCATCAAATTTGTCCATAATAGTTTCAACGCGCGGGGCTTTTCCGTTGATCGCAACATATCTATTTCCATTGTCATTTATAATAACTTCGCCATCAAACGCTTTGGCAAGTTGATCCAGATATTTTTGGCCTTTCTCCAACACAAACCAAGTCGCCGCATCTGTCCACAGCTGCCCGTTGCGATTAACATAGCCAAAGTTGATTGGTTTTCCTGAGGGCGGGTTCCACTTTATATTGAGTGATTTTTTGAATTCAATATAAATTCCTAGAGTTTCAAGCTTGTCCATAAATGCCTTGAGTTTATTGGGTAGTTCAGGGTGCCTCGCTTGCATATCATCAAAGAATTGCTGTGAAGTAATTGAGATGCGGGCGCTGGCTGCAACGGCGCCAGATGTGGTGGGCGCGGCACTTACTTGGCTTCTTTGGTCGTCGATTTGTATGATTGCTCTTTCTATGAGGTAGGTCTTAGCCAATGTACGCGGTATGATCAAAAACTCATCATTTGCCTGTTCACCTCTAAATACTTCAAGCTCAATCAGTGCAAATGTAAAATGAAATCCTGCATGTGATTGCAGTCCATCAACCAAGTTTTCTAAATTGGTGTTAGTACCATCCCCAACCACCAGAACAACAATTTGCCCTTTTTTCAGGTTGCGGTTTACCGCGTCCACAAAATCGTGTTCAGCTAATACTTCGGCATCGCCAAACATGTCATAAAGTTGAGTTGGTGGTTTCTGCCCATTAAAGTCAGATTTTAATACTGCTTTTTCCAAGGATTCATAATCCATACCAAATAGGTCTGTTGCATAATCAAGTGCTTGGGCAATTACGGTACGGCGCATTTCAGGGTTGCGCCATAATTTGACCTCGACGATGATAATATCGCCATCTGGAGTCATGAACAGGTTATCGAGAGACCCGCAAGGCAGTTTTAATTCCATGCAAACCGAAATTACGTCTTGCAGGCCTGGTTCGATTTGATCCATTGGAAGGCAGGATGGATGGCAATAAATCAATTTTTGAAGCCATCGCTCATCGAAAGGCTGGTTCTTTCCACCGATATGTATCTGCTCCAAAGGCGAGGACGTATCTCCCCTGATCATTAGAGGTGTTCCACCTGCTTTCACTTTTTCATCATCATTTTTTAGCTTCCATCCCACAAGTGTAGCGTAAGCTAGGCCGATTGCAAATCGAGACCAATCGCGCTGCCTTACTCTTCCGCTAAACAAAAAAAGGGCGACCCCACATGAGGCCGCCCTTCTAAATTCTCAACGAACCGGATGCCCGGAACGGCCATGATTACATCATGCCGCCCATGCCACCCATTCCGCCCATACCGCCCATGTCTGGCATGCCGCCACCGGCAGCGCCTTCTTTGGCGGGTGCGTCGGCGATGGCAGCTTCCGTGGTGATGATCAGGCCAGCGACTGAGGCTGCGTTTTGCAGGGCAGAACGAACCACTTTCACCGGATCAACGATCCCGGCTTCGATCATGTCGCAATATTCACCCAGTTGCGCGTCATAGCCAAAAGCGGCTTTTTTGCTACTGGTGATTTTACCAACCACGATAGAGCCTTCGGCTCCGGCGTTTTCAGCGATCTGGCGAACCGGAGCTTCCAGTGCTTTGCGGACAATCGCAATACCGGCTGCTTGGTCGTCATTTTCACCTTCGATGTCGATGAATTTGCTGGCACGAAGCAGGGCAGAACCACCGCCCGGTACAATGCCTTCTTCAACCGCTGCGCGGGTTGCGTTTAGGGCATCTTCCACGCGGTCTTTGCGTTCTTTGACTTCGATCTCGGTGGCACCGCCAACTTTGATCACCGCAACACCGCCAGCCAATTTGGCCAGACGTTCTTGCAGTTTTTCACGATCATATTCGGATGAGGTGTCTTCGATCTGACGACGGATTTGTGCAACCCGGCCTTCAATGTCTTTTTTGGCGCCAGCACCGTCAACGATGGTGGTATCGTCTTTGGTGATCACTACGTTTTTGGCAGTGCCCAGCATGTCGATGGTGACATTTTCCAGCTTGATGCCCAGATCTTCAGAGATCACTTGCGCGCCGGTTAGCACGGCAATGTCTTCGAGCATGGCTTTACGACGATCGCCAAAACCGGGGGCTTTGACCGCAGCGATTTTCAGGCCACCGCGCAATTTGTTGACCACGAGGGTCGCCAAAGCTTCGCCTTCAATGTCTTCGGCAATGATCAGCAGAGGACGGGAGCTTTGCACAACGCTTTCCAAGATCGGCAGCATGGCTTGCAAATTGGACAATTTGCTTTCGTGCAGCAGTACCAATGGGTTTTCCATGGCAGTCAGCATCTTGTCGGCATCGGTGATGAAATATGGGGACAGATACCCACGGTCAAACTGCATGCCTTCAACCACGTCCAGCTCGGTATCCAGAGATTTGGCTTCTTCGACGGTGATCACACCTTCATTGCCAACCTTATCCATGGCATCGGCAATCATGTCACCAATTTCACGGTCGCCATTGGCCGAAATCGTACCGACTTGGGCGATTTCTTCGGACGTTTTGACTTTTTTGGCTTTTTTCAACAGGTCTTTGACCACTTCGGCAGCGGCGGCATCAATGCCCCGTTTGAGGTCCATCGGGTTCATGCCAGCGGCAACCCGTTTCATGCCTTCGGAAACAATCGCTTGGCCCAAAATGGTCGCGGTGGTGGTGCCATCGCCGGCCACGTCATTGGCCTTGGAGGCAATTTCGCGCATCATTTGCGCACCCATGTTTTCGAACTTGTCTTCCAGCTCGATCTCTTTGGCAACGGTCACGCCGTCTTTGGTGGTGCGCGGTGCGCCAAAGCTTTTATCAAGGATGACATTGCGGCCCTTGGGACCCAAAGTTACCCGTACTGCATTGGTCAGAACGTTAACGCCCCGGACAATGCTTTCGCGTGCTTCAGCACCGAATCTTACTTCTTTTGCAGCCATAATTTTTCTTACCTATTTCGAATAATTGTTGGAAATTGTGGGTGTGGGCTTTAGCCCAAAATGCCCATAATATCGGATTCTTTCATGATGATCAGCTCTTTGCCGTCGAGTTTGACCTCGGTACCGGACCATTTGCCGAACAAGATGAGGTCGCCAGCTTTGACGTCGAGCGGAATTACTTTGCCGCTCTCGTCTTTGGTGCCAGAACCCACGGCAACAACTTTGCCTTCTTGGGGTTTTTCCTTGGCTGTGTCGGGGATGATGATCCCACCAGAGGTTTTGCTTTCTTCTTCGAGACGCGCAACCAGCACGCGGTCATGTAAGGGACGAAATTTCATATCAGTTCGCTCTTTCTTCGGGTTGTTGTTCAAAACACATTTGCAAGCGATCCGGTATTGAGTTTTAGCACTCAACCCCTTGGACTGCTAACGCATGGGGGAGATAGGGACGAGGGACGGGTGAGTCAAGAAGGTGCGGCGGCTTTTGCACCGCCCGCTTGTCATCACACGGCTTGTCCGGGTGATCCAGCTGACCAACGAACGTGAGCTGGATACCCCGAATAAATCGGGGTATGACCAAACGGGTATAAATCTGCTACAGCTTGCTTTGTAAAATTATGGGGATGAGAAAATGAACACAAAGGGTCGTTCGCTTGAGTTGTTTTTTGTAAACGGAAAACCAGATCAAATGCTAACAGCAGAGGTGTTTGGCTGGACCGGGCATGTGTTAATGTTTCCGAGAACCCAACTGGTCGAAGCGTTTCAACGAAAAGAAACCAAGTTTACCGGCATTTACCTTCTGATTGGCGAGAATGAACAAGGTCCACTGGCATATGTTGGGGAGGCGGAAGATGTTGGTTCTCGGATTAAAAACCATGATGTAAACAAGGACTGGTGGACATCGGTCGTTTTAATCACATCAGCGGCAAATAATCTGAATAAAGCCCATGTAAAATACCTGGAATCCCGCATGGTAGAGATCGCAAAAAGTGTTGGAAGAATGGATTTAGAGAATGGAAACACTCCATCTCGGCCCTCATTGTCAGAATCGGTTACAGCCAGCATGGAGGTTTTTCTGGAACACATTTTGCTGGTTTTACCGGCATTACAGATTGATTTTCTGCTCTCAAATGCTAGGCCAACAGTATCGTCAGAAAAAATGGTTCCAGACCGAAAAGTTCCAATATTTGAAATCATACATGCTAAATTTGGCATTGATGCAAAGGCGGTATTGGACAATGGGGAGTTCGTTGTGCAAAAAGATTCGATCGCTCGAGGCAAGTGGGTTGGGCAGGCCTCAATAACTTCTAGTTACAGCAAGCTTTGTGAACAGCTAATTAGGCAAAAAATATTAGTACAGGAAGGTGAAGCTCGCCGTTTTACAGAGAATTATGCATTTAATAGCCCAAGCGCGGCTGCAGCAGTTATTCAAGGGCGGTCATCCAATGGCCCAACCAACTGGAAAGTTAGAGGTTCAAAAAAAACCTACAAAGAATGGGAAATTGAAGAAATGAACAAACTGAACTAGAGGGGTAAAGGCTTAAGCCACCCGTAACCGTTCCAATCCATCGGCAATCCCCGCTCCACCATTTCGTATTTGCGCCAGATCATAGGCGTTTTGCATGCGTAGCCATTGGTCGGCGGTGGAGCCAATCACTGCCTCCAAGCGGATCGCCATTTCGGGGGAAATGGCGCTGGTGCCATTGACCACCTTGTATAGTTGTTGCCGCGTTACGCCCAAGGCGTTGGCAGCTTTGGCAATGGATAAACCAAGGGCATCAAAATCATCGCGCAGGCCTTTGCCCGGATGCGGCGGGTTATACATGGGCATTCTCAATCTCCTTTATCGGTCGGCTTCATTGCCTATGAGAAAAAACTAGTGATAATCTTCAAAATTTACATCTAAAATATCGCCGTCCTCGAAGCGAAACGTAATGCGCCAATTGGCGCGAACCGTAACAGACCATTGTCCTTTTCGTTGCCCCTTTAACGGGTGCAGTCGAAAAGACGGGCGCTCCAAATGTTCAACCATTTGTGCTTCGTCCAAAGCCGCCAATAAAACCTCAATACGGGTTATCATATCGGCGGGGAGCTTGCTTCGGTCGCCTTTCTCAAAAAGCCGTTTCAATCCGCGATGTTTGAAACTGAGTATCATATTAAAATATGTAATGTGTAAATTTACAGTTGTCAACGCTTCGTTCTTGAGTTTTACTCGAATCTCGTGATTAAGTGTGCTCGAAAAACAAAGGGTCGTCAGAGATATGAAATTCAAGAAAATACTGTCATTCGGAATGGGCATTTTGGCGGTGGTAATGATCGGCGTTGGCGCTTGGTTGTGGCATCCTTTGGCGGCAAATCCACCCGCACAGCAATTGGCCAAAAACGCCAGCCGGTATGATGTACAGATCGTTCGGGACAATTGGGGGGTGCCGCATATCTATGGGGTGCGCGATGCCGATGCGTCGTTTGGACTGGGCTTTGCCCATGCCGAGGATGATTTTGAAACCATTCAGCAAATGGTGGCGGCAACGCGCGGTGTGTTGGCCTCTTATGATGGCAAAGGCGCGGCACCGACCGACTATATTGTGGGGCTGATGGATGTCTGGGGCATTGTTGAGCGCGATTATGCTGACAAGGTTTCGCCCGGCACCAAAGCCATTGCGGCGGCCTATGCCGATGGCTTGAACCTGTATGCGGCCAATCATCCAAAATCCACATGGCGCGGGCTGGCTCCGTTTACCGAGCGGGACATTGTGGCCGGGTTTATTTTCAAAACGCCGTTTTTCTATGGGTTCGATGGCGTGCTGCTGGCGCTGTCTGGCGATGAGCGGGCCATGGAAATTGCGCTGGACCCTGGACCGGGGCGATCCGCCTGGCATGTGGCACCATCCACCATGGTGCGGCGTGGCTCCAACGCGATTGCGGTTTCGGCCCAGCGGGCCGGGGACGGGGTGACGCGATTGATGATCAATTCGCATCAGCCAATGACCGGGCCGGTGGCGTGGTATGAGGCGCATCTGATCTCGGAGGAAGGTTTGAACATGACCGGCGGAACCTTTCCCGGCGTGCCGTTGATCTTGCACGGGTTTAACGATTATCTGGGTTGGGCCAATACGGTCAGCGCACAGGATCTGGTCGATGTCTATGTGTTGGAGCGCAACCCGGATAACCCGGATCAATACAAGCTGGACGGCACATGGCAGGACTTTGAGAAACAACAGATCACCATTCTGGTTCGCCTGTGGGGTCCGTTTGCCTTTGCGGCCAAGCGGACTATTTTGCGCTCTCGCCACGGCCCGGTGTTTGAAACGGATCATGGCGATTATGCTCTGCGTTATGCTGGCATGGATGAAATCGGCCAGTTGGGCCAGTATTACGCCCTGAACAAATCCACAAATCTGGAACAGTTTCAGGCGGCAATGGGCCTGAACGCTTTGCCCAGCATCAATTATATCTATGCCGATGCGGCAGGCAATATCGGCTTTATTCACAATGCCCAATACCCGGATCGAAAGCCGGGATGGGACTGGAAGAAATACCTGCCGGGGGATCGCTCTGATCTAATCTGGTCGGAGTATTTGCCCTACGCGGAAGGTCCGCAATTGTTCAATCCACAATCGGGTCTGATTTTTAATTCCAACAATACGCCATTTGTGGCGACCGATGGTCCGGACAATCTAAAACGCGAAGACTTCCCGGCCGAAATGGGCTTGCAAACCAATCACACCAACCGTTCGTACCGAATGATGGAATTGACCGATGGCACTAGTTTGATCGATAAGCAAAGACTGCTCGAGATCAAATTTGATACGGCCTATTCGGTCAAATCGGATGCGGCCAAACTGGTGGCACAGATTATTGCAATGGATTGGAGCGCCGAGCCGCAAATGCTTCTCGCGGCGGGGCATCTGGCCGATTGGGATTTACGGACCAATATCGCCAATACTCATGCGGCCCTAGGGGTTCTGACCACCAGCCCGCACATAACGGAAGAATTCACCCATATCGAAGCGCCCAGCCCGGAAGTGGCGTTTCGCGAGGCGGTGAATTATCTGCTCGAGCATTATGGGCGGATTGATCCGAAATGGGGCGAGCTAAACCGGCTGGTTCATGGCGCGGTTGATCTACCGATTGATGGAGCGTCTGATACCTTGCGGGCAATATACCCGCAAAGTTTTGGCGAGGACGGCATATTGCGCGCCGCCGCCGGGGACACTTGGATCGCTCTGGTTGAATGGAAAGACGGTGGCGCGGCCAGTGCCGAAATTATCCATCAATTTGGCAGCGCTACATTGGACGAAAACTCCAAACATTATTCTGATCAGGCACCATTGTTTGCCGGGCAGAAATGGCGCAAGGGATTGCGAGATCGGGATGAAATTCTGAGCTTGGCCGAGCGGAATTACAGGCCACAATTCATTGCGGCGAGTGATTGACCCTCGGATGGATGTCAGTGCGCTTGATCAGATTCAGATCGAACTGGGAAGTGGCCAATCTGGTCTGCTGACCTTGGTGTTGGCCACCATGATGTATGCGGTGGCGCTGGGGCTTCGCCGCGAACATTTTATGTTTTTCCGGGAGGACCCAAAGCATTATCTGGCCGGCATGCTGGCCCAGATTATCGGCTTGCCTTTGCTGACCTTGGGATTGGTGATGGTGCTGAAACCCGCTCCGTCGCTAGCCTTGGGGATGATCTTGGTGGCCTGTTGTCCCGGCGGCAATATCTCCAATTTGCTGGCGATGTTCGGGCGGGCCAATACGGCCTTGTCGGTGTCGATGACTGCAACCTCGTCTCTGGCTGCTGCGTTCGTTACGCCGGTCTCCATCTTGTTTTGGTTGTCGATTTACGAGCCGACCCGGCAATTGCTAAGCACCACCCAGTTTGATCGTATGGCGTTTTTAAGCCAGACCCTGTTAATCTTGGCCCTGCCGCTATTGCTCGGCGCGCTGACCGCGTGGCGTGCGCCCAAACTGGCCAAACGTTTACAAAAACCGTTGGCCCTGTTTGGCGGCGTGGTTTTGCTTGGCATTATTTTTGTCGGGTTTTATACCTACCGCGCCGTGTTGGCTGATTTTGGCATGATCATTTTGCCGTTGGTGATTGTTCACAACGCGCTGGCATTTGCCTTGGGCTATGGCACCGGGCTGGTTACCCAGGCTGATATCCCAACCCGCAGGGCTTTGGCGTTTGAGGTGGGTATCCAAAACTCCGGGCTTGGTCTGATTATTTTACTGACCCATTTGTCCGGTCTGGGCGGTGCGGCCGCCATTACCGGCATGTGGGGGCTGTGGCATATTGTGGCCGGGGGGTGTATGGTGTTCATTTTTCGAACGGTTGACAAAAAACGAGGGACGACAAATGCAATATGATCTGAAAATCGAGAACGGAATGATCGTGGATGGCACCGGGGCTGCGCCATTTGTCGCCAATATCGCCGTAAAAGACGGGATCATTGTCGAGATCGGGGATTGTGCTGGATCGGCCACCCAGACGCTGGATGCCAAGGGCCATATCGTCACCCCCGGCTTTGTTGATCTGCACACCCATTATGATGGTCAGATTTCGTGGGATCAGGAATTGATGCCCTCGGTCAATCACGGGGTCACCACCATTGTCACCGGTAATTGCGGGGTTGGTTTTGCGCCGTGTCGTGCCGCCGATCATGACAAGCTGATCCGCCTGATGGAAGGGGTCGAGGACATACCGGGTTCTGCGCTGTCCGAGGGCATTACTTGGGATTGGGAAAGTTTCCCCGAATATATGAGCGCCATTGATGCGATACCGCACACGGTCGATTTTGCCATGATGTTACCGCACGATCCGCTTCGGGTGTTTGTGATGGGCGAGCGGGCTATTGCTGATGAGCTGGCCACCACCCAGGACATCGCCAAAATGCGCGAGCTAACTACCGAGGCCATGAAAGCCGGGGCGGTAGGCTTTTCCACCGGACGTTCCGACTTTCATAAAAGCGCTGATGGTGAGTGGACCCCGTCATCGGAAGCCCACCCGGACGAGCTGGTCGGGATTGCCGAAGGCTTAAACGGCTTGGGCCACGGCGTGTTGCATGCGGTGAATGATTTTAATCAGGAGCGCGAGGGCGACCAGTTCGATCTTGAATTTGATATTCTGGAAAAGTTTTTTCGAGCCGCGCCGGGGCATAAATCATCGATGACTTGGATGCAGCGCGATCTGGTGCCGGACCATTGGACCCGCATCGCCAAGCGCACCGCAGATTTGCAAGCCGACGGCGTGGAATTGTTCTTACAAGCAGCACCGCGGGCCATCGGGGTGTTTTTAGGATTACAATCCACCTTTCACCCGTTGATGGCTTTTCCAAGTTATATTGAAATGGCTGAATTGCCCTTGGCCGAGCGAGTCACCAAAATGCGCGACCCGGCCATGAAGGCCAAAATGCTAGCCGAAACGCCGGTTCAATTGGCCGGTCCGGGTTCTTCGATTCCGCCGATGACTGACCTGCTGATTGCCGGGATGGAATTTGTTGCCGAGAAATTATTCCGGCTTGATCCGGCTGGCGATGGCGAGGTGGATTATGAGCAAGGCGCAAAAAACTCCATCGCCCAAAAAGCCCGCGATGCCGGGGTCAGTATCTGGGATCGACTGTATGATGAAGTGCTGGAAAACGATGGCCATGCGCTGATTTATTTTCCAGCCTACAATTATACCGATATGAATTATGATGCAGTCCATACCATGTTGACCAATCCATATGTCTTGCCCGGCCTGACCGATGGCGGGGCGCATGTGGGCTATATCTGTGATGCCAGTTTCCCGACCTATTTCCTGACCCATTGGACCAAGAGCCGAAACGGCGACACCATTTCGCTGCCACGCGCCGTGCAAATGCTCAGCGCCGATGGAGCGGATTATCTGGGCTTTGCTGATCGTGGGCGACTGCAAGTTGGCTTAAAAGCCGACATCAATGTCATTGATTATGACAATCTGTCCTTGAAAGTTCCGACCATGGTCAAAGACCTACCCGCCGGTGGCCAACGCCTGTTGCAACCGGTTAGCGGCTATAAAGCGACTTTCGTGTCGGGGGAGCAGGTCATCGCCAACGACCAGATCACTGATGCAAGGCCAGGTAGGTTGGTGCGAGCTGGGGTGTGAGTAGATAATGCCCACAACACCCTCACATTCGTCGTACTCCGGCTTGACCGGAGTATCCATCTCAACGCACGGGTATTGCTGAAAGGTTTTCTGGACCCACTGGTCAAGCCGGAGGGAGGCAGGTATTGAGATAAAGCATAAGCTATGAATGATTACACAGTTCGTTCCTCCGCTGGCACGCCTTCCCCCGCTATCCGTGCATTTGCCAAACCCTTACGTTCCAGTAGGCTGATCCAGAACTCGAAAAGCCTCTAAAATTCAGGAATAGACCTATGACAAAACCAATCATTGCCGCCAAGAAACCGGTGAAAACGGAATTGGTTGCGGGGGAAACCTATTATTGGTGTACTTGTGGGCGTTCGAAAAATCAGCCGTTTTGTGATGGGTCGCATAAGGGTACGGGTCTTGCGCCCACCGCGTTTACCGCTGAAAAAACCGAAACGGCGTATTTGTGCCAGTGCAAAGCCACGGCCAATGCCCCGTTTTGTGATGGGTCCCATACGAAGCTGGGTGAGGCGCAACCGGGCGATGAGGTTCCGCAAATGGCACGAGGCGGGATGCCATCGGCTGAACCCACACCTGAGGAGCCAACCGTGGCGCGTATTCATCAACTGGCCCGCGATGGATTGAGCAAGGTGGGCCATCATGGCGAGTTGGGTGCTATGGGCGTACCCCGCAAGGATTTGCCCCATTGGGATGACATCCAGATTTTACCCGCCCAATTCGCCCGTAAACCGTTGATGGATGATGCAGAAGTTGCAACCGAACTGGTGATCGGACCACGGGCCAAAAAGCCGCTGGTTCTGGACATTCCATTGTTTGTTTCGGATATGAGTTTCGGTGCATTATCCGAAGAAGCAAAGGTCGCACTGGCATTAGGTGCGGAGCTGGCCGGGACTGGGATTTGTTCCGGCGAAGGCGGTGCCTTGCGCGAGGAACGTGAGGCCAATAGCCGGTATTTTTACGAGCTGGCTTCGGCCAAATTTGGTTGGGATCTGGAATTGGTCGAAAAGGTGCAAGCCTTTCATTTTAAGGGCGGACAAGGTGCCAAGACCGGCACTGGCGGCCATTTGCCCGGTGCCAAAGTAACGGCCAAAATTGCTGAAACCAGAGGCTTGACCGTCGGACAGGATGCCATTTCTCCACCGACTTTTCAGACGCTGAAAACTGTGGATGATTTTCGCAAATTGTCCGACGAGGTGCGCGAGCGTTCGGGAGGCATCCCAATCGGCTATAAGCTGTCGGCCAACCAGATCGAAGACGACATTGATTTTGCGCTAGCAGCCGGGGCGGATTATATTATTTTGGATGGTCGTGGCGGCGGTACCGGCGCGGCGCCTCTGTTGTTTCGGGATCATATTAGCGTTCCAACCATCCCGGCTTTGGCCCGGGCGCGGGCCCATCTCGACAAAAAATCTGGCAGGGAAGTGACCCTAATCATCACCGGCGGGTTGCGGATGCCAGAGGATTTCATCAAAGCGATGGCGATGGGGGCGGATGGCATTGCCTTGTCTAATTCCGCCTTGCAGGCCATTGGCTGCGTGGCGGCGCGTATGTGCAACACCAATAATTGCCCGGCGGGTATCGCCACGCAAAAACCGGAATTGCGCGCCCTGCTGGATGTGGATATAGCCGCCAAACGCTTGGCCAATTTCCTAGATGCATCGGTGCATCTGATGCAGGTCATGGCGCGGGCTTGTGGACATGATCATCTGTCCGAATTCCGTCATCAAGACCTGACCACTTGGAAGCCAGAAATGGCCAAGCTGTCAGGCGTGCGCTTTGGCGGAGTTGCCGAGCCGTAAAATTTTCCAGAAGGCTAATGCCTCACGTTTACCGGGTACAAACGGTTTTATAAGCTTCTTCGAATAACATGCGCCAAGAGCTGCCATATCCGTCGCGCATCATTTCAGCCATGTTGCCATAGGCTTCCCAATTGTCTTGAATGAGGGTGACCTCGGTGCGGTTTGCATCTAATTCGGTAAAGCGAACTTTGACTTGGCTGCAGGGCGACATGGCGGGCATTCCCATATGAAAATCCATGACGAACAGAGCGTGGGGGTCATACGTGCGGACCGTGCCCCAATGATATTCGGTTCCATCTTCGCCAGTTTCAATGATTTGGCCACCCACTTGCCGATCCAGAGTTAAGGATATGGGTTTTTGCTTGCCCTGCATGGTGGCGATGGAGCGTTTGTCCAATGGCCACCATGAGCCGATATCGACAAAGGTCTCAAACGCCTGTTGCTGGTTGCAGGGAACTTCGATGGAATAGGTTACGGGATCAAGCATGTTAGCTTCCTTGTTCGTTGTTTTTTCTAATGATTTCAGCGCCAAAGGCAAACAGGGCGTCGGACCAGAATTCGTCCAGATAGGCCCGCAATTCGTCCAGGCCTTCACGCCGCAGCGCGTATAAATTACGATTACCTTGCGCTTGCATACTGACCAGTTTGGCCTTGTGTAATACCTTCAAATGTTGGGAAACGGCGGGTCGGCTTACCGGTTGGTTGGCCGCCAATTGCCCGACAGTTTGCGGGCGATCGCGTAGCGCCTCAAAAATGTTGCGCCGGGTTGGGTCGGCCAAAGCAGAGAAAATTAAATCGTAAGTCATTACTTACGGTAAGTGATAGCTTACCATTATGTCAAGCGTTATTTGAGCTATCGTTTCGAGAGCAATAACACGCCGCTTACGGTCAATAACAAGGCCAATATCTGCGCGCCGCCAAACGGTTCTGACAGAAAAATCACCGCCATCAATGCGGTGGTCGGTGGCCCCAACCCACCAACCGCACTGGTCAATCCGGGTCCGATGCGGCCAATGGCATCAGACATCATGAAGGCTGGTGCGACGGTACATAATGTAGCCAGCAAAAAGCCCAATCCCCAGATCAACGGGGGCATGGCCGGGGCATCGGACATCACGGTTTGCCCGGCAAACAATCCCAAGATGACAATGGATGCGCCGGTCATGGCAATCGAGGTATAAAGCGGCGCACTTAATCTGGAGATGACCGGCTTGGCAGCGGTGACATAGACCGCAAATAATACGGCAGCCGCAAATACCAATCCGGCACCCAAAATGGCATCCGGCCCCAATTGGCCGATTTCGTGGCTGACCAAGACGGCAATACCTGAATAGGACAAGACCAAAGCCATCACATGACGCCAAGTAATACGGTCGCCTAGAAACACCCAGGCGAGCAAGGCGGTAATGGTCGGATACAAAAACAGGATCAGACGTTCCAATTGCGCTGAAATGTATTTCAGCCCGGAAAAGTCCAGCCAGCTACAGACGTAATATCCCAAAATGCCCAGGCTCACCGCTACCAAGAACATCTTGCGAGTGACGCGAACCGTCCCCTTGCGATAGGCCAAAACCCCAACAATCAGAAAAAACGGCAAGGCAAAAGTAGCGCGCAGTGCCATCATCTGATCGACGCTGGCCCCGTGGGAAAACGCAACTTTCAATATGATCCCTTTGAGCGAAAACAGGATAGCACTGCCGGTGGCCAGCAAAATTCCGATATTGCGATTTCTGGTTTCGCTGTTCATTTGGCAATTGGTCCCAAGGCTATCCGGCCCGAACCATCTCCAGAAACTGGTTGCCAAACGCATTGGCATCACCGGGCCAGCGGGCCGAGAGGTAATTGCCGTCACGCACCGTAAAGCCACGTTTCAAATTGTTCGGGCTGTCGCGAAACATCGGCGGCGGACCGGCTACGAAATCATCTGGTGAGGCCAAAGCTGCCACCACTTCATCTTCAACCGTAATCGGATAGGTCAGGAAGTAATCGCCCATTTTGCGTTTGGTTAGCTTGTGGGCCAACAATTCCTGTCGATTTTGCAAAGAGGTGGTTTTGCGCCCATGCAGAACAGATTTACCGGTCTCTAGGTCCTTGGCTCGACAAGCGGCAATGACCCCATGACAGATCGCACCAACTGGTTTGTCAGCGGCAAAAAAACCAGCAATGGAAGTTTGTAAGGACTTGTCCTCGAGATAGGGGATCATCCCCTTGGCATGGCCACCGGGCAGGATCAGGCCGTCATATTGCTCCACCTTGATATCGTCATAGTGGATCGGGTTTTGAAACGCTTTATCGTTGATCAATTCGCCATAGGCGGCTTGGGCAGCTTTGTCAGCGACCAAGGCGCGAGAAAACAGACCCAGCCCTTTGCCGGAAAGCATTAAGGGATCGGCTGCACCCGTTTGGCCGGTATCGGTGGCGAACACCACTTCCACTCCGGCATCGTGCAAAATCTTCCACGGAACCGCCACTTCGGTCGGATCAAAATCAGTGGTGCTGATTGCTATCAAAACGCTCATAAATCTTTTCCCATCAAAACCAGAGACAATGAAACCCCACGCTGGTTACTTCATCTAATTGATGGAATGCAGGTTGATGATTTGCAAGGGACAATCGACAAGACTGATCCGTCAGGTTTATGCCTTATGGGGCATCTTTGGGCGGCAATGCATCCAGAGTTTCAATCACCACGGCAATTGCCGGGCGATCCTTATATCCAGATTCAGCCAGTTTGGCCTGAATGGTTTTGTCAGCATCGATCACAAAAATCATCGGGTGCGGCACACCGTGAGCGAAGTGCATTTTACCATATTTATGATTGCGAATTCCGAAGGCATCAATCACCTCTGATTTACGATCCGATAAAATGGTGAAGCCCGGCTTATATTCTTCGACATAGCGCGTGTTATCTTTCACCGAGTCATAGCTTAGCACGATCAAAGAATAACCCCGTGCCTCGATCTCATCGACCCCGGTGGCCAGATCAGCCAATTGCATTTTACAAAACCGGCACCATTTGGTCGAGCGGATAAACACCAGAACCATTCCATTTGGACCAACCAAGCTATCGAAATTGGCTGGCTGGCCGGTATGGTCCAAACTGGACAGGTTGGATGGGATTATGGCTCCAATTGCCGGACCGCGTTCGGTCGGTGCGATCTCGGCTATTTCTTCTGCCGCAAAGGTGGGTGAGGCCAACCCTAAAAATATTGCAAAAATCCAGACGCGCATGATGAACTCCTTGGTTACGCAACTGTAATGGACGTTGCCGTTGCTGGTGCAAAGCAAAAAAGACCCGGCTCACGAGGATGTGAGACCGGCCAGCAGCTACCTGCGTTGCAGATTTTTCTGTTTCATCCGCCAGATCATTGCGTCAATCCGGTCTTGTCCGAAAAATGGTTCGTCACCAAATTCCATCAGGGGCACACCCCAATGTCCGGCCTTGGTTTGGTCGGCTTCGTTTTGCTCGATTTGCTTGTCCAACCCGGCGGCATCATTGTCCAAATCACTTTGCAAATCATCCAGATCAAGCCCGGCCTCGGTTGCAGCTTCAGCCAACACATCGCCCTTGTCCCAGTCTTTGACCCCGCCCCAGATCCGTTTGGATGTGGCAGTGGCAAATTCCAATCCCAGATTGCGGCGCGCAGCAGCCGCACCCAGCCGGGTCAGACGGGTGATGTAGGGTTGTTCTTTTGCGACCTTATATGTTGTAAAATCCTGCACGATCGGATCGGGATCAGGCCATGACATGGGCAAGCCGACCCGTTCGGCTTCGCGCGGTGCATCGTGCAGCAAGTATCCGGGCCACATTGGATTGACCGACTCAAAGAAACCTTCGACTCGCACCGCCAAGGGATAGACCGGTCGAAAATTGCACACCACGTCATAGTCACGGATCAACTTCATCAGGCCGGGGGTTGCCACATAGGAATAGGGGGAGCGAAACGACCAGAACACATCAAATTGCAAACTCATAAAACCTTTCCTCAATTCGCGGCAAAGCTGGCCGAGTTGGCTCGCGCCCAGTCTTTGGCCAAATCCGTATTTTGCGGTTTGTCCAACAAGATACCATCTTCCAACAAATCATAGACTTCATCAGCCGGCAAGGCGCGGGTCGCGCTGACCCGGTGAAACAAATGACATGGCTGTAATTCTGACGGATGGGATAACCCGGCGGCCCCGACCACTTCGGCCAAGGCTCGAATAGTGTTGTGGTGGAAATGATAAACCCGCTCGGCTTTGTCGGTCACCACCAACCCGCGTTGCAGCAATTTGTCTTGGGTGGCAATTCCGGTCGGGCAATGGTTGGTATGGCAACTTAAGGATTGCACGCAACCCAGCGCAAACATGAAGCCCCGCCCGGAATTGCAAAAATCGGCACCGACCGCCATGGCGGCTGCCATGCCAAAGGCCGAAACAATTTTGCCACTGGCTCCAATTTTGATGTCATCCCGAAGCCCGGCACCAACCAAAGCGTTGCGGACAAAGACCAGACCAGAGCGCAAGGGTGATCCGATATGGTCCTGAAACTCTACGGGTGCGGCGCCAGTGCCCCCTTCGGCCCCGTCAATGACGATGAAGTCCGGCTTGATCCCGGTTTCCAACATGGCTTTGACGATGGCCAGAAATTCCCAACGATGACCGATGCACAGCTTGAAGCCAACTGGTTTACCGCCCGATAGTTTTCGCAATTGCCCGATGAACTGCACCAGTTCAAGTGGCGTGGAAAAGGCTTTGTGCGAAGGCGGTGAAACACAGGTTTCGCCCAACGGTATGCCTCTGGTTTCGGAAATTTCAGGGGTGACTTTGGAGCCGGGTAAAATGCCGCCATGGCCCGGCTTGGCCCCTTGGCTAAGCTTAATCTCGATCATTTTTACGCAATCGCGGTTGGCGTTTTCGGCAAATTTATCCGGGTTGAAATTTCCGGCCTCATCCCGGCACCCAAAATAGCCAGAGCCAATTTCCCAGACCAGATCACCGCCCAATTGGTGATAAGGGCTAATCGCGCCTTCGCCGGTATCATGGTAAAATCCACCCTTGGCTGCGCCCCGGTTCAGGGCGGATATGGCATTGGATCCCAGTGAGCCAAAGCTCATGGCGGAGATATTGAACACGGACGCCGAGTAGGGTTGTTTGCAATCGGGGCCACCGATCTTTACCCGGAACGAACTCGCATCGTTTTCTTGCGCCGCCAGAGAAGGGTTTAGCCACTCATAGCGCGCTTCATTAAAATCAACATGGCTGCCAAAGGGCTCGGACGCCTGTACATTCTTGGCCCGTCGGTAGACCAAAGATCGTTGCTCACGATTAAACGGCATGCCGTCGGTTTCGCCCTCGACCAGATATTGCTGCATATAAGGGCGCATAAACTCGAACAACCAGCGTGCGCGGCCCAATACCGGGTAATTACGCCACAAGGCATGTCCAGACTGAACCAGATCAAACACCCCATAAACGGTGATTGCACCAAAAATTATCGCCGGGATGAACCAATACAAACTGACATTGGCCATCATCAATGAGGCGAACATCAAGGAGACGACCGCAAAAAATATAAAGAACCGCATGACAAAATCCTTTGCACAACAACTGATTCGAAAACTTTGCAGTTAGTTTGTTGGGAAAAACGTCTCTAAAGTGCTACCAAACCCTCAAGCAGATTCGCTTGGCCCCGGCTCACACTTTTCCGGCTCTCACTGGATCAATATTTTGCACACACTTCTGCTCATCCGCCATGCCAAGGCCGCGCCATTTGGCAATGTGCCAGGCGACCATGACCGGCCGTTAAGCGACCGGGGCAGGGCGCAAACCCATATTTTGGCCAATCAGTTGAACCGTGCTGGCCTTGTGCCTGATTTGGCATTGGTCTCCACGGCGCGTCGCACCCGCCAAACTTGGGTCGGGCTGGCCGAACAATTCAATGCCGCCAAAGCAACATTTATTGAGAAACTTTATCTAGCCAGCGCCGAGGAGATCGACAAGCAAATCTGGCTGGCGGCGACAGGTGTCGGGACGCTGGCCGTGGTCGGTCATAATCCGGGCATGGCCATGGCGGCATGGACGCTGCTCGAGCAAGGCACCGGTCATGAGCCAATGGCACAGGAAATTTTGCGGGGGCAATTCAAAACAGCATTTGCCGCACAATTTGATATGAGCGGCGAGCGACCCAAACTGATTCAGCTGTTTGATCCTCGCGCCGAGGCAATAGAGTAGAATCAAGCGACTTTGGCTTTAACCACTTTTGCTTTCTTTGGTTTTGCAGATGCGCTCATCACCCGGCCAATCGCCGCGTAAAGCGCCCGCACATCCATCGGCTTGGCCACATAATCGTTCATGCCGGCATCCAAATATGATTGGCGATCGCCAGCCATCGCATTGGCGGTCATGGCAATCACCGGGATATTGGCGTTCAGGCCTTTCGCATTGGCCCGCAGGGCTTTGACCGCGCTGACCCCGTCCATGACCGGCATTTGAATGTCCATCAAAACTAGATCAAAGGGTTGTTCGGCCAGCCGGTCGAGCGCGTCTTGTCCATGATCGGCATAGATCGCTTGTTGTCCGATACTGGCCAAAAAGGCGGTCAGCACCCGGCGGTTCATCAGATTATCTTCGGCCGCCAGAATTCGTAGTTTTTTACTTTTGGCAGAAAGCGCTGGGCTGGCGTTTGGCGTGGTTTTTGAAACTGGTTTGGTGGCCATAGTTTCGGCCTCCAAGCATAACGTGAAGGTAGAACCTTTGCCGACTTCTGATTGCAAGTTTAATACGCCGCCCATCAATTCGGCCAATTGCTTAGATATGGCCAAACCCAGACCCGTACCGCTAAATCGCCGCGAGGTAGAGGTTTCGGCTTGTTCAAACCGGCTGAACAAGCGCCCACGAGCCTCTTCGGCAATCCCGATACCGGTGTCGGTTATACTGATCCGGATTTGGTTTTTGCTTTGGCCAACAGGTTCCGCACTAACGTGAATAGTCACGCTGCCCGCCCCGGTAAACTTGATGGCATTGGAGACCAGATTGAACACGATCTGCCGTAGGCGGGTCGGATCACTCTTGATCGCTTGCGGTACGTTGTCGTCAATTTCCAGCGAGAAATCCAAGCCCTTATCATTAGCTTGGGCGCGATACAGTCGCTCAACCCCGCCCAAAATGTGACGCAGATCGACATTGGTTTGATCAATTTCCAATTTGCCAGCTTCAATTTTGGCCAGATCGAGAATGTCATTCAACAAGGTCATCAATATCTGTCCGGCATCACTTAAGGTATCGACCAGTTCGTGAGCCTTTTTGGACAATCTCGTGGTTTTCAAGCTTTGGGCCGAACCCAGTACCGCATTCATCGGGGTGCGTAATTCATGGCTCATCATTGACAGGAAATCAGTTTTGGCCTGATTGGCCGCTTCAGCTGCTTGGACCGAAGCGCGCAATTCGCTGGTTCTCTCCCGAACCTTTTCTTCCAGACCGGAATTGGCCACTTGCAGCTTACCACGCAGGCGCTCAGAGGTTTCGGTAGCTCTGGCCGCTTGGCGACCGATCACCACCGCTTGGGTCAACACAAAGAAAGACAGGGCAAAATAGATCATCATGGCCGGGGCATTTCCACCGGCTGTATGGCCGACAATACCCAAAATAACGCCGCCTGCTATGACGAACACACCGAGCAGCAGAACCTTGGCATCGGGCAATTTAAGTCGGATGGCGAGGATCACGATGGCGAGATTTAGCACAACAGCAGATAGTAAGCCCAGATTATAGATCGGCAACAAGCTGGTATAGGTGCGGGCTGATGTGAAGATGATCAAACCCCCGGCCAAAACTGTATACAGGCGAACCGCTTGATTTACTTTACGCCAATGTAATTGCGGATACACGCTCCAGACAAATTCCAGAACGGTCAGACCACCCAGAATCAGACACAAATATTCAATTTTTAACAAGAGGCTGGTCGAGAAGAAAACGCCGATCGTGTCCAACACGCCATTGCTGACCACTACATAGGTCAGGACCACGGCCAGATAGAAGGCGAAATGCAGTGGCGCCCGGTCGCTGGGCCGCGCCGCAAACAGGAGAAAATGATACAGGGCCAGCATTAACAGGCAGCCAATCATCATGGTCATGGCCAAGTTTTTTCGGGAGGCTGCCATGGCCATAGCCCCGGACTCGCCCAAAGTCAGCGTCTCGACTATACCGCCATGGGTGTGGAAATGGTTGGATATATGAATGATAATTTCCAACTCGGCCCCGGTTTTTGGCAAAACAGGCAAGACAGATTGCGTGTTGTAACTGCGCGCAATTTCGGTAATGGCGCTTGTGCCGGGTTGACCCATAGCCCGGATCAGAACGCCGTTTGCATAGACAGAAGAAGCATAGGCCAGACCCTTAACCTGTAAAGTTAAAGACGGGGCATTATCGGGCAGCAAAATGCGTAAACGGTAGCTGGCAAAGCCCGTTCCATCGTTAGGCACCCCATCAAAGTTTTGACCGCGCCAGCCATGGGGCATGGATACAATCGGTCCGGACGTGGCGGTTTCCTGCCCCGGATCAACAAACTCACGCCAGAAAAACTGCCAATGTTTGTCGAGATCAATCTGGCTTTGCACCGAAAAATCATGATCGGTCAGATCAAGAACACCAGCCGATTGTGTGTCGCTGGCCGCTTTGCCCTGCGCCCATGCACCGGTGCTGAGTGACAGCACAAGACCCAATATAATTATACCAATGAGACGATAAATCATCACTTGACGCTCCACCACACCACCGACCTTTTAAGTAAGGTTCTTGGTTTGTTGGGTACTATCTACCCGATTTTGTTTAAGTTTCCCTGAATCAAACCGGTTGTAAGTTTGGGGTCACTCGCGGATTGGCTGCGGCAGTTGGTGCTCTGGACGAGATGGGGTTAGCGGCGTAAACCAACCGACAAAGCTGGAGCAACCGGCACCGACACCCTCATCAAGGAAAACCCCATGACTCATGAAATAAGGCACCTGATTAATGGCCAATTGCTGGCCGGTACTTCTGACCGCAAAGCAGACGTGTTTGACCCGAATACCGGTCAGGTGCAGGCCTTGGTTCCCTTGGCCGATGCGGGCGAAGTTGACAAAGCGGTTGCGGCGGCCAAAGCGGCTTTTCCCGCTTGGTCAGCCTTAAACCCGCAGCGCCGGGCCCGCGTGATGTTCCGGTTCAAAGCCTTGTTGGAAGATCATATGGATGAACTGGCTGAACTGTTGTCATCCGAACACGGCAAGGTGGTGGCGGACAGTCGTGGCGATGTGCAACGGGGTCTGGAAGTGATCGAATTTGCTTGCGGTATTCCGCATTTGCAAAAGGGTGAATATACCGAATCCGCTGGTCCGGGAATTGATGTCTATTCCATGCGTCAGCCTTTGGGGGTTTGTGTCGGCATCACCCCGTTTAATTTCCCGGCAATGATCCCGATGTGGATGTTTGGTGTATCCATTGCCTGCGGCAATACCTTTGTGTTGAAGCCTTCGGAAAAAGATCCATCGGTTCCGGTTCGCTTGGCCGAGTTGTTCCTTGAGGCCGGCGGTCCAGCCGGGGTGCTGAACGTCGTGCATGGCGACAAGCAAGCGGTAGATGCGCTGATTGCTCACCCTGATGTTAAAGCGGTTAGCTTTGTTGGCTCGTCAGATATTGCCCAATATGTCTCGATCAGTGCGGCGCAAAACGGCAAGCGGGTGCAGGCCATGGCCGGGGCCAAAAACCACGGGATTATCCTGCCCGACGCCGACATGGATCAGGTTGTGGCCGATTTTCTGGGTGCGGCTTTTGGTTCGGCTGGCGAACGCTGCATGGCCTTGCCAGTAGCAGTTCCGGTTGGTCACAAAACCGCCGAGGATTTCATCGCCCGTATTTTGCCACAGATCAAAAAACTACGTATCGGGGTCTCGAGCGACCCGGATGTGCATTATGGTCCAGTGGTTAGTGCGGCCCACAAAGTACGAGTCGAGCACTATATCGATATGTGCGAAAAAGAGGGCGGTAAATTGCTGGTCGACGGGCGCGGATTTATCCTGCCCGGCTACGAAGACGGTTTTTTCGTTGGCCCATCGCTGTTCGACCATGTCAAACCGGGTATGCAATCCTACGAGGAAGAAATCTTCGGGCCGGTCTTGCAAATCGTCCGAGCCGAAACCCTAGCCGAAGCGGCGGCATTGGCCTCGGATCACCAATATGGCAACGGCGTGGCGCTGTTCACCCGATCCGGTCACGCGGCGCGCCAGTTTGCGGCATCCGTGCAGGTTGGCATGGTCGGGATCAATGTGCCGATTCCAGTGCCCGTAAGCTACCACACGTTTGGCGGGTGGAAGCGCTCGGCCTTCGCCGACACCAACCAACACGGCCCCGAAGGCGTTCGCTTTTGGACCAAAATAAAAACGGTCACCTCCCGCTGGCCCGAAGGCGCAGTGGAAGACCAGAGCTTTATTATTCCAACTATGGAATGAGCAAATAGAAGGCCCCGGTGGGGCGTTATCTTTGCGAACGCACGATATCTATGATATCGGGCCGGGCAGGAGGCGTCAGATCATTGGAGTGCTATATTCACGACTCAGCACATCACGGGTCTAGTTGATTTACGCGAAGTTATAACATATGTTATAATACCAACCGCGTGGGGAACCCTGATGCCAGAGCTTAAAGTAACAACAATTGGAAATTCTACGGGTGTTATCTTGCCCAAAGAGCTTTTGTCAAAACTTCGCGTACAAAAAGGTGACAAGCTGTTTGTTTCTGAAACACCAAACGGCATTGAGTTGTCCTCCTATAACCCGGAATTTGCCAGGCAAATGGATGCTGCGGAAGAAATCATGCGAAAAGACCGGGACGTATTACGGAAGCTGGCACAATAAAAAATGTCTGAGCCAATCTGGATCAGGGATGAAATTGTGTTGGCCATTCACAATCGTCAACTCTCAGAGCATGGCGGAGGTGAGGGGGTCCGGGACTTTTCATTGCTGGATTCTGCCCTGAACAAACCCAAAAACCTGTACCATTATGGTGATCCGAAACCAAGTTTGGCTGCGATGACCACAGCTTATGCCTACGGAATTTGTAAGAACCATCCCTTTGTTGATGGCAATAAACGTACGGCGTTTGTAATTTGTCTATTGTTTCTAAAACTCAACGGAGCGGAATTGACTGTATCTCAAGCCGAAAAATATGAGGCCTTCCTGAACTTGGCTGCCGGAAATATCAGCGAATCAGAACTGTCCGATTGGATCGCTCAGTCCTTGGCAAAATAGGTGAAATTGAAGGTAATTCGTTCCACTTCATCCGGTGCTTGTTCAATTTTTAGCAAAACATACGGTAGTTGATGCGCTACCCCCGCGCCCATTTCAGGGCATCAACAAATTCATTGGCCTCAAATGTTTTGACTTTGCCTTTGGACACAAGGTCGAACAGTTTGGCAAAGCCATCCAGCCAATGGGGGGCGCCGATCAGGGCCAGCCGGTGAAAATGGTTCCAGTGGGCAAAGCCCAGTTTGGCATCATCGAACATGGCCTTGGCTTCCATCCCGGTAAAGCTGTCGTCCCACTCGATCAGCACGTTGACCGTACCGTCGCGTTTTACCCGCTCATCAATGGCTGGCATCAAGACGGTTTCATAATCCTGCGCGGTTAGCTTGCCGCTGATCTTGAAGCCCAAAACTTTGTCTTGCCCGGCGGTGGTGTGGATGATCATTTTCTTCTCCAGTTCTGATTGTGCTCCTTTTAGGTGGGGGCTGCGGGCGGTGAAAAAAACCGGCTGCGGCAATCGGGCGCGGCATATCCCGATCCGGCACTGTCATTTTTGATTGTCACGGGATTAGGGGCCGGCGCAAATAAATCACAATGTTTTTTGGCTGCTGGCGCACACGTTCACAGATAAATGACAGATAAATCACACTTGCCCACACTCTTTGACGCTGAACCCGAAGGGATAAACTTGGACAATTCCCAGCCAATAGGGACCCCGTACAATAGAGCGTGGATCAGGGATTTTGCGCTTTGCTCTCGGCTCTTTGACAGTGTAGATAGGTTAAAGACCTTTATAAACATGGGTTTAATAGTTGATCTGCATAAAGGGTAACGCCCGGATCATACCTTATGATCAGCAGGTCCAACAGGTTTGTCCACGGGGGAAAGTCTGATCCAGCCGCCAAATTGTTTTATTTTTCAGCTATTGGGGTCCCATCACGCGGCTATTATAGCCGGGTGGAACGCATGAAAACTTCCTGATCAAAACATTGTGCAATGGCGCATGATCCTTTGACCTGTTGCGGTAAACCAGTACAAATATGTCTCTTTGCCCTATTTGGGCGCTATCATTTCAGGAATATGCCATGCGTATCGCGATCCTTGCTCCGGTTTTGGTTTTTTTGACGATTTTGTCCGGGTTTTTCTATGTGGCAGTTTATGAAAAACCACCGGTTCCGGGAAAGCTCTTGCCCAAAACACCGCAAACGGTTCGGATCGGCACCAAGGAGCTGACCGAAGCCTTAAGCAATGGCCCGTGGGTCTCGCCCGGTTTGCCCGGAAAGGCGCTCTATAAAATCGGATTTCGGTCGTGCGGGGATTGCATCAATTACGAGCTGACCGAGTTTGAAGATTTGCACAAAGCCAATATCGATACTCGGGTAATTCTTTATGCCCAACGTGGAGACTCCAGTGCAGCTGAGCGGGCCATTGTGGCCGATTTGGCTTGTACCAGAGAATGGACGATTTATCAGCGTTGGATGGAAGATGTGCCGGATGCGTACCCTGAAATATACGGAGCTCCACCGGCTGCTGAATCAAGCAATCAGCGCAGTGCCTGTCTGGAATGGGGCCGGGTGGTGCGCGACCGGGTGGCCAATGTCATGCAGCAAAATGGTTGGTCCATGGAAGTGCCAGCCTTGTTCTGGCGGGCCAAGAATGGCGACTGGCGGGTATTCTTAGGCGATGATGAGCGCGGCAAAAGAATGATCCGACGCGAACTTGGTGTGCCACAGGCCAGCTGATCTGGATCGGATCGACGGATGGGCACCCCGATAGAAATCTGGCGTAAACGGGTCGCAGACGGCCAGTTGCACCATGATCCGGCCCAAGAGCGAGCCGCGCAGATGCTGACCCTGCTTTCAGGAAGGTTACTGGGCTGGAAACCGGGCAAGAAAACCTTATTGTTCGGGCGGCCAGAACCGCAGCCGATCGGGTTGTATCTGTATGCAGATGTCGGGCGCGGCAAGTCCATGTTGATGGATATGTTCTTCCAAAGCGCACCGGTTAACAAGAAAATTCGTGTGCATTTTCATGACTTTATGCAAAATTGCCATCGGGAAATTGCGAAATGGCGCGGCTTGTCCGAACGAGAGCGTCAGCAACATGCCAATTTTGTGCGCGGTGCGGGTAATGACCCGATTGCGCCTTTGGCCAAGGGTATTTTTGACCAAGCAAATCTGATCTGTTTCGATGAATTTCAGGTGTCCGATATTGCCGATGCCATGTTGTTGGGGCGTTTGTTTGAACAGCTTTTCGAGCGCGGCATTGTGATGGTCGCCACCTCAAACCGCCCACCGGAAGACCTGTACAAAGATGGGTTGAACCGACGTCGTTTCCTGCCGTTTATCGAGTTGTTGGGGCAAAAACTGGATGCGCTGGAACTCCCGGCCGCCCGGGATTATCGCCGCGAACAATTGGCCACCAGCCAGCTCTACTTCACGCCTTTGGGCGCGGGGGCGAACGGCGGACTGGATCGTCTGTGGGGTCAACTACTGGCCGGGGCGCAGGAGATGCCCCGCAGCTTGCATGTGTTGGGCCGGGAACTGGTGATCGCCCGGACGTTTGGCGGTTCGGCTCGAACCGATTTTGCGGCTCTGTGCGCCGTGCCGTTGGCTGCGGCGGACTATCTGGAGTTGGCCAGTCAGTTCCACACACTCTTTCTGGAACAGGTGCCCAAACTGGGACCGGAGCAGCGCAATGAGGCCAAACGGTTTGTGATGCTGATCGACACCTTGTACGAGGCCGGGGTCAAGCTGGTGATCAGCGCCGATGCTGAGCCGGACCAGCTCTATGATCAGGGCGACGGGTCGTTCGAGTTTTCGCGCTGCGCCTCGCGTCTGATCGAAATGCGCTCCGACAGTTGGGCAGAGATGGTCCATGCCGGTCGCGGCTTGGCGGTGTAGGCGCTGGCAAAGTGTGGTTTGCGTTAAAAAAACGCCAGTTCGCCGCATTGCGAAGCTATTCGGGCAAGGTTAACTTGAGCCGAACAATTTGATTCTGTGCGAGCACCTGCTTGCGTTTACAACTGGAGAAACAACATGGCTCGCAAAAAAATTGCCCTTATCGGCGCCGGCATGATCGGTGGTACACTGGCTCACATCGCAGCGCGCGAGGAATTGGGCGACGTGGTAATGTTCGATATTTTTGCCGGACCAGCCCAAGGTAAAGCATTGGATTTATGCGAAGCCACGCCTGTTATGGGCAAGGATTGCCACCTAAAAGGCACCGATGATTATGCCGGGATTGCCGGAGCCGATGTGTGTATCATTACGGCGGGTTTCCCGCGCAAGCCGGGGATGAGCCGCGACGACCTAGTCTCCAAAAATCTGGGCGTGGTCAAGCAAGTTGCTGCCGGGATCAAACAATATGCACCCAAGGCGTTTGTGATCTGTATCACCAACCCGCTGGATGCCATGGTTTGGGCCTTGCAGAAGTTTTCCGGGCTGCCCCCGCGCAAAGTTGTCGGCATGGCGGGTGTGTTGGACAGCGCCCGGTTCCGTTGGTTTCTGGCTGAAGAATTTGGCGTATCGGTCGAAGACGTAACTGCCTTTGTGCTGGGCGGCCACGGCGACACCATGGTGCCGCTGATCCGCTATTCATCTGTGGCCGGCATTCCAGTGCCGGACATGATCAAAATGCGCTGGACGACACAGGAAAGAATTGACGCCATCGTCGATCGAACCCGCAAAGGCGGCGGCGAAATTGTTGGATTGCTTGGCAATGGTTCAGCCTATTACGCGCCAGCCGAAAGCGCCATCCAGATGGCTGCTGCTTACCTGAAAGACAAAAAACGCATCCTGCCTTGTGCGGTGCGTCTGGCCGGACAAATTGCCGGGGTTCGGGGTCTGTATGTAGGTGCGCCTGCAGTCATCGGGGCCAAGGGCGTCGAGCGCGTGGTCAATATCCGCCTCAACAAAAAAGAACGCGAAGAGTTCATGAGTTCTGTTGCCGCCGTCGAGAGCCTGATGGACGATTGCCGTGGCATGGACCCGGACTTGAAGGATTGAAGTCTCGCCTAGAGCATTGGCAAAGCGCATGGGACGATAATCCGGAAGCAAAAAGCTGGGTGCAGCCCCGCCCGAATTTATCGCTGGCGATGATTGATGCCTGTGGTCTGGACAAGGACGCAGCCATTTTGGATATGGGCGGCGGGGCCAGCACGTTGGTCGATCATTTATTGGCAGCCGGACATACCAATTTGACCGTGGCCGATATTTCCCGGAACGCCCTTAATTTGGCGCAAAGCCGGTTGGGCGCGGCGGCTGATCAGGTCAAGTGGGTACAGGCCGATGCTTGCCAATGGCAACCTGAACAGACGTTTGACCTGTGGCATGACCGGGCGGTGTTTCACTTTCTGATCGAGGCCAAAGATCGCGCTGCGTATCGCCAAAGACTGGCCGACGCTGTGCCGAGCGGCGGGCATTTGGTGATGGCGACGTTTGCGCTGGACGGGCCACAAAAATGTTCTGGCCTGCCGATTGTTCAATATGATGCAGCCGGGTTGGCCGCAGAAATTGGTGCTGATTTCTCACAAACTGAGGCGGCAAGTGAGAACCATCTCACACCGGGCGGCGCGACTCAAAAATTCCAATATTGCCGCTTTAGGCGGAATTGATGTAGATTGTCGGCCAAGTAAACCCAAAGCGGGCAGAAACGAACAGGCTAACTTTGAATGTATTTCAACCGATAGAAGCTGGTGATGTAGCGCAATCAGCAGCACAGGCCCGGCAAATGCGCTGGCACACCCGGTATTGGGGGTTCGCCTTGGCAATTGGGTTGTTTTTGTTTGGGTTTGAAGCCATTCAGATTATTTGGTTTGCGCCGTTTCGTGCGCCCAATGTTGGCCTTGTCGTACAACTAAGCCTGACCTTGCTGTTTTATGGAATGTGGATGTTTGCGCCCCGATTGGCATGGGCAGTTTTTGACCAAACTACCGGCGCTGTTTCGAGCCTGTCCAAACAATTGATCGGGCGGCTAGTATTGGCTGGATTGGTTCTATCCATCGTCCATTTGGGCTTTCTGGCCGTCTTGAAACTGTTCATGTGGGCTGGTGCGGGTTGGGGGCTGTCATTCCTGCCCAACGCCATTTTGGAAACTTGGATTGGGTATTCCGGCTTGTGGCTAATGATCTATGCCTTGTCCTGTTTTGTGATTTATATCCTCCGTTCCCGAATGGCAAAAATAGACCAATTAAACCGACGGTTTGAGATACGTAAAAACGGCAAAACCTTGTCGATCTCCGCCAGTGAAATTCTGTGGGTTGAAGCATCAGGCAATTACGTACAATTACACACCGAGCGCGGCGTTTTCATGTTGAGAAAATCACTGGCTAAACTCAGCACCGACTTGCAAGGCGGGGCGTTTGTGCGCTCGCATCGACAAGCGCTGATCAATCTGGACTATGTCCAATCGATCAATTCAAGTGCCGGATTAAAGACCTTTGAGGTCCATTTGTCCGATGGAAAAATTGCGCCCTTGAGCCGTCGGAAATTGGCAGCATTCAAGTCTAAAATGCTGACCAGCCAGTAAGCCAAACTGGCCCAACTTGGCGCACAGTATTCACTCATCCCCAATCTGGGTACGTTCACCCTTGATCGGATTTTGAGTTTACTTTTGACATTTTGTTTGAACACGTCCGGCCACAAATATGTGCCTCTGGACCCATTTGGCTTGTTTGAAATCCAAGCTCCAGTTCAATTCACAACATAAAATTCAAACAAATCAATTGTTCAGGAGAATATGTCTTATGAAAAGTTTTGGAAAATCTCGGTTGTTTCGGTATTTGTCTGCCGGTTTATGTCTGGTGTTCGCAGGAGCTGGCGCGGGGTTAGCGGCGGATGAAGCCCTGACCATTTTACCGGGCGACAAGCATTTCAAAACTCCAAAATTTGAAAATTTCGAAGTTGGCTATAATAGCGCCATGGGAAAAAACGGCCGGTTTTTCATGCAAGCTCGCAAATCTGGCAATGACAAAAAACTGTCAATGATCGACATCATTCCAATGAAAGACAATGTGATTGTTGCCCAGCGAGTGATTGATCTGAAAACCCATCGCGCCGAGTTTGCCGCCCAACCTTATTTTGGGGACCTATATACCTACTTGACCCAAATCTGATTTAATGCCATAAAGGCTCCACAAACGGAGCTTACAATGATTCAGCAATTTGACAGTCTATTTGATCTGCTTAAAGCCTTTCCTGACGAATTGTCGGCGATCAAACATTTTGAGGCCATTCGGTGGAAGCGTGGCGCGTATTGCCCACATTGCGGCTCAATTAAAATATACCATTTCGCTGACCAAAAAACGCATAAGTGCGGCGATTGTCGCAAGCGGTTTTCAATCAAGGTCGGAACGATTTTTGAGGACAGTAAAATTGGTCTTCAAAAGTGGTTTATGGCGATATGGCTGATTACTTCCCATAAGAAAGGCATCGCCAGTACTCAGCTTGCTAAAGACATTTCAGTTACGCAAAAAACTGCATGGTTCATGCTGCATAGATTGCGCTGTGCGGCTAAAACGAAGTCCTTTAATCGTCCGCTTGATGGCACGGTTGAGGCTGATGAAACGTTCGTCGGTGGGAAAGAGAAAAATAAACATAGCCATAAAAAACTAAATAGAGGTCGTGGTGCAGTAGGAAAAACTCCGGTGCTTGGTGTCAAATCTCGTGATGGTGAGGTCAGGTTTGAAAAGGTTGAGGACCTAACGGGTACAGTTGCAAAAGATATGATTCGAAGAAATGTGAAGGTAGGAGCAACACTTCTAACCGACGAGGCCCGTGTTTATCGTGGACTAGATGGCGAATACAACCACTACACAGTCAATCACAGTGCCGGTGAGTATGTTCGATGGTATTTCTTCCATACGAACACGATTGAAAGCGCGTGGGCGCTCCTCAAGCGCCAAATTATTGGCATTCATCATTTTGTCTCTGCAAAGCACCTTCAGCGTTATCTTGATGAAATGATGTTCCGCCAAAATAACCGAGACGTGGAAGAAGGCAACCGCGTTAATATGTTACTTCATGCCGCAAGTGGCAAACGCCTTCTTTATAAGGATTTGATCGCATGAACGATAAAAAAAAGACCATTAAGGCCGACGAGCCGGTAGAGTTTGATATGGACTTTGAAGAGGCGCTAGAACGCGTTGCTGGAACAGAACTGGAAGAAGTGGAAGATATTGAGCAGGCATCGGTTCCAGAAGAAACAATAGAAAGCCTTATAGATGAATTTGAACTCGCGGGACAAGAAATTGGTTCTGGCGATAAGGTCTGGTTTGCTAGAGACTTACAGCGACTTCTGGGATATAAGCGCTGGGAAGATTTTGATAGTGTAATTCAAAGGGCGGTTATTGCTTGCGTCAATAGTGAGCACGACCCCGCCAGCCACTTTAAGGAGGTTTTTCGGGATAAGCCGAAAAACTCCGAAGGGGGGCGTCCCGCGAAAGATTTTCAACTCTCTCGTTATGCCTGCTACCTGATTGCACAAAATGCCTCTTCACGTAAAAGGCAAGTGGCATTCGCCCAAACATATTTTGCGATTCAAACCCGCCGACAGGAGTTGACGGATCAGAATGGCGTAGATTTTTCTACATTATCAGAAATTGAACAACGCCTTTATCTGCGCAACCAGGTTGTTGAGGAAAACAAAAAGTTAGCGAGAGCTGCAAGTGGAGCGGGCGTTAAAGACGGCGTGGAGTATGGAATTTTCCAAAACAAAGGATATGAGGGCCTTTATGGAGGCCGTGGAGTAAAAGAAATTCGTCGCCACAAGGGCCTACCAAAATCTGCCAAAATACTAGATCGAATGGGAAGCACGGAACTGGCAGCAAATCTATTTCGTATTACACAAACCGAAGAGAAACTTCGCAAGGAAGAGGTTAAGGGGGCTCATGCTGCTGGCCTAGCGCATTATGAGGTCGGCAAAAGGGTGCGCCAAGCCATCACGGAACTTGGTGGCGTTGTTCCAGAAAATCTACCGGTAGCAGAAGATGTAAAAAAGGTTGCCCGCGCACGCCAGCGGCAAAAGAAGTTAACTGCTCAAAGCACACCCCTACCTGAACCAGAGAGAACTAGTGATAGCGCTAGGAAAATTGATTTGAAAGCCGATCTTTGGAAATATGCGCTGCTTGTTATCGTGCAACAACCAGATATGGAAATGAGCACAACCGATCTGATAGCTGAACTACCAAAATATATTACAGTACCAGATGAGGCTGTAGCAGAAAATATGAGTCGCAAGGACTCAAAATTCAGCCAGATAGTGCGGAATCTAAAATCCCATAAAACCAGTAAAAACAACTTCATTTATCAGGGGTATGCAGAGGATATTCCGGGAGGATTCCGCGGAACAGAGAAGGGTAGGCAGTTCGTACAGACCTATTTTCTAAATTCAGCATTAAAGAATGATGGTTGACCCCGTATTGGGTCAGGTAGGTATATAGGTCCCTTATTTTGCCTTTGGCAAAGAATACATTGTGGCCCAGAACACCAAGAATTCATATGATTGGGTGCGTACGCCAATTGGCGGTGGGGATCCGATACGCATCACCGGAGAACTGGCCAATAAGGGAAGCGTAGACATCATGTTCTCGCCAACTCTTGCTTCGCTGATGCCTATGGAAATTGGTGCGAAGTTCAAGTTACCGCAAGCCTACCCGCGCAAGGGTGGTCGGGTTTCTTCTGAGTTTGATGAATACACCGTATTGCGAAAAGAACATCTAGAACTGGATTCCGGTGTCTCTTGTGATTGTTGGGTGATCGAAAGCAAAACATGGGGCGGAACAGTCAGCCATTTCTGGGTTTCTCGCGAAGCCCCGTTTGTTTATCGGCGCCATCGGGATGTTGGCGGCAGACGCGATTTTGTTTCAAATGTCACGTCATATCGGGTGTTGGATTAAGTCAGCATTGGCTAGGGGCTAACTCGCATCAGCCACAAAGGCAGCTTTGGCTTTCTTTGCGGCTTTATTGCCAAGGATGGACAAGGGGATTCTCAGAAACACGAAGAAAAATCCAGCCATGGTTACAAAAGCGTCTGGCAATATTTGGGTTAGTAATACAACAAAACCGGCAAACCCAACATGTACCAAATTGGCGTGTATGGCGGCTGTGGTTAGCACCCGTTCTGCCTGGTTCAAGCCAATATCATCCGCGCGTTTTGCGGCATGTGCATACATGGCGGCGAATACTGCATAGACCACGCCATACCCGATCGAGTAGATCGCAGTTAGCCAAGGTGCTTGCTCCAATGAAAGGACGGTAGCAATGTCCAGCAGAGCGGGGAAGCCTTCTGTGAAATAATTGACCAAGAACATGGCCAAAAATTTTAATGGATAAGCAAAAATCATGATTAGAAAAATTAAAATAGAATTTAGAACCATGGTGGTTCGGTCTTCCAAGTCATAACGCCTGAAAAACACGAAATGTATTCGCCAGATCAACAGCAAAATAGTGAAGCAAAGCCCGATCGCAATACCTTCGCGCCACAATCCGGTCAGCTCGGCAAATGAGCTAGGAACCGACGAGGCAACGATCAGCGTCAACGCCATGGCAAACACGATGTCCGATAAGTTTTCGGTGCGCGAAACTTCTTTGCCGCGCCACCGGAAATACTTTTCTTCGGCAATGCCTTTAATGGGTTGTTGGCTCATGAGGGCGAACTAGTCCTTGTTCTTGTAAACTTTCCCGCCCTTCATCACAAAATCAACGTCGAGCAATTGCTTGATGTCGTCCAGCGGGCTTCCACCAACCGCGATCAGGTCAGCTTGTTTTCCAGCCTCAAGTGTTCCGGTTTGGTCGGAGATTTGCAAATGATCCGAGGCGGAAACCGTGGCTGATGTGATCGCTTGCATCGGCGTAAACCCGGCTTCGACCATCAGCACAAACTCTTGTGCATTGTCGCCATGGTGCGATACACCGCTATCGGTACCAAAGGCTATTTTGACACCGGCTTTGCGGGCAATGCGTAGCATTTCGATCGATTGCGGACCGACTTGGCGCGCCTTTACACGAGAGGCTTCGGGCAGGAAACTTTTTGGATCATTAGCCAAGGCAACTACCGTCGCTCCGGCCAGAACTGTCGGGATCAAATAGGCATCATGTTTTTTGAACAAGGCTGCGGTTTTGGCATCCAGATACGTTCCGTGTTCAATGCTATCCACGCCAGCGCGCAACGCTGCCTCAATGCCGCCTTTGCCATGAGCATGAGCAGTGACCTGGCGGCCCATGGAATGGGCGGCTTTTACAATATCGCGCATTTCGTCATCGAAAAACTGTTGTTCCGTACCGGCTGCCGTATTGGAAAGCACGCCGCCCGTTGCCGTGATTTTGATTACATCCGCGCCGCGCCTGATATTTTCACGCACCGCTCGGCGGCAATCATCCGGACCATCGCAAATTGCCGGAGAGAGCAAGCTGGCCGCGACCGCTTCGCTATAGCCATGACGACCATCGCCATGCCCACCAGAAACCGAAATGGTTTTACCGGCGGCCAGAATGCGAGGCCCGGCAATGTCACCCCGGGCAATCGCATCGCGCACTGCATAAATCGCGTCATCGCCTCTGGCACCCACGTCCTGTACCGAGGTAAACCCGGCCATCAAGGTGCGTCTCGAAAATAATACAGCGCTCATCGCCCAGTCGGCATCGGACCGGGTAACGGCATATAATCGACCTTTTGGTCCCAATTCCGAGGTCAGGTGTACATGGCTATCGATTAGGCCGGGCAGGCAAAATTTATCGCCTAAATCGACCAGATCGGTGCCTTCGATTTGTATTTTTCCCTCGTGAATAGCCACGATAGTTCCATCCGCTGCGATCTCAATGGTTGATGCCCCGCGTGGGGATTGGCCCGGTTGGTCAAGCAAATGTCCGCATTGCACGCTAGTGCCTGCGGCCAAGGCCGGAGCGCTAGCCGCCAATCCGATCGCACCGATGGCCAGTTTCAGAAATTGGATGGGTTTGGTCATTGCTTTGCTCCCGCGCATTTTTGTTCGTCTGGAGACTAAGAGCGCGTTGCAATTGGATCAAGTCCGCTTCTGGCGAAGCGCCAAGTGCAAATCACCCATTTTCACGGTTCGCGAATGGAGCTGGTGCGCAGTTTGCGAAGGCTGAACGCACTTTGATGCAATGTCGCTGGTGAGCAATCGGCCGACCTTGTCTGGTTGCACAACGCCCATTCGGGCAGCAGAGATAAAGGAAAGAAATATGTCACTTGGAAATGAAATAAAAACAATCGCATTGGTTTGCGTTTTGGGGATGGTGCCAGTCACCGCACAGGCCCAAGGCGATACAATTGATCTACAAATCAATGTTGAGAGCATCGGCCAGCAAACCGGCAATGTACTGATTGCGCTCTATGCCAGTGCCGAGGCCTATAAGGACGGTGAGCGTGACAATGGGTTGAACCTGGTCGCAGATCAGTCACAGATTTCCGGGACGATCAAAGCGTTGGCACCCGGCACCTATGCCATCAAATTGTTCCACGATGTGGATGGCAATGGAAAGTTGAACAAAAACTTGGTGGGTATCCCCAGTGAGCCATATGGATTTTCCAATGATGCACCGGCCCGGTTTGGCCCGGCAACATGGGAAGATGCAAAATTTGTGCTTGGCGCATCACACACCGAACAAACCATCCATTTAAGCAAATAGTCGGCAATAGTTCCCACCCGAAATTTTCCAATAACAAAGGACAAATCAGATGAACCATTCGAATACACAAACAATTTCTGTTGGGAGGTTGGCTCGTGCGCCCCTGCGGCCCACTCGTTTGCAAACTGGTTTGGCTTTATTGCTGATCTCCGGCTCATTGCTGATTGTGGCTTTGTTGGCCAACGGGCAAATTCCACTGCAACCTGACGTGTTGGCCAGAATGTCTCTGGCTATAAAAATCCACGTCAGTAGCGCCCTGTTCGCACTGGTTTTAGGTGGCTTGCAATTTGTCCTGCCCAAGGGCCGAACATTGCACATTGTGATGGGGTGTGTCTGGGTGTTGGCCATGCTGGTTGTGGCGGGCAGCGCATTTTTTATTCGCGACTTATTTCATGGTTCGTTTTCACCGATCCATCTATTTATTATCGTCACGATTGTTGGCCTGTATCGGGGTTTGATGCCGCTGATCCGTGGTAGCAAAAAGGCCCATGGGCCATCCATGCGTGGCACCTATATCGGAGCGTTACTGGTCAGCGGCGCGTTGGCCTTCCTTCCCGGACGGATCATGTTGCCTTTGTTATTTGGGTCATAATCGGGGCTGGAAAACTGGCGATAGTCTTTCTATCCTGTGGTTCAAACCAGATTGCAGGATAGAGCTATGTATGACCCAAATTTGATCCTTGAAACCGACCGTTTGATTTTACGTCCGCCGCAATCATCGGATTTTGAGGCATTGGCTGAAATGGCCCAGGACGAAACCACCATGCAGTTTATTGGCGGAGTTAGCGAACCGGCATTGGCGTGGCGGACCTTTGCCATGCTCAGCGGCCATTGGGCTTTGCGGGGCTATGGTTTCTTTTCTGTGATTGAGAAAAGCACCGGCCAGTGGATTGGCCGGGTTGGGCCGTGGTATCCGCATTTGTGGCCGGAGCCAGAGGTCGGTTGGACTATTATTCGCTCGCGCTGGAAACAAGGGTTTGCCCGTGAAGCGGCGATTGCCAGCATCAATTGGACCTTTGATCATCTGCATTGGCCACAAGTGACCCATATGATCGACCCAGCCAATACCGGCTCTGCTGCTTTGGCAGAATCATTGGGATCAAGACCCTTGCGGGAAGTTGATGAATTGCCCGGTTTTGGTCCGATGAAAATCGTAGTTTGGGGGCAAAGCCAAGCCGAATGGCGGGCGCGACATAATGGATGAGCGCCGCCCAACCTTAGATCTTGGCCCGACGATTGAAACAGAACGGTTGATTTTGCGCCCCCCGATTTTGGCAGATTTTGCAGAGCGCGCTGAAATGGCCAGGGATGAGGAAACCATGGCGCTGTTGGGTGGCGGCATTGTGCCAGCTCTAGCCTGGCGCTCGTTCGCTGCACAAGTTGGCCATTGGGCCTTACGAGGGTACGGTTTTTTTGACGTTTTGGAAAAGACAAGCGGCGCAGTGGTGGGAAGCGTTGGAACCCATTTCCCACAGGATTGGCCCGGCCGTGAAGTGGGTTGGGTGATCCACCGGGCGTGTTGGAGAAAGGGCTACGGGTTTGAAGCCGCGATGGCTGCCATGGCATACGCATTTGATGATTTGGGCTGGGATCAAGTGATCCATGTCATATCACCCGAGAACATTCCTTCACAAAAACTGGCAGCGGCACTGGGTTCCCGCCATTTGCGAACCATCGAAAAACTGGCCGGGTATGGAGAGATCACCAATCAGATCTGGGGGCAAAGCCGCGCGGAGTGGGTGTGCGAAAAATAAAATAGTAATTGACATATATGTTAACATATGTTTTTATGGCTGCATATTGAAATAATATGGAGAATAATTATGTTTGTAGGCGCATGGAGTGATGGAAGAGTTAGTCGTGGAATTCGATTTGGAAAGCCAAATAGAGACATTCTTTTTGGTTTTAATGTGACTAAGGTTGCAATTGATCTACCCGAATTAAATGGGCAATTCACAAGAGTAGAATGTGAAGTTTCTCCAGCATTTTGGCGATCTTGCCCTGAAGTACGTAGCCCACTAATCGGTGGGTGGATGGAGAGGTTGGGAGTTTTTGATTGGCAAAAAGGGCATCCGCCCAGATTCGAACTAACTGTTCTTGGGCCAAAGTTATTTCGTTTGCATCTACCTGTTAAGGGAGGATGATTGATGTCCAAATACGAAAACCTTGAACAATACTTGAGCAATCTTGTCACGGATGAATGGCGGGTTAATTTTGCCTCGATCGAAAAGCTGCTCAAATTTGAATTACCTCCAAGCGCGCGAAAATACCCGGCTTGGTGGAGTAATGATGCAAAGACCCACTCTCAAACAAGGGCGTGGCTGAATGCTGGTTGGCGTACAGGGAACTTAGATATTCGTGGTGAAAAAGTAACCTTTCGACGCAAACATCGAACTCAAGAGGCTGGCCAATTTTCGGAGCAGGAAACGAGTTGGCATTCCAAACCAACACCCAAAAAACAGACCGGTGATATCGTAGTTTTGCAAGGTATTTCCGAGGAAGCTCTGCGCGTATTACGTCGCCGAGCATCCGCCAGCCAACATACTCTGGAGCAGGAAATTATCAATCTCATCCATCGCGATACTGCCGAAAACAACAGAATGACACAAATACGCGCCATTCGTGCCAAGATGCCGTCGATCACGGACGTGGACATTGTACAGGTCATTCGGGAAGGAAGAAATGAGCGATGAAGCTGGTCATTGATGCCAGCGTCGCTATGGGATGGCTTGTGGCCATGGAGGGGGTGCTGGATGTCAGTTCGTTGCTTACAGAAAAGAACGAACTGATTGCGCCAGATCTGATTTTTCCAGAAGTAAGCAATGCAGTGTGGCGGTTGGTGCACGGTGGATATTTATCGCGGGAACAAGGGCCAGTAATTGTCAAACAACTGGCCAATACCATCGATAAAATACTGCCGTGTGCGCCGTTGGCAGAGGCGGCTACAGCCATTTCACTGGAGTTGAAACACCCAGCGTATGATTGCTTTTATCTTGCCTTGGCGGCGCGAGAGCTGGCCCCAATGGTGACTGTCGACAAACGTCTATTGAATAAACTAATAGGGACTTCTTATGAGGCGTTGGCAGTTTATCCCGGTAATCTTACGATTTAACCCAACCACCCGGCCTGGCGGATTTTCGGGGCGTAGGTCCGGCTGACGGGTACGCTGGTACCATCGCGCAAGGTCAGGGTGATGCGGCCATTATCGCGGTTGATTTTATCAACCCCTTGGCGCGCGACCCACCAAGAACGATGCACCTGCATGCCGTCAAAGCCATCGAGTTCTTGTAAGGCGTCTGCGAGGCGCATCAAGATGAGGTCAGAACCGCGCGCAGTTTGAATGCGTAGATAATGGTCTTCCGATGAAATCGCATACAGGTTTCCACCGGCTAGTTTGGCTGGAATTCGAGCCATAAAAGCAGAGCCATCTTGGGTATTTTTGTCCGCGTATGCACGATTGAACAGATAGGCAACTCCGGAAATCGCGGCGGAAATGACCCAGATCATAAAAAGCAGTGCAGGCCAGTATGACAAGGGAATTGGATCTCCAACCAAAATTTGGATGGCGAGCACTCCGGGTAGGATAAAAGCAACCATAATAACCGAGATCAAAAAATAAAATCCGGGTTCAGATAATTGCGGCAATCTGGTCTGTAACTTGGGAGCAAGAAAGGACATTGAGACCCACCCAAGGGCAATCAAACCGGTCCAATAGGCCCAAGCGCCATATATCGGCAGTCTATCAGTAACACCAAAAGGTGAGATCAGCGCCAGCAGGGTTCCGATGATAATGACCAGAATAAAATCGCGCCGGGTTTTTGGATTTTGCCATATCTGGGCAAACATAGAGCGTCCCTTGTGGTACATGATGACCTACCGTGCCGATTGCGCGGGGCAAGTCAAGGCTTCGCGCCGTCAGAATTCTTGGAAAAAACTCTCTTTTCCGGGGTCGGTATTCAAGAAAATCTAGCCTTCAATAATTTAACGATCCGTTGTTGTCGGCTCCAAGCAATAATGACCGAAGCGGCAAAACCGTGCCATCCTCCGGTGAAATGGCGATGGACCCAGTAGGTCTTGATGAAGTGCAGAGGAAATTCAGTGAGCAAACGCAAACCCAAAATCCATACCGGTTTGGGTTTCAGGGTTGTAGCTTGCAAGTCGGTATAGAGGTCATATTTTTCGGCTAGATGGGATAAGGACCGCCACGAATAGTGCAGGGCAATTTGTGAAAGCTGGCCAATTGGGTGATCCTTTGGTTCAACTGCATCATGGCTCGCGCTGTTCGCAAAGCGCATCCGGGTTCGGTCATAAAGACGGATGTAATTATGTCCGTCGGCCCATAATCTTGGGCGTAATCGCCCCGGATAAACCGTGACCTGCCGAAACCGATATCCGGCTATTGGCGGGGTCCCTTTGGCAAAAAGTTGTCTGATTTCGGTGATCAATTCATCAGATAATACCTCATCGGCATCTAAATTCAGTACCCAGTCATGGGTGCACTGTTGTTCTGCAAATCGTTTTTGTTGGCCAAACCCGCTCCATTCATTGTGGAATACCTTGGCTCCAGCTTGCTCGGCCACGCGCACCGTATCGTCGGTGCTACCTTGTTCTATAACCAAAACTTCGGATGCCAAATTGGTAACAGAAGTAATGGTTTGCGCGATTCTATCTGCCTCGTTTTTGGCAATGATAAAGCAGGAAAGAGGGAGGGTTTGGTTCATGGGTGCAATTTGTCTGGTTTGGCGGGGCCTTGCAAGCCCGCTGGGTTTCTAGGTTCTTCAACACGTACGGCTCACATTTGTTTGATGAAAAAACCGGATTTTGTGAGGGGACAGGGGAAAATTAATTGCTATGTTGTTATGGCGAGGCGGGTACAAACCCGAACTGACATTCAACTAAAGGAATTTGACTATGAACGCACCTGTAAAAATTACGATCGCCGCTGGTACTGGTATTGCAATGGCTTTAAGCGCCGGTATTACCGCTGCCAATGCTGCACCAAAAGAAAAATGCTACGGTATTACCGTTGCTGGTGAAAATGATTGTGGAAATCTGTCCAAAACCCATTCTTGCCAAGGTCAGTCGACCGTGAGCTATGGTGGTGGTGAGTGGCAATTTGTACCAAAAGGTACTTGCGCTGACACGGTTGAAACTGATGCTGATGGTAATGAGCATCATGGTATGAGCACAAAACAAGCAAAAGCAGCTATGGAAAGCTAATCGGCAACAAGCTGTTATTTTTGACCCGGTGGCTGTAATTTCACCCCTCCCCCCACCGCAGCCGCCGGGTATTTTTATGTCCAAAGCAAGATGTAACCATGAGCAATAATCGGAAATTACCCGATTCTGCGGGGATTGGCTTAAAGCCGATACATTATGAAGATGCGATGCACTGCGCCGAACCCGGTCTGTGGTTCGAGATCCATCCTGAAAATTACATGGTGGCTGGTGGTCCGCGATTAAGCTGGTTGGAAGCCTTCGCCCAAAAATTTCCCATGTCGTTCCACGGTGTTGGCCTATCTTTGGGTGGGCCGGATCGACCCGACCCAGAGCATTTGAAGCGTTTGAAGCGACTAACTGACCAGTTTGATCCTGTGCAAGTGTCCGAGCATCTGGCTTGGTCCCGACTTGGGGACACTTATTTTGCCGATTTGCTACCGCCGCCAGTTAGTGCGGATGCGCTGGACCGAGTGGTGGCACATATTGACGAAACACAAGAGGTTCTGGGTCGTACCTTGTTGATTGAAAATCCAAGCCTGTATTTACCGCTTCCCGGCATCGAAGATTTACCCGAAATGTATGTGGAAGCTGCCAAACGCACTGGCGCCGGATTGCTGTTTGATCTGAATAATATCATTGTTTGCGAGGCCAATGTGGACCTGTCGGCTGAAGTTTGGCTGGATGCTGTGCCGGGTCATCTGGTTGGTGAAATTCATATTGCTGGCGCTACGCCGCGCCAGATCGGCGATGAAACGATTTTAATCGACAGCCATGATGCGCCGGTCGGTGAGCCAGTATGGGAAATGCTGGCCCGGGTCCGCAAATTGTATGGTCCCAAGCCGGTATTGATCGAACGCGATGACAATATCCCGAGCTTTGCGGAGCTGATGGCGGAGCGCAACCGGGCTGAACAAGTTTTGCGACAACCGGAACGGGAGATGCTCCATGCCGGGTGATGAAGGTTTTTATCAAGCTATGGCTGAAGCAATATTGGACAATAGTGACGAGCCGATGGTGCCGATAATCGGCGCAGATGCAGCGCATCGGATTGAGGCACACCGGGGCAATTACCGGACCTCGGTGCAAAGCGTCATTGTCAGTGGATATCCGGTTGTTTCGCGCATTGTTGGTGACGAATACATGCAAGGTTTGGCGCAGGCTTTTGTGCGAGATCATCCGCCAAGTATAGCCAGCTTGACCTTGTATGGGGATGAATTTCCGGCCTTTTTGCGAACCTTTGCGCCGGTGCAAAATGACCTGCCTTGGTTGTCGGCTGTGGCCGAGTTGGATCGGGCCTGGTTTGCTGCCTATGGCGCGGCTGATACGCCACCGCTTGACGCGAAAGATTTGCAAGGCGCATCTCATGGTGCATTGCCGCTTATGAAGCCGGGCTTGGCGGTCAGCGCGCAATTGTTGCGCTTTAAGGTGCCGGCTTATTCCATTTGGCGAACCAATAAGGAAGATGAACAGGTCAAGGCGATTGATCTTAAAAAAGGTGCCGAGTGGGCCTTGGTCTGGCGGGAGAATAACACCGTTCACCATGCGGCCTTGAGCCGTGCCGAATATGTATTTTTGAACAATGTGGAAGCCGGGCAGAGTCTGGCGCAAGCCTATTCGGAAAGCTGCCGGTTCGATCGCGCATTTGATTTACAGCAACAATTCTCTCGCTGGCTGTCAGCAGGATTATTCAAAGGGGAAGCAAGATGATTGCTCAGTTAAGAAAACTAATGACCGGGTTTGAAGGTTTTGCCGACAAACTGCCATCGATTGCTGATCTGGCCATGCGTCTGGTTATGGCCCGCATGTTCCTGAAATCCGGCATCGTCAAGGTGAAGGATTTTGAAGGGGCGATTGATCTGTTTGCCTATGAGTATTTTGATGGCATGCCGTATATGTTGGCCACTGTTGCGGCGGCAATGGCCACTATCGGCGAAACCTTGTTGCCGCTCATGCTGTTGGTTGGGTTCATGACCCGATATGCCGCCGCAGGATTGTTGGTGATGACCGTGGTGATCAGTACTGCCGTTTATCCGTTCTGGACCGAAGATGGTCTGGGGTATTGGTGGAATGATCACGCTTGGTGGGCGGTGATCCTGCTGGCCGTTTTGGCCTATGGGGCGCAACGGTATTCAGTCGATCATTGGTTGAAGTCCCGCAAGTAAACCAATTCAAATTTAATATACTCAAATTGAGCATGTTTAGCGGGATCGCCCATTGCGTGATCCCGCGAACGCTCGTACAGCCAAAATACTGTATTTCTTTCAAAGTCAATGTTGGTTTTCGGACAAGGAATGCAAAACGGTTTTGTGGTTAGGACATTGTTATATCCGTACCGGATAGGATTCAGACCTGATTCACTTGTTCGCCATGCTTTCGGGTTTTGGCGTCCTTCCATTCCTGTTGAGGGGTTTTTATGAACATTCACGAACATCAAGCCAAAGCTGTATTGCGAGAGTTTGGCGCGCCATTGGCCGAAGGGTATCCGGCTTTTAGTATTGAAGAAGCCATGGAGGCGGCGCGCAAATTGCCTGGGCCGGTGTGGGTGGTAAAGGCCCAAATTCATGCGGGCGGTCGCGGCAAGGGTGGCGGCGTTAAAATTGCCAAATCTATGGAGGAGGTTGAGCGCTACGCCAATGAAATTCTGGGCATGCAATTGGTCACCCACCAAACCGGGCCGAAGGGTAAAAAGGTAAATCGCATCTTTATTGAAGACGGTGCTGATATTGCCGATGAGTTTTATTTGTCGATGCTATTGGATCGGGCCAGCAGCCGGGTGGCATTTGTAGTTTCGACCGAAGGTGGAATGGATATTGAGGCGGTAGCTGAAGAAACGCCGGAGAAAATTCATACCTTCACCATTGATCCTGCCACCGGCATCATGCCGCACCATGGCCGGGCGGTGGCGCGCGCTCTGAACCTTTCGGGTGCAGCCGCCAAACAGGCCGGAAAGCTGGCCGGCATTTTGTACAAAGCCTTTGTGACCAAAGATATGAGCTTGCTCGAGATTAACCCGTTGGTCCTGACCGGCTCTGGTGATCTGGTCTGTCTGGATGCCAAAATGAGTTTTGATGGCAATGCGCTGTATCGCCATCCGGATATCGAGGCTTTGCGCGATGAAAGCGAAGAAGACCCAAAAGAACTAGAGGCTGGCAAATACGATTTATCTTATATTTCACTGGATGGTGAAATTGGCTGCATGGTCAACGGGGCTGGGCTGGCTATGTCGACCATGGACATCATCAAATTATACGGGTCTTCGCCAGCCAACTTCCTAGATGTTGGCGGTGGCGCGACTAAGGAAAAAGTTACGGCAGCTTTTAAGATCATTACGTCTGATCCCAATGTAAAAGGCATTCTGGTCAATATCTTTGGCGGGATCATGCGTTGTGATGTGATCGCCGAGGGGGTGATTGCTGCGGTCAAAGAAGTGGGGCTGAAAGTGCCACTGGTGGTTCGTTTGGAAGGAACCAACGTCAAACGAGGCAAAGAAATTATCAGCACATCGGGGCTGGATGTGATCAGCGCCAATGATCTGGATGATGCGGCCAGAAAAATCGTCGCTGCTGTAAAAGGAGCCAAATAGATGTCTGTACTCGTAGATAAAAATACAAAAATTATTGTGCAGGGGCTGACCGGCAAAAACGGCACCTTTCATACAGAGCAAGCCTTGGCATACGGCACCCAGATGGTGGCCGGAGTAACGCCGGGCAAAGGTGGCTCCAAACATATTGGCCTGCCGGTATTCAACACGGTTGGTGGCGCACGTGAAGGCACCGGCGCCACGGTTAGCGTGATTTATGTACCACCACCCTTTGCTGCCGATGCGATTTGCGAAGCAATCGCCGCCGATCTCGAGCTGGTGGTGTGTATTACCGAAGGCATTCCAGTGGCTGATATGGTCAAGGTCAAACGAGCATTAAGCGGCTCCAAAACAAGATTAATTGGGCCAAATTGTCCGGGTGTGATTACGCCTGGTGAATGCAAAATTGGCATTATGCCGGGCCATATCCACCAACGCGGTTCGGTCGGTGTGGTTTCGCGATCCGGCACTCTGACCTATGAGGCGGTGGGGCAAACCACTGCGGTTGGTCTGGGTCAAAGCACCTGTATCGGTATCGGGGGCGACCCGGTAAACGGTACGAACTTCATTGATTGTTTGGAGATGTTTTTGGCTGACGACGAGACGACAAGCATCGTGATGATTGGCGAAATTGGCGGTACCGCTGAGGAAGAAGCTGCTGAGTTTTTGAAAAGCTCCAAAATCAAAAAGCCGGTCGTTGGTTTTATTGCTGGTCTGACCGCGCCACCAGGGCGAACCATGGGTCATGCCGGAGCGATTGTTTCGGGTGGTCAGGGCGGCGCAGAGGGTAAAATCGAAGCCTTAAAATCGGCTGGAGTTACCGTATCTCCATCACCGGCGGCTTTGGGCAAAACCCTTATCGAAGTGCTTAAGGGATAAGCGAACAAGAAGAGGCAAATTGCATGTCGGACCAGACCTTTCTTTCGGGAACCAACGCAGCCTGGCTTGAACATATGCAGGCTAAATTTAGCGATAATCCGGAAACGGTCCCGCAAGACTGGCGTGCATTTTTTGAAACCGAACCTGCGCCGGGACCAAGCTGGAAGCGGACCGACTGGCCACCAAAAATTGGTGATGAGCTGACCGGTGCCATGACCGGCGAGTGGCCTGCGAAAAGCCAGTTGTCGGCCAAACAACAGGCGCGGGTGCCGGGGGCCACGCCAGAGGAAATTCGCAAAGCCACTCATGACAGTATCCGTGCCCTGATGATGATCCGGGCCTATCGGGTGCGCGGTCATTTGGAGGCAGATCTGGACCCGTTGGGGATTGCTGAAAAAATACCGCATCCAGAGCTGGACCCAGCCAGTTACGGCTTTGGTCCGGAAGATATGGACCGGGAAATTTTTATTGATCATGTATTGGGGCTGGAAACGGCAAGCATTCGACAGATATTGGTGATCTTGCGAAATACCTATTGCGGTAAATTTGCTGTGCAATTCATGCATATCTCCAACACAGAACAAAAAAGCTGGCTGCAACGTCGGATCGAGGGTGAAGAAAAATCGGTTTCATTTACCCCGGAGGGCCGCAAGGCTATTTGGAAAAAATTGATGGAAGTCGAGGCGTTTGAGCAGTTCTTGCACAAGCGGTATCCCGGCACCAAACGCTTTGGTCTGGATGGCGGGGAATCATTGATCCCGGCCATGGAGCAAATTATCAAACGCGGCGGCAATCTCGGCGTCGAGCAAATTGTTCTGGGCATGCCGCACCGGGGCCGCTTGAATGTACTGACCGCAGTAATGGGCAAGGCCTATCGTCAGGTATTCAATGAATTTGCCGGGGGGCACACTTGGGGCGAGGATGATTATGCGTCTGGCGATGTGAAATACCATTTGGGAGCTAGCTCGGATCGAGAATTTGATGGCAATTCGGTGCATTTGTCGCTGACCGCCAACCCATCGCATCTCGAAGCAGTAAACCCGGTGGTGTTGGGCAAAGTGCGCGCCAAGCAAGAGCCATCCGCCCCTGAGGACGAGCATACAGATCGTTCGCATATCCTGCCGCTTCTTCTACATGGTGATGCGGCCTTTGCCGGACAGGGGATCGTTGCCGAATGTTTTGCCATGTCGGGTTTGGTCGGCCACCAAACTGGTGGCACCATCCACTTTATTGTCAATAATCAGATCGGCTTTACCACCAGCCCGCAATTTTCACGCTCTTCGCCCTATCCGACGGATATTGCTTTGGCCGTGCAGCCACCGATTTTCCATGTAAATGGTGATGACCCTGAAGCCGTGGTGCATGCCGCCAAAGTCGCGACCGAATTTCGTCAGGAATTTGGGATTGATGTGATTATCGATATGTTTTGCTATCGTCGTTATGGGCACAATGAGGGTGATGATCCGTCTTTCACGCAGCCGATCATGTACCGTAAAATCAAGGGTCAGAAGACCACGCTACAGCTTTATACCGACCGTTTGCTCGCAGAAAAGGTGATTACGCAGGAAGAGATCGACCAGTGGCGAACCGAGTTTAAGACGTTTTTGGAGGCTGAATTTGAAGCAGGAATTCAGCAGGAGCATAACAAGGCCGATTGGCTGGACGGGGCTTGGTCAGGGCTTGGTCGGGCGACCAGTGACCGGCGCGGGCGCACCGGTGTTTCGCTGGAACGGTTAAAACGTCTCGGTTTGGCCATGACCAAAATTCCCGATGAATACGATACGCACCGCACCTTGAAACGGGTCATTGGTGCGCGGCAAAAATCAATTGAAACGGGTAAGAATCTAGATTGGGCCACGGCTGAACATTTGGCATTTGCTTGCTTGCTGGACGAAGGATACGGAGTTCGTTTGTCCGGGCAGGATTGCGGGCGTGGCACGTTCAGCCAACGGCATAGCCGGATTGTCGATCAGCAAACCGAAGCCAGATATACCTTTTTGAACAATGTCTCTGAAGATCAGGCAACCTATGAGGTGATTGATTCTCTGTTGTCCGAAGAAGCGGTGCTGGGCTTTGAGTATGGCTATTCGCTGGCGGCCCCCAATACGTTGACCCTGTGGGAAGCGCAGTTTGGCGATTTTGCCAATGGCGCGCACATGATCGTTGACCAGTTCCTGTCCAGTGGCGAACGCAAGTGGTTGCGGATGTCCGGGTTGGTCATGTTGTTGCCGCATGGCTATGAGGGGCAGGGACCAGAACATTCTTCGGCTCGCCTTGAGCGGTATTTGCAAGCCTGCGCGCAGGACAATATGCAAGTGGCCAATTGCACAACGCCATCCAATTATTTTCATATTTTGCGGCGGCAAATTCACCGTAATTTCCGTAAACCGTTAATTTTGATGACCCCAAAATCCCTGCTGCGGCACAAACGCTGCGTATCTGATTTTTCCGACATCAATGCCAAATCAAACTTTCACCGGGTGCTGTGGGATGACGCAGAAATGCCAACCCGCAAGGCAAAAATTACCTTGAAGGCAGACAAGGATATTCGGCGTGTCGTGATGTGTACCGGCAAGGTTTATTACGACCTGTTCGACTCCCGCGAAGCAAGAGGCATTGATGATGTCTACTTGATGCGGGTTGAACAATTGTACCCGGTCCCAGCCAAATCATTACGCACCGAGCTTTCGCGTTTCAAAAATGCGGAAATGATCTGGTGTCAGGAAGAACCCAAAAACATGGGTGCATGGTCGTTTATTGAACCGTCACTCGAATGGGTCCTGAAAATGATCGGAGCCAAGCATACAAGGCCACATTATGTGGGCCGCAAAGCATCGGCCTCTACTGCCGCTGGTGCCATGAAATTCCATCTGGCCGAACTAGAAGCGTTTCTGGATCGTGCCTTTGCAGAAGGATCTGAAAAATGACCGATATTGTCGTGCCTGAATTGGGCGAATCCGTAACCGAAGCTATTGTGGCCAGTTGGGCCAAGTCCGAAGGCGATGCTGTGCTTCGCGATGAAATGCTAGTCGAATTGGAAACTGACAAGGTTTCCATCGAGGTGGCGGCACCCGAAGACGGGGTGTTGAGCAAAATCGTCGCCGAGGAGGGAGCCGAAGTTGAAATCGGTGCTTTGTTGGGCGTAGTAACACCCGGCAAAGGCAAGGCCGCCGCGCCAGCCGCAAAAGTCGCCGCGCCAAAACCAGTTGAAGCAGTAGCGCCAGCCACTTCTGCACCCAATGCCATGCCATCTGCGGCTCGTAAAATGGCCGAAACCGGCACTGAGCCTGCTTCGGTAACCGGCACAGGTAAGGGTGGGCGGATCACCAAGGGCGATGCCATTGCCGCAGCCAAGGCACCAGCCAGCGCCCCGGCAGCACCACGCGACACTGGCCCGCGTGAAGAGCGTGTGAAGATGTCACGCCTGCGCCAAACCATCGCAAGGCGGCTGAAAGAAGCCCAAAACTCCGCAGCCATCCTGACCACTTTTAACGAGGTGGATATGAGTGCCATCATGGCGTCTCGATCAAAATACAAAGATATGTTTGCCAAAAAACACGGTATCAAGCTGGGTTTCATGTCGTTTTTTGTCAAAGCCTGTGTGCAAGCCCTAAAAGACATTCCCGAGGTCAATGCCGAGATTGATGGCGATACGCTGATCTTCAAAAACCATTATGATATTGGCGTGGCTGTCGGCACGGAAAAAGGCTTGGTGGTTCCGGTCATTCGGGAATGCGATGCCTTGTCGATGGGCGGGGTAGAGCAAGAAATTGCCCACATGGGGGCCAAAGCCCGTGACGGTAAATTGACCATGGCCGATATGACCGGCGCGACCTTTACCATCTCTAATGGCGGGGTATATGGCTCGCTGATGTCAACGCCGATCCTGAACGCACCGCAAAGTGGAATTCTGGGCA
>NVXG01000038.1 GCA_002733805.1 Robiginitomaculum sp. | reverse complement strand
CCGCTCGCCTGCGCTTGCAGCGGATTTTTTCAAATGGTTGGCTCGTCGGGCTACGCGTCGAAGTCGATCAGGATTTTGATGCTGAAAGTGACGCGGATCCAACGGCTGATGATGTGGAACTCGACGAAATATATGGATATGTTTCGACGCCGTGGGGTCGGATAGAAATCGGCGAGCAAGATGGCCCGGCCGACACCTTTGCCCTGCACGCGCCCACGGTCGGGACGGGCCAGATCCGAGGTGATTTTGCGAGATACGCCGGATCCGTAGCTCGACTGAAGCCATTTGATTCGCAAGATACATTCAAGGTTATTTACCTTTCCCCGCCAATAGGAGGACTTCGGTTCGGGGCCTCTTGGGGACCTGAATTGCGGGTCAACCCCACCAACCCTGATCCGAGGCGCAGAACCCTTCAATCCGACCCGATTGAATTTGCCGCCCAGTATCAAACACCCATCAATGATAAAATGGTGCTGGCTATTAGCGGGGCCTATGTAACCGCCAATTCTAATCCGATCACAGGACGTGAAGATATTGATTCATGGAGCATTGGGGCGGAGGCGCGCTGGAACAAGTTGCGCTTGGGTGGTGCCTATGTTGTGCGCGGCGACAGTAATGCGGCTTTTGGACGAGATGAAGAAGAGTTCAATGCAGGGGCCAGTTGGCGTGAGGAGAAATGGACAATAGCTAGTTCTTACGCGCATATTACACGCTTCGGTTCCTCGCGAAACCTATATGGACTAGGGGGTAGTTTTCGCTTAACCAAAAATTTGATCTTGCGTTCCGATTTTGTGGTATTCGATGAAAAATTCATCTCTGGTAACACCAGAAATGGAACCGTTGCATTAGTGGATCTGCGGGTTCGATATTAGGGTTTTTGGCATTACAATATTATAATATTTTGCGATGGATCATTCGATTATTCCCGGCACCTCCTGCAGGCGATTAGCATTGTCAGATTAAAAAGCCCCTGTGCGAAAACTCTACATATCGCGCAGTTTGAGAATTCAAAATGCAGGCCATGGGTTCAAGTTAGTTTTAGTTTGCCAAAGCCAGCCGATTGCATTTGATATGTGACCTTAGCCAACGCCTGACGTTTCGGCTTTTCCATACAGGTAGATCGAATTGCAATATTTTTACGTTGAATGCGCCTACTAAGATAAAACTCTTTCAGGGAAAGATTCAGATACTGAGTACATCAATTGTTGCAAAAATAGCGGCCTTCATGTGAGTGAACGTCAGGCGAAACGCCTCCCCATTAAAATAATTCACTGAGTAATGGCAGAAATTCAATTCTGGCGACGTCATTTTGATACGTGGCATCTGAATTCGGGGCATTGGCCCATTCGGTGTTCTCATTTTATGGAAACGAAGAGGCTAGATCATGCCATTTTCTGATAAATTCTTATTACAACTCTACTCCGCATCCCGGGGGGCCGCCTCGGTTGTAATTGCATCATTCCTGATGTTTGGAGTTGCTCACGCCAAGGCTCCAGAAATTGCCTTGGATATGGCAGAGCACAAGGGCAAAGTTATCTATGTCGACTTTTGGGCATCGTGGTGTGGGCCCTGCCAGCAGTCATTTCCATTTATGAACGACCTCGCACAGAATTATCCACAAGATGATTTCGAAATTATTTTGATTAATGTGGATAAGGATCGAGAAAAAGCGGACCAATTTCTCTCCCAAATTCAAGCGCCCTGTCCGACATTGTATGACCCCCAGGGAAAAATCGCCCGACAATTCGATATCAAGTCGATGCCAACCTCCGTTCTGATCGATCGGAAGGGCAAAATCCGTTACGTCCATTCTGGATATCACGACGACAAAACGACTGAATATACATCACATATCAAGGAGTTAATTGATGAAAATTCACAATAAATCCAAACAAAAAAAGAGGGGTTTGGCCCCTCGACCTAGTTTGGTATTGCTGATGATAGGTGCGATCGGAATTTTGGCCGGATGCAGCTCTTTGGGCGTTAAGCCATGGGAACGAGATCTTTTGGCCAAGCGCACGATGCGCCCGGTCACCCACCGTATGATCGCCAGCATAGATATCCACACCAATTATTCGAAAGAAGCCTCGACCGGAGGGCAAAGCGCCAGCGGGGGAGGTTGCGGATGCAACTAACGAGAAAGAAAAACAGAAACCTTGCTGGGCTGCTAGGCGCGATGACCGCCAGCCTTTTGGCCGGCGGTGTGCACGCACAATCAGATACACTTGCCACCATAAACCAAGATAACCCAACTCGGCCAGAGTTCGACTCTGGCCTCGACGATAGAGATACTTATACCGACGAAGGCCTGACCCGTTTAGACAGTGCAGTCTTGGTGTACCAGGAAGACGGAGGGCGGGTGCAAGCAATTGAGCCGGTGTTTGGCGTGACCTTTAACAATACAGATGGATCGGCACTAAGCCTGCAATTTACCGCCGATGTGCTCACCGGGGCCTCACCGTTCGGGGCAACGCCTTGGAAAGGCACTCAAACATTTGTAGCAGGTATCAAACCTGGTGATGACGGAGGAACCGGGGCATCTGGCAGCGCTGTTGTCACTCCTGGAGCCAATGGATTGAGCATCGTCAGTACGGACGTTGATCCCAATCAATTGCCGTTGGCCTCGGGGTTTAACGACAAACGTTACGCGGTTGATATTAGCTATAGCAAACCATGGGGAAAGGGCACCACAGCAAACATAGGTGCAGGTGGTTCTTTCGAAACAGACTACACCGCGATCTATGGAAATATTGGTTTTTCAAAGGATATGAACCAGAAAAACACTACGATTACAGTATCTGGAAATTTCGAGTTTGACACCTCAAAACCAAGTATCGGAAATCCAACCTCATTTGATGTAATGAGTGGGGACCTCAAAAATGGAAACCGAGACAAGACAACGGTTGGCGGGCTGATCGGTATCACCCAAACCATGAATCGGCGCTGGTTGGCGCAACTCAATTATACGGTCACCAAAAGCGACGGGTACCAGACTGACCCCTACCGGATTATTTCGGTTGTTGATCATATCACCGGCGGCCCAAACCAGTATCTTTATGAGTCGCGACCCGAAAGTCGCACTCGGCAAAGTATCTATTTTGGTAACAAGATATCCATTGGAGATATGGTCACCAATATATCGGTCCGCGGATACCATGACAATTGGGGCATTGATTCTCTGACCCTAAAAGCATCACAGCATATTCCATTAGGCCGTTCTTTATATATCGAACCAGGAATACGGTATTACACACAATCAGGCGCGGATTTCTTTCGGTATTTCCTACAGGACAATGAGGCTCTTCCCCAATTTGCCAGCGCTGATAGCCGATTGGATAGTTTTAGTGCGATTACGCCAAGCCTATTGATTGGATATAAAATTGGCCGGACAGGGGAAGTATATGCTCGATTCAGTCACTACAAACCATCAGGAAAGGACCGTCAAGCGAATGCGCCGGGTTATCTGGCCGGGCGTGACTTGTTTAGTGGTGCAACTTCCAACAGTATTATTGTCGGTTATTCCTACGCTTTTCGTTAGGAAAAACGTGATTGACAATAGGATCAGGTCTTGACTCTTTCCTCTTCTCTCAAACACACATTTCGCGCCATGGCATCACCATGCGAAGTGCGGGTAGAAACGCAAGACCCAGACCTGATCCAGCGTGTCGGTGCAGTTGTCGAGGCCGAGGCGCTACGAATTGAGAAGAAATACAGTCGCTACCGCGATGACAATATCATCGCACGCATCAACCAAGCGACCAACGAACCCATCAAGGTTGATGATGAGACATCTGACCTCCTCAATTATGCGCAGCAATGCTTCGAATTGAGCAATGGTCAATTCGATATTACATCAGGGATTTTGCGTCGTGTATGGCGATTTGATGGATCAAACAAAATACCTTCAAAAAAAGAAGTAGAGCAGATATTGCCACTTATAGGGTGGGATAAGCTGACCTGGTCTGCACCCTATTTGACCTTGCGCCCAGGCATGGAGGTTGATTTGGGGGGGGTGGGTAAGGAATACGCAGTGGACCGCGCATTGATGGCGATGCAACGGCTCACGGACCAACCGGCTTTGGTGAATTTTGGAGGCGATTTGCGAGCAACAGGGTCACGTTCAGACGGCAGCGCCTGGAAAATTGGCCTGCTATCTGTGGATATTAAAAACAAGAACGAGGCGATGTTGGCGTTGCATAACGGAGCCTTGGCCACCAGCGGGGATGCGGAACGTTATTTGCTAAAAGATGGAATCCGTTACAGCCATATATTGGATCCGCGCACGGGATGGCCTGTGAAAAACCCTCCACGGTCCGTCACGGTATCGGCTCCCACCTGCATGGAAGCCGGGGTATTGTCCACTATGGCCATGTTGCAGGGCGAGCGGGCAGAACGCTTTCTAAAAAAAGAACATCTTCGCGCGTGGTGCATCCGCTGATTGACTTACCATCCCGCCATGTGAATTCGAAAAACAGGTACAGGAAAGGCGACAGACGCAATTGAAGGGGTGATATTGCGTCTGTCGCCTGTTTCGATGTGTTTCCGCCACATCTATTCATTCAACTGTTCAGTGGGTTCAAGAATTCACCAAACTGGTCATTTGAATCCCTCGTAATTAACCATTATCGTCGCTATCTCCATCCCGATCTCGGCCGTTGGAATCACGATCATTTCCATTGCCATTGCTACTACTGGCAAGGGCAACAATGGCCCCGGTTGCCAATACGCCGCCAGCAATGATTAGGAAGGTATTTCTCGACGTGCCTGCCCCTGCAATATAGGCAACTTCATCGGGCCGGAATATAGGTGTATAGACGTCCTGCCCTCCCACGATCATGATCGGGCGGCCGTCAAAACCGAAACCAAAATCCAACGCGTTGATTTTTGCCCTCAGAGGCACGCCATACCCGCGTTCATTTAATTGGCGCTCCATGTTTATGGCAAAACCCAACCGCGGTTTATACATTTCCTGCTTTGCCTTAGCTCCGAAGGGAATGCTCAGGTGAAAGCCGGCTACCGTACGAAAAACAGGCTCCTGCTTGGTTAACCCAAATCCCGCATCTTGCGCTACAGATACAGTGGGTGCGCCTAAACTCAGGCACGTAAGAGCAATGGTTGTCATTGCGAGTTTGCGATAATTTATCATATAAATCCCCAATATAGTGGCTGGTGTCGCCTGTCTGAATTCCAGAACAAAAGCTCTGCTCTGGTATCTTGATGACGCCGCTGCTTGGGGATTACTGCTATATCAAAAGAAAATAAGACAAATCAAAAATTACGCCGCATGCGCACGCCAATTGTACGAGGACGCTGTGGCGTGGAATGCTTTTGTTTGCGAAAGGTGAAGGGATTGCCAAAGGCAAATGTATTGGACTGATCATCAAAGATATTCTGTACAAAGCCTTCGATTTGCCAATTGCCGTCACTGAAACTTACACGCGCGTTCAACACATGGTTTTCCCCCTGCAACAATGCATCTGTCGGTGCAAAACTGAGCTGAGAGACCCCGGTGTACGCATAGTCAACTGTCCAAGTACTTTGCCAAAGTGTGTTGGGTATCCTCCTCTTATAGCTGAGGATTATGCTGCCCGCAAAATCAGGAATACGCGGAAGATGTTGATCAGTTACAACGCCACTAAAAACCGGATTTATATTTGTTACATCGGGATTATTGATCGTGGCATTTGCCTGAAAAACAAAATTTTCATTCGGTTTCCAAACGAGTTCAAAATCATAGCCAAGATTAATAGCATCGCCAGCATTTAGCACACTGGAAAACCCATTTTCGAGAATATGATCGGTCTGGATATTTTTCCAATCGACCAGAAACGCACTGGCATTAAAGACAAGACGATCATCAAACCAGCGGGTTTTTTCCCCGATCTCGTACATCGTGATGACATCCGATTCAAATACCGAAAGCCGCGCTTCGTCATTATCTGAGTCTTGCTCGGTGGTAACCGGCGCAAAAGAATTCAAAATACTCCCTGTATTCAACCCTCCAACACGGTACCCTACAGAAACCAAACCATAGACAAAGGAATCGTCGGTGAACTGATATCCCAAGCTGATCCGCGGCAGAATATCACTATCTTTTTTTTCGCCCCGAATTGTGGCGGGCGCTTTACCAATGTCTGTAACAATGGTGCTTGTTGTCAAATGCTCGTCAAACCACCGAATACCAAGCCCAAGCAACAACTTGTCCGTTAAATGGGCGTCAGCTTCGCCAAAGACCCCATAATGCAGCGTGCTGTCGTCCCGCACTTCACTGAACAGGGTTTCCCGTGGCTGGGCTCCACTGGCGACAATTCCATAATCGGATTGGTAGTCGTTTTTTGTGTGCGAGATAAACCCACCAACCAACAGATTGACATTATCTGAAAAGTCGAAATCAAGGACTGTTTCATGTGAAATAAAGTCAATTTTTCGGTTTTCGGCAAAACTGGCCGACTGAACTGGTCTCGACACATTATCGGGCAGTGAAAGAGATGCATCAAACAGATCATGAATATCTCGAGCGACCCGCGATGTACTTGATTTAATGTGTCCCCATTCAAGATCCCCGACAATATTGATATGGGTGTGAATAAAATCATCACCGTGTGGTTCACGCAGATAATTTTGCCGGGCAAGGCCGGGCAAATTGGCCAAACGATATTGGGTGTCATCCGTTTCCACATCCTGAAAACCAATTCCGATACTCATTTGCCAGTCCGATGATAGTTGCCAAGCTAAATTGGCGCGCCCTCCCTTGATTTCCGTCTTGTTTACATCCGTTAGACCAAGGCGGGTATCATCAATATATCCGCTATTGCGAAGGAGATAACCAACCCCACGCACGGCCACCTTATCCTGAATAATAGGAAGATTAACCATCGCGGAAAGTTCACTGTTGGTCCCCCCATGTCTGGTCGATGACAAAGCGCTTTCAATCCACCCATCGACATTTCGTGTATCCGGCTTGTTGGTGGTAATCTTATAGATGCCGCCGATTGCCCCGGTGCCGTACAAAGACCCTTGCGGCCCACGCAAGACTTCAAGGCTTTTTACATCCAAAAGCGGGATATCTGGAAAAGGCGCGTTGAAATTGATTGGTGTATCATTGAAATACACCCCGACGGTGGATTGGGTCCGGCCATTGAACACGCCATCTGAAATGCCTCGAATTGACATTTTATTTCGGCTGGACCCGAGGTTGGTCATTTCAATACCCGGAATATAGAGACTTAGTGATTGTGTCTTTACAATGCCCAGTAGTGACAATGTTTCTCCAGACACAACACTGGCGCTATAGGGTGCAGATTGCAACAAATCAAAGCGTTTTCGCTTGTTGGCCGTAATTATAATTTCGTCCCTTGGCAAAATAGCGGGAAGTGGTTTCAACTTCTGAAGCGGGCCCGGCGCTTTGTTCCGTTTCTTTCTATGCTTCCTAATCTTAAAAATACGCACGGTACTGGCGTTAACAAACTCAAATGAATACTCGGTTCCTTGAAGCAGTACCGCCAAGCTCTTGGCCACGCTATAACTACCGCGCAATGCATTTCGTTCTATTTTTTTAAGGGCCCGCCTTGAAAAACTAATGGTAATATTGGCCCGCAGCGCAATGTCTCGAATATCACGATCAAGCGACTGCGCCGGTAGATCAAGCAGGATTGGCGCAATAACATCCGATGCGGTTTCTGCGGCGGTTGCAAATTGCGGTGCGCATAAGGAAACAGCGCAGCCACATAACAACGATTTCAGCCTCTGCTTATGAAAAGAAGGCAAAGCCATGTCCCATTTCCAATTTCTTTAACGCTGAGAGCTAATTAGGATTTGATCGTTCTTTTCCTCAGTTTTGATCGGCAGAAGCGCTGCCAAAGAGCGAAGCATTTTGTGCTCATCTCGGATGTTAAGAGCGCCAGAAAATGTCAAGGCTGAGATATTGGAATCCTCAATAACAATTGGGGTTTCAAAATACCGATTAATTTCTGGGATAAGGGTTGAAAGCGGTATATCTTCATATACTAACACGCCGTTGCGCCAGGTGGAAATTATATCAATATCAACAGAGGCAACATGAAAAGAAGGTTTTCCGCGGAATTGTGTTCCGGTCATGCCTTTGGTCAAGCGTACTTTTTCAGTGGATGCCGACAGTTCAACAATTCCCTCGACTACTGACACTTGTAGCCGGTTTTCAGTGGCATAAACATTAAATGAAGTGCCAATATCCGTAATTTGCGTGCCCATTGCCATCACAAGAAATGGTCGTTCCTGATCTTTTGCTATCTCAAAAAAAGCCTCTCCACTTTCAAGATTAACCCGTCTCGATTTCTTATCCATAACCACGCTTAGCTGCGTATTTGTGTTCAAGGTAACACGTGTTCCATCAGAAAGGACAACATCGCGCTGGCCACCAATATTTGTAGCATATTGGACCGTTTCGACTTGAGGAGCAAAAATATCGATCTGGCTCATGACCATCAGCCCGACCATCAGCACGGCGGCAATTGCCGCTATCTCCCGATAGAAAAGCCGCTTTTTCTTTGGCTTAGAAAAAGGCAGAATCGTCGCATGATCAGCCTGCAGCTCAGCGGCGTGTTCCACATTTTCAACAGCACTTGGTGCAGAAATCTCGAACATGGCCAGTTCAACCGCATCATAGGCATCGGCATGTGACGAGCTTTGTTCGAGCCAGACGGTAAAGTCTATCCAGATATTTTGCCCCATCTGATCATCAGACAGGCGGGCATGCCAGATTTGCGCCTCCTCGAGAATATCCGCAGAAAAGTTGCTTTGGGTATTCATATTTTTGCCTGCATTTGTGCTGCGATGGTATTTGTGTCGATCTGGCATATGGAGAACATACACCCGCTCTTATGTACTATGACGCCGCCAACACTATCATACCCCCATACAAAAATATCTTTTCGGTTAGTTACGTTCATTTTCGCTATCCTCAAGATTACCGCTCATAATGTGCTTTAACGCTTTTACCATATGTTTTCCAACCGTACCGATGGTTATGTCCATCTCATCTGCGACCTGTCGGTAAGATTGACCCCGAATTTTATGTCGCGTGAAAGCCTCTCGCGCCTTGGGAGATAAACTTTCCAAACATAGCATCAATGCTGCTAGTCGTTCTTTGGCGATGAGTGCGTCATCGACATGAGGCGTGTCTATTTTGTAATCATTGCCTATTTTTTCATGGTTGAGATCACTCCAAGCATGATCGCGAACTTTCGAACGTTTAATTTTACGAATATGGTCAAACGCCAGATTGGATGCCATCCGAAACAGGAAGCCAGTCTGATTTTCAATTTGTTCCGGCAGACGGCATTCGGCCAGTTTGATGTATAAGTCCTGCAATACATCTTCTGCCAGCGTCGGGTTGCGCAAACGCGCAATCAGGAAACGCAACAACGCGGCCTGCTGCTCAATATATAGGGCGGATAGTTCCTCGCGTTGCATATTCGGCATGATTCCCATGATCGACTTTGCTACTCCACCCAAGGTCGTATTTACGATACCATGCCAGATATAGACCGCAAGGTCCTTCAATTTTCCTTACACCCATTCTCTATAATGTTTGGAAAACCGAAAGTACGCCGCTTAATATAGTCAACCAGATGAACCAGTGATGTGCCCCTAGTTTGTTAGACACCTTGCAGCTTCACTTTTTGCTGCCGTTCGAACTCGACGGGTGACAGCATCCTGTTGTTACCATGCTTTCGTTTTGGGTCGTAGAATAATGCGATGTAATCAAACACGTCATGGCGCGCCATTTCGCGGGTTTTGTAAGTTTTTTACCTGATCCTCTCGGTTTTGAGCAAGTGGAAGAAGTTCGCGGTAACCGCATTGTCCCACCGATCAAGTCGGAGGGCAGAGGCCGCAGACGCTGAGTCGGTTCCTCCAACAAATGGATTGACAAAAAATATTCAACCCACCATCTATTGTTGATAAAACCTAAGGAGAGCCGCTATGGGACAACCACCACCCAAAACCCAACCCAGATCACAACCAAACCGCGCACCAAGAACCTCGCCGAACCGGCGAAAAACCAGCCAGCCAATTCCAACTCAGGTGCCAACGCCAACAAAGCCACGCTAACCCACCCCCAAATAAAGAAGAACATCCAAGACGGATTATGAGCGCCACTCGGCTTCTCCAAAGCTCTTGATCTGAGATCGGTAATTCTCAATGCTTTCGATTCAAACGACGGTTTTCTGTTCGCTCGTCTTCAACCATGTGGCGCTCCGGTTCTTGTGAGCCATAACGCTTGACCCAGTCATAAATAGATTTGGTGCAGACACCTAACCCCTCCGCCACGCTTTTAACCGAATGCCCTCAATCTGTGATCTGGGTCACAGCCTCACGTTTAAATGCCTCGGTGTACCTCAGCCCAGACATGTAAGCCTCCTTGCTACATTATGCGTCTACAAATCTAGGCGCACATCAAAGCTGTTTTCGCATTACCTTTCCGGTAAGCTCCGACACAACAAGTCCAACGCACTCCAGATCGGCCACACCAATGTCTTTGAGGTCACGAGCCTAGGCTCGCAAAGTTTTAACCTCATCGGTGTTGGCTTGGCGAGTGATATCATCCGCCAAGCGTTTCCTGCCTGCTTCAAGGAAGTCCTTCGACCATTTGTAGTACAGGCCCCTGCGATATGCCTTCCTGGCGGCATAGCTCAGCAATGCGGTCCTCACCGCGCAGGCCATCCAGCACAATGCGTATCTTTTCCTCCGCACCATATTGCTTGCGGGTTTTGCGCTGAATGTTCTGAACAACTCGCTCCGATGGCGATTGCTCACTACTTCGTTTCTGTCTCATCTTGTCCTCCACTGAGATCAAGATGAACAAAAACCCTCTCTTAGCACAGAACTAAATCTGGCCCATAGGCGCTGACGGGGGACAGTTCGGGCAAATCGGTGGTGCAAGTCTTTCGGAATCGGGACACGAAGCTGAAATATACCACCCCGTCGGCACATATATCGGATCGTATGCTTGCTCATGACAGCATGCAGTGCATCCTAAATTGGAACACTGGATTGGAACACATGAATATTTTGCGGGGTGACCATCTTTTTAAGATATTGATATTATTGAATAATAAGAGAAAATGGCGGAGAGGAAGGGATTCGAACCCTCGAGACGGGAGCACCGCCTACTCCCTTAGCAGGGGAGCGCCTTCGACCACTCGGCCACCTCTCCGAGGAGGGGTCTAACTGCGAACTCTAGCGGGTTCAAGCGATATTTTGGAAAAATACTGCTTTGGCCGAACTGCAGATTTTTATTGCATTCGCACAGGGCTTAATCAGAACCAGACAGCAGCAGGTTCACCCAAAATTAAGCACGTTGTTTAACCGGATATTGGGCACGACCTTCTATATTTATCCCAAATTGAAGAATCGGAAAACGGTCATGGTGGCAACAGCAACAAAAAATATGGGGGAGGGCCCGGCTTTACGAGAGTCGCCCGCGCCGACTTCGCAAACCCACGCCAAAGTAGATCAAGCCGCCCCGGCCGCTTTGGCACAACCTCCCGTTTTTACCGAAAAAGTAGTCGCTGCAGCCAAAACAACCGTGGCACCGCCACCGCGCTCTTCAAAAGTTGCCAAAACTCTGGCTTTGCGGATTTTTCAATCCATTGACTTTATCGTATTGATCGCCGCCGCTTTGTTTGCATTTACAACTGTTTCGCCATTGTCGCTGGGCACCGCACCATTTTCGATCAGCGCACCGTTCGTGTTGGTGCCACTCTTGATGGCTGGCGGGATTATTATGTCAGGGGCTTATAACTTTGCCCATGGTGAAACCCTAGTCTCGCATTGGGGCAAAACCTTAGGTGGGTTGCTGGTCGGGACCGGCTTGATCGCATTAATTGCCGCACTTGGCCGGTTACCCGTTGAGGAAATGATGGTTTTGCTCGTTACATTGGCCGTTGCATCGGTTGCCGTGCTTTGTCTGCACGCCAATTATATGGCCTTGATCGCTTCTTGGACTCGCTCTGGCGCCCTGTCGACCAATGTGATCATGGTTGGAGCCACGCCAAATGCCCGGCAATTGATTGAAGAAAACACCCGGACGGGTGAGCTGCATGTGGCCGGTATTTTTGAAGACAGGGCCGAGCGTGCCCCAAGAACCATTGGAGATGTGCCGGTGTTGGGCAGCGTTGATGATCTGTTGAATTGGGAACATTTACCAAAAATCGACCGGATCATCATTACCGTCACTTCGACCGCCAACGCCCGGGTCCGTAATATGATCGACCGCCTGCGCGGGTTGCCGCAAGATCTGGTCCTGTTCATTGATATGGGCAATTTCAATCCGGAAAAAACCAGCTTGGCGGAAATTGCCCATGCGCCAATGGCCTACATTTCAGGCGGTCCACAAAGTGAAATGCGGATTGTTGCAAAACGGGTTCAGGATATTGTTTTTGGCAGCATCATGCTGGTCGCCTTTTTGCCGGTGATGGCTTTGGTTGCGTTGGCCATCAAACTCAATTCCAAAGGGCCAGTGCTGTTCAAACAAAAACGACATGGTTTTAACAATCAAGTGATCGAGGTTTTCAAGTTCCGCTCGATGCGCGTGGCAAAAACCGATGGTCCCATGCAACAAGTCACAGTCGGCGACAACCGGATCACCGCTGTTGGCAAATTTATCCGACGGACCAGCCTTGATGAATTACCGCAGTTATTCAACGTGCTGATGGGTGATATGTCATTGGTTGGTCCCCGCCCTCACGCCATTGATATGCATACCGGCGATGTGGAAAGCCGCCTGTTGGTGGCCGAATATGCGCACCGCCACCGGGTCAAACCCGGTCTGACTGGATGGGCGCAAATCAATGGCTCCCGCGGACCATTGCACAATGCAGGTGATGTTCGCGAGCGAGTTCGCCTTGATGTTGAATATATCGACCGGGCCAATTTTTGGCAGGATATTATGATCATACTCAAAACGGCTCCCTGCCTGTTGGGGGACAGTGAAAATACTCGTTGATCTTCACGAGAGATTAGCAAGAACGCACGTAGACTAAATCAACTAAACAATAATTTTGGAAACCCACTCATGCTCTGGCGCCACCTTTTTGGATATTTACCGTTAAATATCGCCCAGGCAGTTGTCGGGTTTGGCGGGATATTCCTGTTAACTCGATTGCTCACTCCGGAACAATTCGGGGTCTATAGCTTGGTGTTTTCTGCCACAATTATTTTACATTCCCTGTGCTTCACTTGGATTGAAGCAGCCATTGCCCGCTCATATGCAAGAGCGGAAGCAGATAAAGAATTGGCTGATTTGCTGGCAACGGCCTACCATTATTTGTTGATCGGCACGATTATCGTTGCTGTGTTGGGTGCCGTTACGATCTTGGCACTTCCCTTTTCCAATGAGCTTAAAACTGTTATGGGATATGGACTTGGTGCCGTATTGGTACGCAGCTTTCTGGTCATGACACTGGAAGCCCGAAAAGCGGCGCGCGAAGTCACCCGGTATTCTGTCATCGAATTTTTTAACATCGTCGCTGGATTTGGGTTGGGGATCACATTGATCTTAACAACCGAATTGCGCGCCGCCGGACCTTTCGCCGGATTGGCTCTTTCGGCTGCCATGGCTCTGGCATTCGATCTACCCAAAATGCTGGCCCGCGCCAAAGGCGGCACACCGTCATTTGAAAAACTGAAAACCTTTTTCTCGTATGGCATGCCGGTCTCTTTATCCTTGATCCTGAGCTATGTGTTGTCCGCTGGAGACCGCTTTGTCATTTCGGCCATGATGGGCAATGCCTCGGTTGGGATCTATGCAGCGGGCTATGGCACGGCCAATCGTGGATTGGATGTTTTGTTTATCTGGGCAGGCATGGCAGCGGGGCCGTTGCTGATCGCCGCGCTCGAACTTGGCAATCGTGAAAAAGCCCGTGACATGGCGGCAAAAGCGTTCGGCATCATGGCTTTTTTGACCTTTCCGGCCGCCACGGGAATTGCGTTGGTTGCCACACCATTGGCCAACATCATGGTCGGGCCAGGGTATCGCGAGGGTGCCGCAGCTATCATGCCGTGGATCGCGATGGCGGGCGTGATGAATGGCATCACCACATATTATTTGCTGAACGCATTTACCCTTTCAAAACGCACCGGCGTAATGGCATTGATCACTGTCATACCGGCGGTCTTGAACATTGGGTTGAATATCCTGCTCCTACCCATCATGGGTTTAATGGGCGCGGTTGCCGCCACCATAATCGCTTATTCATTGGGCATGGTTATGACGACCATTATTGGTCGAAAGCACTTCCCCCTACCCCTGCCGGTTTTGGTCGTTGCAAAAACAGGTTTAGCCTGTGCCGCCATGGCGGTTGCGGTCATGGCACTGCCTCTTTCAGAAGACCTGCCCGATCTCGTCAGGTTGATCATCATGGCCTCTACCGGTGCTGTGGTTTACGCCATCATGGCTTTGGTTTTGAACTTGGTGGATTGTCGTAAAATTCTGATGGAAAAACTGGCGCGCCGGTCTGAATTGCAGGCGGAACCGGAGCAATGAGCCACGCCGTAGAATCCACTATTGAGGTTTTCAATAACGCAGATCCAATACCAGATAGCGGCTTGATCATGTCTATTCTGGTGCCGTTTTATCATGATGACCCGGCACAATTGATTGCTGCAATCTCGGCACAGGCCTGTGATGGAATTGAATTGATCCTGTATGATGATGGCACCCAGAGTGGGCAATTGCACGATCAACTCCGACAAGTCATTGTGGCGGCAAACCTGCCCGCCCAGATCCTGACATGCACGAACAATCACGGACGCAGCAATGCCCGCAATCGATTGATACAAGCCGCTCGGGGCCAATACCTGCTGTTTTTGGATGCAGATATGCTGCCGGGTACTGAACAGTTCCTGAGTACATGGATGGCAGAAATTGCTGCGAACCAACCCGCAGTAGTATTTGGCGGGTTTTCGGTATTGGAAGCATCCGGTGACAGAGCTTACGACCTACACCGGGCGTTGTCGGTCAGCTCTGATTGTCTCGATGCCGAACAACGCAACAAAATCCCGGCCAAGCATGTTTGCACATCAAACCTGCTGGTGCGCCGTGATGTATTAGAAGTTTGCACGTTTGATACCGAGTTTGTGGGCTGGGGTTGGGAAGATGTCGAATGGGCTGCACGGGTCGCCGAGCAATTTACCATTACCCACATCGACAATTCAGCAATCCATCTGGGGTTGGAAAATGCCGAAACCCTGATTAACCGGTTCCGGGATTCCGCAGAAAACTACGCGATTTTCGTGGCACGTCACCCCGTGCTGGCCCAGCAATTACCCAGCTATCGAACCGCCAAGCTGGCTGGGAAAATTCCAGGCCTGAAACTGCTTCGCCCCGTGTTGCGAAGCTTGGCACTGGACCCTTGGCAGGTGTTCCCGATGAAATTGCGAGTGCTCGCCCTTAAATTGTGGCGGGCGGGCTGGTATGCGGAGAAATTGGCGTGAACGCGCCCTATTTGCCCGATATGAGCCTGAAAGGGAAACTGCGTCGCCGGGTGACCCGGTTGGCAGATCGCAAGCCCCTGCCCACATTTACCAGGCGCTATGTCAGCTTCAGCTTCGATGACTTTCCCAAATCAAGTGCCGAGCATGGCGCTGCCGCACTCGAATCTCACGATCTTCGCGGAACGTATTATGCCTGCACTGGTCAATTGGACACTGAAAACCATTTTGGGAAATTGTGTTCAGCCAAGGACATTCAAAGACTGGCCAATGCGGGTCATGAAATTGGATGCCATACCGAAAACCATATTGATTGTGCAATAAGCCACCCGGCAATTGCGGAGTCCGATGCAAGTCGTAACCGCCAAGTTTTAGGCGAACTGGGCGTACACGAAGTAAACTCGTTTGCATTTCCCTATGGTGATGTTTCCTTTGCCAGCAAAAAAATACTGGCTGCGTTTTATGCGACCCTGCGCGGGGTGCAACCTGGTATCAATCACCGGTTTGCCGATGCCAACCAATTGCTGGCCGTACCGCTGGAGGGCGACCTGCCAGACGCAGACTATGCCTTATCTTTCTTGCGAGCGTTGGCCAGCAAGCCTGGCTGGTTGATTTTTTATACCCATGATGTTCGCAAAGATTGCAGCGATTGGGGTTGTACGCCCACATTATTGAAGCACGTCATCGAAGCTGCAGTTCAGATGGGAGCGACCATCGCCCCGGTTTCTGACGTTTTCAAACAAATCAGCCAAGAGGCAACATCATGAAACCCGAAGTTTCCATTGTGATCCCGACCTTTTGCCGACCAGACAGGGTGCGCCGGGCGCTGGCCAGCGTACTCAATCAGAAAAATGTGGCGGCTTTGGTTGAAGTCGTCATCATGGACAATGACCCCGTGGCCTCAGCCCGCGCTACAGTTGATGGCCTGATCAAGGCCGGAACCCGTTGGCCCGTGATCTACGGTCATGAACCAAATCCCGGCGTGGCCAACGCCAGAAATGCAGCATTGGCGTTGGCTCGCGGTAAGTTTATTGCGTTTCTGGATGATGACGAAACCGCCACCGAGAACTGGTTGCATGACCTGATCGAGGTTCAGCAACAGACCGATGCGGACATTGTTTTTGGTCCAGTACAGGGCCGATTAGAGAAAGAAGCGCCACATCAAGAATACATCGAATCGACCTTTACCCGCCAAGGCCCTGCCACATCTGGCGTGATCAAAGTCTTTTATGGATGCGGAAATACTCTGTTCAAACGAGCCAAGTTTTTTCGAGACAGTCCGGTGTTTAATCCGGCAACCAATGAGATTGGCGGCGAGGATTGCGAGTTATTTTCGCGTGTTGAGCAGGATGGGGCGGTGTTTGCTTGGGCTGCTGACGCCTTGGTTTATGAGGAAATTCCGCCGGACCGGGCCACCTTGCGCTACAACTTGATCAAAGCCTTTGCTTTTGGCCAAGGGCCGTCGCAAACCGCGTGGCAACATCGCCGCCTGATTGGTGTGGCCTATTGGATGGCGGTTGGCTTGGCGCAGGCCCTTGTATTCGGTACTCTGTCGATCTTCCATTGGGCTTTCCAAAGTAAGAGACGGGCCGAAATAGCCGACCGGGCCGCCCAAGGCTTGGGCAAGGTGTTGTGGTTTCGCGGGCTTGAACCCAAATTCTACGGGGCGGCGGTACTTTGAACCAAAGGCCAATGGTCTGGCCCCGAACAATTTTGCCGCTGTAGCCGCAAACAAAATCCAGCCCAGATTGTTTTGCTGCAAAATATTGCTTTCGGACATCGAAAATAGCAAAAAAACCAAGGTTGAGATCAACGCCCAATATGCCATTTTTCCCTTGAGCAGGTTTCGCAAGGCGGAGATCAGGGCTGTTGCATAAACCAATGCAAAACAAATGACCCCGACCAGCCCGATGGAAAGCCAAGTTTCCAACCAGCCATTATGGGCGGTCGGGACCAGCCATTCGGTGCGTTGGCGCACCCAAAATGCCGGCCCGGTCTCATCCATCCAAAAAATCGCATAGCCATGCCCGAACCATGGCCGGTTTCTGATCTGATCAAATAACGCCGCCCAGATGTCGGTACGACCGGTCAAGGTCGGTTCCCGCCCGATCAAACCAAACATGAACTCCGGGAAAAACTGAAGCGCCATCACCAACCCAACCCCGAACACCATGGCAAAATAAGTCAGAGGAATGGCAATCACCGGCCCTTTTCGCACCAGATACAATCCTCCCATGCCGGACAGGATCAACATCAACGCGATAAGCGAGGTTTTGGATGTCGATAATAAAACCAGCATCACAGCCAACAAAAAGGCACCACCCCAAAATAAGCGGCGGCTGGGTTTGAAAATCATCGCGCACAGGCATAGGTGGGCTAATTTAGCCATATTCATGCCGAACTGGTTTTTCTCCCAATAAATACCGGACCATGCCCCAGGGTGAATTTCGCTCATAATGCCGATATCCGGCATAATCAACGCCACAATCAAACTCAGTACCGCCAAAATCAAAAAACCGGCGGCAAATAGTTCGATGAATTCCGGCCAATCAAATCGCGTAGCAATATAGATCGCAAACATGGTGGTCATCAGCAGGGCAACAGCCCGACGCAACGTGGGGTCAGGATCAATTGACCAGCTAACCGATGCCAGAGCCAGCCCCACCGGTATCAGCAATAAAAAGCTACGCCCGATGCCATGGACCGTAGACCACGGGCGCAATACCAACAGGAGCAAGGTGAGCAGATAAACCGGATAAAACAAGGCCCGTAAAAACGGAGAACCTTGCGTCGATGCGTCATCGCCGAGCAATTGGCTCAGCAGCCCACCAGAAAACAAAAACATTGCGATGAATAACAGGGTGATTTCGGCGGCGGTGCCCAACTTTGGCAAGGTTAAGTACGACGGTTTGGCTCCATACTGGACCGAATTTATCATTGCTGGATCTGTTGCGGTGCACCGGGGATCGCGTGAATGGAATTGTAGACCACCCCGATACAAGTGCCGCCGCTGGCTTCAATTTCTTGCTGCAAGGCAATGAGGGCATTTGGATCGGAACCGTGTTCGGCCAGCAAGACCACACCATCGACATCCGGAGCCAGTGCCAAAATGGTCCGGGAGCGATCCCGCGCCGGCACATCAACCACAGCTAGATCAATCGCATCGCGCATTTTCTGCCAATAGGCCGCTGCCCGCTTCACATGAACGCTTTGACCATCCTGCAAGGCTTCGGACCGGAACCGCGAAACAAACAAACGGTGCTGGCCGATTTGATGCACGGCCAAATACCAAGCCGACGATACTTCACGACCGTCCTCACGAACCAATTGTGGGGAAACCTGCCAAAACGGTTCCATTTGCAAAGTTGGGTCCAGCGGTTCGCCAACTGGGCCGTATAAACGGCTGGCCTGAGGCGTTGAAAACATGGCGTATTGCTGGTTGGCGTAAAAATCGAGATCGAACAACCAAACGCCCTTGGTTGAATTCGGTGCGACTTGCCTTGCAAAGGCCCGGGCACAGGTAGACACACCGCAATTGCTGGTCACACCAACAAACGCAATAACCGTACCGCGCCGCCGATCAGCCCGCGTTCGGTATAAATGGACAAGACCTTGCAATTCTTCGGTCAAATCAAACATCGCCTGTGTTCCGAATCCTTAATTCCCCGAAAATACCAATCTTGTGGTTAACGAGGTATGGACAGAGCACCGCATGCGTTAAGTTTTTAGAAGTTTTTTAGCTGGTCTGATCTAGTTTGCGGACCAATATTGGCCAAAACCGGCAATCCACCTGGCGCAAAGCCCTGCACAAAAGGGTTTGTGGGTTGTTGTACCGGCCGTGGAATTGGCGGCACAGCCATCGCTGGCGGTCTATTCGCCGCTGCTGGTGAGCTGTAATAGCCATAAGGATCAGGCTGCGGCTGCGGCGCAACCGCTGCTTCATATGCTGCATTGGCCATATTTGCCGCCGCCACGTGTGGTGGAACCGTGTGTGGTGCGGCAGAGGGCTGCGCCATAGACCGGGCTGCGGTTCGCCGCGCACCGCCACCTGGGTGTATTGGACGCCCCTCTACGGCTGGATAGGCGCCAACCGGAACCGGTTTGGCCAAAGCGGCACTCTTGGCAATTTTGGAAAACACAATACCCAGCCCAACCATCAGAGCGGTAAACCCAGCGAACAAAAAGGCCAGAACAGCAGCCGCTTTCTTCATGGACTTTCCTTCAAACGGCACAACCGGACGTTCGATCACCCGGATATTGTTGGAAGCTTCTTCGGCCAGATTGTGTCGAGCCTTTAGCTCCTCTTCACGGGTCGAGAACTGTCGCACCGCCACCTGTAAAACCTCGACCTTTCCCGCAAGACGTTGATATTGCGGGAATAATTTTTGCATTTTGGACTGCTTTGCCCGCACTTGAGAAATTTGTGCCCCCAAAACAGAAATCCGTTCAGCATTGGATTGCGCTTCTGACTCAAGGGACAGTTTTTCGGACTGCAAGGTTTGATGCACCAGATTTACGCCAGTACGCCGCACGCCCAGATCCTTGTTTTTTCCATCAGCAATAAATTTTCTCAACCGGCTGATACTGGCATCTATCGCCTGTACCGGTTTGGAAGCAGGTTTGTAGCGTGCCAGCAATTGTTCACGTTCAATTTGCAAGGCCGCCAACTCACCGGACGAGCTATCATCGGTATATTGTAAAATTTCCTTGGGGATAGTAACCAGACGGTCTTCGCGCGCCCTGATCCCGGCATCAATTTCCCGACTGCGCGCTTTGGCAGCCAACAATTGATCGCTCAACGCAGCGTACCGAACACCCGCCGCAACGCGCTCTGCCTCAAAATCTCCAATACTGTTCGCATTCAGGAACAAAGCCAATTCGGTATTGACCTCAGTCAATTTTACCTCGGTTGTTTTGCGTTCATTACCATACCGCTCTGTACTGGAGTCCAGCAGAATCTCCCGGCGATATACCATGTATTCATCAATGATGGCGTTCAAAACAAGCGCCGACACTTCCGGGTTCGAGTTTTTGTAACTCACTGAAATCAGTGGTTGATTTGGCGCGGTATAGGCTCCCAGGTTTTTGTTCATGTCCCGGACAGCTTTGCCTGTCGCTTGGGCCTGACTAGAGGCCCGATTGTCAAATTCAATGGCCAGTTTCGGAAATATCTGTCGCAGCCCCAGCTTTTCTAGCACTCGTTCTTTGAGGATTGCTGCGGTGAAAAACCCGACTTCGGCCTGAATCATCTGGTCCGTAGTATAAGCTGTACCCTGCCCGGCTGAGCCAATGACCGGATTGTAGATATACTCCTCGCCATACTGCACAAGAATACGGCCCTGGGCGGTATATTCTTTTTTCAGGCTCATAGCGCCCATCAGGCCAATTGAGAATATCGCAATGAATACGATCAGCATGATCGGCAATTGCCGCCAAAGCAGTCCAATCAGATCAAATACAGATAACGATGCCACCCGGTCCCAGCCTCTGGCGGCATCACCTGTGTTTTGCATCGAACCCGCAAAGGATGTCGTTCCAGCGTTCTGCATGGAAAATTCCGCCTAACAAAATTACTCTTCCCCCTGTTCTCGCAACCTCTGTTTAACAAATCCTAACCAATTTTGTTAACCTTCACTATTAGTTGAAATTATTTTGAGTCTTTTGCTGTGCGTTTGATTTTTTCTCCAATGATTGCTTTGTGCATAACCAGCATGCTGGTTGGCTGTGTTGGTCCCGAACCTACCGGCTCTGCACGCTATGGTTCGCAGGTAAAGCCAACAAAAAAACCAAATAACTTCTCACAAAAGCAGTATTACTCATCGGCTCCCAATCAGTCTGGGCAGTTCCAAAATGCCCAGCAGCCGCAATTGCGCCGTAACAGCTTTCAATCTGGGCAGTTTCGCACCTGGGTTGATTCGGATCCGATCTACCGTTTATTGCCGGGCGACCAGCTCAATGTATTTGTATATTCAGCTCCGGAACTGAACCAAACTTTGATCGTTGGCCCGGATGGCCGTGTGGTCATGCCATTGGCCCAACCGGTTATGGCGGCCAATTTATCGATTGAACAATTGGAACAAAAACTGCGCCAAGCCCTGTCCAGCCAATTGGTTGATCCAGAGCTGGAACTTTCCCCATTGACCTATGGCTCGCAACGAATTTTTATTGGCGGCGATGTTGTCCAAGGTGGTATTTTTGAATTACCCGGACAAATCGGCGTCATGGAAGCCGTATTCATGGCCGGTGGCTTCACCAACACGGCCAAAACCAAACAAGTAGTGCTGGTCCGTCGCCATCCAAGTGGCATGCCGATGATGAAAGTGATCGATGTTCGCAGTGTATTACGCGGTAAATCACATGCCGATACCACGCCATTGCAACGAGGCGATGTTATATATGTGCCCCGCTCGACGATTGGCAATATCAATCTGTTTATGCAGCAATACATTCGGGATGCACTGCCGATCACCTTTGGCCTGACCTATAATATTGGCCAGCAATTCTAGGTTAGATTTTTGCTAAAACCGAAACTCAGGCGTTGCCGTGTAACCATTCCCGCGCGGCACGTTGTGCGTCTGCAATGTCGTCCGAACTCATTTCGTCGGCCAGCTCTGCCCGGTAGGTTTTGGCAGCATCACAACCGCGAAATGCCGCTAGATTGAACCATTTGTGGGCTTCCACAAAGTCCATTGTCGGACCGTCTCCGGTTGAATAGATCAATCCAAGTTTGTTTAATTCGTCACCGCTTGGCCCAGCATCTATGGCTGCATGCGCTTCTGCGACTTCAACATCTGTGAACGCCATGACGTCCTCCCCATTCTTTTTCGCGCCGTGCTGCATTTTTTTGTTGTTGCTGCAGCAATAAAAAGCGCTTCTCACCAAATGCAAATTTCTTTTGCCCTCTGATTTTTCAGGATTGGGGTTTCCCTTAGGTTAACAAGCAAAACCATACCTTTACGTTACGGGCCAGGCGCGTGGAAACACTTTGTTTACTTGCCTTAACTGCCAGTTTTCCGAGCACGGCAAAATCATTGAATCAAAAGGATTCCAACACCTGCAACAGCAACCTCCCCGGTAAGGATTGTGCTGGTTTTTCTGCTCCTGTGTTACAATTTGCTCCAAAAAGATTTGAATCTTTTTTTTTAAACCAACCAGTTTTTCGCAACAACCATGCCAAAAACCGGAAATTTAAGACATTATTATCCATGTTTTCCCGGTTTTTATTTTTTTGTCTTGAATTTCGACCCTTTACGAATAGAATTAAATTTAGTAACTTATGTGACTACTTAACTCAGTATGAGATAAACCATGAGTGCCGACAACCCGACTCTTTCGATGACCCGCGCGCAAATGCAGCGCTTTGGCCAAGCCGCGCTTGATACCATCATTGACCACCATGATGGCTTGTCGGAGGCCCCTGTGGGTCGGGCATCCGACCCCCAAATGCTCAAAGAATGGCTTGATGAACCACCACCAATGCAAAGCTCTGATCCGCTTGATGTACTGGAGGAACTGAAAAACAAGGCTTTGGCCGATACCATGAATATTACCCACCCCCGGTATTTTGCATTTGTTCCGGGACCAAGCAATTTTGCCTCCGCAATCGGCGATATGTTGGCATCAGCCTATAATATCTTTGCTGGTGCTTGGCTGGGACCCTCTGGAATTGCCGCCATTGAGATCAAGGCGATTGGCTGGCTCAAACAGCTGTTTGGTTTTAGCAATGGCTCCGGCGGATTATTTGTCAGCGGCGGCTCCATGGCGAATCTGACTGCGATCGCGGTCGCCCGGCATGTGAAATTACGTGGCAATATCACCAATGCCACGATCTATTTTTCTAATCAAACCCATTCCTCGGTTCGTAAAGACCTGGCAATATTGGGGTTCCAACCCTATCAGGCGCGGGTCGTGCCTTCTAATGATTTTGGCCAAATTGACTTGAGCGCCCTACTCAAGCAACTGGATAGCGACCGGGCACGTGGCATGGTTCCATTTTGTCTGGTTGCCAATGCTGGCACCACAAATACTGGCGCGATTGACCCACTGACAAAACTTGCCCCCTTTTGTCAGCGTGAGGGGCTTTGGCTTCATGTGGATGCCGCCTTTGGCGGCGGGGCTATTCTTTCCCATAAGAAACGCCATTTATTGAACGGGATTGAACAGGCCGATAGTATTACCATTGACCCCCATAAATGGATGTTTCAACCCTATGAAATCGGCTGTGTATTAGTTCGAGATAAAAACCATCTGGCCGATACATTTTCGGTGAAAGCCGAATATCTGGAAATATTTGAACACACCTCTGCTGACGACCAGCAAGTTAATTATTGCGATTACGGGGTTCAGCTAACCCGGGAGTTTCGCGCATTGAAATTCTGGATGTCGCTGAAAATATTCGGATTGGAAAACTTTGCTGGTGCTGTCGATCGTGGGTTCATGCTGGCCGAACATGCACAACATATATTGCAAGCAGACCCTGACAATTTTTGGCGAGTTTGCACACCGGCACAATTATGCACCCTCACTTTTGCTGCGCGGGCACTGGACAAACTTCCAAAAGAACAAGCCGAAGCAATCCTGATTGCAACGGTTCGAGGGATTATGGCCTCTGGTGACGCAATGGTTGCGCCAACCCGGCAGGATGGAAAAATGGTTCTGCGCCTCTGCACAATCAATCCACGCACAAGACGCAAAGACATTGCCTTTACCATCCAACTATTAAAGGACGAAATTCAGAACCGGTTGTAGAGAACGGCCAATTCAAATACACCTGTGCCCGATAATCCGGATTGGGAGTGGGTAATATGAAAAACTGGAATTGGGTGGCCAAGGGTGCCTTGGGCTTGGTGGTGGTGGCTACACTTGTTTTGACCGCGAATTGGGGGCGGATTTCGCGCTTGTTGCTGGTCAACTCACTGTTTGCTGAAGACAAGATTGTCTACAATTTCTCTCACATGAGTGAAATATTGCCATCTGACCCACTGCCCCAAAGTGGCGAAATTCATTCATGGCCCGTCGCACTCTCCCCGATTAACCAAACCTATCAAAGCTCTGGCAAAACCATAGAAGTTGCTGCCATGTTGTCGGAACTGCAAACCACCGCTTTGATTGTCATCAAAGACGGCACCCTTGTGCACGAGGCCTATTTCAAAGGCACCGGACCGGATGATTTACGTATTTCGTGGTCGATGTCCAAGTCGTTCGTATCGGCCCTGACCGGCTTGGCCTTGGCCAATGGCGATATTGCCAGCCTTGACGATCCGGTGACCAAATATGTCCCTGCATTGGCTGCTTCGGCCTATAATGAAGTGTCATTACGCGATGTGATGCACATGTCGAGCGGGGTTGCGTTTGACGAAGACTATCTGGCTTTTAATTCGGACATCAACAAAATGGGTCGCGTGTTGGCATTGGGTGGATCATTGGATGAATTTTCAGCCTCGATCACCGAACAGGCCCGCTTGCCCGGAACGGGCCGCCAATATGTATCGATTGATACCCATGTCATTTCCATGGTGCTGCGCGCCGCAACTGGCAAAACCCTGCAAGATTATTTTGTGCAAAACCTGTGATCAAAAATCGGCGCGGGCAGCGATGGCTATTACTCAACTGACAGTGATGGCAATGCCTTTGCATTGGGTGGGTTGAACCTGCGGACCCGGGACTATGCCCTGTTTGGCGAGTTAATGCGTAATGGCGGACGACGCGGCGACGTACAGATCATCCCGGCCGACTGGGTAGCCATTTCAACCACCGACACTGCACCGGCCGACGTCACCGGCTTTCCTTTTGGCTATGGCTATCAATGGTGGATGCCGCCGCAAGCTGATGACGAGTTTTTTGCAGTCGGCGTGTACGGCCAGTACATTTACGTCAATCCGAAAGCAGGAATTGTCATTGCCAAAAATGCAGCTCACCGCGAATTCACCGAAATCGATGAAGCGGGTGTTGATTATTTGAGCAAAAATATCGAATTATTCCGCAGCATTGCCGAACATTACAGCGATTGGGAATTCCCTGGATAAACCAATTATTCCTGCGCTTTTTGTCCAAACAAAACTTTCTTGGCTGCTTTGGAGGCTTCGGTGTTTTGGGTCAGATCGCCGCGCAATTCCAACCCGAGGGCAAATCCTGCCTTTACGGCATCGCGTTCGCCCAGCCGTTCGAACCATTTTTTCAAATTGGGAAAATCGTTCAAGTCCTGGCCTTGGCGCTCGTAGGGTAAAATCCAGCCCCAGCACGCCATATCGGCAATGGAATACGCATCGGCTAAATAATCGCGTCCCTCAAGGCGTTTGTTCATCACCCCGTACAACCGGGCCACTTCATTGGTGTAGCGCTCGATTGCATACGGGATTTTTTCCTCTGTATAACCCCGAAAATGATGCGCTTGCCCGGCCATCGGTCCCAAGCCGCTCATTTGCCACATCAACCATTCATCGACAGCAATCCGCTGACGTTCGTTCTGGCCATAAAACTTTCCAGTTTTTCGAGCTAGGTATTGCAAGATCGCCCCGCTTTCGAACACCGAAACGGGTTTCCCATCCGGACCATCCGGATCAATAATGGCCGGCATGCGATTGTTCGGGCTGAATTTCAAAAATTCTGGTTTGAACTGATCGCCGGCACCGATCATCACCGGGATCATTTTATAAGGCAGTCCCATTTCCTCCAACGCGATGGAAATCTTCCAACCATTGGGAGTCGGGAAATAATACAGCTCAATTGGTTTAGTCATAGGCCAGCCCTTCCATTCATGTCCCTACTTACATAGGAACTGAACGGCGGATTGTCAGGACCAAAGAGTCACAACAGTGTGATATTCACAAAATCTTAGACTCAGTCGTAATCCGGTCCATTGACCATGCGACTAAACCCGGAACCAATCATGGCCAACAAGCCACGTATCAACACCACGAAGAAAATCATGGTCAGTTGCGAGTCATCAATAAACAGACGCATCCAATTATTGTATTCGGTGGGCAGACCAAGATGGGTGAGTTGATTCTCGACCCACGAAGCCATATCCAGCACCTGCTTGAGCTGATCGGGCGCTTTTAAGCCCATCAACACTAGCAAAGCCGTCGCCAACACAAATGAAATAAAAATAACAAAACTGGATCCAGTGATCCGGCCGAATAAACCCATACTACACTCAACTCGTTTCGAGCCGCCTCCTGTTAAGGAGGTACTATAGACAGTTTTTAATCAATTGTCGCCCTTGGAATTAAAGCAACTGGTGGGGTCGTTATTTGGAAGCACCCAAAGCAACCATCATTCGGCCCATTTGGGTTTTCGTTTTTCCAGAAATGCGCTCAAACCTTCAATGCCCTCATCTGAGGCGCGGCGCTCGGCAATATGCTTGGCGGTGACGTGCATCAACTCGTCATCTATGGGTTGTCCGGTGACCTCGCGCACCAGTTGTTTGGCTTTGGCCACGGCCTGGGGTGCGGTGTGAAACGCCAATTTCCCCAGATGTTCGATCATGTCTTCCATTTCGGTTTCATCGGCCACCGGGTAATGAACCAACCCAATTTTTTCAGCATAATTCGCGTTGAAACTTTCCCCCGAAACAAACAACGCATTGGCCCAACGCGGCCCGATTGCCCGAATAACAAAGGGAGAAATGGTACCGGGGGTCAAACCAAGACGCACTTCGGAAAAACGGAACATGGCGTCCTTGTGCGCGATCACCACATCGCAAGCTGCCGCCAAACCGACACCACCGCCCATGCACGCCCCTTGCACACAAGCTACCGTCATCATGGGCAAATCAGCCAGTCGGTGTAGCATTTGCGCCAGTTTCAAAGCATCAGCCTGATTTTCAGATTTGGAATAATGCGCCGCTGCTTTCATCCAGTTCAGATCGGCTCCAGCCGAAAAGCTCTTGCCCGCACCACGCAACAACAACATCCGGCAGTTTGAAGTGCGAACCGTCTCGAATGCATCGGCCAGTTCATCAATTACTTGGGCGGTAAAAGCGTTGTGTTTTTCCGGGCGGTTAATCAAAATACTGGTCACGCCGCCGGGGCTTGATTTTAGCTTGATGGTTTGAAAATTGCTCATAACTGTCTCCCGCAGATTAAAGGAACCATGGCAAGTTTGGCGCATTTGCAATGGCTTGGCAAAAGGTCATTTGCCGCACCCGTTATGGTCATTGGGCGTTCCAAAGCAAGCACGCATCCCCATAGGAATAAAACCGGTATTCATTTCGAATCGCATGCGCGTAAGCAACTTGCATTTCCGGCAAGCCGCATAGGGCACTGACCAGCATAAACAGGGTCGATTTCGGCAAATGAAAATTGGTCAGAAGACCATCAACAATCTGAAATTCGTAGCCCGGCGTGATGAAAATATCGGTCTCCCCGGCGCAAGCAACCACTTGCCCAAGCGCAAGAGCGGCGCTTTCCAACGAACGTAATGCCGTGGTGCCAACCGCAATGACCCGGCGCCCCTCCGCCTTGGCCTGATTGATCAATTTGGCGGTTTGTTCCGGGATTTCCCGCCACTCGCCATGCATTACATGGTCCTGGGTGTCAGTCGCCTTCACTGGCAAAAACGTTCCAGCCCCCACATGCAGAGTCAAATGACAGACCTGAACACCTATTTCACCTAGGGCGGACAACAGATCATGGGTAAAATGCAGACCAGCGGTTGGCGCAGCGACTGAACCGCTGTCTTTGGCAAAAATGGTCTGGTAATCGGCTTCATCGCGGGCATCGGCTTGGCGTTTGGAGCCAATATAAGGTGGCAGCGGCATCGCCCCGATCTGGCCAAAGGCGGCTAGCAAATCGGTCCCATCCAAATTGAAAACTAAGCGGGTTTCACCGCCCTCGCCGCGTTGCGAAACCTGAGCCTCCAGACTTTTACTGAAATGGATAATATCCCCGACCCGAACCCGTCGCGCCGGACGAGCAAAGGCAGCCCACGTGCGAGCATCCACCTGTTTGTGTAAATTGAACGAGATACTGGCCGGACCACCCCCACCCATTTCGCGGGCGGGTCGTTGGCCGATTAGATGCGCCGGGAAAACTCGCGTATCATTCAAAACTAGCACATCGCCAGCCCGTAGCAGATCCGGCAAGTCACGGGCAATATGATCCGAGATCGCACCGTCAGACGCGACCTGTAACAATTTGGAAGAATCACGTGGAACAGCCGGGCGCAACGCAATGCTGGCTTCGGGTAAGGGGAAGTCAAAATCGTCCACACGCATGGCGCAATGGTTCCGTAATTAGGTGGGAGAAATTAACCGCTGACGCTGGCTTTTTCGATTAAACCCGGACTTGCAGGAGGTTCGCCCTTTGGCAGAGCATCAACCGCATCCATCCCAGAAATAACCTCGCCCCAGACCGTATATTGCCGGTCCAGAAAACTGGCATCATCGAGGCAGATGAAAAATTGGCTGGAGGCTGAATCTGGGTCTTGCGAGCGGGCCATGGAGCACACACCGCGTTGGTGGCTTTCGCCTGAAAACTCAGCCGGAATATGGTTGTCAGCTCCGCCCATGCCGGTGCCATTCGGGCAACCACCCTGCGCCATAAATCCGTCAATCACCCGATGAAACGTCAGGCCGTCATAAAAGCCCTGACCAACCAAATCTGTGATTTGTTTCACGTGCTTGGGTGCCAAATCAGCCCGCAGTCGGATTTTTACCTCTCCGGTAGAAAGGTCTAATGTCAAAATTTGTTCGTTATGATCGCTCATTTTTCTAGCCTTTTCAAAAGTTTATGGCCAACGCACCCATACAGGCACATCGATTTTGCATACATCCGGCAAACTGCCACTGGAAGTTTTTAAGGTTTCCAGATAGGCCGAAAAAGCCGGGGAATTTGTGTTCATCACCCAAACCAAGGGCGCATTGGCTGCATCCAAACCTGAAACCAACGCGAATTGTTCGATCAAATCCGGAGGAATAACCGGCTCGCCCCGCTTGATACGGAAAATGGCCGGTAGACCAGCGCGGACCCGACCCCAAACCGTATAATTCTTATCCAGAGCCTCAGGGTATCCCATGGTGATGTAAAACTGGGCATTGGCGCTGTTGATGTCGTTGCCAAGTCGAGCCGCAGCCGCTGCGCCGGGACAATGCAACGACCAAGCATCAACTTTACCATCTGCGGTCATCATGGCCAGCGCCGGGTTTTGCGATGCAACATTAAACCCATCAATAAACCCCGCTTCGGCTGAACGGCGTTCGCCGGTTACAATCATTTTCATATTGGGCGAGCGGCGAAACCGAAATTCTGCGGTCAGGTTTTCGGTTGTTGGTTCTGGACGACCGACCAATTTATTATCGCCAGCTTGCGCCATGAACCCTTTCAAAACCCGGTGAAACGGCATGCCTACAAAGTATTCATTGCTGGCCAATGCTTGAATGCGCGCGGTATGTCCTGGTGCAAATTGCGGGGCCAACTCAATTAGGGTAACGCCATGGGCGGTCTTTAGCACCACCAATTGATTGGCAGCCACTGCCCGCCAGTCGTCTGGCGCGTCTTCCGGGGTCGACATTGTGGACACATCCACCGCGCCCACTGGTTGAAATGCAGCGCCTTTGGAGACGCTCGCCTGGGACGCGGTTGCATCTGAAGTTGTTTCCAAAACATCAGATGTCTGAGCCGGTTCAACTTGCTCAGCCGCGCCACAGGCAAACAGGCAAACAGCAACTAACGGCAATAACGGTAGAAATTTTTTCATTTATTTTTGTACTTTTTCTCTAATAATTCAGCAACTTTAGGCGAGACAAACGGCCGAATGTCTCCACCCAATTTACAAATTTCCTTGACCAGTCTCGACGCAATCGGCTGGTGCAAAGGATCCGCCATCAAAAACATGGTTTCAATTTCCGAATTCAAACGCTGGTTCATGCCAACCATTTGAAATTCATATTCAAAGTCTGACACAGCCCGCAAGCCACGGATGATCGCAGTGGCCCCGACTTCTTCAGCAAAATGCATCAAAAGCCCGGTCATCGGTCGAACCAACACCTCGCAATTACCACTGAATTTGGCGGCTTCTTCGTTGACCATTGCCACCCGTTCCTCAAGTGAAAACAACGGTTTTTTCTCGGCATTACTGGCCACTCCAATCACGAGGCGGTCCACCAGTTTTACCGCCCGGCCAATCAAATCAGCATGGCCGTTGGTAACGGGATCAAAAGTACCGGGGAATAGTCCTGTACGCATGGTGAAATGGCCTTACCAATGGGTCGCAGCAAATAGACATAACCCTTGGCGCATTGCAAGCCAATCCAAAAAATCAACCGAAAAGATCAAGCCTGTTCTTCCGGAGCATCAGGGGCATCCTCGGTTTGGTCCTCGCCTTGATCACTGGCTTGCTCTTCTTCGTCATCCCCAGCATCTACAACTCGTTGTACCGAGACTACTTTTTCATCTCCACGCAATCGAATGATGGTTACGCCAGCCGTGGCGCGTCCGGCAATACGAATACCGTTCACCGGCACACGGATCAATTGCCCGCCATCGGTAACCAGCATCAGGCCGTCTTCCATTTCGACCGGGAAGGATGCCGCCAATTGTGCGTCCTTCATTTTAGCAAGGCGCAAATCATGGGCGATTAGGCCCTTACCGCCCCGACCGGAAACCCGGTACTCAAAGGCAGACGAACGCTTGCCATATCCATTGTCAGACATGGTGAATACAAACTGTTCACCCGCTTCCAGTTCGGCAATTCGCTCAATGGACAAATCTGCATCTTCGCCTTCGTCAGAACTGGCTTCGGTGCTGGCTTCTTCTTCGCCATCGCCCGCCGCGCGGCGCACCGCGCTGGCATGTTTCAAATAGGCCCGGGCCTCGGCCGGTGCGACATCCACATGCTGCAAGATCGCCATGGAAATCACTTCATCCCCATCGGCCAGACGAATACCCCGCACACCAGTAGAGGTTCGGCCCACAAAGACCCGCACCGCTTCAACCGGGAAGCGGATACATTTTCCCTTTCTGGTGGTCAGCATGACATCATCAGAGGCAGAACATGGTTCCACGGCCAAAATACCATCGCCTTCACCCGGCTTCATGGCGATTTTGCCATTTCGCATGACATTGGCAAAATCAGAAAGTTTATTGCGTCGTATTCCGCCGGAACGCGTGGCAAACATCACGTCCAGCTCGCTCCAGCTTTCCTGATCTTCAGGCAGAACCAGAATCGAGGTGATGGTTTCGCCGGCATCCAATGGCAGCAAATTAACCAGCGCCTTGCCTCGGGTTCGTGGATCACCTTGCGGCAAGCGCCAGACCTTTAAGGTATAAACCATGCCCGCTGATGAAAAACATAAGATCGGCGAATGGGTCGAGGCAACAAATACCTTGGTCACCACGTCTTCATCCTTGGTGGTCATGCCCGCCCGACCTGTGCCACCGCGCCGTTGTTCGCGATAGACATCCAGCGGCGTGCGTTTGGCATAGCCCTGCGCCGTAAACGTCACCACCATTTCTTGACGTGGAATGAGCGATTCATCGTCCACATCCAGCTCGCCCTCGATGAATATAGTTCGACGTGGCACGGCAAACTGTTCACGGGATTCGCCCAGCTCCTGTCGGATAATATCCATCACTCGCTCTCTGGAGCGCAAAATATCGAGCAATTCGGCAATGGTTTCAGAAATCTTTTTGGCTTCTTCGCCGATCTCGTCGCCACCCAGTGCGGTCAGGCGCTGCAAGCGCAATTCAAGAATGGCCTTGGCCTGCTCCATGGTCAGATGGATGTCGCCATTGTCATCAAGTCGCGATCTGGGATCAGCGATCAAGTCGACCAACGGACCCATTTCTTTGGCGGGCCATGACCGGGAGCGCAATGCTTCGCGGGCAGAAGCCGGATCCGGTGCTTTGCGGATCAACGCAATGACTTCATCGATATTGGCTACGGCAACAGCCAACGCCACCAGAACGTGGGCCCGATTGCGCGATTTTCCAAGCTCAAACCGACAGCGACGCGCAATGACTTCAATCCGAAAATCAATGAACGCGGTCAGCATTTCGCGCAAATTCATCTGGCGCGGGCGACCGTGATCCAGTGCCAACATATTGACCCCGAACCGGGTTTGTAATTGTGAATGGCGATACAACTGGTTCAACACCACATCGGCATTGGCATCGCGCTTGATCTCAATCACGATCCGCATGCCGGTCCGGTCCGACTCATCACGCAAATCGGAAATGCCTTCAATTTTCTTGTCGCGCACATGCTCGGCAATTCGTTCGATCAGGGTTGATTTATTGACCTGATAGGGAATTTCATGAACCAGAATAGCCGTGCGCCCTTTGCGGATTTCCTCAATGGAGCATTTGGCGCGTAGCACTACGGAGCCTTTGCTTTCCGACAAGCCGGATCGCGACCCTAATCGCCCAATGATTTCACCGCCAGTTGGAAAATCCGGTCCCGGTACAATCTCCAGCAACTCGTCCATGGTCATGTCAGGACGATCCATCAGCGCCAAAGTCGCGTCCACGACCTCGCCCAGATTGTGCGGCGGAATGTTAGTGGCCATGCCAACCGCAATGCCACTCGCCCCATTGACCAGCATGTTAGGGTAGCGGGCCGGCAAGACGGTTGGCTCGCTTTCGCCGCCATCATAATTGTCCTGGAATGTGACCGTGTCTTTGTCGATATCAGCCAGCAAAGCTTCGGCCGAACGATCCATGCGAACTTCTGTATAGCGCATGGCCGCCGCGCGATCGCCATCGACCGAGCCAAAGTTACCCTGCCCGTCCAACAATGGCAGCGACATGGAAAAATCCTGTGCCAACCGGACCAGAGCATCATAAATCGCCAAGTCACCATGGGGGTGATATTTACCCATGACATCCCCGACTACACGGGCGCATTTCCGGTATTTTTTGTCGTGGGTATAGCCGCTCTCGTGCATGGCATAGAGCACCCGTCGGTGCACCGGTTTTAATCCATCACGCACATCAGGAATAGCGCGAGATACAATTACACTCATCGCATAATCGAGATAGGAGGTGGCTAGCTCTTCCGTTATGGAAATCGGCGAAATGCCATCTTCCATTGGCGGCTCCGCACCATCATTACCACCTTCTGGCGGGATTGAATTATCGTCTGTATCGCTCAATTCTCTGACCTTGATCCATCGCGCCGAATCGACCGGCAAATTCAAGTGACCAAGGTACCAGTTGTCACCCAGTTTTCATAGAAAAACCACGCGCATTGAATTGGTTTTCTCAAACCAAAAATGTCCAGATTTCAAGGCTTTATAATCATCAACAAATAAATACCCAACACACCACCAAATGCCGGCCACCCCAGGACAAACCACAATTGCATAAGGGGTTTTATTTGTTGCCGGGCTGCGTCATCTCCGTCGGCGGCCCGGGCGGTCAATCGTCTGATTTTCATCTGGATCGCCACGACCGGCAACCAACACAGACCAACCAAACCAAACAAGCCGTAAGCCCATAATAACCATGGCGCAAACGGGTCATGGCCACCCAATATAATCAGGGCGATACCGCTAATCGGCTGCACGATGACTGCCGTTGTAGTGAACAGAAAATCTGCCACGACCACATGACGCGCCACCATGGCAAAGGCTTTCGCCTCCTTTGAACGCCAAGCCATCAGCATAAAAAACGCGATCCCGGCCCCGGTGCCAAACAATACGGCGGCGGACAAAATGTGGATTAATTTGGCCAGTATAAACCAACTCATCGATCTCCCTCCATCGCAGCGACCAATCCGGCCAATGCGATCATGGGAAACACCTTCAAAACACTGGCCAGAGGATCAAACCATAATTCGGGCAGCACCATAGAAATGACGCTGACATATCCGATGGTCAGCAACACCATGGCTAGACAAACTTTTCGTACCGAAATGCCAAACAATAGCAGGGCGCCTAACATCAGGTCGGCGATTGCGCCTAAAAACCATACCGGCCAATGGGTCATCTCTGGAAGACCGGCTTTGGTCATAATCTCGAATGACCATTGCTGTGAGAACAATAGCGGGATCAGGCCGGACAACATCCAATAGAGCGCCAGAATGACCCGACTGGCTGGCTTGGCCCAACCCAATCTGGCTTGCAACCGATCGGCGGCGTTGGCCGGATGGGCGGCGAACCAATCTGCCATCGATCCAGTGGTATAGTCCAATTGCTGTTTGATCTGGTTTGGGTCGCCGCCCACATCAAACTGCATTTGCGCTTTGGCCGTAGAGCGCAAGGCATCGCGTATCCCCAATTTGCCCAAGAAATCCCCCAACACAAAGAGCGGCGCAGCCATCCATGGCGGAAATTCAACAAATCTGGCCGGACCAAACCCTAGCCAGATCCGGGTTTGGGCAAGTATTTCACGCAAGGACAACTGATCTGGCCCGGCGATTTCTACTTGTATTTTTGTCGGGACAGCGTCACGCAAAAACAAAACAATAATATGGGTAAGATCATCCATCATTACCGGTTGGAATTTGGTATCGCCATACACCATCGGCACAAAGCCCGGCATTGCCGCCAATGTCCGGATGAGCGCCGATCCGCCATAAACCTTTCGACCCAGAACCAGAGATGGCTCCAGAATAACCCAATCCAGATTTGATTGCTTCAGGCTAGCCGCCCCCCGCGCCTTGGTCCGGGCATAAGCGGTTCCGGCCGCCGGGTCGGCCCCGATGGCCGAGATATGGACAAATCGTTTTATTCCGGCTCGCTCACAGGCTGTGATCAAGCTTTGCAATCCGGATACATGGGCTTTTTCGGTGCTATCCGCACCGCCATCCTGCAAAACGCCGACACAATTGACCACCGCGTCAATTCCGACGAGGCGGGACTTCCAGTCTTCAGGGTCTTGATCCGTATTAAAATCGCAATGCACCCAATCCCAAGCTGCAAACCGACGTTTGGCCCAAGATAATTGCCGCCCTGCCCCGACAACATCATGCCCAGCCTCCAGCAGCCGAGCGCAAACACTGGCCCCGATGAAACCATATCCACCTGTGACCAATACTTTCATTTGCTCAAATCCCGTCGACGGGGACGATCTCGATTGGCATAGGCCCCTCTAAAACGGCACCTCGTCATTCAGATCATAATCGGAAGCCGGGCCAGAACCGCCTGAGCTGCCGGAGCCACCTGAGCCACCAGCCGGGCTGGAGCCACCGTAATCACCGCGCCCACCGCCGCCACCGCTGCTATAGCCGCCACCGCCGCCGCCTTCGCCACGGCTATCCAGCATTTGCAGCTCGCCACGGAAGTTTTGCAGCACGATTTCAGTAGTGCGTACTTCCTGACCGTCGCGATTGGTATATTTGCGGGTTTGCAAAGCCCCTTCCAGATAGACTTTTGAACCCTTCTTCAAATAGTTCTCAGCGACCTTGGCCAAATGGGTGTTGAAAATAACAATGTTATGCCATTCGGTTTTTTCCCGGCGCTCGCCAGATTGCTTGTCTTTCCAAGTTTCCGATGTCGCCACACTGAAAGTTACCATCCGGTCACCGGACGGCATGGCGCGAGCTTCCGGGTCACGCCCTAGATTGCCCACAATAATTACTTTATTCACACCAGCCATATTCTACCCCTGTATCCTGTTTTGTTGACATCGGCGTTGACGCCAAAGCCAAATTTGATTCCTTCACAGTTTGATCCGCCAACCACCATTAGGCCAGCTTTTTTTCAGCAAACGACTCGATAAAGCGCCGGTTTCATGCTTGCTTGCCCGCTGCAAAAATGGGCAGTCAAAATATGCTGGACAGTTCATTTTGTTCTCTTTATGTTCCGTTTGTCAAGTTGAGTCGGGTTGGATTATGGCTTCTGGTAAAAATTTCATTCGCGTTGTCGGTGCCAAAGAGCACAACTTGCGGAACGTCAATGTGGACATCCCTCGCGACAAGCTGGTGGTGATCACCGGATTGTCCGGGTCGGGTAAATCCTCTTTGGCGTTTGACACAATCTATGCAGAAGGACAGCGCCGTTATGTAGAGAGCCTGTCGGCCTATGCGCGGCAATTTCTGGAGCTAATGTCCAAACCAGATGTGGAGCGGATCGAGGGGCTGTCGCCCGCCATTTCCATCGAGCAAAAAACTACGTCACGCAACCCGCGCTCGACCGTGGGTACGGTAACCGAGATTTACGACTATATGCGTCTGCTTTGGGCGCGAATTGGCGTGCCCTATTCACCCGCCACTGGCCTGCCGATTGAAAGCCAAACCATCAGCCACATGGTTGATATTTTGATGGCTCTGCCCACCGGCACGCGGCTCTATCTATTGGCCCCGATCGTACGAGGTCGTAAAGGGGAATACAAAAAAGACATTGCCGAGTTGATGAAGCAAGGCTTTCAACGGCTGAAAGTCGATGGCGAATTTTATGCTATCGAAGATTTTCCTGACCTCGACAAAAAATATAAACACACCATCGATGTTGTGGTCGACCGGGTAGTGATCCGTGATGATCTGGAAGGCCGTTTGGCCGACAGTTTGGAAACCGCATTGAAACTGGCCGATGGCTTGGCCATGGCTGAATTTGCCGACAAGACCAAAACCAAGGACGGCGAGACAGAAATTGTATTTTCTGAAAAATTTGCCTGCCCGGTTTCTGGTTTTACTATCCCGGAAATCGAACCAAGATTGTTTTCGTTCAATAACCCCTATGGAGCCTGTCCGACCTGTGATGGGTTGGGCGTAACTTCGCGCTTTGATGCCGATCTGGTGGTTCCCAATTCGGACCTGTCACTGGAAAAAGGCGCAATCAAACCCTGGTCCAGCGGCTCCTCGCGAATGTATCGGCAAACGCTGGAAAGTCTGGCTCGGCATTTTGGAGCCAGCATGACTGAAAACTGGCACGATCTGGACCCAGATTTTCAAGATAAGGTTTTGTTCGGAACCGGCAGTGAGGTCTTGCAATTCGTCTATTCCGAAGGAAAACGCAAATTTGAAACGGAAAAAACATTCGAAGGCGTGGTTCCCAATTTGGAAAGACGTTGGCGCGACACCGAAAGCAATTGGGTGCGCGAAGAGCTGGGCAAATACCAGTCCGCCGCGCCGTGTGATATTTGCGTTGGCAAGCGCCTGAAACCACAAAGCCTTGCCGTAAAACTCGGCGGACTAGATATTTCCACAGTCACCGGATTTTCTATTTTGGATGCGGATCAGTGGTTCGGAGACCTAGAGGGACAACTAAACAAGCAACAAAAAGCCATTGGCGCACGGGTGATGAAGGAAATTCGCGACCGGCTGTCCTTTTTGAACGATGTGGGACTGGAATACCTGTCCCTGTCGCGCGCTTCTGGCACTTTGTCGGGCGGCGAGAGCCAACGCATTCGCCTGGCCAGTCAAATTGGCTCCGGTCTGACCGGCGTCTTGTATGTGCTGGATGAACCCAGCATTGGCTTGCATCAACGAGACAATGCCCGGCTGTTGGAAACTTTGCGAAACCTGCGCGATTTGGGCAATTCCGTACTGGTGGTTGAACATGACGAAGAAGCCATTTTAGCTGCCGATCATGTTATTGATATGGGGCCATTGGCTGGCATCCATGGCGGCGAAATCATCGGTCAGGGCACACCGGCACAAATCCGTAAAAACCCCAAAAGCCTGACTGGACAGTATCTGTCTGGCAAAAAGAAAATACCGATTCCAGCCAAAAGGCGCGAGGTAAACCCAAGGCGTATTCTTCGCATTGAGGGCGCAACCGGCAACAATCTAAAAAACATTACGGCAGAATTTCCGTTAGGGCTGTTTGTCTGTATCACCGGCGTGTCAGGTGGCGGTAAATCAACCCTGGTTACCGAGACCTTGTACAAGGGTATCATGCGAAAACTGCATGGCAGCACCAAAGCGCCGATGCCGCACGAACATCTGGAAGGCGTCGAACATCTGGACAAGGTCATCGAGATTGACCAGTCGCCGATTGGCCGCACGCCGCGCTCCAATCCGGCAACGTACACTGGCGCATTTACGCCAATTCGGGACTGGTTCGCCGGTCTACCCGAAGCCAAAACACGCGGGTATCTGCCCGGACGGTTTTCATTCAATGTCAAAGGTGGGCGTTGTGAGGCCTGTCGGGGTGACGGGGTTTTGAAAATTGAAATGCATTTTCTGCCCGATGTCTATGTGGAATGCGATACCTGTCACGGCAAACGCTATAATCGCGAAACCTTGCAAATAAAATTCAAGGGAAAGTCAATTTCTGACGTATTGGAAATGACCGTTGATGAAGCCGCTGACTTCTTCAAAGCAGTCCCTTCCGTACGGGAAAAAATGGTAACTTTGCAACGAGTCGGGCTGGGCTATGTCCATGTGGGGCAGCGGGCCACCACCTTGTCCGGCGGCGAAGCGCAGCGGGTTAAGTTATCGCGCGAACTATCAAAGCGGGCCACCGGACGCACGCTTTATATTCTGGATGAACCCACCACCGGCTTACACTTCGAGGACGTGCGAAAACTACTCGAGGTGTTGCAAGAACTGGTCGAAACCGGAAATACCGTATTGGTCATTGAGCACAATTTGGATGTGATCAAACAAGCCGACTGGATTATTGATCTGGGCCCAGAGGGCGGTGATGGCGGCGGCGAAGTAGTGGCCGACGGCACCCCGGAAGAAGTTGCAAAATGCAAACAAAGTTGGACTGGCCACTATTTGAAAGACCTACTGAACTGATCCAGCGGTTAAATTCTAGCCCGCTCGCGGAAACCCAAATCGACGAAATAGGAAAAACGCGACCAGTGCCGACAGTAAAAACTGAAAAACCAGTGCCGGTTGTACGGCGGTCAGGTCTGTACTTTGCTTAAAACTTTGGACAAAGGCATGCACGGCATTTGGCTCGTCACTACTTAATATGATGACCAGCAAGGCAATAGTAATTGCCGAATAATTAAAGCCGGAATGTAGACCGCACGCCCCCATAATCGAACGATCAGCGATGGCCAACATGGCCAACATCGCTCCCATGCCTAAAATCGCTGCCATGCCGAACAATCCGGTTAGCATCTGGGCAGGTGACACCGAAAATCCATCAACAAACAGATAGTGCGGATGCAGACTGGCAAACATCAACATGGAGAGCAGAAATCCAATCGGTAACCCACGCAAGGCGGTAACATTGGACAGTAACCAGCCACGACACAAAATTTCCTCAGCCGCGCCCTGAATAGCAATTGCCAAACCCAACACCAACAGGATCAACCACAAGGTCGGGTCAGCCAAACGGTCCCAATGCACTACATTTTGCGCCGGATCATTGGCCGATATTTCACCAAACCCAGACAAAACGGTGAGCAGCGTGACCAACAAGATCAAGCCGACAGTGAACAGGCCCCCAACAGCGAGGCCGCGCCGATATTGAGCCCAACCCGTCGCCGTGAAAATCAATCCCAGGTCAGCCAGTTGCCGTCCTTCGACCCGCTTTGCCCACGCAAGGGTCAAGCCAGCCATAGTGACAAAGGTCACAACCAGCGAGATCAGAATAACTAGCATTTGTGCAAATGGCTCGATATCTTCTCCGGACCGGGTGGCGGGCACAATCAACGGCATGACGAATGGCATGGTGACCAATTGGGCGATGGCCCAAAATCCGATCAACAGCAATACACAAGCCCAAACCGGCGTATTTCGAATTCGATTTGGATCGCTAAACGGGTAGTTCAATTGCTCTGACCTTTATCTGGAACTTCTTCGCCTTTCCAGCGCCAAACTAACCAACAGGACACGGCCAGAACCGCACTGACAATCAGGCTGCCTTCCGGTCCAAAACTGCCACCAGTGATCGCTTTGTCCACCAGAGGCATTTGCTCAAGTTCAACCAGCAAGGGCGCGACATCTATCTTCATGGCGCTGACATTCAAGCCAAAGCCAATCCCCATCATCCAATTCCAAGAAGCATGTGCGGCACAAACTCCCATCAAGGATTTTTCGCGTACGGCGTACAACCCGAAAAATATCCCGATCAGGACGATATTGGTCATGGCGATCCAATTGATATGCCCCGGCTCATTGCCAATATGCATCAGCGCAAACATGACCGAAGTCACCCCAACCGCTGCAGGCCAACCCCAGCGCGACGCAAAGGTCGACATCAACCACCCCCGGGTTAACACCTCTTCAGTACCGCCCTGAATAACAAACCCGATCAAAAAGAGGAAAATCCAAACCAGCGCCATTGGGCTGGCCATGGCTGGCAACCAAGCGCCCACTTCATAGCCACCGGCCAAGCCGATCAGCGCGATTGAGATGATATTCATACCTAAACCGATGGCGAACCCGCGACCATAGCGCGCAAATGCTCGCTCAAACCGCCACCCCATGCTAGCCAGAGGTCGTTTTTCGACCCATTTGACCCAAGCAAATACCGCCAAGGACAACGCGCCAAACGATACTGCTAGCACATACAAAAGTCCGGGATTGCTAATTTGCTGATCATCGGTTGGCACCCAATCTGCAAGAAATGCCGGAATGAGAACAAGACCGGGGACCACGGCCATCAACACCAACCCGACCAATGGAACAAACGTGGCATAGATCAGGTGCAAGCGAGCACCCGGTTCTATTTTACCAAAAATCTCGTCTTTGTATCCAGCCATAGTATAACCCTCGCACGTAAACTTCGCGGTTAGCTCGCAGAAAAATGACCCTTTTCCTTTTGCAAAAATCGCAAAGAAAAAGCGGTCAAACCGGTATAACCAAACAAAAATAGTAAACCAATCAAGGCCTGAAAAAACACCAAAATCACCAACCCGGCTAAGGCTACAGGCGAGGTGAGCATATTACTCATGGCCTCAAATGCTGCAGCAACATCACTGGTCATAAAATCAGAATCGGCAAACAGGGGCGTTATTCGCCTCATAAACATGATATTCTGAAACGTTGAAATGGCCACAATTCCAACCATGTAGATCAATCCCATAATGACGTAACAACCCAGCAATTCCCACCCACGTTTTCGGGTCAAACGAAAGCTGGCAAACATCGTGAATTTCTTGCGTTCCAATGAAAGTGGTACGCACAGGGAAAGTTTTACCGATAAATAAACCATGGCTGCAAACAGACTTGGAATGGCCAGTAGAAACAAAGTCCCGACCGCCATTGTGCTGGCAAACGAAGACAAACTTACGCTGATTGCGATGCCCAGCACGACGACCACAATCATAACAATATACGGCAAAGTGAACACCAATAGCCAATAAGCAAGCAACACGCCCAATGTACGCATTTCATCCATGCCAAACCGCAAGGCACCAATGTATCCACCTAAATCACCGGTTAAATACCACCGAAAAGCTGCGTTTATTCCAGAAGTCATAATCAGCAAATTGAAAATTATTATGGAACCATACAGGATCGTCAGCTTTCCTACGGCTTCTGCCGTCATAACCTCGGAAAAAAGGGGGAAATCCGATAACACAATGGACGTGACATAAAGAGCGCTGCCATACAGCAGAAAGATCAAAACCCCGAACGGCAGACCGATCCGCCGAAGTAGAAGACCTTGGTGGCCTCTAGCGGCAGAATACCCGTTAAATACGCATTGGCTGGTCGGAAAAGGGATTTTCTCTGCGGGTGCCTTGCTCATATTTGAACCTTTCAGGCGGGTCGCAATCCGCGGTAAACCGTAGCAAATAATCCAGCCCGCACCGCATTTAAGGCAGGTGCCATCAAAATAGGCAGCAATCGCCAATGAAAGGCCACGTCCACCGGATCAATCCGGGTCGGGGTCGATGGATTTTCGATAATGGCCATAGCCAAACCCATCATTTGCTTGGCTGCAATCATCAGGCTGGGGGAGAGGATCAAATATAGCGGGGCAATGGAAACAACAAAAGCCAGTGCAATGCGCCAGCCTTGCCCTTTGGTCCATGCGGCGGCTTCAAAAATATGAATGGATTTTTCACCAATCGCCGCCGCAAAAGCTGGCGCAAATCTAGCTTGTAAATAAAGCAGAATGGCCCCGATAACAATGGCGGCGATGGTCAGTAAAATCCAAAATTTGGAACCGGATTGCTCAAATACCACTTCCGGATTTTGTTGGACCAACTCTGGGTCCAACCCGATCAGTAAAATGGAATTGATAGCCAGCATGGCAATGACCATCGCCACAGCGGCCGCAATCGCGGCTACCATCGCAACCAACAAGCTAGTGGCAAACAACCGAGCTTCGTCGGCACCTAATTGTAAGCCAAACGGACCTGATTTTGGCTGTCCCAATGCCAGTCGGAACAAGGCAGCATCCATGGCGAAATATAAAAACCACGAACCAACAATCAACAAACTACCCAAGCCGGCCAAACCAGACTCTGCGGTTGAAAACTGCACGCAGGCCATGCCAATTGCCGACGCCAACACATAAGGCAGCCCGAATTGATAAACCTGAACCAGATTGCGGGAAAAAAACCCCCACGCTGCAACAACGCATTGTGCAACCGGTACGTTATGGGTTGATGGGGTCATGGATTTTCCTGACTACGTACAAAACTGATGATGAAACTAGCGTCTCAAATGATCGAGTAAACCAAAAAAACATCAAAGCATCCGCCCCGGAGCGTAACGAACTCTTAAAGGTCATCGGCATCCAATGAACGAATCAAGAATTGATGAGTACGGGGCTAACATGACCTTTGCCGATCCCGAACGCGCCACGGGCCGAGCGTCCAGAGTAAAGCAGCTTTTTAGACGAGCCTGGGCCGACGCGACAAACCCGAAACTATGCATTCGCAGCCCTCGATTTGACTGGCTGATCTTTATTGGATCGCCGATCATCTGCCTTGGTATCTGCTTGTTTCTGGCGCAAACCCCGTTGTGGGAGGTCCGCGAATTACCCTTACATGAAGACGATGCGATCTTGAATGCCGCCAGTGGTTTTCTGACCGCATCACACTTGTTTGCGGTCTTTTTTCGCTCCCACGGCAATGCGACCGTTTTTTGGCAATGGCCGCTGCGATTTACGCTGGTTCCTGTCCTGCTGTTTTTTGGCCTTGGCCTGTTGCCTTGGTTCATGGTCATCATGTCGGTCATTGCCACCTTTTGGGATGTGTATCATTCCGCCATGCAAACTTTTGGGTTGAGCCGCATTTACGACATGAAGGCGGGCAATCCAGCCAAGGTCGGCCGTATGTTGGATAGCTGGATGAACTATGTTTTGTATGCGGGGCCGATTGCCGCCGGGTTGGTACTGATGGATCATGTTGAAGATTTTGGTGAATTTGAACAATTGGGCTGGGCCGCATTGGCTGCGTTTCCGCAAACCGTTGAAGGCTTTGCCGGAACCTTGCGCTGGCTAGTCATTGGCGGCTCATTAGCAATGGTTGCGGTCTATGTGATCGGCTATTGGCGCTTGGCCAAACAAGGCTACAAAATTTCCACCCAGAAAGTTGCCTTGCTGGCCTCGACCGCTTTGACCTCGATCATTGCATGGGGCTTCAATCCATTTTTTATCGCTTTTGTGGTGATGAATGCGTTTCATGCCCTCCAGTATTTTGCCATCGTCTGGATCAAGGAAAAAAAGAACCTCTCAACCCGCTTTGGTCTGGTCGGAAAACCATGGGGCAAACCTGCATTGATTGCCTTGTTTTTCCTACCGGCATTTGGATTTGGGTTGGTACAAGAGTGGGTGAATATCCCGTCCGATTGGCTGTATGCATTTGTTCTGTCGGTCGCACTGCTGCATTTTTGGTATGATGGATTTATCTGGTCGGTTCGAAAGAAACAGGTTTAACCTAAGCAATCGCTTGACCTTGCGCCGTGACACGCCCAAAACCCGCCACCATGAGCAAAGCAGATATACATATCATTGGCGGTGGACTGGCCGGTTGCGAAGCAGCCTGGGCCGCAGCTAATCTTGGGTGCCAAGTCATTTTGCATGAAATGCGCCCCATCCGAAAAACCGAAGCCCACCAAACGGACGGTTTGGCCGAGCTGGTTTGCTCCAATTCGTTTCGCTCCGATGATTCCGAACATAACGCGGTTGGTCTGCTTCATGAAGAAATGCGCCGGTGCGACTCATTGGTTATGGCTGCCGCCGCAGAAAATAAAGTGCCCGCAGGCGGTGCGTTGGCGGTGGATCGCAACGAGTTTTCGGACCACGTAACCGCTGCCATCGAGAGCCATCCCAATATCGAGATCAAGCGCGGCGAAATCGCTGGCTTGCCCCCAGCCGATTGGGACAATGTGGTGATTGCCACCGGTCCCCTCACCTCACCCGATTTAAGCGCAGCCATCCTGACCCTGACCGGGGAAGACAATCTGGCCTTTTTTGATGCGATCGCTCCGATCATTCACCGGGACAGTATCAATATGGACCAAGCCTGGTTTCAGTCGCGATACGACAAAGGCGATGGTGCTGATTACATCAACTGCCCAATGGATGAAGCGCAATACAACGCATTTCTGGATGCCATGGGAGACGCGCAAAAAACTGAGTTCAAGGATTGGGAAAAGGACACGCCCTATTTCGAGGGGTGCCTACCGATCGAAGTCATGGCCGAGCGCGGCCGTGAAACCTTGCGTTGGGGCCCCATGAAGCCGGTGGGTCTGACCAATCCACACAATCCGACGGTCAAAGCCCATGCCATTGTGCAATTGCGTCAGGACAACAAACTGGCCAGCCTGTACAATATGGTCGGCTTTCAGACCAAGATGAATTACGGTTCGCAAGCGCAAGTCTTTCGTATGATCCCCGGACTGGAAAAGGCCGAATTTGCCCGGCTCGGCGGTATTCACCGCAATACCTTTTTGAACTCACCCAAATTACTAGATAGCAAATTGCGTTTGCGGGTCGATCCCCGATTGCGCTTTGCTGGACAAGTCACCGGAGTGGAAGGCTATGTTGAAAGCGCCGCTTGCGGCATGATGGCCGGACGTTTTGCGGCGGCACAGGCACTGGGAAAATCGTTGAACCCACCACCGCAAACCACTGCATTTGGCTCGCTGTTGAACCATATCACCGGCGGACACATTACTGGCAAAGGCACGTTCCAGCCAATGAATATCAATTTTGGATTGATGCCAACCGCCGAAACTCCAAGCCGGGATGCGGATGGCAATCGTCTACGTGGCAAAGACAAAACACGGGCCCGCCGAAAACTGATTACAGCGCGGGCTTTGGTTGATCTAGAGGCTTGGCTACAAAGCTAATGCAACGGTTCAGATAATAAAAAGGCGGCAGGATTCCCCGCCGCCTTTTTCAAAGCATCAAAATCAGTTAATCAGCCAAATAGGGTTTGGGATCCGGCCATCGCCACTAACATGGGTAGGGAAAGCAATGTGTTGGTTCGTGAGAACAACATGGCTTTGCGCCCTGCCGGCGCTTTGGCTTCGGTCGGTGCATCGATCAGGCCAAGTGCAATTTTTTGATTGGGCCAGATGATGACCCAAACATTAAATGCCATGATAATGCCCATCCACATGCCCAAGCCCAAGAACACATCTTTGCCATTGGAAAATCCGTCCATGGCGCCAATGGTCAAGGTTCCAACAATCGAACCCGTATGGGCGATCAGTGCCAAGCCGGTGATCAATGTGGCAGCAGCACCCCAACGGAACCAGAACAATGCAGCCGGGGCAATGACTTTGCCAATGGCCGGTTTTTGGTCATCCGGGATATTCACCATGTTGGGAATTTGCACAAAGTTGAAATACCACAACAGGCCAATCCACATCACGCCAGAAACCACATGGGTCCAGCGCAAAAATGCGATGGTCACCAGCATGCCGTTATATTCGTCACCGGAAACCACAAAATAAAGCGCGTACATCAGTATCGCCAGAATAACGGAAAAAATAACCGTCGAGCGAAGATTAGAAAGAATGCCAGCCATAAGGCCCCCCTGTCTGCATTGGGTGAAATCAATTGGTGGTCAACTTGTCAGGCACGAGCGGCCCTGCGTCAATCCGCCACAGTCATTTTTTGGCAAAAAACAAGCTTGCCAATAATTCTTATTCGTTCTCGTTTTCAATCATTTCGGCGCGATTAACATTGAGAAATAACAAAATGGGGGCCGCGATAAAGATCGAAGAATATGTCCCAACAATCACGCCCCAGATCATGGTCGCGGCAAATCCGCGCAACGCCTCACCGCCCAAAAAGTACAAGGAAACCAAAGCCAGCAAAGTGGTCAGCGAAGTGATCGAGGTTCTGGACAATGTCCTGTTGATCGCCAAGTCAATCAAATCTGCAAATGGCATTTTTTTGTACATACGCATTTTTTCACGAATTCGATCATAGACCACAACCGTGTCATTCATCGAATAGCCGACAATGGTCAAAATCGCCGCGATGCTGGCCAGATTAAACTCGATCCGAGTCAGCGAGAACATGCCAATGGTCAGCAAAACATCATGAGCCAAAGCAATCACAGCGCCGACCGAGAACTGCCATTCAAACCGCAACCAGATATAGATTGACATGCAAAATAGCGCGCCCAGCACAGCGGTTACCCCGGAGCGCACCAATTCGCCAGAGACCTTTGGTCCGACGATCTCGGTACGTTGCGAGCTGAGCGTGCTGTAGGTTTCCAGCAATTTATAGCCCACTTGATCAAACAATTGTTGTTGCAATTCGGGGCTGGATTTACGGTCTTGGACCACCACAGGCAATTGTAGTTTCAGGGAATTGGCGTCATCGCCTTGGCTGAGGGTCAGTTCCTCTAAGCCAAACACGCTTAATGCTTCGATGCCTTTGTTTGGGTCAAGCGCAATCGGAGCGGTAATGGTCGCTGCGCGAGCGCCATCAAAATCCATTTCAATGCCGGAATACGAAGTATAAAGCGCCACATGAACCTTGCGCGCTGCCTGTTGTTGCAAGCGCTCTTCACTTTGCGAGGGATCCGTAGCTTCTTGGCGCTCGAACCGGATCAACACTTCGTTAGGTGAGCCGAACTCTCGCACTTCGACTTCGCCCAACCCAAGACTGCGAACAATGGTGCCGATCCGGGTTAGGTCAGCCGGTTGTTCTGTCTGCACTTCGATATTACCGCCGCCCTTAAAATCAATGCCCAGATTGATCCCCAGCACTAAAAAAGCGGCGATAGAGCCGATGATTGCCAAAATCGAGAAGGTAAAACCGAACTTGCGCAACCGGACAAAACGAATGCTGGTCTCATTAGGAACCAGACGAATGAATGCGAGAGCCATGATTGTCTAGTCCTTCAGAGTGACAGGGTTGTGGGTTTGAACCGCATCAACCAATAGGCGGTCAACATGCGCGAGAACAAAAAGGCGGTGAACACCGAGGTAAAGATGCCGATGGCCAAGGTTACACCGAAGCCCTGCACAGGACCGGCCCCGAATAACAGCAACAAAACCGCAGCAATCAACGTGGTGATATTGGCATCCAAAATAGTTGAGCGGGCTTTTATAAAGCCGGTTTCAACTGCATTTAGCGGAGTTCGGCCCACGGCAATTTCTTCGCGTATTCGCTCAAAAATCAACACATTGGCATCAACCGCCATACCAATGGTCAAAATCACCCCGGCAATCCCCGGTAGGGTCAACGTGGCCTGCAGCCCGGAAAGTGCTCCCAGGATCAACACCAGATTGGTAATCAGGGCCGCATTGGCGAACACGCCAAATAATCCATAGGCCAAAACCATATAGATCATGACCGCGACAAATCCGATCAGCAAGGCAATGGCGCCAGCACGGATCGAGTCTTGCCCCAACCCCGGACCTACTGAGCGTTCGTTTATGGTTTCCAGCTTGGCTGGTAGGGCACCGGCTCGTAGCAAAATGGCCAAATCATTTGCCGTCTCAACCGTAAAGCCGCCATCAATAATACCGCTGCCGCCCAAAATCGGTGAGCGGATCACCGGTGCGGTAATCGATTCATTGTCCAGCAGAATGGAAAAGCGCCGATTGACGTTCTGCGCCGTGGCGTTGCCAAAGCGGATCGAACCACGCGAATTAAAACTGAACGATACAGCCGGTTGTCCGCCCTGATTAAAAGATTGCTGCGCGTCGGTCAGGTCACTGCCATCGACCAGCGCCCGCCGGCGGATCAATAGATCAGGTTCAGCCGGGTTTGTGGTTGTAACTAGCTTCGCGCCCGGCGGAATACGTCCGGCCAAGGCTTCTTGAATGGAAACAGACGAATCAACCAGATGGAATGACATCTGAGCTGTTTTTTCAATAATGCGTTTGATCCGAACCGGATCGCTTTCGCCCGGAACTTCGACGATAATCCGCGAATCTCCCTGACGCAAAATGGTCGGGTCTTTGGTGCCCAGTTCGGTAATCCGATTGCGAATCACTTCGACGGATCGTGCCACCGCATCCTTGGTTTGCTTAGTCAGTGCCTTTTCGGTAAGGCTCAGTGAAATGTTTCCGGTCACCGGATCACTCTTGATCACAAACGGCCGATCAGAATTGCCGCTGATCAACTGGTTCTGACTAACTTCATTTAAGGGTTCCAATCGTTCCAACGCTAGTTCCATCTGATTGGGACGGGACAATTTGAACGAAACGGTGTTGCCGGAAATTCGAAATTTACGGGCCGGGATAATCGGCTTGTCGCTACGCAATAATTGGCGAGCTTCTTCTTGGGTGGATTCCAGTTTATTGGCGCGCACCGAATCCGTATCCACCTCCAACAACAGATAAGAACCACCTTGCAAATCGAGGCCAAGGTTGACGGTTTTCGACGGTAAAAATACCGGAATGATACCTTTGACATCCTCGCTACCGCGAATGCTCTCTGAAAGAAAATTAGGCAGGGCAAACAACAGCCCTAAAAAAATGACCAGCCAGATGGTTATCTGTTTTGCCTTGGAAAAATGCAGCATGGTAAATTACTTCTTTTTTGCGGGTGTCTTTTTTGCGGGTGTCTTTTTCGCCGGCGTATCATTGGCCGCTTTTGGGGCATTTTTGGATCGAACATCTTGCAACGTGGTGCGCAGGACTTTGACCTTCACACCCGTAGCAATTTCAACGGTGATTTCTTCATCCCCATCGACAACTTTGGTTGCCTTGGCCACCAAGCCACCGGCGGTTACCACCGTGTCTCCACGACGAACGGCGGCGACCATATCTTTGTGTTCACGCATGCGTTTTTGCTGCGGACGGATCAGCAGAAAATAAAAGATCGCAAACATCGCAATCATCATTGCGAAGAAGCCGAACGGACTTTGACCTGCATCGGCCTGTAAGAACATTATTGCGCTAGATACGCTTGGATTTGACATCTCATTCCCCTGAATTTCATGACCGGCACCACGTCCCGGTTCATATTGTTCGGAATATAGGGTTGATCGCCCAAATTGCAATCAGGCAAATTCACTCAAAGGGTCGTTTTAGCGCTTTGGCAAATGCTTCAAGGGATCAACCGGTTTGACCCCCTTACGGGTCTCAAAATGTAACTGTGGAACATCAACTGATCCGGATGAGCCAGCCAGCGCAATGATCTCACCACTTTTGACCTGCGCGCCCTCGCGTACATTGGACTGTGAATTGTGCGCGTAGGCCGTAACCCAGCCATTACCGTGTCGAATCAGGATCAAACGGCCATAGTTTTTCAACTCAGAGCCAGAATAAATCACTGTACCCGCGCCAGCCGCACGGATCTCAGCATCCTGCTTGGCGGCGATGTTTACGCCATCATTTCGCATGCCACCAGCTTTGCCGCCAAATCGTGACAATACTTTGCCTTCCAGCGGCCAGATAAAGGTCGAAGTCGCAGCCGGCTTGATTGATTTTCGTTTCGGAGCTGGCGTTGGCTTGGCTCCCGACTTGGGCGCCGCACCTGTTTCGGGTGTAATTGCCGGTGCCGATTTGGGTGCTGCGGCATGCCAATGTCCCTGTTGATCCCCGGCCAGAGTTGGCAGGACCAAGATGGAATCCGGTGAAATCATATAAGGCTCATCAATACCATTGATCCCGGCCAAAGACTGAAAATCAATTTTATACCGCCGCGATATGGAATAAAGTGTATCTCCCTTTCGCACCCGGTAGTGCAAAGGAGGCGGCAAGTTCAGCACTTGCCCTTTGTTCAAATCATACGGCTGTTTTAATCCATTCAGATCAATCAGTGGACGCAATGCAACCTGATATTTTTCTGAAAGGCTGAACAGCGTATCTCCGCTTTGCACCCGGATACTGGCTGGTCGCTCCCGCGTGGGAATAATTTCCTGCTCCGGAAAGCTGGTTACAGATTGTGGGGCCAATTCGACAATTTCGACGGTTTCATTGTCACCGGCCAAATCATCCTGCGACCCCGGCTCTACCGGGCCATGGTCGAGCATATCCATCTCGTCCGCTTCACTTAACGCCTCGGTGTCCGCCGACACAACTTGAGCAGAATCTGTTGGAAGTTCTTCGCCCCGATACTCTGGCAGGGCAGCTGGCGTTGCTGCTTTTTCATAGGGCGAGGTGCGATCTGCGTCCGGGCCACGATAGACCACAGGCGCCATGTCCCGCCCTTTGGAGCAAGAGGTCACGGCAATCGCGGCAACAAGAACAATCGAAATCAGGGATGTACGAATCATGGCGCTATTTTCACGCCAACTGGTTAATCAATCCTGCTTGAAAATAGGCATTTTGAAGGCAAATCCAAAAGCTATAACGTGCGTGCAATACCCGATAATAGGGGCACAAAGCGCACTTCATCTAAAACGTGCTGGTGAAATGTCTCACCATCGCGGCGATATACGGTCAATTTCTGGCGGCCACTGGGTCCAATTGGAGCCACCATCAAGCCGTTATCGCGCAATTGGGCCAGCAAGGCTTTGGGGGGTTCAATGGCGGCGGCGGTCATGATGATCCGGTCAAAACTGTCCTGTTCTGGCCAGCCCAGCCCGCCATCGCCCAACCGAGGCACAATGTTGCGCAGCTTTAACGCAGCAAACCGGCGCTTGGCTTCTTCCAATAGAGTTCTGTACCGTTCAATGGTGTACACTCGGCGCGCCAATTTCGACAGGATCGCGCACTGATATCCGGAGCCCGTACCGATCTCAAGCACCTTTTCCCGGCCAGTCAAGCACAAGGCTTCGGTCATCCGACCAACCACCATCGGTTGGGAGATGGTTTGGCCACAAGCAATTGGCAGCGCCCGATCTTCCCAAGCCTGATCAATAAACTCCGGGGTGACAAACAAATCACGCGGTGTGGTTTCAATGGCCGACAATACCCCGTGATCGGTCACACCGGATGAGCGAAGCGCCATAATCAACTGGACGGTACCCGGGTTCATGTTGAACCAAACCTAGTCATCAAAACAGGCATTTAATGCGGCCAAAGTTTTGTAATGGGTCAGGTCCATGTGCAACGGCGTGATGGAAATCCGTTTATCGTAAATGGCCCGCAAATCGACACCCTCCGGCGGGGTCGACAACCGTCCGTTAAACCCAAGCCAGTGATATTCACGGCCGCCGGGGTCTTTGCGTGTATGAATTTCAATCAGATCAGCATCGCGCCGCCCCATGCGGGTCAACTCGATCCGGCTTACATCCTCTGGTGGACAATCCGGGAAATTCACATTCAGCAAGACATCGTCTGGCCAGCCAGCTTCGATGAGTTTTTCCAGAACTGCGACCGCATGGAATTCTGCCGTTTCCCAATGAATGATTCCATCTTCGGTAAACGGGTATGTCTGCGACAAAGCAACAGACGAAATGCCCATCTCCATGCCTTGAATGGCCGCCGCCACCGTACCTGACAAGGTAATGTGTTCGGCCAAGTTTTGTCCCTTATTGACCCCGGACAGAATGAGATCGGGTTTCTTGCCCTCGACCAGTTCCAGCACGCCCATCATGACGCTGTCGGTTGGTGTTCCGAATACTGCAATGTGCCGCTCATCGCGGCGCTCAACGCGCAACGGATCGCGAATGGATAAGGCCCGAGACGCAGCCGATTGTTCAAACGCCGGTGCTACCACCCAAATATCATCAGATAAATGACGCGCCACCCGCTCCAGCAGCGCCAGACCGGGTGCGTCAATTCCATCATCATTGGAGAGCAATATACGTGGATTTTTTGGGATCATTGAATGACCTCCTGCCCGCCCATATAGGGCCGTAAAACTTCAGGGATTTCAATACTGCCATCTTCACGTTGATAGTTTTCCATGACGGCCAGCAAAGCACGACCCACCGCAATGCCGGAGCCGTTCAGGGTATGGACAAACCGGGTTTGTTTTTCGCCCTCAAGACGGCAACGGGCATTCATCCGACGCGCTTGAAACTCTCCGCAATTGGAAATTGAGCTGATCTCGCGATAGCAATCCTGGCTTGGTAACCACACTTCCAGATCGTGCGTTTTGGTTGCGCCAAACCCGGTATCGCCGCTACACAACAACATCACCCGATAGGCCAGACCCAGCTTTTGCAAAATGCTCTCGGCGGCGGTGGTCATCCGCTCGTGTTCGGCAACCGATTGTTCCGGCGCGCAAATGGTGACCATTTCCACCTTCATAAACTGGTGCATGCGGATCAGGCCGCGCGTGTCCTTGCCAGCCGATCCAGCTTCGGATCGAAAACACGGCGTATAGGCGCAATAACGCAATGGCAGGTCAGCCTCGTTCTGAATGGCTTCGCGGACCAAATTGGTCAAGGGCACTTCGGCGGTCGGGATCAGCCAGTGTCCACTGGTGGTTTGAAACAAATCATCGGCAAATTTGGGCAATTGGCTGGTGCCAAGCACCGCATTGTCGCGAACCAACAAGGGCGGTGCGATTTCGGTAAATCCGTTTTCGCCGGTTTGCACGTCCAACATGAAGTTGGCCAACGCGCGCTCAAGACGAGCTAAATCGCCTTTTAAGAAGGCAAATCTGGCCCCGGATATTTTGGCGGCAGCTTCGAAATCGAGCAGGCCCAATGCCTCGCCCAATTCGGTATGATCCTTTGCTGCAAAACCCAGCGTGACCGGACTTCCCACGCTTCGCAGTTCCACATTGGCCGCTTCGTCGGCACCATCCGGTACTTCATCGCTCATGATGTTGGGCAATGCCAACAACAAGTCTTGCAACGCACCACTAGTTTCGGTGTCGATTTTGGCTTGGGTTTCCAGCGTGTCTTTCAATCCAGCCACTTCGGCCCGCAGCCGGTTAAACTCATCCTCGTCACCGCGCCCCTTGGCCGCGCCAATGAGTTTGGAGGCAGCATTGCGTGCGGTTTCAGCTTCCTGCTTGGCGCTGACGGCAGTGCGCCTTGTGCTATCCAGCTCAAGCAACGAGGCGGAAACCGCATCAAGTCCGCGCCTTTTCATGGCGGCATCAAACGCGTCCGGGTGCTCTCGAATATTTCGTATGTCGTGCATGAGTTGGCTCTTACATCATTGAGTGCCGGGTTTAGAATTGGTCCCGACTGTTGTCCAGATGGCAAATGCGTCAATTATGTTTCTGATTTTGTTTTTGGTCCCCGAATTTAATCCGGGGTCCAGACAGGTTTGATGCCAACGACACCCGAGAAGAACTGGACCCCGGCGCGAAGGCCGGGGACCGGGATGTTACAGTCTACCGCTGGCTGATGCTTCGAGGCTCGGCTTTGCCTCACACCTCAGCATGAGGTGAGTGGTGTAGGTTTGGTTCGTTTCAAAAAGTTCCTCATGCTGAGGTGCGACTGCAAGGAGCCTCGAAGCATCGGACCCGTGACGGCACCGCTTATTCTTTGGCCTCGAATTTTGCGTCTTCTTCTTCGCGTTTTCGTTCGATCAGCGATACCGACCAGATTGATATTTCATATAAAAGAAACACCGGCACACCCAACAGGAATTGCGAAATGACATCTGGCGGCGTGAAAAATGCGGCGAAGGCCAAAATGCCAACCACTGCGTATTTGCGCCCTTTGCGTAGCCCGTCGGCGCTAACCAACCCGACCCGGCCCATCAGGGACAGCACCACCGGCAATTGAAACGAAAAACCAAACGCCATAATCAACGTGGTGACCAGACTCAAATACTCAGACACTCGGGGCAGCAATTGAATGGCCACCTGCCCGGCCCCGGCTGCTTGTTCCTGATGAAAGGCAAACCGCATCACCATCGGCAACATCACAAAATAAACGAAGCTGGCTCCGGTAAAAAACAGAGCTGGCGACGCGACCAGAAACGGTAAAAACGCACCACGCTCATTGCGATACAAACCGGGGGCCACAAAACGATAAACCTGCCAAGCCAAAAACGGAAAGGCAACAATTACCCCGCCGAACAAAGCCAGCTTCATCTTGGCAAAGAAAAATTCCAACGGGCCAGTGAAAATCAATTCCAGCGCCAATCCATCTTCGCTGGCATTGCGCGCGTTTTCCGCTGCCAACAAAAATGGGGCCAGCAGGAAATTATAGATATCTTGTGCAAAGAAAAAGCAGACACCAAACGCCACCAGAACCGCAATGAAGGAATGGATCAACCGGGAACGCAACTCGACCAAATGGTCGAGCAGCGGGGCGCGACTGGCATCCATTTCATCGTCTTCGGGTTCCGTTTCGACCTGTTCGGTCGATTTGTCTGTCATGGCATTTTATTCCCGACCCGAGGCATCAATGTCGCGCTCGACATCACCCAGCTCTTGCTGAATTTCACCGATTGGGTTGGAGTCTTTAATGGCGGCGATTTCTTTTCGAAGCTCGTCCAGTTCCACCTCACGGCCCATATCGTCAAAGGCCCCGCGAAATTCAGCAGCCATGGCTTTGGCCCGGCCGGTCATCGCGCCCAGTTTTCGTAACATGGCCGGCAGGTCTTTAGGTCCAACCACGATCAGGGCAATCACACCCAGAACCAACAGCTCGACAAATCCTATTTGTGGTATCATCGCTGATCACCTCGCGCTTCTGAACTGCGCTTATTTCTTTTTTTCTTTGGTGGTGTTGGCTTCTACATCAATGGTTTCGCCAGCGTCTTCAATCGATGGATCATCGTCTTTCAAGCCTTTACGAAAGCTCTTAATCCCTTTTGCCAGATCACCCATCACTGACGATATTTTACCACGCCCCCCAAACAGGATGAGCGCAACAACGGCAATAACAACGATCTGTAATGGTCCAACGGAACCCATGGTGTACTTCCTTTTCCTGACCGAAACGGCCCTAAAATGTAAATGCCAGTTTACGCCGCTTTGGCTGTCAAAGCGAGCCTAATCTGCACCCGCTTCGTCACTATCCAGAAAATCCGTATGAAAGGTGCTGTCTTGCGCTTCTTCATCAACCGGCAATAAATTGTCCATATCCGGGTCAGACGACGGCATGGGAACTTCAAAATCAGCCGGAATGCGACTATCGAGCAGGCCAGCGGCTTTTAATTCATCCTTGCCCGGTAAATCTTCGATTTGCTCCAAACCAAAATGCGCTAGGAACCCTTCGGTTGTGCCCCAAGTTACCGGCCGGCCCGGCGTTCGCCTGCGACCGCGCAGGCCCACCCAACCCAGCTCCATCAGCAAATCCAGCGTGCCACGCGAAACGGCCACGCCACGCACCTCCTCGATTTCGGCTCGTGTCACCGGCTGGTGATAGGCAATAATCGACAAGGTTTCGAGCGCCGCATTGGACAATTTACGTTGTTCTTCGCGTTCATCAATCAGGATTGCCGTCAGATCAGGCGCGGTTTGCAAGCGCCATTTATCGGCCACCCGAACTAGATTAACCCCGCGCTCCGCATATTCACTTTGCATCCGAACCAGCAGTGCATTGCAATCAACGCCGTCTGGCATCCGAGCGCGAATGCTTTCCATGTCCAACGGCTCATGGGCCGCAAACATCAAGGCCTCGATCATCCGTAATTGACCATCAGATTGGCGCGCCGGTTCGACTGACATGCGTATCGACCGTTGGGCCAGGCTTTTGACCGCCAACTCGATGGCATCCAAAGTTGGATTTGCTTCCTTGCTCATGAGGCAATCCCATCTTTTGTTGCACCGGGGCGTGGACGTACAAACAGCGGCGCAAACGCTTGGGTTTGTCGCAATTCAACGCGGCCTTCTTTGGCCAATTCCAAAGAGGCAACCAAAGAGGATGCCAGCAAGCTGGACCGGGGCGGTCCGGTCCCATCTGTGGTTAGATTGAAATCAATCACCAACTGGTCGAGCGATAACCAGTCAGACATTTTTCCCAATATTTTTTCCAAGCGGTGCCGCGCTTCTTCCAAGGCTAGAAGTACCGGTTTCTTGAAAACAACTCTGGCCCGCGAGGTTCGCGAACGGCGGGTCGCATAGGCCGACAGCAGGTCATAAATGCTGGCTTGATAAATCGGGGAACGAATGCGCCGCACGCCTTCTGGCTGACCGCGCAACAAAACATGCACCCCTTGCAGATCACGGGCCATCAACGCTTTGGACGCGGCGCGCATCGCGGCCAGTCGTTGCAGACGAAACGCCAATATCGCGGCCATATCATCGGCGCCGGGGCCATCGTCCAATTGTTTGGGCTTGGGTAAAATCAATCTGGATTTGAGGTAGGTTAGCCATGCGGCCATCACCAGATAATCTGCCGCCAACTCAATACGCAAAGATTGGATATGGCGAATAAATTCGAGGTATTGCTCGGCCAGTTCCACAATGGAAATATTGCGCAAATCGACTTTTTGTTTGCGCGACAGTTCGAGCAAGATATGAAGCGGCCCTTCATAGCCATCCAGATCAACGCGTAAGACTTGTGCTGACTGCACACCATCCTGCGCAGCATCATCAGATGCCTCAAAACGTATATCTTCTTCAAATTCCATATTGGTCAAGCTATGCGCCCCAGAATCACTACCCCTTGATAGTATCTAATGCCCACCCCAATCCGCAAGGGAGGTTAGCCCAGCAAAGCCCGTGCAGATTGCGCCGCCAAAATGGCCTGGTCCACGCCTATCTTTGCAGATTGCCCGGCCGGGGCCGCCCGCTTGGCCCGTTCCAGCGCAAAATCACATAAGGTGGGAACCACTTTGGCCAGCTCCTGCATGGCGGCAAAATCCCCACTGCAATGCAGCAATATATCGCACCCAGCAGCCAAGGATTGTTCCGCCCGTTGTTGCAAGGTGCCGGGCAATGCCTTCATTTCCAGATCATCACTCATCAACAATCCGGCAAAGCCAATTTCGCCCCGGATTATCTGTTTGATGACTTTACGTGAGGTTGTGGCCGCATGGTCGGGATCAATGTCCGAATAGACCACATGGGCAGTCATGGCCATTTTGGCATAAGATAATGCCTGAAACGGAACAAAATCCGTTGCGGACAGTTCGGCATGTTTGGTGGTGACAATGGGCAGGGACAAATGACTATCCACATCGGCCCGGCCATGACCCGGAATATGCTTGATCACCCCGGCAATGCCGGCATCATTCAATCCATCCAGACAGGCTTGGGCCAAGGGCGCAACTTGCTCCGGTTGTACGCAAAATGCCCGATCCCCGATAATCGGATCAGCAGTGTCGGTTGGTACGTCCAGTACCGGCGCACAATCGGCGGTAAATCCCAATTCGGCCAAGCGCGCGCCAATGGCGCAGTAATTGGCCCGGATCGCCGCAATAATATCCGGTGTTTTGGCTTTGGCTTGAATAAAAGTCATGGCCGGTGGACCGATCCACCCGCCCAAAGCGCGCAAACGCGAAACCCGCCCGCCCTCTTCATCCACAAAGATATGCGGATCGTGCGACACGGTTTGTCGCAAATCCGCGATCAGTTTTTTGACCTGGGCATCCGTTTCAAGATTGCGAGCAAACAGAATAAAGCCCCACGGCTGCACATCGGCGAACAATGCCCGCTCATCGGCCAAAAGCGTGGTGCCTTCACATCCAAAGATTATGGCTGAAGCACTCATCGACTAACGACGATACAGTCCTGCCCCTTGGCTTTTAATGCGTTGCAAAAAGCCGTTGCGGTGGTCCGGTCGCCAAAGGCGGCGGCGCGAAGCCGGTAATATATCCCTTTGGCCCCCAAATCAGCCCGCTGCACATCAGCGGTGGTTATATCCATTACCACGGGCAGGCGGTTCCGCAGTTTGGCCCAACTGTCCAGTGCTTGTTCTTCTGAACGATACGCCCCCAATTGCACCACATAGCGGCCATCGGATTGCACCGGAATGGTCGCGCGAACCACGGGCACAGGTTGGGTAGCAATCGGATCGGGCTGGCGATTGGTTGCTACGGGTTCCGGTTTTGGGTCAGGCTTGCGCTCTGGCGCGCGTTCAATGGGTTGTTCCGGCGGCGGCGCAATACTTACTTCGCGTTTCCCGGTATTTCCGTCTAGCGGATCATACGCAGCGTTATCAGAATCAACCGATGGTTTGCCGCCCGGATCATTCGGGACGGTTTTAACCGGGCTGGTTTCAGCCGCAATCAATGGAGCATCATCGCGCCCGCCGGACCTGATACCCTGATGATAGGCGGTATATATGACCGCCGCAAAGGCGATCAAAACCGCAATAGCCACGACCAGCAGCAACGGTCCGCGCCGCGAGTCGTCCTCTTCACCAACGTCAAATCGATCATATTGATCAGGTGGCGGAGAATACACGCCGCGATCCTTATCCGTCATCTTCCCGTTCCCGGCATTTGTTTCGAATCAGTTCCAGATATTAGAAACCAGCCTAAAGTTCCACATCAAGCGAAAATAACCGATTATATTCTTCTAATGCAAAGGTGTCGGTCATTCCGGCCATATAATCGCACACAACGCGCGCCGTTTTGGCTTTATCTGTCTGGCTGGTCAAACGAAACCGCTCCGGCGGCAACAAGGTCGGATCATCTAAAAACACATCGAACAATTTGCCCAAAGCCCGTTTTGATTTGCTGCGCGTCCGGTTGACCTTGTAATGCCGATACAGATTATCCAGTAAGAAAGTGCGAAGCACGGCGATATTGCGTTCCATTTCGGCTGAAAAAATGACCAAAGGCTGATCCAGCATCCGCACATCATCAGCGGTTTGCGGTTTTAGCTTTTTGATATTGGCTTGGGTTTCGTTCAGCAAATCATTGATCCAAAATCCGATCAACCGTCGCACAGCTTCGCGAATAATCCGGTTTTCAGACAGGCCGGGATATTGGTCGATCACCCCTTGAAACGCAGGTCCGACCATGGGCAGTTCCAGCAATTGCTCTATCGTAATCAGCCCGGCCCGCAACCCGTCATCAATATCATGATTGTTATAGGCAATGTCGTCAGCCAGCGCCGCCACTTGCGCCTCTGGCCCGGCAAAGGTGTGGGTTTCCAGCCAATCCCAGCCTTCATAGGCACGAAAGGCCCACGGCAGTTTTTTGCCAGCGGACAGCTTGATCGGGCCATTGTGCTTGACCATGCCCTCCAAGGTTTCCCACGTCAGGTTTAACCCATCAAAACCCGGATACACCCGCTCCATCTGGGTGATCACCCGCAAGGTCTGGGCGTTGTGGTCGAACCCCTCATAATCTTTCATGGCTTCGTCAAGCACGTCTTCCCCGGCATGACCAAACGGCGGATGCCCAATGTCGTGCCCCAATGCCAAGGTTTCGGCCAGATCCTCATCAAGACCCAATACTCGCGCAATCGAGCGGGCAATTTGCGCCACTTCCAATGAGTGGGTCAGCCGGGTCCGGTAATAATCGTCCTCATGGGCGATAAAAACTTGGGTTTTGTGCTTGAGCCGCCGAAACGCCGTGCAATGAATGACCCGGTCGCGGTCCCGTTGATATGGGGTGCGGGTTGCGCTGGGGCTTTGCTCAAACAATCGCCCTCTTGATTTCAATGGGTCGGACGCAAAGCTGGCGCGCGGCGGAATTTGAAACAGTTTGCTCATAAATTTGTTTTGCCTAATTGGGGACAGTCCCCATATATAGGAAAAGCTTAACCAATCACACCTTCGGTAACGAAAGATCATCATGCCCGACACACCCGTAACCTTGAGCGCCTCAGCCGCCATTCGGATCAATCAGATCATGGCAGAACAAAAACGAAATGCCTTGCGCGTCGCGGTCATCGGCGGCGGTTGTTCTGGCTTTTCCTATACCTTTGATTTTGCAGATGCGCCCGATGACGACGATCTGGTGATCGAGCGCGATGGGGCTACG
>NVXG01000037.1 GCA_002733805.1 Robiginitomaculum sp. | reverse complement strand
GCCAATCGGGAGTACGCACCCGGCTTTACCAGCAATATGATGTTAAAAGACTTGCGCTTGTCGCAAGATGCAGCCGAAACCGCCGGAGCAATAACCCCATTGGGGGCCAATGCGCGTAGCTTGTATGAGCAATTTGCCGAACAGGGCAGCGGAGACGTGGATTTTTCAGGGATTATCCGCATGCTACGTGCCCAAAATGACAGCTAAAACTCAGTCGAATTTGTGCCTTCGATAAAATAAGGCGCGCCCTTAATCCGTTCTTAGCCATTTTGGGTTACCCATGGATCAACGATAAAAATAATAACGGGGTGTACCAAATGGGCCTGGCGCAGAAGCAACCAGAACCGCCGATCGCAATCGACGAGAAGCTGACCAAAGAATACTTACATACTTTGACCATGATTGAGCGTTTGCATCGGCAATTGCTGGATGTGGTCAAAAATGAGTTGGATCGCGCAAAGGTAAGCGAAATCAATAGTGTACAAGCACTGTTGTTGTTCAATATCGGGGATGATCGCCTGACGGCTGGCGAGTTACGCAGCCGAGGGCACTATTTGGGTTCCAATGTTTCCTATAATTTGAAAAAGCTGGTGAATGCCGGATATTTGAGCCATGAGCGTTCATCTACAGATCGGCGCGCCGTACACGTCTGCTTGACCGAAAATGGGCAGGCCGTCCGTGACATGGTGCAGGGGTTGTTTGACCGGCAATTGCGGGCGCTGGAGCCGGTAGCTAATGTCAGCTGCGGTGAATTACAGCAGTTGAATGGTGCTCTGCTGCGTCTTGAGCGTTATTGGTCGGATCATATCCGTTTTCAACTATAACCTTGTATCTTGCGGTAACCCGCGACATTTCGTCCGGTTTCTCGCCTTGATTTGCCACCCGAAACATGCTCCGAAGAAAGACTGAATTTTTTGATTCAGTTCTGGAATTGGGACACAGGCGTAGGGTATGGATTACAAGGCACATTTTCAGTCTGCGGTTGATTCAGTCAAAGCCGAAGGCCGGTATCGGGTTTTTGCCGATTTACGGCGTAAACGCGGCCAATTTCCACAAGCATTATGGCGGGCGCCGGACGGCAATGACCGCGATATTGTTGTGTGGTGCTCCAATGACTATCTGGGCATGGGCCAAAATCCTGTAGTGCTAGATGCCATGCACGATGCGGTGCGTGAAGTAGGCGCAGGTGCCGGTGGCACGCGTAATATCGCCGGGACCACTCGTTTTCATGTGCGGCTGGAAGAAGAATTGGCTGATTTGCATGCCAAAGAAGCCGCCTTGTTATTCACATCGGGCTATATTGCCAATGAGGCGACCCTGTCGACTTTGGCTAAAATCCTGCCGGATTGTACGTATTTCTCGGATTCACTCAATCATGCCTCAATGATCGAAGGCATTCGTCGCTCCAACGGTGCCAAGCACATCTGGCGGCATAATGATGTGGCCCACCTGGAAAGCCTGCTGGAAAACACGCCAGCTAATGCGTCAAAAGTGATTGCACTTGAATCTGTATATTCCATGGATGGTGATGTGGGTCCATTGCGTGAAGTTTGCGATCTGGCCGACAAATACAATGCCTTGGTCTATTTGGATGAAGTTCACGCGGTTGGCCTCTATGGCGAACGTGGTGCCGGTGTGGCCGAGCGCGAAGGCTTGATGGACCGGATCGATATCGTCAATGGCACGTTGGGCAAAGCATTTGGCCTGATGGGTGGCTATGTAGCTGCTGATGCGGTGATTATTGATGCCATTCGTAGCTATGCCCCCGGATTTATTTTTACCACGGCTTTGGCCCCAGCATTGGCCGCAGGTGCTGCTGCCAGCATTCGTTATGTCAAAGAACACAAAGAGTTACGGGTGAAACATCAAGAACGTGCCGTTCGGTTGAAAACCTTGTTGCGTGAAGCAAATTTGCCGGTCATGCCATCGGAGACCCATGTGGTGCCGGTGTTGGTGGCCGATCCTGTGGCTTGCAAGGCGGTTTGTGATCGGTTGTTGCTCGACCACGGTATTTATGTGCAGCCGATCAATTACCCGACGGTACCCAAGGGGACCGAACGCTTGCGTTTGACGCCGTCTCCATTGCATGATGATGTCCTGATGGAGCAGTTGGTTAGTGCGCTGCGCCAAGTTTGGGATCAACTGGGTTTGTCCGCCAGAGCCGCGTGAGTGATCCGGAGACCCGACGCGAAGTCATCTTTGAAACCATTGCTTGTGGCGATACGCTAAAAATCAGTGCCATTGACGTGCAAAGCGGCATTGAGGTCAGCATTATTGCACCCAAAAATGCCAATGAGGATTATGCCCGCAACATCGCGGCGCGAAAGCTGGAGCGCCGATTGCAGCGTAACCTCAAGTCTGACGATAGGGGCGGGATCATCGTTTAAGCGGCAAACGCGGAGGTAAGGTTGGCCCCTGATGGTAGCATGCTACTTTTTGTGGTATCCGAGTAGAAACTGACAGACTTTTTCCATGCAGTTCTATGCCGGAATTAAGAAGCGACGCAAATTAGACGAGGCGCTCCATGAAAATAGTAAAAATGATTGTCGGCTTTGCGATCGGATTTTTACTACTGGTCGTCATTTTTTCTTTTTTCCCGAAAAGCACTGAAATTCCGCCGGTAGAAATCTCCGAATCCTTCGTACTGCGTACCGAAGTTGAAGATCTGATTGTACTCAGGGACACCCTGAGGCCCGGCTCACAAGAAGCATATCGACAGACCTATAAAACCATTGTCTGGGCACCAGAACAACACCGTTCAATTTTGGAATATTTTCATAAAATTAATAAGCTGGCACCCGGTCTGTTGTCCCGTGGTGCGTCAGATGGAACCATTGCGGTCTATCTGACAGACCTGCCGAACTATGCAAAGGGAGGCACGCAGAACATCGCAATAGACGAGGTTATGTTTGCATATCCGGACTTTTCTCACCGAGTTCTATTTCATGAAATGGTACACGCTGGGGATAGCTATAGAAGAGTATCAAATTCCGAGGCATTTCGGAGAATTTTTGAACCAAGAATCCGGCAAGCGATTGCATTGCTGAAATCGGAAGGGTTAACCCCGTCTACAGCCGCCGCTTTGCCGTTGGGTGAACGTAGGAAACAGATTGAGGATAAAGTGCGGATGGAAACCGGGCTGCCCAGTGCCTATGCCTCTCGTAATCTGGGCGAATGTCTGGCTGAAGTTATCTCATTCTGGCTTTCACCTGAATATAGCTATACGCCGCCGCTAGGGACAATCGAGCTGCTATTTTCCTTTGTTGAGGAGCCAGCACTACCAAATTTGGTTGATGTGCGCTTTCGTGCAGCAGAAGCCATGTTGCGAGCCGATGAGTTCAAAAAGGCGCTGCGGCAATTCTCACGGGTGATCCGCGACGAGCCAAAGTTCTATCAAGCCTACTCAATGCGCGGGTATTTGTATCTCAATATGAAAAAATATGAACTTGCTTTGCAAGACTTAAAGCAAGCCAGAGATTTAGTTCCACGATTGGAGGCAGATTACGCATTTTATGATAATGAGTGGAAACGGGTCAGCCAACTGATCGCCGAGCAAGAATAGGTTTTGGGTGGTTCTTGAGTGAACCCGCTACTTTTTGCGTCGCCCCACGCCACGGCCCAAGCCGATTTGCTTGGCAAACTCGGAGCGCCGCTTGGCATAAGCCGGTGCAACCATCGGATAATCGGCCGGTAAGCCCCATTTTCTTCGATATTCATCAGGAGACAGGCCAAAACGGGTCCGTAAATACCGCTTCAACATTTTCAGTTTCTTGCCGTCTTCCAGACAAATAATGTGTTCGTCGGTGATGGAACGTTTGATGGAAACCGCTGGGTTTTGGGGTTTAGCTTGCGGGCCATTTTCACCGTCCAAAGCGATAAGCGACGAATATACCGATTGAATTAAATCAGGTAATTCAGTTGGGCCTACCCTGTTATTACTGACGTAAGACGAAATTATTTCAGCAGCCAAAGTTAGAACATTGTTGCTGGATTTATCGTCCAGTGTGGTCGAATTCATTTGCGCGCTCTCTTTTTATGCGCCGACGTTGCGGCGAATGGAACTTTTGTCCAATATTTTGCCACATGATATATACTTTATTTTGACTGACAATAAGTAACAGCAGTTTTAATACCTGAACTATAAAATGGTTTTTTGTTATTAGTATAATTTATATGAATGAGATGAATAAGTATTCACTACCATCTATTTTTCAGGATCGGATCGTGAACTACAGGTTTGATTGTGAAAGAAATGGTTGAACCAGAAGGCGCATTAAGAGTAGGAACTGAAATACCCGCTCGTCATGATAAAAAGTGGAAATGATGCCATGGCTGATATGAACCGAAATACCGAAACCTTTTTTCAACGGAGTTTAGAGGACGCGGATGCAGCTATTCATATGCATATTAGCCAAGAGCAGAATCGCCAAGGCCAACAGATCGAGTTGATTGCTTCGGAAAATATCGTTTCCCAAGCTGTGTTGCAGGCCCAAGGGTCAGTGCTCACCAACAAATATGCCGAAGGCTATCCGGGGCGACGATATTATGGCGGCTGCGAATATGTGGACCGGGTGGAAACCATAGCCATTGAGCGGGCAAAAGAATTATTTTCGGCCAATTTTGCCAACGTACAGCCCAATTCGGGCAGCCAAGCCAACCAGTCTGTTTTACTTGCCTTGGTAAAACCCGGCGAGACTATTTTAGGTCTGTCGCTGGATGCCGGTGGTCACTTGACCCATGGCGCACGACCAAACTTGTCAGGAAAATGGTTTCAGGCCGAGCAATACGGGCTGGATGCCAATACAGATCAGATTGATATGGACCGGGTGCTGGCCAAGGCAAAACAAGTCAAACCCAGTTTGATTATTGCCGGCGGCTCGGCCTATCCGCGTGCACTGGATTTTGCTGGGTTTCGGCGTATTGCCGATGAGGTTGGTGCCAAATTGATGGTGGATATGGCTCATATTGCCGGTTTGGTCGCCGCAGGATATCACGATAATCCGTTGCCACATGCTCATGTAGTGACCACAACCACCCATAAAACCCTGCGCGGACCGCGTGGCGGAATGGTGCTGACCAATGATGAGATTATCGCCAAGAAAATTAATTCAGCCATTTTCCCTGGATTACAGGGCGGGCCGTTGATGCACGTTATTGCCGCCAAGGCCGTGGCTTTTGGCGAAGCGCTGCGCCCTGAATTCAAAACCTATATCCGGGCGGTCATTGATAATTGCCAGCAAATGGCTGCTGTGCTTGAGGCCGGCGGCTATTCATTGGTGTCAGGCGGTACGGACACGCATCTGGCGCTGGTTGATCTGCGCCCCAAAGGGCTGACCGGTAAAGCAGCAGAGGCCGCGCTGGAGCGCGCCTTTATAACGTGCAATAAAAATGGTGTGCCGAACGATCCGCAAAAACCGACCATTACATCTGGCATTCGCATTGGATCGCCCGCCGCGACCACCCGTGGGTTTGGCCGGGCCGAGTTCATTCAAGTTGGTCAGATGATGGTCGAGGTGCTAGATGCCTTGGTCCAAAATCCCAAAGGTAATCTTGAAGTTGAGGAAAGAGTGCGGGAACGGGTGTTGGCATTGACCCGGCGCTTTCCAATTTACCGGAGTTAGAGCGATGCGCTGCCCTTTTTGTTCAAACGAGGATACCCAGGTGAAAGACTCCCGGGCAGCCGAAGCGGGAGCAGCCATCAGGCGGCGGCGGCAGTGCCAAGGTTGTGGCCAGCGTTTCACTACCTTTGAGCGGGTGCAGATTCGCGAACTGACCGTGGTGAAGCGTTCCGGTCGCAAAGTACGCTTTGACCGGGAGAAGTTGATGCGCTCGGTAGGCATTGCCTTGCAAAAACGGCCCATGGACCCGGAACGGGTGGAAAATATGGTGTCGTCCATCGTGCGGCGGCTGGAAAGCGAAGGGGACCCGTTTATCCCTTCTGATCAAATCGGAAAACTGGTGATGGAGGCACTGGCCAATCTGGATCAAGTCGCCTATGTCCGCTATGCGTCCGTTTACAAGGAATTTAGCGAGACCAAAGACTTTGCACGGTTTATTGATGACGAAAAACTTGGCGATTGAGCGACGCGGCCTGACTTACCTTTACCAACCATTTGACCCGGAATATTTTGGACAACCCCAATGACGTCTAAGCCCAAGAAAAATTATAAACGCAAAGCGCCAGGCAAACACAATGCCCGGCTGGCTGCGGTGCAAGCCCTGTATCAAATGGAAATCACTGACCGTGGTGCCAATGGGGTTATTGAAGAGTTTTTGCAGGAACGCCTGCAGCCTGAACATCTGGATGGATCAGCGATCGACCGGACTTTTTTCAAAAACTTGGTCGAGACCCTTGTGCAAAACCAAGCAAACATTGACCAAGCCATTCGGGATCATCTGAGCGGCGGTTGGCGCCTCAGCCGGGTTGATGCCACTTTGCGGGCTATATTGCGGTGCGGTAGTTGCGAGTTATTGGTCTTGCGGGATACACCAATGGCCGTGGTCATTGATGAATATGTTGATATTGCCAAATCTTTTTTTGATGCAAAAGAATCCGGATTTGTGAATGCCACACTGGATGCCATTGGCAAAAACCTGAGCCAACCAAGCACGTCAGCGTGAGTTCCGGGCCGGATCAGTCCGGAGAATTTGGATTTATCAAACAATTGGCAGAAATTGCCAGCAAAACCCCTGAAAGTTTAGGGCTGGCTGACGATGGTGCGGTCATCACCTTGGGCGGGCAGCAATTGGTTGTGGTCAAAGATCTGGTGCAGGCCGGTATTCATGCCCTGTCTGATGACAGCGTTATTGACGTGGTTCGCAAAGCCATTCGGGTGAATTTATCCGATTTGGCCGCCATGGGGTCCGTGCCAAAGTTTGTGTTATTAGGCATTTGCTTTGGTGATGCCTTCCAATTTGGCGACATCCCTGATCTGGCTAAACAGATCTGGGCGGAGTGTGACTTGCTGAACGTTGCGCTGATTGGCGGCGACACGGTACGAGGCAAGGGGCCGCTCACCGTATCGGTTACGGCGATTGGGGAGGTGGCTGGAGCGCCCATAAGGCGTAATGGCGCAAAAGTTGGCGATGACATATGGGTATCCGGTACAATTGGTGATGCGGCCTTGGGCTTGCGAACTTTACAAGCGTATCCAGAAAATACTGGTTTACAGGAGCTAAACCCTGAACAGACTCAGTGGTTGCAAGATCGGTATCGGCTTCCACAGCCGCGCAATCAATTAGGTGTGGCGCTGCGCGGTATTGCCAATTCGATGATAGATATATCCGATGGTTTGGCCGCTGATACCGGGCATATTGCCGGGGCGTCTGAGGTTCGAATGAATCTGGAATATGAGCGGATCCCGCTATCGTCGGCTTTTCGAAAGTGGTCGAAAGCGCTTAATAACAAAGAAAAAATATGGCGCACATTAAGTGCGGGGGATGATTATGAATTGTTGTTTAGTGCGCCGCCTACCAAACGCAATCAGGTTGAATTGGCAGCAATCCATGCAAATGGTACTGTGACCCGGATTGGTCAGGTCGAAGCAGGTTCTGGGGTGGGTATTTTGATTGCCGGGCAGCCTTCCGACTTGTCATTGGGTGGATTTACTCATTTTTGATCAATTTGTGAGATGGTTCCTGCCAATAAACAGGAAACAAGCTCATGTACCGTGCACTTTTGATTGCTTCTCTTTCTTTCGGACTGGTTTTGCCAGCTACTGCCAGCGGTGGTGGTGGGAAAAAGAAAGGCGCAAGCAACCATTATGAAGCCAAGTGGGATTTAAACGAAAAATCGGAAATCGATGTAAAAATTGATACCAAACGATCGGAACAGGCGGTTGACCTTCCCATGCTCACGCTACCAACAAGCATTGGTCCATCGCTGGTTAGCTATATTTTTGTGGCGATCCGGATTAATTTGAATGATGATCAGGATGCTTGGCCGGTGCGGGCCAAAAGTCATTTCATAAATGATGCGATTATTCGTTTCAGCCATAAACAATCATCAACCCTGATAACCGAAGACGGAGAACTGGATCAGGAAAAACTGACTGACCTGGTTCTGGCTTCAGTTGAACCGTGGGTTTCAAGTGATGCGGTGGAAAGTGTCGAATATACCAAATTTGCCTTGCAGCAATAAAACGAAGTAATTGCGTTAAGCGGCTTTTCCCGCAACCATTACATCTTCGGCGGTCACGCGGTTACGCCCATTTTGTTTGGATTGATATAGCGCTTTATCAGCTCGTTCGATCAGGTCTTCAATCTGATCCGTTTCCCGGAAAATCGATACACCCAATGAAATGGTTACCCGTCCCAGGTCTTCACCGGTTGATTTTCTAACCAGTTTTTTACGTTCAATGGTATTGCGTATTTTTTCGGCCACTTCCGTGGCTGATGTCATATTGGTTGCCGGCATAATGATTGCAAATTCTTCCCCGCCATACCGAGCTGATGTGTGGCGCTCAGAAACTTTGGTGCGTAATGTGCTGGACACAAACCGAATGATCTGGTCACCGGTTTGATGCCCCCACGTATCATTAAAGCGCTTGAAGTGATCAATATCACAAAGCACAAAGGCTAAAGTCGTGCCATCTTCGCGGGCCAGTTCCGTTTCCTGTATCAGCACATCATCCAGTCGTTTGCGATTGCACAGACCGGTCAGGGCATCGGTGTTGGCTTCAATTTTCACACGTTCGAGATTGGTTTGTAGCATTTCGACTTGCTGGTTGGTTTCAGCCAGTTTTTTCTCAAGATTGTGACTGCGATCCTGCATGGTCGCTGTGGCTTTGACCAAATGCTCGACAATGTCGCGAACCGATCGCGAATCAGAGGCTTGTTGCAAACTGCCACCGACACCAACCAGTGTCTTTTCGTAGGTTGCAGCATCTTCGCCAGCCTGGGTCAGTACTTGCATGACTGAATTCAATTCATTGCGGACTTCTTCGGTGGTCACATCCAGGATATTGGACAGTTTATTTTCTGATACATGGCGCTCATATAATGCATCGCCTTTTGCTTCCGTCCATGCCTCGCGACCCTCAACATAAGGCGCAAACGCAATTGTCAGCTTCCGATTACTGCCTTGGATATAGGCATAAAACATCTCGTAATTCTTCGGGCTGGGGTTAGCGCCTAAAGAGCGCATGAGTTCCATCGGATCTTTGATGCTGGTTGTTTTGGCCTGTTGCGTCACTGTGATCCCCGTTACTGCCCAGTTGAATCATTCAACTCGTACGGGTCAACCTATGGGTAAAAACCAAACAGAACGTAAATTTTGGATCAAATTTACAAAGTGAATGATAATTCAGTCTTTCGAAAAAAAATCAGGCATGTGATCGCCAAATGGTGATCCGGTAGCCGTTTGCGTCTTGGCCTTTGCCGGTTTGGTATCCTGCTGGACTGGTTCCTGCTTTGGAGCGCGGGTCCGTCTGGTCTTTCTGCCTGATTCTGATTTGGGTTTCGGCTCAGTGCTTTTCACAGGTTTTGTTGCAGAAGGCTTTGGCGCGTCGCTCAAATGGTATTCCGGTATTTCCTTGCCAAGCATTTCAACAATTGCCGCCAATGCTTTGTGGTCAATCGGTGTTGAAATGGTAATTGAGATTCCTTTTTTGCCAGCCCGACCGGTGCGCCCAATCCGGTGCACATAGTCCTCGGCATGAAACGGAACATCATAGTTCAATACATGACTGACATCGGGGATATCCAGCCCACGGGCCGCAACATCACTGGCCACCAAGATGCGAATATCACCGGCTTTGAACTTGGCCAATGTTTCGGTGCGAATGGATTGGTTCAAATCCCCATGAATAGGTGCGGCATTGATCCCGTGGCGCGACAAGGATTTGGCCACCACATCCACATCCTTTTTGCGATTGCAAAACAAGATTGCGTTTTTCAGTTTTTCTTTGACCAGTATGTCGCGCAAAGCAGCCCGCTTTGCTTTTGGATCATTGCGGGGCAGGGATAACAGGAATTGACTAACCGTTTTGGCCGCTGTGGCCTGACGGGCCACTTCGACTCTGGCTGGTTGGTGCAAAAAGGTATCCACAATGCGCTGGATCTCGGCCGGCATGGTGGCGGAGAAAAACAGGGTCTGGCGGGTAAATGGCGTCATTTTGAAAATGCGCTCAATATCAGGCATAAAGCCCATATCCAGCATGCGATCTGCTTCATCGACCACCAGTAATTGTACGCCGGACATCAGGATTTTGCCGCGATCATATTGATCCAGCAAGCGTCCCGGCGTGGCAATTAGCACGTCCACGCCTTGCATCAGTTTTTTGTCCTGATCCCCAAACGAAACCCCGCCAATTAGCAACGCCATGCTCAAACGGTGGTATTTGCTGTATTTTTCAAAATTCTCGGCGACTTGAGCGGCCAGTTCCCTTGTGGGTTCAATGATCATCGAGCGCGGCATGCGGGCTTTGGCCCGGCCTTGGCTCAAAATATCCATCATTGGCAAGGTAAAGGACGCAGTTTTACCGGTGCCGGTCTGGGCGATCCCCAACACGTCCTGCCGTTGCAGCACTTTTGGAATGGCCCCTGCCTGAATAGGGGTCGGTTCTGTATAGCCAGATTCAGCAACAGCGCGCAGCGTATTCGGGCTAAGGCCCAGTTCTTCAAAGGTCATAAATTGGTTTGATTTCACATTACAGATAAAACAAGAGGTCAGTGCGGCGGACCTTACGCACGGTGTTCCTTAAGTCAATGTTTGACTGCAATCAGCGGTAGGCATAGGGCAGGGTTTGATCCGCGCCCTTGTCCATATACCGATCCCGCAGCAGGGTTTGCCGAGATTGCATTTGCTGTTTCTCGCCGCTGATATAGACCATATCCGGAGCACTCATCAGCTCCAGCGGATCACCATCCCAAATCACCAGATCAGCTTCCATCCCGGCGGCAAGCTGACCGTATTGGTCATCAACCCCGAACATTTGTGCAGGCACGCTGGAAATTGCAGCAAAGGCTGTGTTCCAATCCAGACCCGTGGCTAAAGTGTTGCCCGCGTGTTGCGGGGCCAGCCGGGCATTAAATGCCTCATCATGCAAATCCGCTATGGCGATGGTTACACCGGCATCATGCAACCGCTTGGCATTATACATGGTTGCCCCCAGGTTTTCGAACCCTTGCGGCAAGTTATCATGCGGATCCAGAATAACCGATATTTCAGCTTCTTTGAGCTGTTCCGCGACCATCCAACCTTCGGTTGCTCCGACCGCAATTATATCAATTCCGTCCATTTCTTGTTTGAAGTGGATCAAATTCATCAGATCGGAAGCCCGTTCCACATGAACTAAAAATGGCAAATCATCGCGCAAGGCTTGTTGTAAGGCCAACGCATCGGCAGTCAGCATAAGCGGCTCGGCTGGCTCTCGCCCACGACGCCAAGCGCGCGCTTCGGCCACGGCCTGACGTAACCATGTCCAAGAGGCCGATCTGGATCCACCGGCAATACTCGCACCGTATTCGCCCATTTGTATAAACACAAAGGCAGGTGCTGCCCGTTCAACCATAAAGTCACCACTGGTATCGACCAATGCGCCACGACCTCCAAAAATGGTGTGGCTGGCATCGGGTAAAATCGCCATGCGGGTCACCCCTTCCAACCGGGTGATCGCCACGTTTTCCGATTTGGGGTTAAAGCTATCAATGGCTTGCAAGGCTACCGAAAACGGTGATTCTTTCGCCCGCGTATCATTGGTGGTTTTTTCCAGCGCAATCTCGACCATACCAACCCGTGAAAACGGAACGAACAGGCCTGGCGTCACCCACTTTCCTTTGGCATCAATGGTTTCAAAACCTGCCGGTATGGTCACACTGCTAGACGGGCCGACTTCGACAATCCGGTTTCCCTTGATCACGACGGTCCCGTTTTCAATGATCTGGCCATTTTGGTTGGTGACTACTTTGCCGCCGGTAATTGCAAAATCAGCAGCGAAAATAGCGGTTGGCGACAATGTGAATGCCGCAAGAACAGCAAGTAAGCGGATCATTTTTCTTCTCCATTGCCAGGTTGACCTAATTCGAAATCAGACACTGCCTGTCGATTTCGGTCGTTTTTGTCATATAATAACGCCCCATCGATCAGAACCAGTTCGGCCCGGGTGCGGATCGAAAATGGATCGCCATCCCACAACACAATGTCAGCATCTTTGCCAACGGTTAAACTACCCGTCTGATCCCCGATGCCCATGGCATTTGCTGGATTGCTCGATAACCAACGCCAAGCCTGTCCTTTGGAGATATCCAGCCCGGCTTTGCGGCCATCGGCCAGTGCTTTGGCAGCCTCCTGGTACAGTCGCTGAATGCCGACTTCGCTATCGGAGTGGACGATCGCGCAGCCTCCGGCATGGTGTACCATCGGGATATTCTCGCGAATTGAATCATAGGCTTCCATTTTGAAGCCCCCCCAATCGGCCCACATCGCGGCACAAATTCCGTTTTCCTTCAGCAAATCACTGATTTTGTAGGCTTCAATCGCGTGATGGAAGGTCGAAACTTTATAGCCAAATTCTTTGGACAGATCGATCACTTGGGCCATTTCATCGGCCCGATAGCAATGCATATTAACCCGAATATCGCCATTCAGCACGCCAACCAGCGTTTCCATCTGCAAATCGCGATCTGGCTCGGACGGTTGTTTTTCATCTTCGGGCTTGGCTTTGGCCAATTCTTTTTTGTATTTCGCCCATTTCTCGCGGTACGCCACCGCTTTGATCCAGGTTTTGCGGTAACCGGAAAAATTACCCATGCGCGAGCCGGGTCCGCCTTTCTCGCCATAGACCCGTTTGGGGTTTTCGCCACAGGCCATTTTTAAGGCGTACGGCGCACCGGGAAACTTCATGCCTTGTACGGTCCGCGATGGTACGTTTTTCAAGACAACGCCGCGCCCACCAAACAAATTGGCCGAGCCGGGTAGTACCAATAGGGAAGTAATTCCACCGGTTCTGGCCCGGTTAAAGCCGGGGTCTTGTGGCCAAATACCATGTTCGGACCAAACTTCAGCGGTAACTGGATTGGTGACTTCGTTACCATCATTGTGGGCCTGCACACCCGGTGCCGGGTACACGCCCAGATGGGAGTGAATGTCAATAATGCCCGGCGTGATCCATTTGCCAGTGGCATCGATAATCCGGGTGCCCTCTGGAACGCTTAAGTTCGGGCCCACGGCGCTAATTTTACCATCATTGATCAACAGGTCAGCATTGGCAGTCTGGCCGCCAAGACCGTCCAGCAAGGTTCCGTTCTGCAACAGAACACTGGTTGAAGGTAAGGGCTGATATGTTGATGGATATGGCGCATCATCGGCCCATATCGGCGAAACAACGCCAAGCGACAACCCTAACCCAAGCACAAATGTGCCAACCAAACGACTTCCCATGAACAACCCCTCCCTGAACTGAACCTCGAGTCTACCGAGGCCAAAAGGTATCCGCAAGTTTTGTTGCGTGAGCTAGATTAAATTCGCGTAATCATCGGCTACGTAATAAGGCGCTTGTTTCAGGGCTAAACGTTTCAGATGTGTCGAAAACTGGGTCAGATCAAACCCAGCCGCCAATGCGGCTTGATGAATTTCATCCGGAGGCAGAGTGCCAGCCAAGGCATTACCTAAAGCCCAAAGTCGTAACGAGCGAATGCCGGTTAAACAAAATGCCAGTGTTTTTTGCGGGGCTTCTGCAAACAAATGCGCGGCACCACGAATGGCGATTTCGGGAAAGGCAATGCCGGATTCAATTGGAATGTGTGAGAACTGTAAACCCGCAGCCAGAACTTCCGGCTCCAACAGGAACCGGGGTGGTTGTTCATCGGCATCTTCTTCATTATCGGGGCGTACCGCCAAAATGCGCGTAAAGCCCAATTGTTTGATTGCCGGAATGTGGCCGGGGTATATTTGCCCGGAAACGGAAAAGTCAGGGGTGACTTCAACCGGATGCAAGTCAATTTGTGATGTTTCCAACATGGTTTAATCCGAACGACAGTGAAGTTCATGTTAGATGGCAAGGCCCATCGCCTATTTCAATGATGCTCACCCCTAAAGATCAAGATCAATTATTTCGGCCGCATGTTCCTGAATGAAGGCAAAGCGCAATTCCGGCTTTTTACCCATCAGGGTTTCGACCAATGCCTCGGTGGTGGGCAGGGTGGCCGCATCAATGGTGATCCGGGCCAAGGTCCGGGAATTGGGGTCCATGGTGGTTTCTTTGAGTTGGGCCGGCATCATCTCGCCCAACCCCTTAAAGCGGCTAATTTCGACTTTGCCTGGACCGGAAAACTGACCGGCCAGCAATTCTTCCTTGTGCTCATCATTGCGGGCATAGGCGCTCACGCCTTTCTGGCTCAACCGATACAATGGCGGCATGGCCAGATATAAACGACCAGATTCGATCAATCCCGGTGTGCATTTATAAAAGAAGGTCATCAGCAAGGCGGCAATATGATCGCCATCCACGTCCGCATCGGTCATGATAATAACCCGCTCATAGCGCAAATCATCAACATTAAATGTCGGGCCTATTGTGACGCCTAACGCTTGAATCAGGTCTTTGATCTCCTGATTGGCCATGATTTTATCTTTTGGTGCACTGGCCACATTCAGGATTTTTCCCTTTAGCGGTAAAATGGCCTGGGTATGGCGATTTCGCCCCTGTTTGGCCGAGCCGCCCGCACTTTCACCTTCGACCAGAAAAATTTCGGTGTCCACATTGGAACGGTTAGAACAGTCGGCCAGTTTTCCGGGAAGTCTTAGCTTGCGGGTCGCCGACTTTCGATTGACCTCTTTTTGCTTGCGCCTTTTGACCCGATCTTCGGCCCGGCCAATGACCCATTCCAGCAATTTGGCGCTGTCGACAGGTGTTGCGGCCAGCCAATGGTCGAACTGGTCACGCAAGCCACCTTCGGCTACGCGAGCCGCTTCAGCCGAGGCTAGTTTTTCCTTGGTTTGGCCTTGAAATTCCGGCTCGGTAATGAACACCGAAATCATCGCGCCGGCGGTGCCCATCACATCATCGGCAGTGATAAGCGCCGCTTTTTTCCCGTGGCCCGAAATTTCAGCAAAGGCGCGCAATCCCTTGGTCAACGCGGCGCGCATGCCCAATACATGGGTGCCGCCTTCAACGGTTGGCACGGTATTGCAATACGAATTTATAAAGCCATCGGCTTCGCCAAAGCCTTGCGGGGTCCACGAAATAGCCCATTCAACCGATCCATGTTTGCCTTCACGTTCCACCCGGCCGCTGAACATGCTGCCGGTGATGGTATTCTTTTTACCCATGCGTTCTTTGAGGAAGTCGGCCAACCCGCCCGGGAAATGAAAACTGGCTTCGGTGGGGATATCCGTGCCTTCACAAAGAGAGGAATCGCATTTCCATCTGATTTCAACGCCCCGGTGCAAATAGGCTTTGGAGCGCGCCATCTGCATGATGCGTTTGGCTGAAAATTTTAGCTTTGTTCCAAAAATCTCCGGATCAGGCTGGAACCGAACTGAAGTGCCGCGACGATTGGGTGCCGCGCCCAGTTTTTTTAACGGTCCAAGCGCAATGCCTTGGGAAAATACCTGCCCGTACAATTGTCGATTGCGGGCCACTTCGACTTCAAGACGGGTGGAAAGGGCGTTGACCACCGAAACGCCAACGCCGTGCAGTCCGCCGGAGGTTTGATAGACTTTGGACGAGAATTTACCACCAGCGTGCAAGGTGGTCATAATCACCTCAAGCGCGGATTTATCTTTGTATTTAGGATGGGCATCCACCGGAATACCGCGACCATTGTCGGTCACCCGTAACCAATTGTCCGGCTCCAGCGACACTTCGATCCGGTCGGCATGATCGGCCACCACTTCATCCATGCAATTGTCCAGAACCTCGGCAAACAAATGGTGCAGGGCATTTGCATCGGTCCCGCCGATATACATGCCGGGACGTTTGCGTACAGGTTCCAGCCCTTCAAGAACTTCAATGTCCTTGGCAGTATAATCCGAGTCTGTTTCGTTTTCAGTCATTTCATCAAACAGCGATTTGCGCGCAGTGCTGGTCATATTGTTACATTCCGAATTTGCGACTTCAGTTCTGAAGTTGCCGACTACCTTGATCGCCAAAGATTGCTACTTCCTCACCAATTTCAGTTCGAACGCCGCGAAACATTACATCGGTCGAAAAAGAAAAGGCAAAATTACCGTCAGGTGCCAAGGCCAAAACCCCGCCGCTGGCTCCCATGCGGGTGATTTCCAGTATTTCCTGATCCGTAGCGGTTTGTACATCGGCTCCGGTCCATTGCATGCGGGCGCAAATGTCCCTAGCTACCGTTGCTCGAATAAAATACTCGCCCCAGCCCGTCGCTGACACCGCACAAGATTGGTCATCAGCATAGGTTCCGGCCCCGATGATCGGTGAATCCCCAATCCGGCCCCATTTTTTGTTGGTCATTCCGCCCGTGGAGGTCGCTGCTGCCAAATGCCCAGCGCGATCCAATGCCACGGCACCTACGGTTCCGAAATGCACCGAGGCGGGCAGGGCGGACATCGTCTTGTTCCGCTCCGCATCTTGAACCCGTTGCAATTGCCTGCGGCGTTTTTCGGTGACAAACCAGTCGGCATTGGCGGTTTCCAAGCCTTGTTCCCGTGCAAATTGATCGGCGCCATCGCCGGCCAGCATCACATGCGGGCTATGGTCCAATACGGCACGCGCCGCCAACACCGGATTTTTGATGGTACGAACACCGGCCACGGCCCCTGCATTTTTATTGCGGCCATCCATGATCGAGGAATCCAGTTCCACTTCTTGTTTGGCGGTCAGCACCGCCCCGCGTCCGGCATTAAAGAGAGCATTATCCTCCATCAAGACAATGGCAGCCTGCACCGCATCCAAGGCGCTGCCTCCTTTTGCCAGAACGGCATAACCTTTTGCCAATGCACCAGACAAAGCTGTGCGATAGGCGGCTTCTTCCTCCTCTGGCAAGCCGCTGGGTCGGGCTGAGCCAGCACCGCCATGCACTAGGATCACAATGGGGTCTTGGCGCAAATGCATGGATTGCAGGGGCGAGCCAGATGTGTTGGCGGTACCCTCAGAAAGAGTCTGGCAACCCATCAAGCTCGCGGCAATTAAGGGCAAGCATAGCCAATGCAAATTCTTCATTTTGAAAACCCGATGTGATTCGAAATTTGAACTACAGTATAGACCAAAAACAAGGGCCGGTATTCGGGGGAATACCGGCCCTTGAAAGGTGCCCGTTTGAACAGGACACGGGGTTGTCTGTTCGTATGGGAATGCGTCAGGTGTGTACGCAGATATATACGACTATAGGTTGTGTTCATAGTCAAGATACAATTCCGCAATAATAATATCCATTATTACATGCAGTTATCTAAATTTTTCAAAAGTATATGAAGTTTCGTTAAGGCCTAAAAGATGAAGCGAATCACAACCTTACCGGTATGACGTATAAAGCCATCGCGGACATCCGTATCAAAATCAAAGCCAAATGAAGTGTATCGACTTCCGGCAGTCATAGAGAAGCCAAGCAATATCGCCGTATCAGGCAATGTTTCAGGGGTTAGGTTAAATTCAGTATTGAACCCGGAAAACCGGGCGGTGGTGACAGAAGAGTCACCCTTGATGTCATTGCGAACGCCAACCCGAAGGAGCGGTGCCCACCAACTACGATCCGTACCAAAGCGTCGACCCAAGGTCATGGCCGCAGTCGCCGAGATGGTTTCAGAGGTTCTGGAATTCACGCTTAAATCTACACCAACGCCGCCACCGGCCTCTGTGTAGCTTTGTTCAACCAACCGCAAAAAGTCGAGCGAAACACTCGGGCTGAATCGCCATTTACCAACGGCAATGTCTCTGGACAGACGCGTTGTGCTGGCCAAGTGATAGGCATTCCAGTCACCAACTGCTGTGCGATCAACACCGCCAAATTTCAAATTACGTTCTGAATCAAAACTATCATACCCGATTGCCGAGTGTGTGATGAAATCAAACCCGCCAAATTTGCGACCCATATATCCACCCAATTGCACGGAAACCGAAGACAATGGGGTGTCAAAACCTTCGGATTGGGTAATTTGGTTTGAAAACCCACTTAGTGAAATGCCAACCGCATCAAACCCGGCAAATGGAATGTCATACCCGACCGCTAATCCAAGACCATAACCGGTATAGGGCTGGGATAAGGACGTACTGTTACGGTCCATATAATAGCCGATTTCCTGCAACCAAATCCCACCATTGGGGCCATAACCCCTGCGAATGGCATCCAGACGGTTGCCAATCGCGCCGGTTGTACCATCGGTATTGGCCAAGGTGAATTGCAAGGCAGCTGCGCCAAACTCGGGCAATATCTGATTATAGGCTCCAAAGAAATCGTTCGCCGAAGTCAGGCCAGCAAAGCCGCTGGTAACCGAATCATCAGAGCTGGTGGAGAGCGCTGCAAACCAAGCGTCGTAAACGGCTGCTTGATTGACGTTCATACCCAGATCACTGGCAGACCTGCGGCTTAACGTGACCACCAGATTGCCGCTTCCTGTATTCTGTGTCAGGCCGACATTATACAAAAACGGCAAAGATTCTGCATCCAGCATGGCCGAGAAAGACTCAGCAAAATTAAATGTATTGGCTGATATCAGGTCAAACGAACCGCCATCGCCAATTAATCCGGACAATGCCGGGGCAATCCGCGATCCGGCATCAAAGGTTACAGCACCAGAAGCATTGAAGGTTGCACTTTGCAATCCACCACCAGCATTAGGTTCAATAAACAATTGCAAGCGGGCAGCGGGGCCAAAATGGGCCGTCGTCAGGGTCAGCGCTGTATCTGCGCCCAACGCCAACAAACCATCGCGCACATCAATGAACAGCTGGCCATCGGAGTCAAAAATAGCACCGGTTAATGAAGCGCCGTTATCAACTATTAAGCTGTCCGCACCTTGGCCAAAAAGCACATCGCCAGTAATGGTGCCTCCGGCCAGTTCAAGGGTATCGGCGCCGGCCCCAAACAGGATGTCGCCGTCAATTTCGGGCACCAACGGGTCGATACTATCATCAGGATCAGAATCAACGGCTTGCACCTGGTGTAAAGTAGCGCCGCTGTTATTGGCACTTAAATCAACTGCGACTTTGCGTCTGGTGGTGTCGGTTGGGTCAGCCTCGGTTCCGATTGGAAATATTTCATTAAAAGTGGTGAGGATCTGACCGTTGTTCAACAATAGATCAACCGTACCGCTTTCATCAACAATACCTGCGGCAAAGCCACCAACACCCGTGCCAGTATAGTTTGTCTGAATTAGGGAATTTACCCGGATTTCATTCACATTTGCGCCAGCCTCGATGACCACACCGACAGCACGTAGCCCAAACTGTGAGATCGTAGTCGCGCGAATGGCACCGCTTTGCAAAGCAACCAAGGCAGCATTGGCACCATTACCAATCGAGAGGCCCGTCGTATTGCCTTCAAATGCGGTTACATCGATGGTTCCGGTATTCAAAATGCCACCCGCAATTGTGGTGGTTCGCATGGTGCCATTAATGTCGGTGCCTTCAACTCGAATACCAGTTGCGGAAAATCCGTCATTCACGCCGTTTGCGGTTATTGTGCCTCGATTGATAAGACCAAAATTTTCGTCATCAGCTGCCAGGCCAACCGCGCCAATGGTTACATCGCCATTATCAACGCCATCCAGCGAGGCCGCCACCAACAGGGCAGGTGCCGAACCGTCAGAACGCAAGGCACCACGTGTCGGGATGTTATTTGCATCAAGAACCAGATCATTGACGATACCACCAGTTACATTGGCTCCGATTGCCATGGGCGAACCACCAACCAGTAAATCATCTGCATCGAGCAGAGCGCGTGCTTCGGTTTCTTGACGGGTTACCGTGCGAAACCCGGTCGAAGTAACCGTTGCCAAATTATTGACCGCACCGTTGACCGTGCCGGTAACACGAATACCGTCCGCGCCTTCACCCTGTACGCCAATTCGGCCAGCAGTGGTTAAATCGCCATTCAGCGTCCCGGAAATTTCAATTGCATGTGATTGAGCGCCAACTGTCGAGATCGAACCGGTGTTGATGATGTTACCGTTCATGACCCCCGCAATTTGTATACCAACCGAGTTATTGCCACCCATGGCAATGCGGCCTGCCGTGTCATTGGTAATATCGCCGGTAAAGACTGCGCTGCCTTCAACTAAAATGCCGGTTCGGCCGGTGCCTTGGGCCAAAGGCGTATCAAAATCGCCATCGGAATCATCATCAGTTCCAACAAAGGTCTCGTCCAATGTGATCGCGCCAGAGTTTCGTATGGTCCCAGTTGCTACGCCAGTGATCAGAATGCCAGTTGTGTTATCGGCATCGGTTGCGCCGATTGTGCCTTGATTGGTCACTGAATTGTCAGAGTTGACGGTGATCGCAGCTTCACCCTGATTGATCAGGACCGTTCCCGCACTTGAAACAATAATGTCGCCTGCTCCGGGGGCGCTGATACTACCCGTATCAATCGGGGCTGTCTGGTCATCATCAATGGACACTTGGGCCAGAGCTGGGCAGGCCAAGCCCACAACCGGTAATGCAACACTCAACAACAGGATTTTACGCATAAACACCAAACCATCATAGCTGTGTTGCGGATTACTCAAGCCGCAAACCGGAGGAGGACATCTTGTAGAACGGAAAAAGCCTGACGTCGATTCCCTAACGGCCAGTTTGTGCACGAAAAAAAAGCCGGAGTCGCCCCCGGCTTTTATTTTCTTTAATTATGGTGAAAAAGCGAGATCAGGCCGAGTAATACATATCGAATTCAACCGGATGCGGGTGCATTTCAAAACGCACGACTTCTTCCATTTTTAACTCGATATAGGCGTTGATCTGATCCTGACTCATCACGTCACCACGCAGCAAAAATGCCTGATCATCGGCCAATGCACCCAATGCTTCGCGCAGGTTTGAGCAAACCGTCGGGATGTCGCTTAGCTCTTCAGGTGGTAGGTCGTACAAATCCTTGTCCATGGCATCGCCCGGATTGATTTTATTGGCGATCCCATCCAGCCCAGCCATCAGCAAAGCAGTAAAGGTCAGGTATGGATTGCCCGAGGCATCGGGAAAGCGAACTTCCAACCGTTTGCCGTTGGCCGAGGGCGAATAGGGGATTCGGACCGAAGCCGAACGGTTCCGCGCCGAATAAGCCAGCAAAACAGGCGCTTCAAAACCCGGCACCAACCGTTTGTATGAATTGGTCGTGGCATTGGCAAACGCGTTGATAGCCCGGGCGTGTTTGATGATCCCGCCTATATAATGCAAGCAGCTTTCTGACAGATCAGCATAGCGATTGCCTGCAAACAATGGCTTGCCTTCTTTCCAGATCGACTGATGCACATGCATGCCGGAGCCATTTTCACCGACGCAAGGTTTCGGCATAAAGGTAGCCGACTTGCCATAGGCCGACGCTACATTGTGCACTACATATTTGTAGAGCTGCAAATGATCGGCCATTTCAACCAGAGTTGAAAATTTCATGCCTAATTCATGCTGGGCCGGGGCGACTTCGTGGTGGTGCTTTTCTGGGGCTAAGCCCAATTCTGTCATTACATTCAGCATTTCGGTGCGAATGTCTTGGCCGGAATCTACCGGTGGCACCGGGAAATAACCTCCGCCGGAACCGGGGCGATGCCCCATATTGCCAAATTCAAACTGGGTTCCTGAATTGGCTGGCAATTCGGCAGAATCAACGAAATATCCGGTTTTTTCGGTACTGGTTGACCAGCGCACATCATCAAAGATGAAAAACTCTGCTTCTGGACCGAAATAAGCAGTGTCGCCGATACCAGAGGCTTTTAGGTAATTTTCGGCCCGTTTGGCCGTCGATCTTGGATCTCGGCCATACGGAGCAAGGGTTCCTGGCTCCAGAATGTCGCAGAACAATGTCAATGTTTGTGACTGGTAAAATGGATCAATCTTGGCCGTCGACGTATCGGGCATCAACACCATGTCAGAATCATTAATTGCCTTCCAGCCGGCAATAGACGAGCCGTCAAACATGACACCGTCTTCGAAGAAATCGTCATCGACCATGCTGGCATCCATGGTGACATGGTGCATTTTGCCTCTTGGGTCGGTGAACCGAAGATCGACATAGCCAATATCCTGATCTTTCAGAATTTTCATTATGTTTTTTGACATTGGAATAAACCTTGAATTACAGTTGATTATAAACAATTTCTACAGTGCGTCAGCATCTCGTTCGCCGGTTCTGATGCGGATAACTTCCAGAACATCGCTGACAAATATCTTTCCGTCGCCGATCTTGCCGGTTCGAGCTGCGGTTTCAATGGCGCTGACCACACCATCAAGTTGACCATCGGTGACCACAACTTCGACCTTTAGCTTGGGTAGAAAGTCCACGACGTATTCGGCACCGCGATACAGCTCGGTATGGCCTTTTTGTCGGCCAAAGCCTTTGGCTTCGGTTACGGTCAGTCCTTGGACGCCTGCTTCGTGCAGCGCTTCCTTTACATCATCAAGTTTGAAGGGTTTGATGATTGCGACGATTTTTTTCATGGCGGTCCCAAACTTTGAATGGAGGGTTGCAAATTATTGGTTCGAACTTTTGTCATATCTCTGCCAAAATGGAACCAAAACCGCAAGAAACTACAAATATCGTTTGATATGCATAGTTTATATACATGAAATGTGCAAACAATGGGCAATGCAATGAAAACTACCAAAATATATCGCACCATTGATTGTTACGCGCTCGATCAAGTGGCCGAGGACGCCGGGGTTTGCGGCTTTCAATTGATGGAAAATGCCGGAAACGGGATGGGCCGGATCATTATGGCGCGGTTCGCACCCAAAAACGCCTGTATTGTTTGCGGCCCAGGCGCAAATGGCGGCGATGGTTATGTAGTTGCGAAATACTTGTTTGAACAAGGATGCGCGGTCAGCCTACTAAGCCTCTCACCGCCAAATCCTAATACGGTTGCAGCGCAGATGGAAGCCAGATTGCCGGCTGGCGTTCAGCGCGAAGTTAAAACCATCCCGACCGATTGCGAAATCATTATTGATTGTATGTTTGGCGCGGGTCTGGATCGCCCGATTATCGCAAGGCCCGCTGTGCTGATTGAACAGGTCAATGCCCATCCGGCACCTGTAATTGCTGCGGATTTGCCGTCAGGCATCAACGGTGATCGGGCCCAACCCGGCACGCCATCCATTATTGCAGCCATGACCATCACGTTCGAAGTTTTGAAACTGGCCCATGTATTAGAACCGGCTCGCAGCCAGTGCGGTGAAATTGTGGTGATTGATATCGGGTTTCCGGCCGGAACAATTGACCAAGTTGAACCCATTGCCGTGCAAAACCACCCCTCTTTGTGGCCTCAAATCCCGGTGATCCCAGATATGTTATCGCACAAACACAATCGCGGGCGGTTGCTGGTGGATTGTGGCGGCCCTTTGCAGAGCGGCGCGGCGCGACTGGCTGCACGGGCTGGCCTTCGGATCGGCGCGGGCTGGGTCACATTGTGCGGCACGGAAGATGCCATGCAGGTTTGTGCCAACCACGAGACTAGTATTGTATTGTCCGTGCGCCAACAAGGCGAACCGATTGCAGAGGTTATGCGCTCCCAAACGCCGGATTGCGTCCTTCTGGGCCCGGCTGGCGGCGTGGGCGAGGCCATGAAGCGGCAGGTTCTTGACCTGCTGCAAACTGGCACGGCCACGGTTCTGGATGCAGATGCGCTGACCAGCTTTGCGGAACACCCGCAGGATTTACTGGAGGCTTGTCATGCCAAGACCGTGTTATTGCCCCATGAGGGTGAGTTTCGTCGGCTATTTGCGGACCTGACGACCAAGACCGGCAACAAGATCAGCCGGGTAAAGGCCGCTGCACAACGGGCCGGATGCACGGTTTTGCTAAAAGGAGCCGATAGCGTCATGGCGGATGCGGACGGCCGGGTTGTGGTCAACACCCATACCAGCTCGTGGTTGGCAACTCTGGGAACCGGCGATGTATTGGCCGGAATGGTGGCGGGCTTGATGGCGCAGGGGCAGGGTGGGTTTGATGCGTTATGCGCCGCTGTGTGGCTGCATGGCGAGTTAGGCCGCCAATTGGGTGCAGGTTTGATTGCCGAAGATCTACCCGGCGCGATACCGGCAATGTTGCAGCAATTTCGCGGCGATTGAGCCAAGGAAAACCCCGTCGATCAACGATCTGTGATCCGTCCTAACGGAAATGTATAGTTGGCTGTTGCGAATGTTTCTTGCCTTTGCCCACGGATTTCCGTATCGCCCGTTCAATGAAAACCAAAACATCCAAAAAGAAATCCAGACCCAAGTTAACCGAAGGTCCGGTATTGAGTCATTTGTTACGACTGGGCATCCCCATGTCGATCGGTATTTTTGCCGTGATGTCGGCCTCAGTGATCGACACATTTTATGTTTCGCGCCTTGGCACCACGCCATTGGCCGCCGTGTCGTTTTGCGTACCCTTATTGTTTGTGTTGCAAAGCCTCTCGGTTGGGCTGGGCTCGGGGGCCTCATCGGTGGTTTCGCGTGCGGCGGGGGAAGGCGATCATAAGCGGTTAAGCCGTCAAACCACGGATTCGGTTTTGCTGGCCTTTCTAATCGTTGCAGCCTTTGCCACCATTGGATATTTTAGCTTTGAGCAAATTGTCCGTTTGGCCGGTGCATCGGATGAATTGATGCCGGACATTCGCTCGTATTTGCGAATTTCCTTCATTGGATCGGCCTTTATCGTCGGCCCGATGGTGGCGGGCAATATCTTGCGCGCGTTGGGCGATGCCCGCGTGGCCGGCATGACCATGGTGGCTGGCGCAGTGATTAACCTGATCCTCGATCCGTTCTTGATTTTTGGAATTGGACCGTTTCCCAGAATGGAAGTAGCCGGTGCGGCCCTTGCAACGGTTCTGTCTAATGTTTTGGCCATTGTGGTGATGGGTTGGTACATGGTACATCGCGAGCGGTTGATTGTCTTAAAGCTCCCACCCTGGGAAGAATTACTCCATTCCTGGCGCGAAGTGCTCAAGGTTGGCTTGCCTGCTACTGCCACCAATATCGCCAACCCGATTACTATATTCATCGTGACCGCAGCCTTTGCCACCTATGGCAGTGCCGCCGTTGCCGGCATTGGCGTGGCGGGCCGTATTGAGTTTTTGTTTGCCATTCCGTTACTGGCGCTTTCGGCCTCGATTGGTCCGATTACCGGGCAAAATGGCGGGGCGGGGCTAATTTTACGGGTCCGTGAAGCCTTTCGCGTTTCGTTCATGGTTTCGACCATCTGGGCAACGGGTACCGGCATCACCCTGTTTTTCTTGAGCGGCTTTGTGGCACATCTGTTTTCGGATGACCCGGACGTACAATATGTAATCCGCTTGCACCTTTCGATCGTACCGTTGACGGCCATGGGCTATGGCATTGTGATTACCGCCGCTGCTGGGTTTAACGCTTTGGGCCGCCCATTGCCCGGTCTGATCATGACCTTTGGTCGTTCCTTTATCCTGATCGGAGTCGGTGTGTGGGTTGGCGGTCATTATTTTGGTATATTGGGGATCATCATGGTGTTGGCTTTGGCCAATATGATTTCCGGCGCATTGGCATTGCTCTGGGTGCGCCAAGCCGACATGACGGCAAAGCTATCCAAACAAATGCAGCCCAAATCGGCCAAATCGACCTAATCGGTCAGACGGGTCAGCACCATTCCAATCTCAACCTTGTTGTTGGAGTGATCCGAGCGTAATCCATCATGATCGGGCCATTGCCACTTGGCGGGTCCAAACAATTGGCGCATTTCATCCATTGGGCAATGAAAGGGTGGGCCACCCTCTCGGTTTGTCTGCATAAAGAGCGCAAACAGCTTGCCGCCCGGTTTTAACCAGCCGTGTAACTGCGCGGCATAATCCTGTCGCTGCCCTGGGTTGAGAGCACATAAACAGGTTTGCTCATAGATCGCGTCAAACGGCGCTGCGGCGCGCCAGTTCATCACGTCAACCTGTTCAAATCGAACCGATGGCGGGTTCTCATAACTGTGTAATCTTTGTTGCTGGTGCTTGATGGCGCTGGGCGCAAAATCCAGCGCCACAACCTCAAATCCACGTTCGGCCAGATAAAACGGCTCTGCCGCCCGCCCGCAGCCGGGGATCAGAATGCGTCCCGGTTGCAATTGCTGGCTGGTCAGCCATTCATCCAAGGCTCCGTTGATGTCATCGCGTTCCCATCGGGTGGATTTATCGTGATAGCGACCTTCCCACACCTCGGCAGTTTCAAATTCAGGTACTTTTTTCATATCGAGCACACTGAAACCGTTGCCATCGCGCCGTCAAGGCGCTACCACCGCGCTCGACCCCGAAACATGCGGATGTGGCGGAATTGGTAGACGCGCTGGATTTAGGTTCCAGTGTCTTACGACGTGGAGGTTCGAGTCCTCTCATCCGCACCATTTTTCTGGCGCTACCGCGACGCTAAAGCTCGCTACTTGAGGACATTGGTGCCGGTTCAAGTTTCGTTCCTCGACCTGCGCCATATCATGGTCTCCCCCGTTTTACTGCATAGTTCATCCCCATTCAGTTTTGTCTGCATCGTGGCAAAAGGAGGCATCCAATCATCTACAAATCCTCTAACTTTATAAATTTAGTCATCATAGGATCGATATTTAGCTGAGCGGCTTTTTCTTTCATCTTCGGCAAATCATTATGAAAACTAATAATCCAGTGCACTTTTGGTGCGTTAATAGAGCTTAATATTTTTTTAAAATATGGTGCATCAACAGCCTCTAATGAATGCCCATAGACACTGATTTCTGTTGCCTCTCCTAATTCGGTAAAAAATGTACTATATTTTTTAAGCACACTGTCCGTATTCTTAAAGGTCTGCTCAAAGTAACCATCAATGATGCTGATTGCCTCGATGACACGGGTGTCAGCATCCTCGGGATTTTGTTCATACCGATACGGATTTTTATCAGGTAATTTATATCCATGCCCTAAGACTAAATCTGATGTTGAGTCCGCCAGACCGTGGATATAGAGAATGTTAGCATCAGGAATTTTATAGGTTTTTTGAAGCGTGTTTGTATAATTGAAAGACAGATATTGGGCATTTATATCGAACGGTATGGGCGAAACACTTAGCTCTCTTAGTGAAGGGATATGAAGCTGTCTTATCCAATCCGAAAAATGAGCGAGGAGTGTTTGTGACAGCGCTTCCACCACCCGAGTAACTTCAAACTGATAGTCATGATGATAGGAGTCACTCCAATCATCAGCGCCATATGACATAAGAAAATCGGACGTGTATTCAAGTAAATGGTCATGGTTTAGGTCAGACAATCGATCTTCAAAAAAGTTCCAAAAATCTTCATCAACTCCTATGAACTGCTCGATTAGCTCGTAGATCTCAAAATCTTTGATTTTCAAATATTTTCCAAAATCCCAATAGGAAGATGGGATTTTGTGGTGCAGGTCAAATCCATTTCCAATGATATAAAATCTATTCGTCATATTCCAACTTTAAAGTGAATTATGGTCTTGCTACAATCAATTTGATAAATAGCGAAGATTGAATATGTAAATATGGATTTGTTGACACCGGTATATGACCAAGACTTTCTACATCCACCCTTCAAAAGATTTCTCCATTGAACGTGATTCACGTTTTGGTTTTTTTAATTGCTCTTCCCATCCCTCCAGTTCCTCCCAAAATTGGTCGAAGTATCCGTGTCTAAGCGCATCATTTTTTTGTCCTATCGCGATGCTAAAGCTCACTACTTGGGGATATTCCAAGAACGAAAGTCGGACGTCCGACTTTTTTAGGTCGGACAGTACCCGTTTCGTTCCAAATCAATCAGCGCTAACTATTTATTTTCATTACATAGCCGCTTTAGCTCAGCTGGTAGAGCATCTGATTTGTAATCAGAGGGTCGAGAATTCGGGGCTCTTGCCTACAGCAACCCCTTACCGCGAGTCTCCACCCAACCCAAACCGTTTCCAGATCAAAAACACCGCCGGGATGACCAACAGGGTTAAAACCGTGGCGCTGATCATTCCGCCGACCATGGGGGCGGCGATGCGGCGCATGACTTCGGAGCCGGTGCCGGTGCCCAGCATGATGGGCAACAGACCTGCGATCACTACGGCCACGGTCATCATGATCGGACGGATGCGTAGCAAGGCTCCATCTAGGATGGCTTGGCGCAGATCATTCAGATCAAATTTGCGGTTTTCCTGTTCGGCTTGGGACTGCCCGTCGGTCAGTGCCGTTTCGAGGTAAAGGACCATCAATACGCCGATCTCGATGGTCACTCCGGCCAGTGCGATAAATCCGACACCAACCGCCACCGACATATTGTATCCGAGGATTTCCATCAACCACAGGCCGCCCACCAATGCCAAGGGCAGGGTGCCCATGATAATAATCACCGGCATCACCCGCCTGAAGTTCAGAAACAGCAGCAATAAAATGATGACCAGCGTGCCGGGCACTACGACTTTAAGACGTTCCTTGGCGCGCTCCATATACTCATATTGCCCGGACCAACTTAGCGAATACCCAGGGGGCAGGGTCAGGTTGTCGGCCACGGCTTGTTTGGCCTCTCGCACATAAGAGCTGATGTCGGCTCCGACGATGTCAATATATATCCAGCCATTGCGCCGCGCGTTTTCACTGCGGATCACGCCGGGTCCATCAGAGAATGAAATATCAGTCAGACGGCCCAATGGAATTTGGGCACCAGCCGGTGTGACAATTGGCAAGGTTTTCAGTTTTTCGACACTATCGCGATAATCACGCGGATAGCGCAAATTAACCGGATAACGTTCCAGTCCTTCGACGCTGTGGGTCAGGGTCATACCGCCAATAGCGGTGCGGATTACTTCCTGCACATCAGCGATATTTAAGCCGAACCGGGCGGCTTCTGCCCGGCGAATATCAATGTCGATAAACCGTCCGCCAGTGACCCGCTCGGCATATACCGAATTGGTTCCGGGGATCGGTTTGATGATGGTTTCGATCTGCTGGCCGATTTGACTGATGATGTCTAAATCGGGTCCGGCCACCTTGATGCCAACCGGGGTTTTGATCCCGGTGGCCAGCATATCAATCCGATTTTTAATCGGCATGATCCAGACATTGGTCAGGGACGGGATTTGCACCAGTTGATCCAGCTCGGCCTTTAGCTTGGCCATGGTCATGCCTTCACGCCACTCATCTTTTGGCTTTAACTGGATGGTGGTTTCCACCATGGTCAACGGGGCGGGGTCAGTTGCTGTCTCAGCCCGACCTGCCTTGGCATAGGTGGTTTTTACCTCTGGCACAGTCATGATCAGCTTGTTGGTTTGTTGTAAAATTTGAGTCATTTTCCCGGCAGAAATCGAAGGGAAAGCGCTTGGCATGTAGAGAAGATCACCTTCGTCCAGTTCAGGCATAAATTCACCGCCAATCCGGCTTAAGGGCAGGGCGGCGCTGGCCAAAATCAGTCCGGCCATGATCAGCGTGATTAGAGGGAATTTCAAAACCAGATGAATGACCGGTCGGTAGATCGCGATCAGCAGCCGATTGACCGGGTTTTTATGCTCGGGGGTGATTCGTCCACGAATGAACAACCCCATCAGAACCGGCACCAAAGTAATCGACAAAAATGCAGCCGCCGCCATCGCATAGGTTTTGGTGAATGCCAGTGGATGAAACAGACGTCCTTCTTGGGCTTCCAATGCAAACACCGGAACAAAGCTAAAGGTAATAATCAACAGGGAGAAGAACAATGCAGGCCCCACTTCGGTGGCGGATTTGGCGACAATTTCCCATCGGTTTTGCGGGGTTAGCGCCTCTCGCTCGATGTGTTTGTGCATGTTCTCAATCATAACAATGGCCGCATCGACCATGGCACCCACTGCGATGGCGATGCCGCCCAGTGACATGATGTTGGCGTTGATGCCTTGCGTATTCATGATGATGAACGCCGCCAGCACACCCAAGGGCAAGCTCAGCACAATGACCAAAGCAGATCGCACATGGAACAAGAAAATAGCGCAGACCAGAAACACCACCAAAAACTCTTCCAGTAGTTTTTCGCGCAAGGTTCCGACAGCTCGCTCGATCAGCGATGAGCGGTCATAAGTCGTGACTATTTCCACACCTTCGGGCAGGTTTTTCTCAAGTTGTTCGAGTTTTTCTTTGACCAAATCAATGGTCCGCATGGCATTTTCGCCATACCGCATGATGATTACGCCGCCGACGGCTTCTCCTTCACCATTGAGTTCCCCGATACCACGTCTTAGCTCTGGTCCAATGTGAATGTCCGCAACGTCTTTCAGCAGGATTGGCGTTCCATCCTTGGTTACTTTTACCGGAATTTGTCGCAAATCCTCTTCTGATTTGATGTAGCCGGAGGCTCGGACCATGTATTCGGCCTCGGCCATTTCAATGACCCGGCCGCCGGTCTCTTGATTGCCGCGCTGGATGGCGGTGCGCAGTGTTGAAAGCGGAATGTTGTAAGCCCGCAATTTGTCCGGATCGGCCACGACTTGGTATTGCTTGACCATCCCGCCAATCGTAGCGACTTCGGATACGCCAGGAACGGTTTGTAATTCAAATTTCAAGAACCAGTCCTGAATGGAGCGCAATTGCGCCAAATCATGTTTACCAGTTCGATCGATTAGCGCGTATTGGTAGATCCAACCTACACCAGTTGCATCCGGGCCAAGCGCTGACCTAGCCTCGGCCGGCAAGGTGGGTGCCACTTGCGACAGGTATTCCAACACCCGCGACCGCGCCCAATACAGATCGGTACCGTCTTTGAAGATAACGTACACAAAGCTGTCATTAAAAAACGAATAACCACGGACCGTTACGGCGCCCGGCACAGCCAACAAGGCCGTTGAAAGTGGATAGGTAACCTGATCCTCGACCACTTGCGGGGTTTGTCCGGGGTAGGTGGTTTTTACAATAACCTGCACATCAGACAAATCCGGGATTGCATCCAGCGGAATTTGTTTTATTGCCAATATGCCGCCAGCCCCCAAGAGCAGAGCCAGCACAATGATCAAAAATCGATTGGTAATCGACCAGCGGATAATTGACGCAATCATGGGTTTGCCCCGTCATTTGCTGGAGTTTTGTGGATCGCGGTCACCACAAAATTATCATTGTCATTGGCCATTTCCAACACCTTGAATTGCACGGGATCGCCGGGCTTCAAGTCATCAAGAAACGCAGGGTTCGTAACAAAATCCATCTCCATATCAGGCCAACCAAAGTCATTGATTGGCTCGTGTGCAATGGTGACCATGCCATGGTCGACCATCAGCGAAACGATTACGCCCTTGGCTTCGGCTTCTTTGGGCGGGGATGGTTCGTCCGATTGCGCGCTCATCATCCGCAACGCAGTGCCTTGCAGCGAGGATTCAGAATCGAGCAAGAACTGCGCCGACACCACGACGTTTTCACCGGCTTGCAGGCCGCTTAAAATTTCAACCCGGCCATTTGATTCCATTCCGGCACTGACTTCAGCCGGTTGAAACTGGCCATCACCCAGCGCCAAGATTACCCGTGTTGATTTTCCGCTCTGGATCAACGCTTCTCGATCAATCGACAACACGTTTTTCTTTGGCTCAGTTTTGATGGTCAGTTTGGCGTAACCTTCGGGCCGCAATATGCCATCGGGATTATCAAACCGAAGCCGCACCTGCACGGTTCTGGAGGCCGCATTGATCACTGGATAGATATAATCGACCAAACCGTTCCATTGGCGTTCTGGTTCGCTTGATATGGTCATGTTGGCCGTTTGACCCAGCTTTACCTGACGGATTTGCGTTTCAAAAATTTCTGCCAAAACCCAGACACTCGATAGTTCGGCCAATGACATGATGGGTTTTCCGGGCATAACAAACGCACCTTCGGCAATATTGAGCATGGTAATCACGCCATCTTGTGGCGCATAGACCCGAACCAACCGACGGGCCTTGCCGGACGTATCGAGACGTTTGATCTGGGAACGGGACATGCCAAGGGCGGTTAATCGTCCCTTAGCCGCGCGGATCAGGCTATCGCGGCCAATACGGCGAGCTTGCAAGTATTCCTCTTGGGCAGTAACCAATGGTTTGGAATAGAGATCGAATAACGGGCGACCTTTGGCGATCCTTTCACCCATGGATTGCACGTATAACTTCTCTATCCAACCTTCGCTGCGAACATCGATATTGGCCCGGTTCTCATCGTCGATTTGGATGAACCCAATCGTATCAATATCGCGGGAGAAATCATCACGAACCACCGGGGCGATTCGCACACCAATATTGTTTTGAACTGTTGGGTTGATCCGAACCAGATTGCGGTCATCTGCCCCCGTTTCTGAACCGGCATATACCGGCACTAGGTCCATCCCCATTGGAGATGTCCCAGGTTGATCGCTCCGAAAATTCGGGTCCATCGGGGCTTTCCAATAAAGCACTGTTTTGGCGGGCGCATCCATGGCCAATGAGCCAGCGTCTTTAGGTGCCAGACCCTTAGCCAATAAAAAGCCACCAAGTGATCCGAACACCAAGCCAGCAACTAACACGGAAATCGTCAACTTATTCATGATTTTTCTCCTTTGAGAAATAACAAGGCGGCATGCGCCTTAGTTTGATCAACTTGCAACCGGATCAGGGCCAACTCGGTGTCTAAAACGGCCAGTTCTGCCCGGACCAATTCCGCAAAATCTGCGGCTTCGGTTTCATAGGCCAGCATTGCGGCCTCTGCGGTGTCTGTGGCGCGCCCGATTACTTCTGTTTCGTATAAATTGATGTGCTCGTCCAACCGGGTCCAGTCGGCGAAATGGCGTCCCAATTGGCGGTTTAACTCCAGCAATTGGGCGCTACGAGCCAAACGGGCTGAACTTCGCAAATGACGCGTGGCGCTTAAGCTGCGATCCTGACGGTTCTTTGTAAAAAGCGGAATTGAATAGGAAACGCCGATTGAGCCAAAATCCGAACGGCTGTCGCGCAAGCCATAGGCCGCATCAATTGAAAATCCTGGCTTATATTGTTGGTTGGCCAAATCAATATCGCGATCCCGCGCGGTAATCATGGCATCAATCACTTTGACGCTGGGGTGGCGTACAAGATTGCTTTGCATCTCAGTTGCAGTCGGGAAGGGGGGGAGCGTCGGTAAAACATCGGGCAAAGGCCGTGCGGCATTGGCAATCCCGATCAATCTGCTCAAGTTGACCCGGGACAGATCGGCTTGACGATCCAGCCCAATCAGCTTTGTAGCCAACAGGGACACTTCCAGATCGACCCGTAACACATTTTGGGCACTGCCCCGGCCATTTGCATAATTGGTCTCCGAGACTTCCCGCAACTCCTCGACTTTGGTCTGGGTTTGCTGGGTTATGCGTTTGGCCTGTTTCCAATAGAATAATTCAAGCCAGACCTGTCTGGTTTGTAAAGAAATCTCACGATTGCGTAATTCTTTGTTGTGACGCTCTGCCAAGGCTTCGGCCAATCTCTTTTGCCGGGTTAACGCGCGGCTCTTTCCTTTGGGAAAGGATTGCCGAACGCCAAGCGCCAATTGGGTCATCGGCTCACGATTGATATCAAACGATGAAAGCGGAATGCTCTGCATGCGGGTGCTGAATACCGGATCAGGCAATTGGCTGTCAGCAATGGCGCGATCTTCCAACGCCAAGGCTCGTTCTTCAAACAAGGCGATTGTCGGGTCATTGGCTGCAAGGGCAATCGCCACGCTTTGCGCCAATTCCAGACGGTTTGGTGCCGGGGCATCTTGTGATTGGGCCGCGGATGGGCTGGCGGAACAAGCGATCGCAATTATTACAATGGCAAATTTTTGAATAGGCATGGGAGCCTCGTTTTCTCGTGAGTAGAATTTGATGAGCGGGGGCATACGTCCCCAATCAACGGCTCAGTTGCCGGTGATTATTTCAAATTCAACCTCGAGGAGGCGGCGCATCCAGTGCAATGGACCATGATATTGTGGATTTGATTTGCGGCAGTGAACTTTTGGCAATTGCGGCAAAAACTTCCAATCCGGTACTTGGCAGGACAAAAGACGTTAGAACATTGCTGGAAACACAACTTTTAGCACAGGTCATGTCATCACTACAGGAATCATTACCATCACAGCAATCCATCATCATCTGATGATCGGTTGCTTTTTGATGAAAGGCACACGAATGTTGTGCCAACCCTGAGGAAGCAGTTTCAAACGATACGGACGAAGCTGTGATCGAATTTGCTGCCGCTGGCAAAGCAAGTCCAAGCGACACCAAGATCAACAAGCAACTGGTGCAAAAGGCCTTCAAGGCCCGTATGTCCGGCAATAATTTCATAAAACTCGCTGTTTGCTATGCCCCTATCTAGATGCACTAGATTGATTATGCAACACCTTCACTAAAACTTGATTGGGCAAGCATCTCCATGCAGGGAAGATACCATATCAATACGGGAACGTGCCCCCCATGGGAGAGTGGCGGTCAGGCAGCCATGTGCAAACACCATATCGACCATGATCCAGGGTGACGGCGATGGATGACGAAAATCAGTTGGTTTCATCGCCGATCGTCTGTGTATGGAACGATCACCGGCGGGACCAGAATCGATCAACGATTTGCCGCAAACCCTGTTTTGGTGCAAGTTCTGTGAACAAGCCCCGTTGCGCCACGCGCAAACTCATGACATAAGGCGCGCTCGAAATAGCAAAAAGCTATACAACACACGAGATTTGCGCGATTCACGCGCCCAGATGAAAAACAGATAAACCGGACGAATTCCATGCAGGTTAAAGAAACCAAGGCCGAGGGCCTCAGCCGTACCTATGATATCACCATCACAGCAGCCGAACTGGATGCGAAGCTGGACGCTAAAGTTGCTGAAATGCAGCCCGAAGTATCCTTGAAGGGCTTTCGTCCCGGCAAGGTTCCTGCGGCGCACATCAAACGGATGTTTGGTAAATCCATGATGGGTGAACTGGTGCAAACCGCAATGGATGAGGCCAGCCAGAAAGCCTTGAACGACAACGAAATTAAACCGGCTGGAAATCCGCAATATCATTTGGAAACCGAGGTCGACGAAATCGTGGCTGGCAAAGCAGATTTGAAATTCCACATGCACGTGGACATCATGCCAGATTTTACCCCGACCGATCCGGCCAAGTTAAAAATTGAACGTCCGGTTTGCAAAGTGTCGGATGCCGAAGTGGACGAAACCATTGCCCGGATCGCCGGTGAGCAAAAATCGTACAAAGAAAAAGCAGCCAGCGCCAAAGCCAAAGACGGCGACGCGGTCGTAATTGATTTTTCGGGCAGCGTTGATGGCGAAAAGTTTGAAGGCGGCAGCGCGGAAGACACAGAGTTGGTTATTGGCTCCGGTCAATTTATCCCCGGCTTTGAAGAGCAATTGATTGGTGCCAAAAAGGGCGACACACCCAGTTTGAACATCACTTTCCCGAAAGATTATCAAGCTGAGCATCTTGCTGGCAAAGACGCAGTTTTCGAAACTGTGGTCAAAGCGGTCAAAGGCCCGGTTGATACCGTAGTAGATGATGAATTCGCGACCAAATTGGGCATGACTTCACTTGAGTCGTTGAGCGATGCAGTTCGCAAGAACATTGAAACTGAATATACCAGCCAATCCAGAGCGCGCGCCAAACGCCGGGTTTTGGACGCGATGGATGAAAAACATGATTTTGATTTGCCACCGGGCATGGTCGAAGCTGAGTTCTCACAAATCTGGCAGCAAGTCGAAGCCGATTTGAAGGAAGGCAATGTCGACGACGAAGATAAAGGCAAATCCGAAGACGATTTGAAAAAAGAATATCGGGCAATCGCAGAACGCCGGGTTCGTCTGGGTCTGGTGCTTGCCGAAATTGGCCAACAAAACAATGTAATTGTTGCAGCCGAAGAGGTTTCTCGCGCCATCAATCAAGAAGCGATGCGCTATCAGGGGCAGGAAAAACAGGTTGTGGAGTATTTCCAGAACAACCCGGAAGCTCAAGCCAGATTGCGCGCGCCGATTTTTGAAGAAAAAGTTGTCGACTACATCTTGGAACTCGCTGACGTAAAAGACGTTAAAGTCTCCAAAGAAGAGCTGTTCAGCGATGACGATGCGCCTGGGGCCGCAAAAAAGGCACCGGCAAAGAAGAAGGCTGCTAAAAAAGCTCCAGCTAAAAAGGCTGCGGCCAAGAAACCAGCCGCAAAGAAACCAGCTGTAAAAAAGAAACCGGCTGCTAAAAAATAACCTGAAAGCAGAGATAAAATTTCAGACGGCCAAGCGGTATAACAGCCCTTGGCCGTTTTTTGTTGTGGATAAACACTGAATACGACGCGGTATTAACCAATTTACCACATTCTGGCGTTTCACTTGCGAATCTAGGGGCAGCACACAATATGCACCTAAAGACACTGATGACTCGCGCACACAACGATAAACAGGATTGAATGATGAATGACCCGCATGAAGTGATGATGAACTTGGTCCCGATGGTGGTGGATCAAACCAGCCGCGGTGAGCGTTCCTATGATATTTTTTCGCGATTGCTTAAAGAGCGGATTATTTTCCTGACCGGACCGGTTGAAGATGGAATGGCCAGTTTGATCACGGCCCAGCTTTTGTTCTTGGAATCCGAGAACCCCAAAAAGGAAATCTCGATGTATATCAACTCGCCGGGTGGTGTGGTTACGGCTGGCATGGCGATTTACGACACTATGCAATATATCAATTCGCCGGTTTCAACCGCCTGTATCGGACAAGCGGCCAGCATGGGATCGCTTTTATTGGCCGGTGGTGCCGAGGGGATGCGCTTTGCGACTCCAAACGCCCGCATCATGGTACATCAACCCTCTGGCGGATTTCAGGGGCAGGCATCTGATATCGTGCGTCATGCACAGGATATTCAAAAAGTTAAAAAACGTTTGAATGAGATCTATGTAAAACACACTGGTCAAAAATATGAGACCATCGAGCAAACGCTGGATCGGGATCATTTCATGTCCGCCGACGAGGCCAAAGCCTTTGGATTGATTGACCATGTGTATGAAAAACGTGGCACGGAAGCTGTGTCTAAGGGTAAGAAATAGTCATAAATGATGCTTGATCCGTCTGAATAACGGTGATGAAATGAAAATCTGGTCGAATTTAACGGGTTTTTCCCATTTTGGCCATAATCGGGTCGGCATCATATTTGCAGGGACTTTGTTGCAAGAAAAATATCTAGCGCCAATGTTGGCGGAAAAGCGTAAAATTCAGGGTCGACCTGACAGGAGTGAGTATGAGCAAGTCTGATAAAACAAGCGATTCCAAGAGTACGCTGTACTGTTCTTTCTGCGGCAAAAGCCAGCATGAAGTCAGGAAGCTGATTGCTGGACCGACCGTATTTATTTGCGATGAATGCGTTGAGCTTTGCATGGATATTATCCGCGAGGAAGCCAAGGGGTCATTGATCAAAACGCAAGAGGGCGTTCCGACACCGATAGAAATTTGCTCGGTGCTGGACGATTACGTGATCGGGCAAACTACAGCAAAAAAAGTGCTGTCGGTTGCAGTTCACAATCATTATAAGCGGCTCAACCACGCCGCCCAAAACTCTGATGTCGAGCTGTCAAAATCCAATATCCTGCTAATCGGTCCGACCGGGTGCGGTAAAACGCTGCTGGCCCAGACCTTGGCGCGCATTTTGGATGTTCCATTTACCATGGCCGATGCGACCACATTGACCGAAGCCGGGTATGTAGGCGAAGACGTTGAGAACATTATTTTGAAACTGTTGCAGGCTTCTGATTACAATGTCGAGCGCGCCCAGCGCGGTATCGTCTATATCGATGAAGTCGATAAAATCAGCCGCAAATCAGATAATCCTTCCATTACACGGGATGTATCCGGCGAAGGCGTGCAACAAGCCCTGTTGAAAATCATGGAAGGCACCGTAGCTTCGGTGCCGCCACAAGGTGGCCGTAAACATCCACAGCAGGAGTTTTTGCAAGTGGATACCACCGATGTTCTTTTCGTGGTTGGCGGCGCATTTTCCGGGCTGGAAAAAGTTATTGCACAACGTGGGCGCGGTACCAGCATCGGGTTTGGCGCCGATGTTCAGGATGAAGATGAACTGGAAATCGGCGAAGTGTTGCGCGGCGTTGAGCCAGATGACTTGATGAAGTTTGGATTGATTCCAGAATTTATTGGACGGTTGCCAGTGATTGCCACCTTGGAAAACCTAGATGAAGACGCGTTAATCACGATTTTAACCCAGCCGAAAAACGCACTGATGAAACAGTATGAGAGCCTGTTTGCCATGGAGGATGTCAAATTGACTTTCTCCAAGGATGCGCTTTCTGCTGTTGCCCGAAAAGCCATCAAGCGCAAAACGGGCGCTCGTGGACTACGTTCGATCATGGAAGGCATTTTATTGAACACCATGTTTGATTTGCCGGGGCATGATGGCGTTGAGGAAGTGGTGGTCAATGCCGAAGTTATTGATGGCGATGCCGAACCATTGTTGATTTATTCCGATGCCAAAAAGGCTCCCAAGTCGGCCTAAGCTGTCAAAATCTGAAATAGTGGAAAAGCGCGCCTTCAGGGTGCGCTTTTTTATTACCTAAATGGCAGTGGGCACCTTGCACCCGACCGGATCAATTCCGATATTATTCACAAGACATTCACGCTTTTTAGTGGAAACTCTATGTTATCATCAGTGTTATAAAATAAATCTGTGCATCACTGAGTTTGAAAAAAAGTGATCAAAAAAGGATATCGAGTAACTTTATGTCAGATTCTACCGAGAAACTCCCTGTATTACCATTGAGAGATATCGTCGTATTTCCTCACATGATTGTTCCTTTGTTTGCCGGTCGCGAAAAATCGGTCAAAGCGCTGGAAGAAGTGATGGGTAAGGGCAAGCGCATACTTTTACTCACCCAGCTTGATCCCGGCACCGACGACCCCGGCCCGGAAGAATTGCATCACGTCGGGTGTATTGCCAAAGTTTTGCAATTATTGAAACTGCCGGACGGCACACTAAAAGTTCTAGTCGAAGGCGAGGGGCGGGCTAAAGCAGAATGTTTCGAGCAGGTCGATGGCTTTATTGAAGCTGGAATTACCCCGATTGCCAGTCATAATGTTGAAACCCCGGAAACCATTGCATTGGTCCGCAGTGCAATTGATAGTTTTGAACGTTACGTCAAACTGAACAAGAAGATCCCACCTGATATTGTGACCGCAATACAGGATATTTCAGATGCCGCAAAATTGGGTGATTCCATTTCAGCACATCTGTCGATCAAATTAAAAGAAAAACAAAAACTACTGGAAATTTCCGACGTTTCGGAACGTCTGGAAAGCGTGTTGGGTAAGATGGAGGGCGAGATTAGCGTCCTGCAAGTTGAGCGTAAAATTCGATCTCGGGTCAAACGCCAGATGGAAAAATCCCAACGCGAGTATTATTTGAACGAACAAATGAAGGCCATTCAACGCGAATTGGGTGAGAGCGCTGAGACGCCCGGTGAAGCCGACGAATTAGCGGAAAAGATTGCAAACACCAAACTATCAAAAGAAGCAAAAACCAAAGCGGAAGCCGAGCTTAAAAAACTGAAACAAATGAATCCGATGTCTGCCGAATCGACCGTGGTTCGTAATTATCTGGATTGGTTGGTTGGCATTCCTTGGGGCAAGAAGACCCGCGCTAGGGTCCATCTGGCCAAAGCCAAAGCCATTTTGGATGAGGATCACTTTGGACTTGAGAAAGTTAAAGAGCGGATTCTCGAACATTTGGCGGTGCAGGCCCGTACCAAAAAAATCAAAGGCCCAATTCTGTGTCTGGTCGGCCCTCCCGGGGTTGGCAAAACCTCGCTGGGTAAATCCATTGCCCGGGCGACGGGTCGTAATTTTATCCGGGTTTCTTTAGGAGGCGTGCGGGACGAATCAGAAATTCGCGGACACCGCAGAACCTATATTGGCTCTATGCCAGGCCGGATTATTCAATCCATGAAAAAGGCCAAAAGCAGTAATCCATTATTTCTGCTCGATGAGATTGACAAGATGGGCGCTGATTTTCGGGGTGACCCGTCCGCAGCCTTGTTGGAGGTACTGGATCCAGAGCAAAATGCCAACTTCAATGATCACTATCTGGAAGTGGACTACAACCTTTCCGATGTGTTCTTCATCACCACGGCCAACTCTTTGAATATCCCGCGTCCTTTGATGGATCGTATGGAGGTTATTCGGATTTCTGGGTATACTGAGGATGAGAAAATTGAAATCGCCAAGCGGCATTTGACCCCAAAACAAGTGAAAAGCCATGGTCTTCGGGCCGATGAGTGGTCAATAGATGATGAAGCACTACGCAAATTGATCCAGCTTTACACCCGCGAAGCAGGCGTTCGGAACTTGGAGCGTGAATTGGCGAATCTAGCCCGCAAAGCTATTCGAAAAATCGCCTCTAGTGATTGCAAATCGGTAGCAATTACCGCTGATAATTTATCCGAGTTTGCCGGCATCCCCAAATATTCGTTTGGCCAAACTGACAAAGAAGACCTAGTTGGTATTGTAACGGGTCTGGCTTGGACCGAAACCGGTGGTGAATTGCTAACCATCGAAGCCATCCAAATGCCGGGTCGCGGCCGTATGACGGTCACTGGCAATTTGCGCGATGTCATGAAAGAATCAATTTCTGCCGCCAATTCCTATGTTCATTCTCGCGGCGCAAGTTTTGGCATCCGGGCTGAACAGTTCAAGAAAAGCGATTTGCATGTGCATGTGCCAGAAGGTGCAACACCCAAAGATGGTCCCTCGGCCGGTATTGGCATGGCAACGGCCATTGTCTCGGTTTTGACCAATATTGCGGTTCGAAAAGACTTGGCCATGACCGGTGAGATTACCTTACGTGGCCGGGTGCTTGAGATCGGCGGTTTGAAGGAAAAACTACTGGCTGCTTTGCGTGGAGGTGTCAAAACAGTTTTGATTCCCATGGACAATGCCAAAGACCTTGAAGAAATCCCTGATAACGTCAAAAACGGGCTGGAAATCATCCCGGTTCGTTCGTTGGATGAGGTGCTTTCTTATGCTCTTGTCAGTAAACTTACGCCCATTGAATGGGCTGAAACACTGGATGAAACCGGCCCTTCAAGCGCCGATGGATCAGATGATGATGATAATGCGATGATCACCCACTAAACCGGGTTACATTTAATTATTTAATTTTTGCACAAAAACCGTTGCAAAATAACGTATTTTGACGACAATACCACATCAGCGCAGTTGATTCGGCGCGTATAAATCTGGAAGGATTCCCAAATGAATAAAAGTGAACTGGCAGAGTGCGTCGCTTCTGAATGCGGCATGACCAAAGCACAGGCAGTAGAGGCCGTTAGCGCCGTGTTTGGTACCATCGAAAAAACCTTGGGCGATGGTGGCGAAGTTCGCCTCCCAGGTTTTGGCTCATTTACAGTTGCACACCGTGCGGCTGGCATGGCTAGAAACCCTCGCACTGGTGAAATGATTCAGCGTCCTGCTTCAAAGCGTCCAAAATTCAAGGCAGGCAAATCTTTCAAAGATTGCGTAAACTGCTGATTTTTGTAAGTTTGACTGTAAAAGGGCTGGCATTTGCTGGCCCTTTTTCATTTTTGCACTTGCAGTTTCGAGCAGAATAGTCATATTCCGCGTCCCTGTCGGAATTGGTTTTGCTAAGTCGGCAGTTTGAAATGAAATGGGCGATTAGCTCAGTTGGGAGAGCGCCATGTTTACACCGTGGATGTCGGGAGTTCGAGCCTCTCATCGCCCACCATTTCCTTTCAAAATTGCCTAAAACCCGTGTGAACTGGGTAAGTTCACCAACCCTTTCTTTTTTCCTGCTTCTGAATGAGATATCGCCTTGACGGATCGCCGGCATAGCACTATCTCACCTGTCTTGCAGCGCCTTTAATGTGCGAGCAAGAAACGAGATGCGCGGGTGTAGCTCAGTTGGTTAGAGTGCCGGCCTGTCACGCCGGAGGTCGCGGGTTCGAGTCCCGTCACTCGCGCCATTTCGTTTCATTATCCTCCTTCCTGAAATTGTGAAATCCTTGCAATCACTGCTGTGTCCTGCGTCCAAGCGAACCGTGACTTTATGTCAGGTTCATGTGAGATTGCCAAAGAAGCACAAACAGAAGAGGCAAGGATGAAGGCGTATCAAGACCATTCAAACTGGAAAATTTTATTGGGGGTACTGGTCCTATTGGTTGTCGCGTGCGGGGCCAATAATGAGGCGCAAGTCTTACCGGCCGATACGATCTTTATCGGCGAACACATCATCCCAATGGATGGCAGTCAGGTTGAGGCCGTGGCGATTCGCGGCGAACGAATTGTCGCGACGGGAACTACTGCCGCAGTGCGCGCCTATCAGGGCGCACAAACCAAAATGGTCGATTTGGGTGAAAAGGCTCTGTTGCCCGGCTTTATTGATGCCCATGGGCATTTAGCCATTCAGGCCAGAATTTTAGATTTTGCCAATTTATCCTCGCCGCCGGTAGGCCAAATAACTAGTATCATTGATTTACAGGCACGCTTGCGGGCTTTTATTTCCGAACAGGAAATCCCGTCGGGCCAGTGGGTCATTGGATATGGATATGACGAATCTCTGTTAGCGGAACAACGCCACCCGAACCGAAATGATCTGGATGCGGTTTCGGACCAACACCCGATATTGCTGATCCATGTTTCGGCCCATCTCGCGGCAGTAAATTCCCTGGCTCTGGCCCACCATAAAATAGGCGCGGATACGCCGGACCCAAGCGGCGGTCACATCCGGCGTTTTAAAGGCTCACAGGAGCCCAATGGCGTATTGGAGGAAACGGCGGCCCAGTCTGTTATATTCGGGCAATTGCTAGCCAATAGTGATGGCTTTGCCGAACAGACCAGACGAACCTTGGAATTGTATGCCAGTTATGGAATTACCACGGTACAAGACGGTGCGGCGGCGATGCGTGATGTGGACGTATATCGCCAGATTGCGGCCCATACGCCATTGCCGATTGATCTGGTGGCCTATCCCTTTGTCGGGCTGTTAAGCGAAGAGCAGCGCGCAAATTTTTTAGCAACAGCGTACCAAAATGGTTTTCGGCTTGGTGGCGTAAAATTTGTATTGGATGGTTCCATACAAGGAAAAACCGGGTTCTTGAGAGAACCGTACACACAACCACCTCCGGGCAAGGGGGCTGATTTTCAAACTTCACCGACCATGTCTCCTGCACAATATCAGGATTGGTTGAAACCACTGATTGCCCGAAAAGTTCCCGTATTGGTTCACGCCAACGGGGATGCAGCAATTGACATGATGATGGATGGGTTCGAGATCGCATTGAGTGAGGCTCCAAACCCGGACCACCGAGCAGTGATCATTCACGCTCAGATGATGCATAAGGACCAACTGGACCGCGCCAAAGCGCTGGGTTTGGTCCCTTCGTTTTTCTCGGCCCATCCATATTTTTGGGGTGACTGGCATCGTCAAATTCTGGGTGAGGACCGAGCCAAAAATATCAGCCCCATTCGTTGGGCAATAGATCGCAATATACCGTTCACCATCCACAATGATGCACCGATTGTTCCACCAGATATGATGTTTCTGGTTTGGGTTACCGTGAATAGGCAAACGAGGTCCGGATATGTGTTGGGACCACAGCAACGCACAACCGCGTATGAAGCGCTGTATGCCATTACCATGGGCAGCGCATATCAGTATTTCGAAGAAACCGAGAAAGGCTCGATCACCGTGGGAAAACAGGCTGATCTAGTCATTTTGGCAAACAATCCACTGACCGCTGCACCGGATACCTTGAAAGATATTCAAATCATCGAGACAATATCTCGAGGAAAAACAGTATTTTTGGCTGAGTAAGTCAGTCAAATTCCAGTTGCCATCCCGGGTGGTCTATTGGAAACTGCCCAAACCAATATCCAATCTGGAACCCTGCTTTTGATTTCCCAAAATAAAAATAAAGATTGTATTTCGGCCAAAAAAGCTGAGTTCATCCAAAAAACTACAGGAATTTCGACGGAGACTTCGGGATTTCAGACAGAATTGGACCTTTGGGTCTCGCAACACCCGCGCCAGTGGTGGAGCACGATCTGGAATACCTGCTGTATAAAAGGTGATCCGGGCACAATTCAGGTCGATCAGGACCCACAACCCGCCAGTCCAGCCGAGATATTTGCCAATGCGCGACTGAACATCGCTGAAAACCTGTTGGATTTTGGTCCATGGGTTGATCTGGTCATGACTGCATGGGCCGAAGATGGGCCAAGGCAGATTTTAAGTCGCGGGAGGCTAAAAGAAATTGCCGGGCGATTTGCCACCGGCTTTGTCGGGCTTGGATTGGTGCCGGGTGATATGGTCGTGCTGAACCTGCCTAACACACCAGAAAAGGCAGCGGCGTTTTTTGGGGCTTGTTGGGCCGGCCTGATCCCTATTTTTGACCCACCGGAGACCGCAATTGGCAAGATCGCTGATCGACCATGGATTTCCTTGAAACCAAAGCTGATCCTGTCACCGGACGGGTATCGTAGAAATGGGCAATGGATCGATTGCGCGGATGTATTGCGCGAGGCAGGCCGTGGATTGGGTTTTGACATGCAGGTGTTGGCCATACCCTGCGCGGGTTCCAAATCCAATGTTCAAAATCTGCCGGGCATATTTGCGTGGGAGAAGTTCGCTCGCATGGGGCGGGGCGGCGGTTGCGGTTATCAGTATGTTTCGTTTGATCATCCCATGGCGCTACTGCCGGATGGCAAGGCGGGGTATCTGGAGATTAAAACCGGCGATTGGGTGTTGAGCGCTCTTGAAAAATGGGTGTTGGATATTGAATCCAGACCAGAACAAACCAGTTTTGTTGCCAATGTTGAGGATCAGGCTGATTGGCTGTTCGCTCTGGCAGCTTTGGCAACCGGGGGTGATATTGTCATTTATGACGGGCATGCCAATGCCATGAATGGTCAGGTGATTTGGCGCATACTCGAGCGGGAGCAGGTTTTCATTGTCGGGATACATCTAAATCAGATCGCAGAGCTGCAGCGTGCGAAAATTTTTCCATCCGACCATCACCAGCTAAGTGAAGTGAAATGTGCTTTTCTGACCAAAGAGGCATCGGTAAAGGATACCCGTTTTCTGCAAGAACACTGCTTTGCCGAGGCGGTGATCAAGAAAATATGAAACTGCGTCAATTTGCAAAATTGTCATTGAAAGCCTATTCGAACTAAATAGGCTTTCGCAAAGGAGTCACCCATGGAAACCTCAATCTTGATCGCCAAAATTCTGGGACCGCTTTATCTGGTTTCGGGTTTCGCATGGGTGTTTAACCGCGATGCTTACGGTAAAATGATGACTGATTTTACGCAGCAAAGAGGTTTGCTCTATGTAAGTGCTGTATTGGCGTTTTTATTTGGCGCGGTGATTTTAACGTTTCATAACATCTGGACCGCTAACTGGCAGGTGCTAATCACCATGCTCGGCTTTTTGGGGCTGCTCAAAGGGCTGACCCTGTTGGTGTTCCCGGAAATGGCCATGAAGATGGCAAACGCCTTGATCGGCAATCAACGGCTGACTGGTTTGTTGTTTGTTGTGGTTTTCATGGTCGGAGCCATATTGGTCTGGTTCGGTTATCTCGCCTGACATCGGCCAAAATTTTTGCTATTCTTCTGTCGTTCCGAGGGGTGTCCCGGCGATTCGCCGTAATGGACTGAGAAATACCCTTTGAACCTGCTCCGGGTAATGCCGGCGAAGGGACAGGAGAAAATATATGTCAAAGCAAACCAAATCTACATCTGTGCGCCAAGTTTCTACAGGTGCCTTACCGGCCTCACGGCGCATTTATACCTCACCAGAGTTCGGGGCAAATTTAAGGGTGCCGCACCGTGAGATTACTCTGCATGAAACAGCTAAAGAGCCACCGGTGCGGGTCTATGATCCATCGGGGCCCTACACTGACCCAGAAGCCAGTATTGACGTGCAGGCAGGTTTGCCGCGCAATCGACTGGATTGGCTAAAAGATCGCGGTGTGGAGCGTTATATCGGCCGCTCGGTTCGGTTGGAAGACAATGGCGGCGCAAAAGGCAAATATCTGGCGCAAGCTTTTCCCGTGCAGCACACACCGTATCGTAAAGTTGGCAACCAGCCGCTGACCCAACTGGAATATGCCCAGGCCGGGATCATCACCGAAGAAATGCGATTTGTGGCCGAGCGTGAAAACCTTGGCCGCCGCCAAGCGGTTGAAGGCGCAGCCGACAAAGTCGCTGACGGAGAGAGCTTTGGCGCGCAAATTCCAACCCACATTACCCCTGAGTTTGTTCGCGATGAAATCGCCCGTGGACGGGCGATTATTCCAGCCAACATCAATCATGCCGAGTTGGAACCGATGATTATTGGTCGCAATTTTCTGGTCAAGATCAATGCCAATATCGGCAATTCGGCGCTGGGTTCGTCGGTCGAGGAAGAAGTCGAAAAAATGGTTTGGGCCATCCGTTGGGGCGGCGATACGGTGATGGACCTCTCGACCGGTCGCAACATCCACAACACCCGCGAGTGGATTTTACGCAATTCACCAGTGCCAATTGGCACCGTGCCGATCTATCAGGCGCTGGAAAAAGTAAATGGCGTGGCCGAAGACCTGACATGGGAAGTATTCCGCGATACCTTGATCGAACAGGCCGAGCAGGGGGTGGATTATTTCACCATCCATGCCGGGGTCCGATTGAGCTACATTCATTTAACCGCTGAGCGGGTGACCGGCATTGTCAGTCGTGGCGGCTCGATCATGGCCAAATGGTGCTTGCATCATCACCGCGAGAGTTTCCTTTATGAACACTTCATAGATATTTGCGAGATCATGCGTAAATATGATGTCAGCTTTTCATTGGGTGATGGCTTGCGCCCCGGCTCTATCGCCGATGCCAATGACCGGGCGCAATTTGCTGAACTGGAAACCTTGGGCGAGTTGTGTACCGTCGCTTGGGAGCATGGTTGCCAAGTAATGATCGAAGGTCCGGGCCATGTGCCGATGCATAAAATCCGCGAGAATATGACCAAGCAACTCGAAGTGTGCGGCGAGGCGCCGTTCTACACGCTTGGGCCCCTGACCACCGATATTGCACCGGGCTATGATCACATCACATCAGCCATCGGTGCGGCCCAGATCGGCTGGTATGGCACAGCCATGCTGTGTTACGTCACGCCCAAAGAGCATCTGGGCCTGCCGGATCGCGATGATGTTAAAGTCGGCGTGGTCACTTACAAGTTAGCGGCTCATGCAGCTGATCTGGCTAAAGGGCACCCGGCGGCCCAGATCCGCGATGATGCGGTCAGTCGCGCCCGGTTCGAATTTCGCTGGGAGGACCAGTTCAATCTGTCACTCGACCCGGAAACCGCCCGCCAATATCACGACCAGACCCTGCCCAAGGAAGCCCACAAAACTTCGCATTTCTGTTCGATGTGCGGCCCGAAATTCTGCTCGATGAAAATCACCCAGGACGTCCGCGATTACGCCGATGCCATGACCGACAACGAAAAAGCCGACATCGAACGCGGCATGGAAGAAATGAAATACAAATTCCGCGAAAAGGGTGGGGAGATTTATCTGGAGGTTGGGGAGTAAGGGAACATTTCAAAGAAAATGTTGACATCAGAAGAAAAATACAATCGCGCCAAGAAGATACTAGGACGCTTGCAAGAAGAGTATGGCCGTATAGCTGGGCCATGGGAAATGTGGAAAATCGGAAGGCCAATGAGAGAAATAGGCCATCCCGCCCGGAAAGATATGCAGGATACAGAACTTCTTAAGGGTTACGCTGAAATTCAGCATTCATTGGGGCTAAGCGTTACACAAGGCATTGCAAGAATGCTGGATAATCCAACAGGTGAAGATAGATTGTGTTTGGAGGCTCTTAAGGGTTGTCTTGGTCCGCCAGAAGTGAGGAAATTATTTAAAAGTGATGCATCTGGTTGGTTTGGAAACTCTGAACGGGCAGAAAATGATCAAGTAGATGTTGCGCAAAAAATTTGTGATATTATTACAAAAATTACAGATATTCGAAAGATGAAATGTGCCGAAAGACTCAAGAACACACGGGATCAGTATCTGTCCCACAATCTAAAAAGTACATCAGAACAAGTTAGTTATCAAGAAGTAGAATCGTTGTGGAAGAAAATAAAAGAAATAATCAAGCTTTCTTCATGTGCTTTGACTGGAGCAGACTGGGATATTCAGCAAATGGACGACTTCTTTAGACTCCGCGCAAAAAAATTTTGGGGAATATTTGAAAAAGGTCTTAAGAGCCATTCAAAATAGTTACCCCTCACCCTAGCCCTCTCCCATTGGGAGAGGGAATTACGGTTGTGGCTTTTTCAGATTGATCCCGAACATCCAGTTGGCCTAATAGGTTGTCATGTTCGGGAAATCTTGGCGTAGGCGGTTCCGCAAATCTGCGGCGTGGTCTTCTAGATCATCGATGGCATAGCTGATTTCGTGCATCTGCTGTTCGACCCGGCCATATTGACGCTCCAGTCGGCGAAGCTCGGCCAAGGCAGTATCGCGTTCATCGCGGGTGAGCGCCGTGTCCCGGTTACGCCCGTCCTGATACTCAATATCTTGTTGTAGATCAGCCAGTTCTTGCTCGCTGGTCGCATAGTCTTGGCGCGCCCGATCCCGTGCTTCTTCGGCCTCATAAACTTCAATCCCGGCTTGATGTCCGTATTGAAACGCCTCGCCGCGTGGGCCGGTACAGACTTTTTTGTACGTAATTCCGGATGCACCAATCCATGCACCATTATCGGCGGTGCAATAGACATCCAGACCTTGATCATACCCAGTCAGCCAGGTTTCCAAATCAACTGGAATGCCGTGTTTGGAACAGGCCTTGTTGTGATCATCAATCCGGTCTGGCGCATGGCCCTTGGCGCCATCGGTATAGCCAATGCTCTGCCAATTGCCGGTCAGGCACTCGTCCTCGGACAAAGTGGCACAACCGGCAATCAGTAAGACCGATGAAAGCAAGAATAGCTTTGATCTACCCATTATTTCCAACCACAAGATTGGCCCTCATTTTGCTCTTCCAAATATCCCATCAAAGGTTCAAAATATGAGATAATAGCAGAGGCATCCATTTGGCGGGTGCCGGTGAAGGCTTCCAGAGCATCTGGCCACGGTTGTGACTGGCCCATTTCCAGCATTTTTTGGAATTTCTCGCCAACCGCGTCTGATCCATAGATCGAACAACGGTGCAATGGACCTTCCCAACCTGACATATCACAAGCTGCTTTGTGGAATTGGAACTGCATCACAAACGACAGGAAATACCGCAGATACGGCGTATTACCCGGAATGTGATATTTCGAACCCGGATCAAATGCGTCGGCCGGGCGGGCACCACCTGGAGGCACAATGCCTTGGTATTTGGTCCGTAAATCCCACCAGCCTTGATTGTAATCGCCCGGTGCAATTTCACCGGAGAATACTTGCCAGCGCCATTTGTCCATCATGTAAGCAAAGGGAAGGAACGCGATTTTATCCAGAGCTTGGCTTAACAATAGCCCGGTATCCGCACTGGCATCGGGGATCATGTCTTCGGTGATCAGGCCAATATCAGCCAGATATTGTGGGGTAATGGAAAGAGCAATGAAATCGCCAATCGCTTCGTGGAAACCATCATGCGCGCCGGATTGAAACAGTACCGGCTGATTTTTATAAGCCCGTTGATAGTAATTGTGACCCAATTCATGGTGGACGGTCTTGAAGTCCCCGGCATTAATTTTGGTACACATTTTGATGCGGATATCGTCCGCCCCATCCAAATCCCAAGCCGATGCATGACAAACTACATCACGGTCTCTTGGTTTGGTGAACAAGGAACGTGACCAGAAGGTATCGGGCAGGGGGTCTAAGCCCAGCGAGGAGAAAAATCCCTCGGCAGTCTCAACCATTTTGATCGGCGTGTACTCTTTTTCCTTGAGCAGTTCGGTTACATCATAGCCAACATCGCCGGTACCTTTGGGCGCCACCAATGGATAAATTTCACCCCAGGTTTGCGCCCACATATTGCCCAGCAAATCAGCCCGGATCGGGCCATCTTTGGCTTGTATGTCTTCACCATATTCTTCGGACAAACCAGCCCGAACATAGCAATGCAACTGGTCATAAAGCGGTTTGACCTGTCCCCAAAGCCGATCGACTTCCGCCGCCATTTCAGCCGGTTCCATGTCATAGCCGGACAGCCACAGCTCGCCCAAATCCTTAAAGCCAAGCTCTTGTGCGCCCTCATTACCGATTTCGACCAATCGTTGGTATTTGGGTCCCATGGGTACGGAGACTTCGCGCCACTTGGTCCACATTTCTTGTAGGATTTCCGGGTCGCGAACCGTTCCCATCAACTCCTCAAGGTCATTGCGCGGAACCATCTGGCCGTCCATCTCGATCTCACCCTTGGCATAGGTCGAGCCAAGCCAGGTTGAGATTTCGCTAAGCTCTTCTGCTGCGCCTTCTCTTGACGGAGCGGGCAGGGTCAACCCGATTTTCAGGAATTTCATTTTCCGGGCCAATTCAGGCGGCAGTTCCAGATCATTAAAACGCTTGGCGCTATTGGCCAGATTGACGCCCAATTTGGTGAAATCTGCGCCTGCTTTGGTGGCCAGCCAATCTGTATCATCTGTGATGAAGTTGGCATTGACCCAAAACACGCGCGAACCGTACTCGTTCATTTCAATCAGTTGTTTTTCAGCATCTGCGATAAAGGCCTGTGCTTCTGCAATGGTTGGTGCGCCTTTCGCGCCCGTTTCGTGTCCGGTTTGCGCCGTCTGTTGACTGCAACCGACCAAGGCTAGAGCCGCAACGCCCATCAATAGTTTTTTCATGAATTTATTCCCCTATGATGCACCGAAAAATTGGCGCGAATTCGTTTGATTACACTGTAACGCCTGTAAGTTCGGGGTCAATTGCCCCGGGCGCTTTGAGCATCAGATGTAATGAAACAAAACCACAAATGTAAACTGGAATTCCAATCAGTTAGGGCGTTCATTGCATCCAAAACAGATACAATATTAAAAATTCCTAACCTGATGTTTACCCATTGCCCTGATACTTTCAAAAAACAGCTCGGTAGAATACCGAAGCATAAAAGCGTAAGCGCAGAACGCGACGCGATTTTGGGTGAAAATGTCGCAGTTTAAGCGATTCATGCCGAGTTTCGGCATAGCGATTATGATTATGTACTTCAGCTATCACGCGCTAAGCGGTGATCAGAGCGTGCTGAAGTGGATCGCCTATCAACAAATGGAAATCGAAGCCAAATCAGAATTAGCCGGACTAATTCGGCACCACGATCAATTGCTGGCCCAAAACCGGATGTTACGACTGGAATCACTGGATGAGGATTATCTGGACGAACGGATTCGCGCCAAGCTGGGCTATGTACATCCAGATGACAGAATAATCCGGTTGGCTCCCTTTACAGGCTAGACAGACCTTAAATTGCGGTGGACGACCGGCAAGCTATTGGGTACACCCTGATATCAGCAACAAAACAGGTTCATATGTGAACTATGTCTGGATCGAACCCCAAATCCAAAAAAACACCCAAGAAGAAAAAAAACGTCAGCAATTATGATTCGGCTGAATTGCTGCACTATTACCGTGAAATGTTGCAGATCAGGCGATTTGAAGAAAAAGCTGGCCAGCTTTATGGCATGGGACTAATCGCCGGGTTTTGCCATCTATATATCGGACAGGAAGCTGTGGTTGTCGGGATGCAGGCTGCCATCGGGGATGGCGATCAGGTCATTACCGGATATCGGGATCATGGTCATATGTTGACCCTTGGCATGGAGCCACGCGGGGTTATGGCCGAACTGACCGGGCGCGCGGGCGGCTATTCCAAAGGCAAAGGTGGCAGCATGCACATGTTCTCCACCGAGAAGAATTTCTATGGCGGCCACGGCATTGTTGGCGCGCAAGTTTCTTTGGGCACCGGCTTGGCCTTTGCAAATACCTATCGGGGCAATGACCGGGTCAGCTTGGCTTATTTTGGCGATGGCGCGGCCAATCAGGGCCAAGTCTATGAGAGCTTCAACATGGCAAAACTGTGGGATTTGCCGGTTATCTACGTGATTGAAAATAATCATTACGCCATGGGAACCGCCATTGCGCGCTCATCGTCGGAAACGCATTTGCACAAACGCGGGGCCAGCTTTGGTATCCCCGGCGTGGAAGTCGATGGAATGGACGTATTGGCAGTCAAGGAAGCCGCAGATATGGCCGTGGCCCATGCGCGGGCGGGCAAAGGGCCAATCATTTTAGAGATGAAAACCTACCGGTATCGCGGCCATTCTATGTCTGACCCGGCAAAGTACCGAACCCGGGAAGAGGTAAATGCAGTGCGCGCCCAGAGCGATCCGATTGAACAACTCAAACAGACGATTTTGGAAGCAGGATTTTCTGATGAAACTGCGTTGAAAGAGATCGACAAGGAGATCAAGGCGATCGTCAATGATGCTGCCGATTTTGCCAAAGATAGTCCGGAACCAGACCCATCTGAATTATACACCGATGTTTTGGCATGATGCGGTTTTATAAAGTTGAGGAACAGAACTAATGGCCATTGAAATCCTGATGCCGGCTTTAAGCCCGACCATGGAAGAGGGCAGCTTGACCAAATGGCTGGTTGCCGAGGGTGATGCCATCCAGTCCGGCGATATTCTGGCCGAAATTGAAACCGACAAGGCGACGATGGAAATCGAATCCGTTGATGATGGAATTATGGGTAAATTATTGGTCGCAGCCGGATCCGAGAACGTTGCAGTCAACACCGTGATTGCCGTATTACTTGAAGATGGTGATGACGCGGACGCGGTACCGACTGCAACGGCTCCAGCGCAACAGCCAGAACCCTCAAAATCAGACGCAGCCGATGCACCTGCCACAACGCCAGAAGCCCCTACAAGCCCGCCCGCATTTGAACCCGTTGTTCCAATGGAAGTGCCTGAAGGTACCAAAATGATTGAAACAACCATTCGCGACGCGTTACGCGATGCCATGGCCGAAGAAATGCGCCGCGATGAAGATGTGTTCCTGATCGGTGAAGAAGTCGCCCAATATCAAGGTGCTTACAAGGTCAGCCGGGAAATGCTGGAAGAATTCGGATCGCGCCGGGTGATTGATACACCGATTACCGAACACGGGTTTGCCGGACTGGCAGTCGGTGCGGCGTTTACCGGATTGCGCCCGATTGTAGAATTCATGACCTTTAATTTTGCCATGCAAGCGATTGATCATATTATCAATTCTGCTGCAAAAACCAGATATATGTCCGGCGGCCAAATGGCCTGTCCGATCGTGTTTCGTGGGCCAAATGGCGCGGCGAGCCGGGTTGGTGCACAACACAGTCAAGATTACGCCCCATGGTATGGCCATGTACCTGGGTTAAAAGTGGTTGCGCCATATGATGCGGCTGATGCCAAGGGCCTGTTGAAATCCGCCATTCGCGACCCCAATCCCGTGGTGTTTTTGGAACATGAGCTAATGTATGGCGAAACTTTCGATGTGCCAGATGTTGAAGACTGGCTGGTACCCATTGGGCAAGCCTTGGTTCGACGTGAAGGCACCGATGCGACCATTACCGCCCATTCGAGAATGGTTGGTTTTTCATTGCAAGCTGCCGAGATCTTGGCCCAAGAGGGAATTTCGGTCGAGGTGATTGATCTTCGAACCATTCGTCCACTGGATGAGGAAACCATATTGGCATCGGTTCGCAAAACCAATCGACTGGTAACGGTCGAGGAAAGTTGGGGCCGGATGGGCATCGGGGCCGAAATTGCGGCCATGGTAACTGAGGGTGCATTTGATTATCTCGATGCACCGCCCAAGAGAGTGCATCAGGTCGAAACCCCATTGGCCTATGCGGCCAATCTGGAAAGCCTGTCCATGCCAAACCCTGAACGAATTGCCCAAGCTGTGCGTGAAGTTTGTTATGTCTAATGCTGATCGCACCCATCAAGGCGGTTGCCATTGCGGTGCGGTTACCTACACCTTTGTTGCGCCGAGCCGAATTTCGGTACAGCGCTGCAATTGCAGCATCTGCGCCATGACCGGCTTTTTGCACTTTATCGTCCTTACGGATCATTTTTCGTTGAAAACAGGACGCGAAGTCTTACAAAAATATCAGTTCAACACCAAAGTTGCCCAGCACCTGTTTTGCCTCAATTGTGGTGTAAAATCATATTACATTCCCCGATCAAACCCGAACGGCATTTCAATCAACCTCAATTGCGTTGATCAAAGTTCGTTCGATCAAATCCACATTGAAAATTTTGACGGTCAAAATTGGGAAGAAAATGCCGCTAAACTGGCCCATCTTGCATAGGAAACAGAAATGCCGATTGATATTCTGATGCCTGCCTTAAGCCCGACCATGGAAGAGGGCATATTAGCCAAATGGATGATCAAGGAAGGCGACACCGTCTCTTCTGGCGACATTCTGGCTGAAATTGAAACCGATAAAGCCTCGATGGAAATCGAAACCATTGAGGAAGGTGTCATTGCCAAAATACTGGTCCAAGGCGGCACGGAAAACGTCAAGGTCAACACGGTAATTGCCATCTTGCTGGAAGAGGGCGAGGATATGTCGGCCATTACGGATCGCCCGGCTGCTCTGCAAGCTACACCCATCGCAGCCAACCCCGAACCAGTTGCCCCAACCAAAGCACCAATACCGGCAAGCCCGGCTTCAGCTGCTAAGCCACCACAAACATCTGGCGACCAACGGATCAAAGCCTCGCCTTTGGCCCGCCGAATGGCCGCGCAGGAAAATCTGGATTTATCAAAAATCACCGGCACTGGCACCGGTGGCCGTGTGGTAAAACGCGATATTGCCGCCGCAATGGCCAGCGGCGCGACAATGACCGCTCCAGCTGACACCCAAATTCAATCCGATGGATTTGATCTCATTGCCCTAGATGGCATGCGTAAAACCATTGCGTCTCGAATGACTGCATCGTTTCGCGATGTACCACATTTTCCGTTGAACATTGATTGTCGGATTGACGCTTTGCTGGCCACCCGCAAAGCCATAAATCTGGAGGCAGCGGATGATGGCATCAAAATATCGGTGAATGATTTTGTAGTTCGGGCCGTGGCCTTGGCCTTGAAAAAGGTTCCAGAGGCCAATGCGAGTTATACGCCAGAAGGTTTGAAACTTTGGCACAATGCGGATGTTGCCATCGCCGTGGCAATTGATGGTGGATTGATTACCCCGGTGATCCGGGCTGCACAAACCAAGGGGCTGGCGACCATTTCGGCTGAAACCAAAGACATGGCCGGCCGGGCCAGAATCAGAAAACTAATGCCGGAAGAATATCAGGGAGGAACCTTTACCGTTTCCAATCTGGGCATGATGGGCATCAAGTCATTCGCCTCAATCATTAACGAGCCACAGGGCTGCATCCTTTCGGTCGGGGCTGGCGAGCAGCGCCCGGTAGTCAATGATGGTGCTTTGGCCATTGCAACCGTCATGAGCGTAACCCTGACCTGCGATCATCGGGTGGTGGATGGCTCGGTTGGCGCGCGCTTTTTAGCGGCATTCAAGGCGATGATTGAAAACCCAGGATTGATGCTGTTATGAGCACGGTTCCGCTTCAAATACCGACACTGCAATTGTGCATAGCTAACATGATCTGTTGGGGCATTGCCCAAACCCCAGTCGGTCGATTACAGAGCAAGCAGAAGGATCATATTTGAAATGGACACTGCGATGCTTGACTTATTTTTGACCGCTTTTGTTACCCTGTTTGTGGTAATTGACGCCCTTGGTGTTGCCCCAATTTTTGCAACCATGACTGCCGGACAACCCGCCGCGCATAACCGGACCATGGCCATCAAGGGAACGTTTTACGCGTCCCTTTTGCTGTTGTCCTTTGCATTTGGTGGGGAATGGCTGCTCAGTCGTATGGGCGTATCACTTGATGCATTTCGGATTGCCGGTGGCTTGATGCTACTGCTGATGTCTCTTGAAATGCTGTTCGAAAAACGCCAGGCGCGCCGTGAAACACGGGCCGAAGCCATGCTCGAAGACGATGATGGCCCGGAAGATATTTCCGTTTTTCCACTGGCCATTCCATTGTTGGGCGGACCTGGCTCAATCGCCGCCATGATGATTTTCATGTCACAGGCCCACGATGTCACATCCAAAGCGGTCATTGTCGGTGCGATGGCTGCCAATATGTTGATTGCGTTGACCCTGCTACTGATTGCGCCATGGTTATTGCGTAAACTCGGCCATACCTTTGGCGCATTGATCACCCGAGTATTCGGGGTGATTTTGGCGGCGCTTTCCATGCAATTGATAATTGACGGGCTAAGCCACGTCTTTTTTGCCGGTTGAGCGGGTCAGCTCAAATGGTGCGCCTGATTGATCTGGTCTTTCCGGATCAAACCAACCATCAGGGCAATATGTTTGGCGGCGCTGCCTTGGCCATGATGGACAAGGTTGCGTTTTTAACCGCCGCACGATTTGCCCGGCGCGGGTTTGTGACAGCAGCCGTTGAGCGCACTGATTTTAAGGCTCCGGTACTGGTCGGCGAGTTGGTTGATATTACCGGAACCATCCGCAGCGTCGGGCGCTCCTCTCTGGCGGTGCGGGTAGATTTGACTGCCGAGAACTTGCTGGACGGCACCCGCCGCCTGACTACCCATGGCGAATTTACCATGGTGGCAACCGATCGAAAAACTAACAAGAAACCGCTCCCCCCGGTGCCGGATTACCAACAGGAACCGGCAAACCTGACCCGTAATGTGGAACTGGTATTTCCGGGCGATACCGACCACCGGGGCTTTCTGTTCGGCGGCCATGCTTTGCAATTGATGGAAAAAGCAGCATTTGTAGCGGCCAGTCGCCACGCACGTTGTTCGGTAGTGATGGCTGCCTTGAAAGAAATTAATTTCACCACCAACATTCACATAGGTGAGATGATCGAGATCACCGCCAAGGTAAAACGAGTGGGCAGGACATCCATGCGGATTGCCGTTCAATTGTTTGCCGAGGATCTCACCACCGGCCAACGCCGCAAAGCCACCGTGGGTGAATTTGTAATGGTTGCGTTGGATGATGACGGTCGCCCAACACCCGCGCCTCCATTTGATATAGGATCAGAGACATGACCAATACAAATTTTGATTTGATTATCCTGGGTTCAGGTCCGGGCGGTTATGTCGCCGCCATCCGCGCCGCACAACTTGGGTTAAAAACCGTAGTGATCGAACGCGAGCATATTGGCGGTGTCTGTTTGAACTGGGGGTGCATCCCAACCAAAGCCCTGTTGCGATCGGCGGAAGTTTTCGAGATGATGCAGCACGCCGAACAATTTGGTATTTCCTGCGTGGAACCAAAATTTGATCTGCAAAAAATCGTTAAACGATCACGCGATGTGGCCGGACAATTGTCGCAAGGTGTTAAATTCCTGCTTAAGAAAAACAAAGTCGAAGTAATCGACGGGGAAGGGCGTTTAACAAAGGGAAAAGGCGCACCGTTGGTTGTCGTCAAGGACAAGAAAGGCAAGGAAAGCAGCTATCAAGCCAAAAATGTGATCCTAGCAACCGGGGCGCGGGCCAGAACCATACCCGCATTGGGATTGGAGCCGGATGGAAAATTCATCTGGACCGCGAAAGAAGCCATGGTTCCAGACACCATGCCAAAATCATTATTGGTTATCGGTTCTGGCGCGATCGGCATTGAATTTGCCAGCTTCTACCAAGCCTTTGGCTGCAAAGTCACAGTGGTTGAAATGCTGGACCGCATCCTGCCAGTTGAAGACACCGACATCAGCTCGTTTGCCCATAAATCATTTACCGCCCAAGGCATGGATATTCGAACCGATACTCAGGTTAAAAAAGTCACAAAAACTGGCAAAGGCGTGATTGCAGAGCTGGAAACCAAAGGTGGTAAATCAGAAAAAATTGAAATTGAACGGATAATTCTGGCTATCGGAATTGAAGCCAATACTGATGGCATTGGCTTGAACGAATTAGGTGTGAAGCTGGATCGCGGCCATGTAACCGTTGATGACTTTTCCAAAACAAATATTGCTGGTTTATACGCAATTGGTGACATCACCGCACCGCCATGGCTCGCCCACAAAGCCAGCCATGAAGGCATTATCTGTGTTGAGAAAATTGCCGAGAAAAGCCCGCATCCGCTGGATCACGCCAACATCCCCGGCTGCACCTATTGTCGGCCACAAATCGCATCGGTCGGGATGACCGAAGCGGCGGCCAAAGCAGCCGGATACAAAACCCGCATTGGACGTTTTCCCTTTATTGGTAACGGCAAGGCCATTGCCATGGGAGACGCGGACGGTCTGATCAAAACCATCTTTGATGCCAAGACCGGCGAGCTTCTGGGGGCGCATCTGGTTGGTTCGGAAGTGACCGAACTCATACAGGGCTTTGTCATTGGCCGTGTGTTGGAAACCACTGAAGCCGAATTGATGGAAACCGTATTCGCCCATCCAACCTTAAGCGAAATGATGCACGAAAGCGTATTGAACGCGTATGATCGCGGCTTGCATATGTAGCTTTGAAGGCCGCGAGGGCGATTAGTAACCCAAGTCCTCAAGGTGCTTTTCAACGGCAACATAATCGACTTTGCCAGTGCCCAGCACCGGGATCGGATTCATCAATTCAATTTTTCTGGGGACTGCTAGTTCAGGAACCCCATGCGATTGCGCCCAAGCTAATAGTTCGGACCGGTTTGCATCCGGACAATCGCTGGTCAAAATAACGGTTTCGCCCTTTCTCTTATCCGGGCGGGTTGTGGCGACATGCTCATTGTCGGGCCAAACGGCTTTGGCGCAGTTTTCGACCACGGCCAATGAAACCATTTCGCCAGCGATTTTGGCAAATCGTTTGGCCCGGCCTTTAATCGATACATATCCTTCATCATCGATCTCAACAATATCGCCCGTGTCATGCCAACCGTCTTTGGGTGGTTCGATAACTCCGGGCGCACTGGGCCGCAAATAGCCGCTCATCACATTCACACCGCGAACGAACAACCGTCCGCCTTTCTTGATCCCCTGCACAGGATCAAGCCGCGCTTCCATACCGGGTAGCAGTTTGCCAACGGTACCATGGCGATTGTCTTCTGGTTGATTCACCGCAATCACCGGTGATGCCTCGGTCGCGCCATATCCTTCCAGGATCGGAAAATTGAATTTTTTACGGATCATAGAACGGGTTTCATCGCGAACCCGCTCGGCGCCGCAAACCGCAAAGCGCAAAGTGTCCAGATCCCCCTGATTGCCCGCTCGCGCATACCGACTGACAAATGTATCTGTGGCAAACAATACGGTGGCTCCGGTGATCCGTACGCGTTCTGGTATGGTTTTTGTGTGTAGCGGTGAAGGGTATAGCACCGCCTTCATCCCGCTAAACAAGGGGAGCAAGGCACCGCCAGTCAGGCCAAAACAATGAAAGGTCGGCAATGGATTAAATACAATATCATCGGTCCGCAAATCGATATGTGATCTGATTTGCTCCACATTTCCAACCACGTTTGCGTGGGATAATACGACCCCTTTTGGATCACCTTCCGTACCGGAGGTAAACAGGATTACCCCAGGTTCTGACCAATCGGCATGAGACCGAAATGCCCACGGGAAAATCGGTCCCAGAACTGCGACAGCTTTATCGAGAACGTTCATTTCTTCGCGTAGGTCTTCAAGATATAAGAAACTGGTGGTGTCATTCAGCGAGTCGACCAAGTCACCCAGTTCAGCCAGCTTGATAAATCGGTGTGCGGTTATAATCGATTTGATTTCGGTGGCCTTGCAAGCCAGCTTCAAGGTTCGGGTTCCTGCTGTAAAATTCATCATGGCCGGAATTCGACCAATGGCTAGAACAGCAAAAAACGCGATCATGGCTCCGGCACCAGTGGGCATCATGATGCCCACTTTTTCGCCAGATTTGGTGTGACGCCTTAATACGCTGCCGATGGCAAAAGAAGCACGAATGAGGTCGGCATAGGTATATGCCTTGTCATCAGCATCCAACAAAGCATCAGTTTTGGCCCCGTATCTGGATTTTGCCCGCAAAAGGGCTGCAAACAAATTTTTATGTGCGAGCTTGTCTGAGTATTTTACCATTGATTTACGCGACCCCCGAGGAAAAACAGAAGGGCATAGTAGCGACAGCCAACCGTCCTGTCATCCATGTGAAAACAACGAAGATTCGTGGCGATTAATCACATCAATATCAACTGGTGATTGTAAAGGCTTGGTAAGGATTTTGACGTATTGGTTAGTACTTGTACCGATCCGTGTCGGACGGTTAACTAGGTAATTTTCAATGAACTATGAGGATGCCCGCGTTTGCCTGTTCGATCCGGCCCGACATAATTTGATGGTTACCCGAGCGTCTTTGGTCGAGATTGGTTTCACCAATATTGACATGATTACCGATTTTGCGAAATTTTCTGAAGCGGTCTCCACCCACGATTTTAATTTAATCATTGCTGAAACCCACGATGCTGGCGGAGCCGTAGGTGATTTGATGCGTAAAATCAGGATTGGAGAAGTTGGAGACAACCCCTTTGTTGTGACTATCAGCACCAGTTGGGGACGCGAGACCGAGCACCTTCAAAATCTGGTCGATTGCGGGATTGATGATATCTTGCTTCGACCCTTTTCAACGAGCCAAATAAAAAACCGATTGAAAATTTTAATTGCCAATCGCAAAGACTTTGTGGTCACGAGTGATTATGTCGGCCCCGACAGACGAAATGATAGTGAGCGTCAGAAAGGCAGCATCACACCCTTTGCGCCGCCCAATACCCTAAAAGCTGTCACCGAAGGCAGTCCAATTTCTGAGCAGGCAATTGCAGAGGAAATTTTGGCGACCAAAACAAAAGTAACCAAGGAACGAATTCGCAAACTGGCCATGAAAATTGTTATTTCAATGCAGGTAAAAATTGATGATCCAATTGTTGGCGAAGCGCTGGATATGGAAGAAATTGATGCTGTTGCCAGAGAATTACGACGTAGATTGCGTGGACATGGTGCGCCTGACGCTGTTGAATTAGCTGGTGCGCTGACAGAAATCACAACGGACCTGCTGGACCCTGAAGAGCAAAACGAAAAACAATTCAAGCTGGTACGTGAACTGGCGCTTGGCGCCTTTACAGCCTTTGCAGGCGGGGAAGACGTTGGCGCTGACTCCACAGAAGTGCAAAATACGATAAATGCTCTACGGACCAAACTGCAACAACAGATGATTAGCGGCTTCCATTCTGCGCAAGCATGAGTTATTAGAAGCCGCTTCGCTGATTAGCGATCACTTCACACCCTGTTTTTACCGAGAGCCCTCATGACTTCAGTTCTGTTGACCATCCATTTTTTGATCAGTGTTGCACTGGTGATTGCTGTTTTATTACAGCGCTCAGAAGGCGGTGCCTTGGGTATCGGCGGTGGAGGCCCAGGTGGATTGATGTCCGGTCGAGCTGCGACCAATTTATTGACCCGCGCCACCGGGTTTCTTGGTGCTGGCTTTTTCGTCATGTCAATCCTGCTTACCGTTGTGCCCAATTGGGGCAAGGATAGCGTGGATAGTGAAATCATCGGCCAAGAACCAGTGCCGGTGTCTTCGGTGATCGCAGTTGAGCCAGAGCCTGAAAAACCTGTGGAAAACTCCGAACCAGAATAACTTGTGATCAGGTTCCTCTTTTCATCTGAGCCGAATCTACGATAGAGTGTTCTCCCATGTCCCGGTATATTTTCATAACTGGCGGCGTGGTCTCTTCTCTTGGAAAAGGCTTAGCGTCCGCCGCACTTGGTGCCCTGTTGCAAGCGCGCGGGTATTCTGTACGTCTGCGAAAACTCGATCCTTATTTGAATGTGGATCCAGGAACCATGTCGCCCTATCAACATGGGGAAGTGTTTGTAACCGATGACGGGGCTGAAACCGATCTCGATCTGGGGCATTATGAGCGCTTTACTGGCGTGGCTGCCTGTCAGGGCGATAATGTTACGACCGGCCGAATTTACCAGCAAATCATCGAAGCCGAACGCCGGGGCGATTACTTAGGCGCAACCGTGCAAGTAGTCCCGCATGTCACCGACAAAATCAGGGATTTTGTGCTGTCAGATGCGGGCAATGTTGACTTTGTGCTGTGCGAAATCGGCGGAACCGTCGGTGATATCGAGGCATTGCCCTTTTTCGAAGCTATTCGGCAGGTTGGCTTAAAGATTGGCCGACACAATACCCTCTATTTGCACGTGACTTTATTGCCCTACATCAAGGTTGCCGGTGAGTTAAAAACCAAGCCAACACAACACTCTGTCAAAGAGTTGCGCTCCATCGGCATCCAACCCGATGTGTTGCTATGCCGAAGTGAATACGAGTTGCCAGAAAGTGACCGCAAGAAAATTGGGTTGTTTTGTAATGTCAGCGAAGAGGCGGTGATCCCGGCTTATGATGCCAGTTCCATATACGATGTTCCCTTGGCCTATCACGATCAGGGTCTGGACAACATTGTACTGAAACATTTTGGCATTGAAGACGCGCCCGAACTTGACGCATCTCGTTGGCAGGAAATATCCCGCCGGGTAAACCACCCGGATGGTCAGGTAACCATTGCTGTGGTGGGCAAGTACACGGTGCTGCCAGACGCCTATAAATCCTTGATGGAGGCTTTGGTTCATGGCGGCATTGCCAATACGGTAAAAGTAAATATCAAATGGATTGAAAGCGAGAGCTTTGAAACAGAAGATCAGGCGCTTTCGGCGTTGGATGGAGTCCACGGGATTTTGGTGCCGGGCGGGTTCGGGGAACGCGGTGCCGAGGGAAAGATTTGTGCAGCCAAATATGCCAGAGAACGCAAAATTCCATATTTTGGAATTTGTTACGGCATGCAAATGGCAGTGATTGAGGCGGCCCGAAATCTGGCTGGTATTTCAGATGCTGTTTCGAGCGAAAACAACGACCAGGGAACGCCGGTTGTTGGCTTGATGACCGAATGGATCAAGGGCAATACCAAAGAAAGCCGGAGCGATCAGGATGGTATGGGGGGTACCATGCGTCTGGGTGCCTATCCTGCGGTACTTGCCAAAGGCTCAAAGGTTGCTGCGATTTATGGGGCCACCAACATCGAAGAACGGCACCGGCATCGGTATGAAGTGGATGCTCGGTTGGAGTCCATTTTGGAGCCGTTTGGCATTCTATTCTCGGGCAAATCACCAGATGGTTTGTTACCTGAAATTATGGAAATTCCAGACCACCCTTGGTTTATCGGTGTGCAATACCACCCTGAATTAAAATCTCGCCCATTTGATCCACACCCGCTCTTTGCCAGTTTTATTGAAGCTGCGATAAAACAAAGCCGTTTGGTTTAACAGGCTATCGATTTCACTGATTTTCCACCTCAGCACTGCTATCGTTTATCTTTCAGAAACCAATTTTCACTACCTTAGGTGGCGCTGGGTTGTGGGAGTATATTTAGTTTATGGATGAGCTCCAGCGCTTGCAGCAGAGGCTAAACAAGGTTCTTGAGGAGCCGCCAATTGTTCCGTCAACAACACGACCTGATGTGGCCATAGAGCCGACAGAAGACACCCATACACTTGAGCCCACACCTTTGGCCAAAAAGTACATTGCACAAGTCTCCAACTGGCATTCGATCATTGCTGAAAGTGACCTTGAAGGAAATATCACCTATGTGAATGACAATTTCATTCGCATATCGAAATATAGCCGCGAAGAACTGATCGGGGCACCGCATTCGTTATTACGATCAGGATTTCATCCAGACTCGTTCTACAAGCGAATGTGGAAAACCATCCAAGCAGGTAAAATTTGGCGTGGCACCATCAAAAACAAAGCCAAAGATGGTTCGTATTATTGGGTTAAAACCCTAATCGCACCAGTCAAAAATCAATCCGGGCAGATCGTCAAATACATCGCGATTCGAACCGATGTAACCAGCATCCTTGAAGCATCCGCCAATCAGTCACGATTAGAATCAAAAATCCGCAGTATTGAGTTTCTGAATCGCTTGTATGACTTGGACCGCAACCAGCAATCACTTCCCGTAATATTAAATCAGGGCCTAGCGATTTTATTTGAAGCGCCTTTTTTGAAAATCCTTTCAAAAGGCGGCGTATTCTTGGCTGACAACAACTCTAGGGAACTGAATCTGGTTGCCAGTTTTCACTTGGGCCAGGATATTGAACGCTTGTGCAAGAAGGTATGTTTTGGACACTGTTTGTGCGGTCGGGCTGCGCAAACTAAAAAACTCGTTTTTGCACAATGTATTGATCATCGTCATGAGGTCAGTTTTGAGGGGATGGCACCACACGGACACTATAATGTACCCATACTGGTTGGTGGTGAACTCATCGGTGTTTTGGTCGTGTATCTGGAGCATGGAACCAAGCGTGACCCGAACCACGAAGAATTTCTTGGTGAATTTGCACAAGCTCTCGGGGTAATTATTTCATTCAAACAGCGTGAAGAGCAACTGGTTCAAGAACGGCAAAAATCCGAGGCGGTGGCCATAATAGCCAACAAGGCCACGCTGGATGCCCAGGCGGCCGAACAGGCCAAAACCAATTTCCTGGCCACCATGAGCCATGAGTTGCGGACACCGCTTAACGGAGTGGTTGGCATGTTACACGCTGTAAAACTTTCAGAGTTAACGCAGGAACAGACCGAAGACATCGACGTAGCCATGCATTCTGCTGATATGTTGCTGAAACTGATCAACGATATTCTTGATTTCAGCAAATTTGAATATGGTTCCATGCAATTGGACTTGCTGCCCGTTGATATTCGGCAATTGACAAAAGATTTTCGCTCTTCCTTTGCTATGGCAGCCTTGGAAAAAGGCTTGGAACTACAAGCTCATGTTGCTGATGATTTTCCACAATATTGTCTGGGCGATCCGACACGATTGCGGCAAATTTCTTCAAATCTGGTTGGCAATGCGATCAAATTTACCAATCAGGGCTTAATAACGGTTACAACAGAGTTTTGTGAAGCCCCAACTGGCAAATCTGGTGGTGTTTGGGCGATAACCAAAGTTACCGATACTGGAATCGGCATGCCCGAATCTGCCTTGCAATTGATATTCAAACGCTTTAACCAAGCTGATAATACAGTAACCCGCAAATTTGGTGGAACGGGTCTGGGCTTGGCGATTTGCAAGCAACTGGTTGAACTGATGGGCGGTGAAATCGGTGTAACCAGCACTGAGGGCAAGGGAACGTGCTTCTGGTACAAACTTCCCACTATCGCAGTCGATGCAACCGGAAAAACCCTAGCAAAATAAGGGAGGAATTGGGGCAAAATAGGAATGGACAAAAGAACGGCCGTCCTGTCTGAACCGCTACGACCCTT